>NZ_CP099402.1:0-600000 GCF_024721175.1 Rhizobium sp. Pop5 | reverse complement strand
GATGATATTGTGCGTGCCGACCAGGCGAGCCTCTGTCAGTCGGCAATCGAAGGAGACGATCGCATCGCTGAGCGCATGGCTGCCGGAGCGGAACGTGATCCATTCGGCGGCGGCGTAACGCTCGTCCATATCAGCCCGCTGGCCGGCGAAGTACCCCGCCAGATCCTTGTGTTCCTGCGTCAGCACGTTGACGCAGAAGCGGCGGTTTTCGAAGAACAGATCCGTCTGGGCCGAGCGGCTGTTCATGCAGACGAGCAGGGTCGGCGGTTCGTCCGTGACGCTGCACATGGCGGTGGCGGTGAACCCGCCGCGCCCGGCGGGCCCGTTGGTGGTGATGACGTTAACAGGGGCGCAGACCCTTGCCATCGCGTTGCGGAACTCGGTTTTCGAGACTTGCTCCTCCATGGCCGCACCCTCACTCGGCCGCGTTGCGGATGGCGGATGCCCCGTCGAGCGGCGCCAGCCAGGTGTCGCCGGTCCAGCCGTTTTCGTCGTAGTCGCTCATGCACTGGTCGACGAGCGCCTCCATCTCCTTCAGACGCCCGCCACGCTCGGCACCCTTCAGCACCTGCAGCCGGACTTCCTCGGGCGCGCCGGCATAATTGAGTTCGTAGAGCGCATGGCGCCCGCCGAATTCTGTGCCGGTGGCATCCCACAGCAGCTTCATGATCTTGATGCGCTCGATGTGGCCCATGTCGTTGGAGCCGCGCACATATTGCGCGAGATAGCGGTCGATCTCGGGATTGCCGAAGTCCTTCGCCGAGGAGGGAAGATAGATCAGCCCGGAGGCAACGACCTTGCGCACCGTCTCGATGACGCGCGGATAGGCTTCCGACATGAAGGTGCGGTAGGAGAGCGCTGCCTCCATGTTCGGCAGCACCGCGCCGTTCGCCCACGGCTGCGGATTGTAGGCCATGGCATTGGAGAAAGACCAGAACATGTGGCGCAGCGCAATGACCTCGCCGAGTGCCGCCTGATTGCCGCGGAAGGCGTCGCCGCCGGTGGCGCGCAGCGCCTTGGCGAGCAGGCCGGCGATGAAGTCGAGCTTGACGGCAAAGCGGGTGCAGCCCTGGAAGCAATAGCCGTGCATGAAGCCGGAGGCCGGATGGAACGACAGGATCTTGGCGGCATCGCGCAGGACCAGCACGTCCTCCCAGGGAACGAAGACGTTGTCGAGCACCAGGATGGCATCGTTTTCGTCGAAGCGCGAGGACAAGGGATAGTCGAAAGGCTGACCGACGGTATTGGCGGTCTGTTCGTAGGAAACGCGGCAGAACATCTTGATGCCGGGCGCATTCATCGGCACGATGAACATCACCGACAATGAGGGGTCTTCCGTCACCGTCGCCGAGCTTTGGGCGAGGAAGTTATAGTGAGTGAGCGCCGACGAAGTCGCCACAACTTTGGCGCCGGAAACGTAGATACCGGCATCGGTTTCCTTGGTGATGTGGACGAAGACGTCCTTGACGGCGTCGGCAGGCTTATGGCGATCGATCGGCGGGTTGACGATCGCATGGTTCATGAACAACGCGGCTTCCTGCGAGCGTTTGTGCCAGGAAAGCGCATTCTCCTTGAACGGCCCGTACCAGTCGGCATTGGCGCCGAGCGTGTTCATCAGCGCGGCCTTGTAATCGGCGGTTCGGCCCATCCAGCCGTAGGACATGCGGGCCCAGTCGGCGATGGCGCCCTGTTGGGCAACAAGTTCGGCGGACGACTTGGCGACCCGGAAATATTTGTGGGTATAGCCGCCATTGCCGGTATCGGTCGGCGATGTCAGCCGGTCCTTGGTCTTGCTGTCGTGCAGCGCATCATACATCCGTGCGATCGAGCGCGCGGAATTGCGCATGGCCGGATGCGTGGTCACATCGGCGATGCGTTCGCCATTGATGTAAACCTCGCGCCCATCGCGCAGGCTTGCGAGATATTCGGCGCCGGTGAAAGGACGGGTCTTGTCGCTGCGGTGGTCTTCGGCTCGCATGTCAGGTTCCTCCCTTGGAATATTGACAGAAGCTAAATCGGGAGCGGCGGACAAACCATGGACAAAGAAGGGAATTCGCTGGTACTTTTCACGGTATGGCGACACGAAGCGATGTTCCGAATTTTTTCGTCTATGGCGAGCCGAGCCGCTCGCTCGATGTGGGATTCATGCATGTCGAGACTATTATGGATCGAAAAAGCCTGCATTTCGGTCATGTTTCACCGCATAAACATCCGCTGATGGGGCAGGTCACCTACTGGCTCAAAGGTGGCGGAACATATCGGATTGAAGACGAGACTTGGAATTTTTCCGCTCCCGCCGTGAGTTTCGTCCCGAGCAACGTGGTGCATGGATTCGATGTCGACGAACGGTCGGACGCGGTTGTCGTGTCAGTCTCCGACGACATGCTCAAAGCAATCGCCCCACAGGTCGCGCTCGATCTCGATGTGCCGACCTTCCTGACCGGCCAGCCGTCGGACCCGGTATGGTCGAAGCTCGGGACACTCCTCGACATGATCGCCGAGGATTATCGCGATCGGGGCACGGAAAACGAACTGGTGCTGTCCGGCTTGATCTCCGTCGTGCTGTCGCTGATGGGCCGAATTGGCGGGCGCATGGCATTGCCGTCAACTTCGGCCACCGTCTCGCTCGGCTTCGCGCTGCGACGAGCCATCGACCTTCACTATCGGAAGGATTGGCCGGTCGGCGCCTATGTGAACTTGCTCGCAACGACGCCGCATCTTCTCGACAAGGCGGCCCGCGAAGTCTTCGGTCTATCGGTTAAGGAGCTACTGCTGGAGCGGCGGCTGCTGGGAGCCAAGCGCCTCCTGATGTTCACGGTCCGATCGGTGGAAGACATCGCGGGCGAAATCGGCTTCGAGGATCCAGCCTATTTCTCCCGCTTCTTCCGCAAACGCTGCGGCGAAGCGCCCGCCGCCTGGCGCCGGCGTCATTTGCAATCGCAGCAGGGTGGCGAGCCGACATTGCCTCAAAGCGGAGAGCAGGGGCCCTAGCCGATGGCATTTCTCCTGTCAGAAATACTGCAAGTTTATGACAGTTTGAAACGGAAGGAGAAGGACGGTAGGCCGGAACCGCACTGACCAGAATTTATATCAAAATATTGGTCAGTGGTCCGCTTGTCGCTTTGCCGGTAAGCGCTACTCTTCGACCAGGCCGTCAAACACTTCCAGCATTGCACCGCTGATGGCCTTGCCGAGCGCGGCTGCGGTGTTCGCCAGCGCCTCCTCGTCCATATCGCGGGCGGCCATCGCAAAAGCGGCTCCCTCGGACGTTACGATTTCCCGTGCCCGCTCGATTGCCCATACGGCGAAGTCGCTACGGTTGCTGATCTCCACGGTTTCCATGTTATCTCCTGAGGTGTTCGAGGGATGGCTTATACCGATTTGCCGGATGATGCAGGTGGAAAGTTCGTTCTGAGATGACCCCGAAAAAGGTCGTCGAGCGTGGTGCGCGGGAGGTGATGGGCGGGGCATCTGCCGCGCTTGAGCGTACTGTAGGGGCTTGATACCTCAGCCGAAGCGTCGCGTATCCAGAAAAAGCGCGGTGCGGGAGTACGCTGCATAAAGCTGGCGTAAATTCGCTGCGGCGGAATTGCCCCAGTTTATAATACATTATAATACAGGCTATCAACGTGGAGCCTTTCCCTGTCCGGCAGCAAAGGAGAACGCTATTCCAAAGCTGCCAGAGTCCGTGGTCGTTTTAACCCCGATGGAAAATAGATGAGCCTGATACGCAACAATCCGGTGGCGATGTACCTCCAGATCGCCGATCGCCTTCGGCGCGAGATCGCCGAAGGAACATACGAGCCCTCCGGGCGCCTGCCATCGGAATCGCAGATCATGGCGCGCTTCGACGTCAGCCGCGTCACCGTCCGCCTCGCGCTCGAGCAGCTCGATAAGGATGGGCTGATCGAGCGCAGGAAAGGCAAGGGCACCTTCGTGGCCGGCAAGCAGGTCCGTCATCAGATCGATACCCTGCGCAGCTTTCACGAGTCGCTGAAAGTGCAGGGTTTCGATGCCACGATGCGGATCGTCGAACTGACCACCATTGAAACACCATCCGCTTTCATCCCCTCGTTCGGAACGAAATGCGCACTTCTGGAGCGGCTACACAGGGTGGGCAATGAGCCCATTGCCCTGGGCCGAAGCCTCCTGCCGTCCCTCATGTCGGAGATGGACCGAGACATTGCTGAACAGGAGCCGACTTATGCACTCCTCAAGGATAAAGCCGGTGCCGACATTACGTCCGCCGAAATTGCGATCGGAGCACGCGCTGCGGAGCCCCGGATAGCATCGCTGATCGCGGCTGCGGAAAATGCGGTTTTACTGGTGCTCGAACGAACCTCGTATTTCGATAACGGGGCCTGTGCCGAGTGGTCGGAATTCTTCATCCGGCCCGAGCGATACAAGTTTGTTCTCGGCAATCGAACGATCGGTTAATTCGGATAACTCACGCTATTGCAGTGTAGCCAATCCCGGAATCAGCGGTTCGAAACTGTTCAGGGCGCCCTAGTAGTTAATGTCTGCGGTTCCAACCCCTCTAACAGCTTCGAGATGGGCAACACACTCTCCGCCATCCAACCAGCTGCATCCGTCCCACGGCCTTCCACATTCTGCGCAGCTATTCTGGTGGAGGCTGACTTTCACTGCGTCGGATCAATGCCGACATCCGCAGATAGTGAATAGTTCTGCTGTCCCCCTCACCGTCAGCTTGCCATTAGGGGAGGCCGTAATCCATCAGGAAAAATGATGCCCGTCGGTTCCGGTCGTCAAGGCGACGATTTCGCTGTGGCTTCAAATATATATGCGCCCCATTAAAACTTGACATATTTTATCATGTTATTTAGCGGTTTTGTGCTGATGGTCGCGGCTCACGGGATCAGGCGATGACTGGTTAGGGGATTTTGCATGAAGTTTATGTTGGGGTGCACAGTAGTGGTGACCGCTGTGGCAAACGGTGCCGCATACGGGCAGAGTGCCACCGAATTGGCACCAATAGTTATTACTGCGAAGAAAGACGCCACGTCCACGATCGGAACCCTCCCGGAAGAATATGCAGGCGGTCAGGTCGCGAAAGGCGCACGCCTGGGGGCTCTGGGAAACCGGGATTTCATGGAGACCCCTTTTAATGTGACTGGGTATACATCTCAGAAAATCGAGGACCAGGGTGCCCAGACCGTGGGCGATGTGATGGATAACGATCCGTCTGTCAGAAATACCCATTCCTCAGGGGGAATGTTGGACTCGTTCTACATCAGAGGCTTTCCGGTCGGCGAAGGCAATGCCGGCGAAATCGCGTTTGATGGGATTTATGGCATCGCCCCCACGTACCGGGTTTTCACCGAATATGCCGAGCGGGTCGAGGTGCTGAAGGGTCCGACAGCTTTCCTTTACGGAATCTCTCCTAACAGCGCCGTCGGCGGCACCATCAACATCGTTCCGAAGCGAGCGCTCGATGAGGATTTGACGAGGCTGACGACGGATTACGCTTCCGACTTTCAGGGTGGTGTTCATGTCGACGTGTCGCGACGGTTCGGCGACGAACGGCAATTTGGCATCCGCTTGAACGGCAGTGCCCACGGTGGTGACACCCCGATCGATAATCAGACACGGGACTTTTATGTTGGAGCCCTGGCTCTTGATTATCAGGGGGAAAATCTTCGAGCCACACTCGACGTGATCGGACAGCGCGAAACTTTTGACGCGCCGCAGCGTCCCTTCTTTCAAACCACCGGTTTGATCGTGCCGAGCGCACCCGACGGATCGCTCAATGTCCAGGAGCCGTGGGAGTGGTCGAAGAGCGCGGACCGCTCGGTCCTGGGCAGGGTCGAATATGATCTGACCGACGATATCACCTGGTTTGGCGCCGTGGGTGGCGGCAATTCTCACGTGCATCGCCTTTTTGGTCTGCCGACCATCCTGAATTCGGCCGGCGATGTCACCATCACGCCACAGAATGCGGTGTTCGACGTCGACAGACTTACGGCAGAAACGGGTATCCGCACCAAGTTTGACACGGGGCCGATCTCCCACACAATGACCCTGCAGGCGAGCTATCTCCACCAGAGCCTCGATCGTGCGATCGTCTCAGGCACTGCCCAGCTGAGCAATATGTACGACCCCGTCCGTCGTATCGAGCAGTTCGTCGCCAATCCCAGTTCAGTGCCGAAGGTCTCCGAAGCCAGGCTGTCCGGCGTCGGCCTGTCGGACACCTTGTCGATGCTCGACGAGCGCGTGCAGCTCACTCTTGGCGGTCGCTTCCAGCAGATCGATTCTAAGAACTTCAATGCAACAACAGGCGCCGTGTCATCGTCTTCGGACGAGGACGCCGTCACGCCCCTCGTTGGCCTCGTCGTCCGCCCCTGGGACGAGGTTTCCTTCTATGCCAACTACGCGCAGGGCCTGAGCATAGGCGACACGGCTCCCACCACGGCCATCAATGCGGGCGAAACGCTCGCTCCATACAAGACGACACAATACGAGATCGGTACCAAAGTCGACCTCGGACAGATTGCAATGACCGTCAGTGCATTCCAGATCGAGAAGCCCTTCGGCCAGTTGGAGCCGAGCGGCGGCGGCCAGATCTTTACCGCTGGCGGGGAACAGCGCAACCGCGGCATTGAATTCAACGTGTTTGGCGAAGTCACGGACGATCTGCGCTTGCTTGGCGGCTTGGTGCTGATGGATGGAGAACTGACGAATACCTCGAGCGCTGCGACCCGCGGCAAGCGCCCGATCGGCGTGCCGAAGATCCAGGCGAACATCGGAGCCGAATGGGACGCGTCTTTCCTGGAAGGCCTGACGCTGACGGCCAATGTCATTCACACCGGCGAACAGTATATCAACACGACGAACACGCTGAAGATCCCTTCCTGGACGCGGCTTGACCTCGGCGCGCGCTACAAGACGGAAATCGAAACGAGGCCCGTCACATTCCGAGCCTCCGTCGAAAACGTGTTCGATAAGGACTACTGGTCAGGGGTCGCCAGCTTCAGCACGATCGCCCAGGGTGCGCCGCGCACCTTCAAGGTATCGATAACCACAGACTTCTGAGGCGGCTGAAAGTAGCCAAGGCAGGCTTCACACTGCATCATCGACGATCAGGTGAAGCTTGCCTTGCGAACATGTCTCGAGCCGGCTTTTCACACGAAATGCCGCCTCGAGATTTCCGGGCGTCAGCACTTCGGTGACCGGGCCGAAAGCATGCAGTGTTCCATGCGCAAGAATGGCGATCTTGTCTGCAAACTTCATCGCCAGATTCAGGTCATGCACCGCGATGATGACGAGCAGTCCCTTTTCCCTCGCCAGCGACCTGACATGCCTCATGACGTCGAACTGACGATGGAGATCAAGGGCGCTCGTCGGCTCGTCGAGAAGCAGCACCGTCGGAGCACGGACGACGCATTGCGCAAGGGCCACGAGCTGGCGCTGACCGCCGCTCAACTCCGAAACATATTCGGAGCCAAGATCAGCGATTTGCAGGGCGGCCAATGCCCGCTCGACCTCATGGAGATCTGCGTCAGCCAGCTTCCAGCCGCTGGTCTGCTTGCGCGCCAAAAGCACGGCTTCGAAGACGGTCAACGCTGCTCCGCTCACCTGATCCTGCGGCATGTAAGCGATCGCCGTTTCGCGATCGTCAACACCCGCCAGCCGACATTCTCCGGCACCCGGAAGAATTCCGGCTATACGACGCAGAAGCGTTGACTTGCCGGCTGCATTGGCTCCGATCAGCGCGATGATTTCTCCTCCGTGGCATGGAGGCAATGATACCTCGCTCAGGACAGGCCGCGTGCCGTAAACCGCCCCCAACGCTTTTGTGCTGAGTACTACCACGTTTCCCGCCCTCCCTTCAGGATAAGATAAAAGAATACCGGCAGGCCTATGACGGCGGTGATGACGCCGATCGGCAAAACCGCGCCCGGCACGAGAACTTTCGCGACCGTGGAACTGGATGACATGATCAGGGCTCCGATCATGGCGCTGGCAGGAAGCAAGTGCCGCTGATCCTCACCGACAAGCATCCTCGCGATATGTGGCGCCACAAGTCCGACAAAGCCGATCGTTCCGACAAATGCGACCGGAATGGACGACAGGAGCGATATGAGCACGAGCGTTTCCAACCGAAGGCGACGAACCGGAATTCCGAAGGACGCTGCGCGAGCCTCTCCGAGCCGAAGTGCTGTCAACTGCCAGCGTCGATAGACGAAGATGGGAATGGTCAGAACCAGGACGGCGACTGTCACGGCAAGCTTCGGCCAGGTTGCCTTGGTCAGGCTGCCCATCGTCCAGAACACGATGGCAGCAACAGCCTGATCGTTTGCAAAATACTGGACCATCGCCAACGCGGTATTGAAGCTGAACACCAGCGCGATGCCAAGCAACACGATCGTTTGGACCGAGCTTCCCCGCCGCAATCCCACGGAATGGATGATGAGGGCGGATCCAAGCGCCATGATGAAGGCGTTGACCGCAACGATATAGTCGCCGGCGACCGGAATGAAGGACAGGCCAAAAGCGAGAGCGAGCGCCGCACCGAAGCTTGCCGCGGATGAAATTCCAAGAGTGAACGGGCTCGCGAGCGGGTTGTTGAGCACCGTCTGCATCTGAACGCCGGCGGTTGCCAGCGCCATTCCAACGACAACAGCCATGAGGGCCGAGGGCATCCGGATGGACCAGACCACGACGCGCATCTGGGGCTGCGCATCGGCAGGTATCAGCACGGTCTTCAGCACATCGTCCAGTCCGTACCAGGCTGGACCTGTGGCAATATCTGCGAGAAACACAAGGACAACGGCTGCAAGCAGCAGACAAAGCACAAGATGTTTTCTGAGACTTGCGAGGCGATAGCGGCCGACCGCATTAACGTGGCCCATGGTTGTCACGGTTTCGGTCATGGTGCTTGGGTATCGAGGCTGACGGCGTAGCCGGGTTGATAGCCGATCGGAAGAAAGCGCTTGTGGTATTCGGCAAATGTCCGGTCCGGGTCGAGATCGGCGAAGAGATCGGGATGGAGCCACTTTGCGATCCATTGGACCGCGATAAATTCATAGGGACTGTTGTAAAACTGATGCCATATGGCGTGGAAATTGCGCTTGTTCTGCGCCGTTGTCCCGGCATAGGCATCCCGCAAGGTATACCATTCGAGCTTCTTCCTCGAGGCATCCAGATCTGCATTCGGGCCGACCGGAATCCAGCGGCCGCCGGGCACGTAGGCCTGCCAATCGGCACTGGTGACGATGACATGATCGGGATTGGAGACGACCACCTGTTCGGGACTGAGCTGCCCGAATGTCGAGGGCAGGAAATCGCTGCCGATATTGTGCCCGCCTGCCAAATCGACATATTTGCCGAAATTCTCGGCACCGAATGAAAGGCAGCAGTCCTCCGTATATCCGCCGATGCGTTCGATGAATACCTTCGGGCGGTCCGGCTTCATCTTGGCAAGCACATCCTCGACCCGAGCCATAGCCTGTCTGCGGAACGAAATCACGTCTTCTGCCCGCTCCTCGCGCCCCATGATCTTGCCGAGCAGCCGGATTGTGGGGTCGGCATTCTGAAGCGGGTAGTGCCTGAAATCGATGTAGAGAACTGGTATGTCGAGAGATGCGAGTTTCTCGACATACTGAGCGTCTTCATTGGCCTGTTTGGCTTCGAGGTTGAGAAGAACCACGTCGGGTTTCTTCACGATCGCCGATTCGATATCGATCAGACTTCCTTCATTTCCCTTGAAGGTCGGCAATTTCGCAAGCTCGGGAAATTTGTCGAGATATTGCCTGTAAGTCGCAGGATCGGCTTCGATCAGATCGTTGCGCCACGCGACGACGCGCTCCAGCGGATTCTCTCGGTCGAGCGAGGCGATCAGATAGAGTTGTCTGCCTTCCCCGAGTAGCATCCGGGAGACGGGCACCTTAACCTGCACGTCCCGCCCGGCGATATCCTTGACGGTAACAGTCGTTTGCGGGACCGCGTCATTTTCAGCGCGGGCAGAAAGAGCGGTAAGCGGCGTCAACAACAGGATTATCGCAAACGCGTAGAGGCGAAGGCAGGTCACAGGGAATCTCCAACAGGTAGGCGCGAGCGTGCAAGGAACCACAGGCCGAGGGCAGTAAAGAGGGACGCCGCATAAAGCAGCGACACGAGAGGGTAAACGCTTGTAAGCCCGAATATCTGGGCAGTGCCCGTTCCGATGGCTATCCCCGCCACGGATGCGATCTGTTGCCAGGACTGGGCGGTGCCCAGTACCGAGCCCTGACGACCATCGGCCGTGGCTGCGGACATGAGGGCCACGAGGATGGGCGTCGTTCCGCCTAGCAGGCCGCCCCAGAACAGATAGATCACGGCAAAATATTCAACAGAGCGGGTCAGGCCGGCAAGACTGGTCAGCAAAGCACATCCACCGGCAATAAGGACCATCCAACCAAGGATGAAGCTTGCCGGACGGTCGTTGAAAAATTGCGCCCAGAGCGGCGCTGCCACGACAAAGCCGAGCGCCAGAAGGCCGTAGCTGAAGCCGGTGACCCAGTGCGGGGCTCGAAAGACCTCAGTCATGTACAGCGCGAAAGGCACCTGCAAAACCATTCGGCTGGCAAGCATCATTCCCGTCAGCGCCAGTAGGCCCCAGACAGGTGCCGCAGCCTGCCCTGTGAATGCTTGATTTTGACGAGCCTGGCCTCGACCGGCTTCACTCGTTTCTGCCGCAGGCCGAGGTAGGATCACCCAGGCAGCGACGGCGCAGACGCCGCAGATGAGACCCGCCGTCAGGTTGATCGTCGTGAAGGAGGATGCGTCGAGGATGAGACCGCCGAAGAACGCGCCACTGAGCGAACCGACATTGGTCGCCACCTGAAGCCAGGTCAGAAGCACCCCTCGGTTGCGGCCGCCCGTAATCTGGATGCCATAGGCCTGGGCTGGCGCGATATAGCCAGCGCAACATCCCTGCAGAAACCGCAGGAGCAGGATCAGCCAGACGTCCTGAGCAAAGGAAACGAGGATCTGGGTGACGGCAAGCCCGGCAAGCGCTCTGACCATCATCAGGCGGTTGCCGTACCGGTCCCCCATCCTTCCCCACAGGGCGCTGGTAAGAGAGACGCCGATCATCGGGCACACATAGACGCCGATTCCAGCCAGTGCGAAGATTCCGCCTGACGACGACAATTCCTCGATGCGCAACGGCCAGAATGGACCGCTCATCTCCATGGCACCCATGGAGATGAACTGCAGGCCGAAGAGAATAGCAAAGACCGGGCCGAAGCCTCGTATAACCGCAACAGTCCCCGTCATGGCGTCTCTGTCAGCGGGTTTGGCAGTTCATGCTCCAGACGATAGTCACGATATCGCTCGAGATGCATGCGCAAGACGGAACGGGTCGGCCAAGGGCGATTGAGAAACGCGTCCCGCTCCTCCAGCCAAAATTCTTCGGACAGCATGCGGGGTCGTACCCGGTCAAACGCTTCTTCCGTCTTCTGCCTCAGGATCGACCATGCTTCGCTGAGCCCGAAATGTTCGTTCAGGCAAAGCGCTACTTCATGAAGATGGCAGACGAAGCAGGCATCGATGACGAACGAGCGAACAAGAGCGATGTCGTCATTGAAGGTGGTCGGCAAGATGCCGGCGCGGCTGAACGGCTTCAGCTGATATCCTCGCGTCTCGAACAGCGGGGCGAAGCTGCGGCCATCACCGAAGTCGCGAATGAGCAGGCGCTGCGGGCGCCCTGATGGATTGAAGAGTATGGTACTGTTCTGCTGGTGAGCTTCGAAGGCAATGCCATACAAAAGATACATGGCGATCGTCGGCCTGAGAACGACCTCGGCATAATTGCGGAAGAACTCTGCGGCCGCTCGTCGATCATCGCCCATGCGCACGATCAGTTCGCAGATCAGCGGCCGACCATCGACGGGACTGGCAGCCAGCAAGGCAGCCACGGTGACGGGCATCAGACCGTCATTTCGTGCGATGCCGTCGGCCTCGCGATAGACGACGGAGAGGAAACGGCCCGGATGTTCATCGCCCGTTTCGGGATGGTGGAAGATCGCACCCAGCTCCTCGCGGAAGAACTCCAGTTCGCCTCCAATGGCTTCATCGGCTGCGAGAATGTCGGAAATCAAGGTGCTGAGCCTCGGGCCCATGTGGATGGACTTTGCCTGCAGGGTCCGCATTTCGCTCGTCATCCAGATGGCGACCGGCAATTTGACAAACGGCCTTGCTTCTTCCAGGTCCGGCAGCATCGTGCGAAAGGACATGGAGGGGATTGTGACAATCTCCGGTCCATCGATCACAAGCACGCCGGAAGCGATCTCGTCAGCAAATTCCCGGCGGACAAAATGATCGAGGTGCCAGGCGTGAATCGGCAGGGGCAGCCAGTCCGCAGGCGTTTGCCCCCTTTCCGTCAAAGCCTTGACCCAGGCATCCCATAGCTCCGGGTAATTGTGGCGAAACCAGCCGTTATAGCTGTCGACATGGGGCATCATCTCCACATAGGCCCAATCCTGCCGCAGCGCAGCGATGCGGAGATTGACGCGCGCGCCGAATTCCGGCGACAAGGCTTCGACCTCCTGCGCCGTGAGGCCTGGCTTCGACTTCCAGGTCGGGTAAAAAGGATGTCCCTCCAAGGACCCCCACTGGTCCAGCATCATGGCCGCCTGATGTGCAGGACGCGTATGCCCAAGATGGGAAATGAGGCCAGTGTCGCCGCCAGCCGCAATTTCGAGGTTCAGCGACGCAATCCAATCCCGGCGGTGACGACGGATCAACGCGTCGTTCTGCACGCTGTTTTCGATATCGGCGAGCAGGCGGGCAACCCCATCCGAAGCGGGTTCGACCGACCAGTCCGATGAGATCTCGGCGACCAGATCGGCGGGCGCTTCCAGTCTTCGCCGCCTGCCCCTGTCATCGACGATCTCGATCGCACCGCCATTCAATATTGTATTCGCCGGCAAACGTCGCAAGTCTGCGAAATGGAGTACCTTTCTGGCAGACCATAACGGAAGCCATGCCTGTGTCCCATCTGCGGACCAAAGCAGGGCGTCGGGATTGAGAATTCGTTCGGCAAGGAGGCATCGCACAAGGCGGGCCAGGGCGTTGTGCCTTGCCTGCTGGAGAAGCTGCGGGTCGAGCGCATCTCTCTCACCTGCATAGGAATTGACGATATTTTCATTCATCCGATTGCCTCCGCCCATGTCACGGGAACAAAATTCAGAGGAGGTTGCGGCAGATTGCCGTGATAGGCCCGCGCCCAATGATAGGTCGTTTCGATCGCGGGCACCGGTACATCCAGCCGCTTGGCTATTTCCAGGAGGAGCGCCTGACCGAAAGCGATGTCTTCATGAAAGGCGCGACTTTCCCGATCGATCACCAGACCCGGACCGTCCGGGTTGGCAACGAGCGGCGCATGAATGCCGGCGTAGGCGCTATTGGTTCTCAGCAGGGAATACATCGTGCTGTCATCGCCGATCTGGTCGCCATAAGCCTCGATCAATTCTTGCCGAAGCGGCTTCACGCTTGCCAAATCGATCTTGAGGCGCCTTTCGGCGGCGTGCTTGAGCGCCTGATTTTCCGCATCGCACGCTTCCAGCATTTCCGCGCCCGTGCGCGGGCAATCGCTCCACCAGCAGATCGGCCCATCGAAGGGCTGTTCCTCCCAGGAGGCACCAGGGCCGACCAGCCCATAGAGGACAGCCGGATGCATCAACGCATTGCCTGGGGTCAGCGTAATCTCGAGATAGTCGTCGAGGATGCCGACCGGCGCTTCATAGAGCCGGCCGAGCAGATCCGACAACTCTTCTTTCGCAGCTGCCGCCTCGCGACGATGAAGCGCCGCATAGAGCTGAGCCTTTGCGCCACCCATGCGCACGTCGCTGCCCGCGACGAGATTGTAGGCGGTATGGGGAACGTCCTTCATCCCCCAGATCGCGATATTCTCGCGATCGCCGAACGCAGTCTCGGCCAGCCAGTCGAACCCGCAAAATCCCGGAATGGCTCCGACAAAGACCCGCTTGTTTTCCGGCAGATGGGGCGCGATCTGCTGCAAGAGCGCCGGTCGCGCTTGGGCAGGCTGCGTCACAACGACCAGATCCGCATCGGCGAGTGCCGTCTGCGGATCGGTACCAACATGGTCGATCCGTCCCGCCAGAACGCCGCCTTCGGGCAAATTCGCCCGCCAGACCTGTTCTCCACTCGACCATTTGTCGGCGAGATCTGTCGACGATGTGAGAACGGATACGTCTACGTCGTCGCGTTGTTTGAACAGGACGGCATTCAGATGGCCGGTTCGACCGGCCCCGCATATTGTGACCTTCATGCCGCGCGTGCCTGTCCGGAAAGCCACGCATCGAGCTCAGCGGCAATCGACGGGTCGAACAGGCCGCGCTTTGCCATCCATTCGTCGTCGAAGACCGAACCGAGATATTTCTCTCCTCCGTCGGCTACGGTCGTCACGACGGTCCCCTGCAACTTGCCGGAAGCGATGAATTCGAGAGCCTTGTAGATCGCCCCGCCTGTCGAGCCGCCGACGAGCAGTGCCTTGCGACGCGCAATATAGCGGGCCGTTTCGAATGCCTGCTGATCGGTAACCTGTACGCCCTCGTCAATGCAGCTGTAGTCGAGGACCTTGCCGACTTCGTCGCCGGCCGGCGTGCCGGTTCCGGACTGATAATAGGGATGTCCCGGTTGTCCGAACACGATGGAGCCTGCGGGTTCTACGGCGATCGTGCGGATCGTGGGCAAGCGCTGCTTCAGCCGCTGCGAAATGCCCGTCATCGACCCACCGGTGCCGACGCATCCCACAAATGCATCGATGCCGTCGGGAAGCTGCTCCATCAGTTCATCAACATAGTCAGCATAACCTTCAGGATTGGCAGGATTGTCGGACTGGTTCATGAACATGGCGCCTGGCAGTTGCGCGCCGAGCTGCGCTGCCAGTCTCTGCCGGGCGACGACGGCAACTTCATCTTCTCTGAAGTCCCCTTCGACGTAGCGGATTTCGGCGCCGATCGCGCGCATCATGCGGATCTTGTCCGGCGCGGCATGATGATCCACGACGGCAATGAAATTCAACCCGAACTCGACCGCCGCCAGCGCCAGGCCGATACCGGTATTTCCCGAGGAGGATTCGACAATTGTACCTCCCGGAGCAAGCCGGCCGTCCTGCAAGGCGGCCACGACCATACTGCGCGCCATGCGATCCTTCATGGAACCGCCAGGATTGTTCTTTTCTATCTTCAATACCAGGATGGAATCTCGGCTCGGGATCTCGATCGACATGACGGGGGTGCGCCCAATCAATTGGGTCACATTCGTGGGAAGCATGATGTCCTCTCCTAGTTATCGGGATAGATCGACAGTTCACCGGCTGCGCTCTTTGTTACGCACAACCGCTTGGGCATCGGGTGGCGATGAAACTCGTTTTCGAGGAGATCCATCTGATAGCCGCCGGTATTGGCCCAGACGAGAAGGTCTCCGGCCTCTGGACCCTGGGGAAAGCCAAACCAGCGATTGCTCAGGACGTCTTCATCGAGGCAGCTATGTCCCGCTATGTAGGCCCGGAAGGCCTGGCCCGCGCGAGCCCGGTCGTTCTGACGCAGCAAGATCGGATCCACCATGAATTCGGAAGCAAACCAGGTTTCGCAGGCGCTGAAACTGCTGCCTTCGACGAAAATCACGCCATTTCCGCCGCCGAGATCCTTCACGCGTGTAATACGGAAAGCTGAAATCGCTGCCTGGTCGACAAGGGATCGCCCCGGCTCCATCGCGAGCGTTAGTTTGCGCTGTTTGAGATAGTTCTCGATCGTCTGGCCCGACGACAGTGGCGCACCCAAAAAGCAGCCAAGCCACGCCGCCGCAGATTGCGGACCGCCGTAGGGATAGAAGGAAGCCGGAACTCTGCCGGTGCGGAAATCATTGGCGCCTTGGCGCTGCAGATGTTTTTCCCATGCCGCCTCAGACACATATTGGACCGGCAAGCCGCCGCCGATATCGATCATCGTAGGAGAAAGTCCGATTGCGCGTGCTTCCTCCACCAGCTTGACAGCCTCCTCAAACGCAACCGCCCGATCCTCCCAGCGATATCCGCTCAGATGGAAATGTATGCCGTCGAAGCGGAAACGATCATCGGAGGCGATGCGCGACAGGCAGGCTCGTATCTTCTCGGCAGCCATGCCAAAGCGGCTTTTCTCATGACCTTTCGGCTGCAGTCGCAAAAGGACAGGCTGCTTCACCCCATCGGTTGGCAGGCGCTTCGATATGTCGGTCAGTTCCTCCGGACCGTCCACGCAGATGAGAGCCCCGATGCGGACGAGTTCGTCATGAAATTGCGCCGTCTTTGCGGGGCCGGTCGCCACAATGTCGTTGCCCCGAGCCCCCAGTTTCACAGCATCACGAAGCTCGTAAACACTTGACACGTCGATGCCTGCGCCTGCCCCGAGTGCGGCCTGCATCAGGCTTGAGGATTTGTTGACTTTCGAACCATAGTAGATCGCGTGTCCGACTTCCCGTTCGTCGAGAACGCGGCGCAGGGCTTCGACGTTTGAGTCGAGCTCCGAAGGAAGCACGAGATGGAGCGGCGACCCGTATTCCTCGGTCCATTTGTGCAGGAGCGGCGCCCTCGCGGTCAGAATGTCAGCAGCAAGAGGAGAGAGAATTGGAGACAGCTCCGCCTCCGTGATCGGGATGATGTGGGACGTCATCCGGCGAGCCTCTCGGAATTATCAAGTGGCCCGTGCCACTGTCGAAGATCGCCAAGGTTCACGTCGCACGCCGGCAGGTCATCCAGAAAAATGTGGCGGGTGGTTTTGATCGGAAATTTTTGCCGGCTGCGGGCCATGTCATAAATGTCGGCTGGGGTGATCGTCTCGCCGGCCCTCCAGGCTTCGACGCGTACGCTCCTGTAGTCGAGGAGAAGGGTTGGAACAGCACGCAGCCCAAGCCGGAACGCCACTTCCAAACGGTGATGGCCGTCCATCACGAAAAGCGCGTCCTTCTCCACCATGATCGGTACTGTCCAGCAGCCGGCCGTGGAAATGAGGCCATGAACTTCATCGACCCTCCGTGCATCGGTCTCCTCGGTGGGAATCAACTTATGCGGGGATAGCAGACGGAATTTCATGGTTTCAGCCACCGTTCGTTGTCTTATTTGACCAAAATTATGTTGAAAACTTGATTCTTGTACTCATGTTATATCGCACCCTTAACGCGATGATGGCAATTCTGTCAACGAGGGGTTTTCATTCTGCCTGTCGATTTCTACTGCGACCTGGCCCTGGGGCTGCACGATGGCAGATGTTGAGTTCGTTCTTCCCGCGGTCGTGCGGGCGAAAGCCAAGGCCAGGCTGAAACAGGAGCCGCCGCCGGCAATATCAGCTCGTTGGCGTCGCACGAAATGGCGACTTGCGCACCGTTGAGATCATTGATGACGGTCTTCGGCGAAATCACCGATGGGCTTCGACAACCGTTTCCCTTTGATCGGTCCGCTTTTTCACAACACCCCTCCAAAAGAGAATGCCATTTCTTATAATCAATTTTGTCTACTGATTTTATAGACTATATACTGCAACCAGCGATCGGATCGCGGCGTCATGACCTATCTCCTCAGCCTTCTCGACAAAAGCCCGATCGAACAGGGCCTGTCCGCCGCCGACGCGTTGCGGGCGACGGTCAAGATTGCCGTCCGGGCCGAGGAACTCGGTTATCATCGTTTCTGGGTCGCCGAACATCACAATATGTCCAACCTGGCGAGTTCGGCGCCGGAGGCGCTGATCGCCTATCTTCTCGCCAGGACATCACGAATCCGGGTCGGCTCCGGCGGCGTGATGCTGCAACACTACAACGCCTACAAGGTTGCCGAGACCTTCAATCTCCTGGCATCGCTTGCGCCCGGTCGCGTCGATCTCGGCGTCGGCAAGGCGCCGGGCGGTTTTCCGCTCTCGACGCGCGCCCTGCAGCTTGCCGTCGATCCGTCCAGGAAGCCGGATTTCGCGAGCCAGCTTGCCGACATCAACATCTATCTCGCCGCAGATCCGAATTACGATGGCGCCCACGCAACCCCTTTCCCGCCGACGGCTCCCGAACGTTTCCTGCTCGGCGCCAGCGTCGAAAGCGCCGAGCTTGCAGCAGAGAAGGGCTGGGAGCTGGTCTTCGCCGGCCATCTGAACGGCGATCCCGATAATCTCGACAAGACCTTCGCCGCCTATGAGCGGGCATCCGGCGGCAAGAGCCCGATCCTGGCGCTCGCAGCCTTTGCCGCCGAAAGCGAGGACTATGCCCGCGAGCGCGTCGGCAACCTGCGCATCGTCAAGGTGTTCCTGCCGAACGGCCAAACCGTCAATGTCGGCAGCGAGGAGCAAGCGGCCGAATTCGCCCGCCAAGCCGGCGTCACCGATTACCGCATCGAGGAAAAGGTGCCGAGCGTGCTGCACGGCACTGCACAGCAGATCCGCAAGGAGCTCGACGAACTTCACCGTCGTTATGGCGTCAAGGAGTTCGTGCTCGACACGCCGGCCCTTTCGGCTGCCGAACGCCTTGCCTCCATCGAGCTGCTCGCCAAGGAGCGCCTTTCACTCGTCGCCTGACCGTTTCCAAGGAGGATTGATCCCATGGCCCAGAAACACGTCACGTTCGGCATCATGCTGCAGGGTCCCGGCGGCCACATGAATGCCTGGAAGCATCCGAGCGGGCCGGCAGACGCGAGCGTCAATTTCGATTTCTTCGTCAAGACGGCGCGCAAGGCGGAGGCGGCCGGCATCGCTTTCGCCTTCGTCGCCGACGGGCTTTATATCAACGAGCAGTCGATCCCGCATTTCCTCAACCGGTTCGAACCGATCGCTATTCTCTCGGCGCTGGCAGCCTCGACCTCGAAGATCGGTCTCGTCGGCACGGTCTCGACCTCCTACAGCGATCCCTTCACCATCGCCCGCCAGTTCGCCTCGATCGATCTCATCAGCGGCGGCCGGGCAGGGTGGAATGCGGTGACCTCGCCGCTTAAGGGATCCGGGCGCAATTACAGCCGCGAGCATCCGGAGCATGAACTGCGCTACGAGATCGCCGAGGACTATATCGATGCGATCAAGGGCCTCTGGGATTCCTGGGACGACGACGCGTTCATCCGTAACCGGGAGACCGGCGTCTTCGTCGACAAGGCGAAGATGCATCGCCTCAACCATAAGGGCCGGTTCTTCCGCGTCGAGGGACCGCTCAACATCGGCCGTTCGAAGCAGGGCCAACCGGTCGTCTTCCAGGCGGGCGCCTCGGATTCCGGTATCAGGCTCGCCGGCAAACATGCCGATGCCGTCTTCACCAATGGCGGTCCTTTCGAAGAGGCGCAGGCCTTTTATCGCCAGCTGAAGGACAGCGTCATCGCTCACGGGCGCCGGGCCGCGGAAGTCGGCATCTATCCCGGCATCGGGCCGATCGTCGGCGCGACAGCCGTGGAGGCGGAAGCCAAGTACCAGGCGATCCGTAATCTCGTCACGATAGAGGAGGCGCTGCTCTATCTCGGACGCTTCTTCGATCACCATGATTTCAGCGTTTACCCGCTTGACGAGCCGTTCCCCGAACTCGGCGATATCGGCAGGAACAATTTCCGCGCCACCACGGACCGCATCAAAAGGACGGCGCGTGAAAAGGGTCTGACTCTCCGTCAGGTCGCGCTCGATTCCGCAACGCCGCGCACTGCCTTCATCGGCACCGCCGAGCATATCGCCAACGAGATCATCCGCTGGGTGGATCAGGGCGCCGCCGATGGCTTCATTCTCGGCTTTCCCGTCATCGCCGAAGGTCTCGACGATTTCTCCAGATATGTTCTGCCGATCCTCACCGAACGCGGCTATTTCGACCCGGTCCTGAAGGGGCAGACGCTGCGCGATCATCTCGGCCTGCCCTTTCGCGAAAGCCGGTATGCGGCGGGTTCGGAGCAGGTCGAGCCCGGAAAGGCTGTCGGCGCCTGAGCGCCGGCGAACCGCCATGGACATCATCGCTCAAGATCCGCGCAGCAGCGATCCGGTCGAGAAGGGCATCGCCGCCTATCTCGACGAAATCATCGCGCTTCGCCATGACCTACACCAATATCCGGAACTTGCGTTTCAGGAGTTGCGCACCAGCAAGCTCGTCGCATCCCGCCTTTCCTCCTGGGGCTACGAGGTGGCGACGGGCATTGCCGGCACCGGCATCGTCGCCACCCTCCGGCGCGGTGAGGGCGGGAAGAGGATCGGCATCCGGGCGGATATGGACGCACTGCCGATCGAGGAGGCGACCGACCTTGCCTATGCCAGCAGCAATCCCGGCGTCATGCATGCCTGCGGCCATGACGGACATACTTCGATCCTGCTTGCCGCCGCCCGTTATCTCGCCGAAAGCGGCAATTTCAGCGGCACGCTCCGGCTGATCTTCCAGCCCGCCGAGGAGATTGGCGCCGGCGCCCGCAAGATGATCTCGGAAGGTCTGTTCGAGCGCTTTCCGGTCGATGCCGTCTTCGGACTGCACAACTGGCCGGGCGTGCCGGCGGGCCAGTTCGGTTTCGTCACCGGTCCCGCCATGGCCTCCGTCGACCAGGCGGTCATCAGGATCGTCGGCAGGGGCGGCCACGGCGCCGAACCGCACCGCGCCGTTGATCCGGTGCTGGCTTCGGCCTCCTTCATCACCGCACTACAGAGCGTCGTCTCGCGCAATGTCGACCCGCAGGACATGGCGGTCGTGACTGTCGGCTCGATCCATGCCGGCTCCGCCTCGAATGTCATACCCGAGAGCGTGGAGATGAAACTCACCATGCGGGCCTTCAGCGAGACGGTTCGCCAGCTGCTGCAGGAGCGCATTCCAGCCCTTGCCCGCGCGCAGGCCGAGAGCTTCGGCGCCGAGGCGGACGTGAACTACCGCCTTGGCTTTCCGGCCCTTGTCAATCACCCCAGGGAAACCGCCTTTGCCCGCGATGTCGCCTACGACGCACTCGGTCTTGCCGCGGTCGAGAAGGATTTCCGGCCGAGAACCGCAAGCGAGGATTTCGCCTTCATGCTGCAGGCCAATCCCGGCAGCTACCTCTTCGTCGGCAATGGCGACAGCGCGCCTCTCCACAGCGCCCACTACGATTTCAACGACGCGATCATCGCGCCCGCCGCCCGCTACTGGGTCCGGCTCGCCGAAACCTTCCTCACTGATGACAACGGGTGACGAACGACATGAGCGATACGTTTCTCTACACGACCCCTCTTGATCCCCGCGCTCAGCCGCTGATTGATGAGCTGATCCACGAATATGACAGCCGTTACGGCACCTATTTCAACGCCGAAGGCGCTGCGGCGGAACTGAACCGCTATCCCCCCGAAGCCTTCGCGCCGCCACAAGGCAATTTTCTCCTGCTGATCCGGGACGGCGAAACCATCGGCGGCGGTGCCTTCAAGCATTACGACGATGGTACGGCCGAGTTCAAACGCATCTGGACGCGCTCGGATCTGCGCCGCCAGGGCCTTGCCCGAAAGGTGCTGGTGGAGCTCGAGGCTCAGGCCGCCCGTCAGGGTTATAGCCGCGTCTATCTGACGACCGGCTTCCGCCAGCCAGAGGCCGTCGGTCTCTATCTGAATTATGGCTACACCGCGCTCTTCGACACGGCGGCCGATCCCGAGATCTACAAGAGCCTGCCTTTCGAGAAGGACATCACCCATCTCATTTCGCCGGTCTTCGAAACCGAACGGGCCGAACCGCGCCTGCGCGTGGCGGGTGCAAATCTTTGAAAGCGGCAAAGACCGACAATCCATAAAAGGGAAGCAAGAATGGCACTGACGACGGATTTCGCGGGCATTGCGCCCGACAGCAGGAACAGGGCGGCAGAACCGAAGCAGGATTACTCGCGCTACCGCATCGTGCCGGCGCGTCATCCCGAACGGCTGGCGGGCACGGTCTTTGCCGCCGCCGTCATCATTGCCGTGCTCTATTCCACCTTCACCAATCCGCGCTGGGGTTGGGACGTCTTTGCCGAATGGTTCTTTGCCGAGCCGGTGCTCGTCGGTCTCGGCAGAACGCTGCTCCTGACCGCGCTTGCCGCCGTTTCCGGCTCCATTCTCGGAACGGCGCTGGCGCTCGCCCGCGTTTCCAAATCGCCGCTGCTTTCGGGCCTTTCCTGGGGTTACATCTGGCTGTTGCGCTCGATCCCGATGATCGTGCTGCTGCTGATCCTCAACAATCTCGGCTATCTCTACGAAACGATCAGGATCAGCATTCCCTTCACCGATACGGTTCTTTTCGATTATCCGACGGTGCAACTGCTGACGCCTTTTGCCGCCGCCTTCCTCGGCCTGACCCTCAACCAATCGGCCTTCTTCGCCGAGATCGTTCGCGGCGGCATCCTCTCCGTTGATCATGGGCAGCTGGAAGCCGCCGCCGCCCTCGGCCTGCCGCGCCGGCGCCAGGCGTTCCGCATCGTGCTGCCGCAGGCCATGCGCTCCATCCTGCCGACCGGCTTCAACGAGCTCATCGGATTGGCCAAGAGCACATCCGTGGTCTATGTGCTGGCGCTGCCGGAGCTGTTCTACACGGTGCAGGTGATCTACCGCCGCAATCTCGAAGTCATTCCGCTGCTGATGGTGGCGACCGTCTGGTATCTGATCATCATGACCGTGCTGTCGGTCGCCCAGCACTATATCGAGCGCTATTTCTCCAAGGGCGCTGTGCGCAACCCGACACCGTTGCCCTTCCAGGCATTTTTCGAGCGCTTCCGCCGTCCGCTGCCGGTCTTTGAGACGGCGACCGACACCGTGCGAAAGATCGGCTTCCGGGATGCGGCGGCGCTGCGCGCGGCGGGCGGCGCGGTGCGCGTCCACGGTATCTCGAAGAGCTTCGGCTCGCTGAAGGTGCTTGATGATGTCGAACTCAGCCTCCCCGCCGGCAGCGTGACCGCCATCCTCGGCCCCTCCGGTTCGGGGAAGTCGACACTGCTGCGCGCAATCAACCATCTTGAACGCGTCGATGAAGGCTTCATCTCCGTCGACGGCGATTTCGTCGGCTACAACAGGAACGGCGATACGCTCTACGAGCTCAAGGAAAAGGATATTCTCAAACGCCGCGCCGATATCGGCACGGTCTTCCAGAGCTTCAATCTGTTCCCGCATCTGACCGTGCTCGAAAACCTCATTGAAGCGCCGATCCAGGTGCGCGGCATCAGCCGCGAGGAAGCTGTGCAACTGGCGCAGGAGCTGCTCGCCCGCGTCGGCCTCAGCGATAAGATCAATGCCTATCCGCGCCAACTCTCCGGCGGGCAGCAGCAGCGCGTGGCGATCGCCCGCGCGCTGGCGCTTCGCCCCAAGGTGCTGCTCTTCGACGAGCCGACCTCCGCACTCGATCCGGAACTCGTCGGCGAAGTGCTCGATGTGATCAAGGAGCTTGCCCGTACCGGCACGACACTCATCATCGTCACCCATGAAATCGGTTTTGCCCGTGAGGTCGCCGATACCGTCGTCTTCATGGAAAGCGGCCGCATTCTGGAGGCTGGCCCGCCGGCCCGCGTCTTCACGCAGGCGGAGCATCCCCGAACACGGGAATTCCTCGCCAAGGTTCTCTAGCGCCTGACAGCGCTGGCGAAATGCCGGGCCGCGACGGGCTGCTCCCGGCTGAATGACAACAATCACAACCTATAGATGAAATGGAGAAGGGGCATGACATTTAAAGATAGGGCAAGGCTTCTGATAGCGGGAGCCGTCACCATCGCGGCGGTCGGTTTCGGCTCCGCTCAGGCGCAGCAGAAATTCGATCTCAGCCCCGAGCAGCCGAACCGGCTGCGGGTGGAAAAGAACGAGAAGCGCATTGCCGAGGTCAAGGATTTCAAGTTCGTCGAAAACGGCGTCTTCACCGTCGGCATCAGCTCGAGCGGAAATCTGCCGCTGCACGATTATGCCTCCGATTCCAAGACTGTCATCGGCTACGACGTCGATCTCGCGCAGGCGATCGCCGACAGCCTGGGTCTGAAACTCAATCTCGTTTCCGTCGCATGGGCCGATTGGCCGCTGGGGCTCACCTCCGGCAAGTTCGACGCTGTGATCTCGAACGTGACGGTTACGGAGGAGCGCAAGGAGAAATTCGACTTCTCGACCTATCGCAAGGATGAACTGGGTTTCTACGTGAAGGCTGATAGCCCGATCACGGCGCTCAAGCAGCCGAAGGATATTGCCGGCTTGAAGGTCATCACCGATGCCGGCACCAACCAGGAGAAGATCCTGCTGGAATGGGACCGACAGAACGTCGCGACCGGCCTCAAGCCGATCGAGGTGCAATATTACGACGACGATGCGGTCAAGACTCTTGCCGTCCAGTCCGGCCGTGCGGACGCCGTTTTCAGCGTGAACGCAACGCAGGCCTATTCGGCGGGAATAAACGGCAAGACCAAACTCGTCGGCACGGTCAGCGGCGGTTGGCCGATCACGGCTGAAATTGCTGTTACCACCCGCAAGGGCAGCGGCCTGGCGGCGCCGGTGACCGATGTCGTCAACGACCTGATCGCCAGCGGTGCCTATAAGAAGATCCTCGAGACGTGGAATCTCGGTCCCGAGGCGATCGACGAGGCGAAGACCAATCCGCCCGGCCTGCCGAAGAGCGGCTCTTAACGGCGGCCCGACGGACCGGCGTTTGGAACCACGCCGGTCCGTCTCCCGCTTTCCGATACAACGGGGACCTATCGAACGTGGCGACCTTTGCTGATATCCGCACCTTCTTTCTTGCAGCGCTTATGATGGGCTTGGCCGGCTTCGGTGCCGCTCATGCGGCCGACGATTTCGACCTGAGCCCGCAGCAGCCGGGCCGGCTTCATGCCGAGAAAAGCGACGCGGCGATCGCCGCAATCCCGAGGGATTTCAAATTCGTCTCACCGGGCAAGTTCACCATCGCCGTCAGCCCCGGCGGGCCGCCGCTTGCGACCTATGCCACGGATGCCAAGACCGTGGTCGGCGCCGATCCCGATTACGCCTACGCGATCGCCGACAGCCTCGGCCTGACGCTGGAGATCGTGCCGGTCGCCTGGATCGACTGGCCGCTCGGACTTACCTCGGGCAAATATGATGCCGTCATCTCCAATGTCGGCGTGACAGAGCAGCGCAAGGAGAAGTTCGACTTCTCCACCTATCGCCAGGGCCTGCACGGTGTCTTCGTGAAAGCTGATAGCCCGATCACCTCGATCAAGGAGCCGAAGGACGCGGCGGGTTTGAGGATCATCGTCGGCGCCGGAACCAACCAGGAGCGCATCCTGGTGAAGTGGAGCGAAGAGAACGTCGCCGCAGGCCTGAAGCCGATCGAACTGCAATATTACGACGACGAGGCGGCGAGCCTTCTCGCCCTGCGCTCCGGTCGGGCCGATGTCATCGTCCAGCCGCATGCGCAGCTCGTCTTCATCGCCGCGCGCGACAAGAACATCAAGCGTGTCGGCACCCTGAGCGCCGGCTGGCCGGACCGGTCGGATGTGGCGATTGCCACCCGCAAGGGCAGCGGGTTCGCCGATGCGCTGACCATTGCCACCAACGGCCTGATCAAGGACGGCACCTACGCCAAAATCCTCGGCCGCTGGCACCTTGCCGAGGAAGCCTTGCCGGCATCCGAGACCAACCCGCCCGGTCTACCGAAATACTGATCTTGGGGAGACGAGATGAGCGGCCGCAACTTAGCCATCAGCCATATCGGCTTCCTCACCCCTGGCAATTATCCCGATGACGATCCATTGCACGGATTGGAGCAGACGCTCCAGCAGCTGCAATATGGCGAGGAGCTGGGTTTCGACAGTGCCTGGGTCCGCCAGCGGCATCTGGAGCCGGGTATATCTTCCGCAAGCGCCTTTCTGGCGGCGGCCACGCAGCGAACGAGCCGGATCGAGCTTGGGACGGCGGTCATTCCGATCGGCTATGAAAGCCCGTATCGGCTGGCCGAAGACCTCGCCACGGTCGACGTTCTCTCATGCGGGCGCCTGAACATCGGCGTCAGCGCCGGCCGGCCGCTGCATGCGGAATTGATTGCTCCGCGGGTCTTCGACGGCGATTGGACCGGCTACGATTTCTCGCATGATCGCGTGCTGCGCTTTGCCGACAATTTGCGCGGCACTTATCTGGGCAACGAGCAGACTTTCATCAAGACGCCCTTCGGTCCGATCCGGCCGCGCCTGCAGCCCTATGCCAAGGGCCTGATCGACCGGATCTGGTATGGCGGCGGCTCGCAGCGCTCGGCCGAGTGGGCCGGTCGCAACGGGTTCAACCTGTTGACTGGCAATGTAATCACGGGGGAGGGAACGGACGATTTCTTCGTCGCCCAGTCGAGGTTGATCGAAACCTTTCGCACCGCCGGCACTGAGCGCCGCGTCGCGCTCGGCCGCGTTATCGTGCCCTTCGACAGCGCCGACGCGGCGACGCGCCGCCGCTATCGCGACTATACCGATGGCCGTCATGCGCGGACGCTTTCGCCGCAAGGCGAGCGGCGCACGCTGTTCGCCCGCGATATCGTCGGCACGTCGGAGGAAATATTGGAGCGGCTTTTTGCCGATCCGATCCTGCCCGAGGTCAACGAGTTGAGACTGGAGCTCCCTTACGAGTTCGAGCACGAGGAATATCGCCAGATCCTCCACGACTTTGTGACAATAATCGCCCCGCAGCTCGGGTGGAAAGCAAAGCCCGAAAACAGGGCCGCTTCCTGAAGGCGTCGAGCCGGCGCCAGAACAACCATTCACGAGGATATTCATCAGTGACCAAATCGGTGGAATACTTCTTTTCGATCGGCTCGCCCTGGTCCTATATCGGCTTCGACGCCTTTATCGAACTGGCGGCGAAGAACGACGTCGTCATTACGCCCTATCTGACGACGGTGGTCGAGGAGAACGGCGGCATCTTCTCGCGCAACCGCCCGGAGATCCGCCGCGCTTACTGGACGCGGGATCTCAAACGCTGGGCCCGCGTGCGCGGCAAGGAGCTGCGGCTCGACGATCGCCCGGAGCTCGGCGATCCGACGCCGGCATCCCTCTTCGTGATTGCCGCCTATCTCGACGGGCAGGATTGGGTCGGTTTGGCACGCGCCCTCCAGCATGCCTTCTGGGGCGAGGCGAGGGATATCGGCAAACCCGATGTGCGCGAGGCGATCGTCACCGCTGCCGGTTTCGACGGCGCGGCACTCCTCAGGCGGCAGGCCGATGACGATGTCCAGAACAAGTGGTCAGCAGACCGCGTGCATGCGCGCGACAGCGGTGTCTTCGGCTTTCCCACCTATGTTCATGACGGCGAAATCTATTGGGGCCAGGACAATCTGCCTTTCCTCGAACGTCATCTTCGCGGCGACAGGCCTTGAGTTCGGATCAGGTAACTGCCTTTGGTCCGGCATCTCGCTAAACGCGCCAGCATCCGATACGGCTTTGTGAGCAAAACCTATCCACGATCTCGGCCGGTCGCTGGGTTGCGCTTCCTGGCGGAAGGACCTCGACGAGCAGGCGCCGCCGCATGGCATGCCTATTCCTTTGATGATTTCAGACGTCCATTGAACGACAGTTCAAATCTACTCAAGGCGGCAGGTCTTTATGCCAATGCCAATCGACGCATGGAAATCGCTAGGTTTTCTCAGTAGCCATTTCCTTTGCCAGTTCAGCTATCACCGAACGCAACCACCTGTGGGCTGGATCGTGGCGGTAGCGAACATGCCAAGCCATCTCGACCGGAAAAGTTCCGAGATCGACGGGGGTCGGAAGCACCTTCAGGCGCGGATCGCCTTCGAGGCTCCGGCAGATCAGCCTCGGCAGCGTCGCACAATAGTCCGTGACGGCAAGCATCACGGGCACGGCAAGGAAGTGGGTGACGGAAACGGCGACCTCGCGCTTGAGGTTTTGTTGTCCCAATGCCTGGAAGAGACCCACGCGTAGACGGCCCGGCGGGAGCACGTTCACATGCTTGAGGCTCTCATACTGCTCTCGTGAAATGCTGTCTCCGACGTCCGGATGACCCTTGCGCACCACGCAGGCAAGCCCATCGTCCATGAGATGCTGGACGACGAGATTGTCAGGCGGATCGACGATCCGGCCGATAACCATGGCAGTGCCGCCGGAGACGACGCCCGTCTCGGCAAGGTCGTTGCCGAATGCCGTCATGCGCAGCTTGATACCCGGCGCCAGCTCCCGCATTCTCGCGACGAGCGCGGGCATCACCACAAGCTCCACATAGCTGTTGGGCGCAAGCGTGAACAGTCGTTCGGCCTCCGCCGGCCGAAACTCCTGCTGGTTCAACACGAGATCGTCCAGCTGTGCCAGCGCCGCTTCGATTGCGGGAGCGATTTCCTCGGCCAGTTGCGTCGGCTTGATGCCGTACCTTTCCCGGATGAACAGCGGATCGCGCAAGGTCTCGCGCAGGCGGTTGAGGGAATTGGACAGCGCCGGCTGGGTAATGCCCAGTCGCGCGGCGGCCCGGGTCACGCTCCGCTCCTCCATCAGAGCCAGGAAAACCGGGAGCAGATTCAGATCGTATCTCATCAAGATATAATCTCATCTGAATATCTAAAATCAAGGAAGTAAATTTCTGAAATATCTCAAGAGGTGCCAGTATCAGATCATCGAAAGGCCGACGCGGCTGATGGAGCTCCAGATCAACCGGCTACGAAGCGATTTGACGAAAGGATCCGATAATGAAAATTCTCATGGTACTCACCTCCCACGATACCCTTGGCAACACCGGCAGGAAGACCGGCTTCTGGCTCGAAGAGCTGGCAGCACCCTACTACGTCTTCAAGGACGCCGGCGCCGAGATCACCCTTGCCTCGCCGAAGGGCGGTCAGCCGCCGCTCGACCCAAAGAGCGACGAGCCGATGTTCCAAACCGACCTGACGCGACGCTTCAATGCCGACGACGCTGCCCGGGCGCAGCTCGCGGACACGGTGCGCCTCGACAGTGTCGATCAGAAGGATTTCGATACAGTCTTCTATCCCGGCGGCCACGGCCCGTTGTGGGATCTGGCTGAAGATCTGCATTCGATCAGGCTGATCGAATCCTTTGTCGGGGCCGGCAAGCCGATCGCCCTCGTTTGCCATGCGCCGGGTGTCCTGCGCCATGTAAGGAATGCCGATGGCACCGCATTCGTTCAAGGGCGCTACGTCACGGGCTTCACCAATACCGAGGAAGCGGCCGTGGGCCTGACCGATGTGGTGCCACTCCTGGTCGAGAACGAACTCGTGGGTCTCGGCGCAGTCTTCTCCAAGGTCAAGGACTGGGGCGTGCACACAGTGGTCGATGGTCAGCTCATTACCGGTCAGAATCCGGCTTCGTCGAGCGAGGCGGCTGAGGCCCTCATGACCGCTCTCAGCCAGATGAAGCCCAAGGCCGCCTGACTGGCTTGAATATCGTGATCTGCCACGACTTGCGTCGGCGGCAGATCACCTTCGGAAACCGGAGTTTGCCATGTCCTTCCCTATCGCGACGATATTGCTGACAGATGCTCAGCAGATGGTCACGAGCGCCATCACCGCCGCCCGTGCATTGAATGTTCCCTCCTTAATTGCCATCGTCGACGCGTCGGGGCAGCTATTGTCCTTCGCACGCCAGGACGGCGCCATGGCGGGGTCCGTGCAGCTTGCCATCGATAAGGCCTTTACCGCCTATATTGTAGAAAACAGCGCGCAACTTGGTGGTCCAGGCGCATGGATAGCATGGGATTCTGCACGGTTCAGCATGTTGACCAATTCTTCGGCCTCATCGGCGGTAAGCATGTCCATAACGAAGCCATCGACGAGAGCTTTCCGGTCCGAAACCGTATCGATTACCGTCCAGTAGATGTTGAGGTTCTTCTGCAGGGCGTATCTCTGGTTTTGCATGGATCGTACCTTTCCTCGGTCTTTCGGTTATTCGCGTTGCATCAACATCGATGAGCGTCCGCCCAATCGTAGGGATGCGCGGACCCGACGCGGATTCTTGCCCCGAGACGCCATAACGTCCGTCCTGTCTCTGCATGTTTTTTAGCTGGTAAGAAGATACAGCCGACGGCCTTCGGAACGTATTGCCGAATGAGATAAGCGACCAGCCGAATTGGCGCCCCGACTATCCACCCGTGGCAGACGCCCGATACTTTGGTCTAGATACGTGCGCCTACCTGACCCACGCCGGCTTCGTCGTCAATCCGAGGCTGTCCGCCATCCGGACCAGGTCAACGAGAGATCTCGCCTGCATCTTCTGCATGACGTGGCCGCGATGAACCTTGACGGTCACCTCGCTCAGGCTCACTTGCGCAGCGATTTGCTTGTTGACGCTGCCCGCGACCACCAGGTTCATGATCTCTCGCTCGCGCGGCGTCAAGGAATCATAGCGGGACTGAAGCTCGGCAATGAGCGCGACCTCCTGCCTCCGCGCGCAATCGCGCTCGATCCCGGCATAGGCGGCATCCAGCAACTCCTGCTCGCGCAGCGGCTTCGTCAGGAATTCGATTGCGCCGGCTTTCATCGCCCGCACAGAGATCGGAATGTCGCTGTGGGCACTGATAAAAATGACCGGAAGCTCAATTCCAAGGGAAGTGAGCATGCTCTGAAATTCCAGGCCGCTCCGCCCCGGCAGTCTTACATCGAGAATGATGCAGCCCGGAACGTCAGGGCGCTTGCTATCCAAAAACTCCTGGCTGGAAGCGAATGTCAGTACCTCAAGTCCAACCGAGCGCAGGAGATCGCCGAGGCCTTCGCGGACAGATGCGTCATCATCAATGATGTAGACAATCTCCTTCATCCATGTCCCCAAGTTTTGCGCCGGTCAGGCGGCGCCCCGGACATGGATGCATTATTTCTCGTCGGTTGGTAATGTAAACTGAAAAATGGCACCGTGGGGCGCGTTTGGCGTGGCCCAGAGTTGGCCTTTGTGAGCCTCTATGATCGAACGACTGATCGGCAGGCCCATGCCCATACCCTCGGGTTTGGTACTGTAGAACGCCTCGAATATATCGCCGATCTTCGCCAGGTCGAGGATAGGGCCACTATCGCGGATTGCCACTAAAACCGTATTGGGTGCTGCCTTTCCGGTGCTTACGATGAGTTCGCGCGCTCCTTTTGGCATCGCCGCCATCGCGTCGTTGGCGTTCATGATAAGGTTCAGGATCACCTGCTGGATTTGCACTTGGTCCCCTACGATCGGGGGCAAGCCGTCGGAGAGGTTTGTACGAAGCGACACCGCGCTGCGTTCGAGGTCCGAGGACACCAGCGCAATCGTCTCGGACACGATATCGTTGACGTTCAGCCGGTCCCTGCGTTCGGGTGATTTCTTCGCCATTGCCCGAATCCGGTCGATGACCTCGGATGCGCGAAAAGCGTCGCTGATCATGCGCTCGATGGCCCGGCGGGCGGAGACGATGTCACGGGGATCCGCGTCGAGATAGCGAAGGCAGGCATTGCCGCTGCTGACTAGCCCGGTGAGCGGCTGTCTGACCTCGTGGGCGATGGAGGCTACAAGTTCTCCCATAGTGGTCAGCCTGCTTACATGGGCAAGTTCTGCTCGCGCAAGCTGAATAGCATCCTCGGCTTGCCTGCGGTCGGTGATGTCACGCGCCAGCGAAAGACGAAACCATTGCTCTTCCTGTCGGAATTTACCGACGCGAACCTCGACCGGAAACGTTGTTCCGTTCTTACGCCGGTGGAGCGTTTCGAAAGTCATTGGCTGTCCTGCGTCGACGCGATCCACCAATGTCGAAAGCGCCTTTTCGTCGATAGCTCCGTCAAAGTCGCGCGGGTGCATGCCAATCAATTCCTCCCGGCTGTAACCGAGGCTTTCACAGGCTTGGCGGTTGACGTCTATGACGGTCAGATCGTCGGTATGGAGGAAAAAGGCATCGGTGGCATGGTCGACGAAGGTCCGAAAGCGAGTTTCGCTCGCTCGCAGCCTCTCCTCTGCTCGCTTGCTCTCGGACAGGTCGAGCACGAAGGCCACGGCCTGGTTCCCAGCGCCCTCGAAACTTGCCTCACCGATCATCACGGGTACGTGACCGCCGTCCTTTCGCTGGTACACCTTTTCAAAGGGGCGGACGCTGCCGTTCGCTCTCAGCTCGGCCTCGGCTTCGGCGTCACGCTCGCGCCATTCCGGCGGTGTCAGCTCTTTATCGAGCAGCTGACCAACCAAGAGTTCGTCACGGCTGTAGCCCACCATTTGCAGGAACGCCTCGTTGGCCTCGATAATCCGACCTCCGATATCTCGGATAAAAATTCCGATGATGTTCGCTTCGACAAGCCGGCCTATTCGCGCTTCACGTTCTGCCAGGTCACGGTAAAGTCCGGTGATTTCGAGCGTGCTGGCGGCTTGCGAGGCGATCAGCTTCAACACCGGAATGCGCCCCGGCGCGAAGACACGGCCCGCCAGAGTGTTTTCCAGATATAGCGCACCGATCAGCTTCGCGTGATTGATCAGCGGCAAACAGAGAATGGATCTGGCCGCGCGATGGTGGATATAAGGATCGGCCGCAAAGGCGTTTTCAGCCGACGCATCGTCGAGGCTGACGATTTCCCGCATACGCAGGACGTAATTGAGAACTGATTCCGGCATCACGCCGGCGATGGCCTCATTACGCAACTCTATGAGGACCGCTTCGCCGCGGATCGTCGCCTCAGCGGCAATCCGCGGTTCGCCGCCACGCGACAGGATCAGAAGGCCACGTTCGGCTCCCGCCTGCTCGACGGCCATTCGCAGCACCGTATCGATCAGCTTCTCGACGACGATTTCGCTGGAGACTGCTTGCGACACCTTGATGACGGTGGCGAGGTCGAGATGCTCGATCGGCGCTTCGATCGTGCTTGTTGCGGCCGGTGCCGATTGTCCATCCCGCAGTTGGGGATAGACTTCTTCGAGCTGCCGCACCTTGCCGTCGGCTCCCCAACTGAGATAGCAGCGACGGGCGTTTTGAAGATAGAGGCGAGCAATCTGATCGAAGCCGCGCGCCCGGTAAAAGGCGGAAGCGCGCTCATACGCGATCGCTTCATCGTGTGGGAGCGCGTGCGCACGCGCCAACTGGATCGCCTGTTCATAGAGGCGCTCGGCATGCAACTCACGGCTTCCCAGGCGGGCGATCTCTGCGCCAAGCAATGTTGCGCGGCTTGCGAAATTCTCCGGGCAGTGCGCGGCCCAAGTGTCGAGCTGGTGGCGGTGAGCGCGTATGGCCTTGCGATTAAGAGCTGTTTCAGTAGTCGCTCCTTGCAAAGCCGAGGCCAATGAAAGGCCGGCGTAGAAGTGATACTCCGCCCGCTCGAAAATAGCGGGAGTCATCCAGAGGAGGCTTTCAGCTTTCGCCGCTGCCGAAAGTGCTGTGAGAGTATCCCCGGCAAATACACATGCCTGTAGCTTGCGGATCCAGTACAGGCAACTGCCCGGCTTGCCGTCGGTCTTAAGTTCGAATTGCTGCTCGTCGAACCCTTCATCGTTGAAGCATCCGAAGATTGGCGTCAGTCCGCGAAGCGTTCGGATGAGTTGGAGCTGCCCGCTGATGAAACCGACGGCGACTCCGAAGCCGGCCTGACGCGCGAAGTCCAGGCCGGCTTCCGCATCGCGCTGAACCTGCGAGAGGGGCTCGCCAGCGGCCAGAAGATAAGTCACAAGGTTATTCCGGCTTAAGACGGCGTAGGTGAGATCGCCGACCTGCTGTGCCGTTTCGAATACGCGCTGCGCAAGCGCACGGCCGGTGCGGACATGACGCGACGACGATTTCGCAAGGTTACCAAAGGCGAGGTAGACTCGTGCCTTCAGGCGTTCCATTCCAGGCTGTTCCGTCAGGTCCAATCCGAGCAGGCCGAACCGAAAACCGGCTTCATAGTTGCCAAAATAGGGCCCGAGCACCGTGCCCACAGCAGTGAAGGCATAAGGCGATGTGTCGCTGTTGCCGTGTTTGAGGCTGATGTTGCCCATTCGCCCGATAACGAGGCAGCGCAGATTCTCGTTGGTAAACAGGGCCGGAGTAACAAGTGAAGTCAGAACGTCCATGGTCGCGAGCGCGACCGGGTCCGCCATGGGGGGCGAGTTAAGCAGCGCTTCGATCGGGCGGCCCCCGAGTTGTCGCCAAAGCCGCGCGTATTCCTGGCGCACCTGGCTCCTGGTCGGGTGGGACGGCCACGAAATGCCGACCCGGTGCAGGTAGTCGAGGCCGAATATGATGGCCTGATCGCTCCGGCCCAGGCTCATGAAAAGGTCGACGCGCAGGCGCGTGACGCGGGCCAGATCGGCGAGGCTGGTGGCTCGGTTTGCCAATTCTGCGAGGCGGGCCTGCGCCTCCGCCGTTGCCCCGGTCAAGAATTCGCATTCGGCCCTGTGGAGTTCGAGGGCGAAAGCGAGTTCGTATCGGCGCTCCCAGGCATCGTCCGGCAGGTAAGCCGCACCCGTGCCGGCATAGGCCAGCGCCGATTCGTATGCAGCCGACGCCTTGGCGCGGCGGGTGGCAAGCAGGTTCAAGTCCGCGAGACGCTCGCGCTCTTCACCGGGCGCGATGAGCGCGCCGCCGCAGTTGAGTTGGCCGACAATCTCGAAAATATTCTCCTCGAGTGCCTGCGGCGGCGTATGCCTCAGCAGGAGGCGGCCAATGGAAACATGCGCTGCCGCCCGCTCATCTTCAGGGATCAGCCCATACGCGGCCTCTTGAACACGATCATGCAGGAAGCGGTATGATGACCCCTCTTCAAGCAACACGAGTCCGGCCCGCGCCGCGGCCCAAAAGGCTACATGAACCGCGTCGTGATTTTCGCTCCTGATCAGAGCCAGGGTATCAACCGCCGCGTGATTGCCGACGCACGCCAGCATGTTCAGGGCAGCCTGCGTGGTATCGGGCAGGCGCCGCAGCTTGCTTAGCATAAGGTCCACGACGTTATCGGTATAGTCTTTGGCTCTTATGCGATCGAGATCCCAATCCCAGTGCGTCTGTTCGCGATCGAATTCGAGCAGGCCTTCGTCCGGCAGCGTGCTCAGGAACTGGAGCGCGAAGAAGGGATTGCCTCCGCTCTTCTTGTGCACTAGCCGCGCAAGCGGCTGGACACGGTTGCTTGCGCAATGAAGAGCGTCGGCAAGCATCCGGGTCACATCTTCCAGCCTAAGCGGTGTCAGTACGATTTCATGCACTTGGCCACCGGCCTCCCGGATCGCTGTCAGCCGGCGGATCAGTGGATGGGTGGACGATACTTCGTTGCCGCGATAGGCGCCAATAAGCAGCAGATGACGCATATCCTGCTGGGTGCACAAATCTTCAAGCAGATCGAGCGTTGCTGCGTCCAACCATTGGAGATCGTCTAGAAACAGCGTGAGCGGATGTTCTGCTGTGGCAAACACTCGCAGTAGGCGCCTGATGTTCAATTGGAAGCGGCGTTTGGCGTCCTGAGGCGGGAGATCCGCAACCGCTGGAAGCCGGCCAATGAGAGATTCAAGTTCCGGAACAAGCGCTACCATCAGCCGACCGCTCGCGCCCAGTTCTTCGGTTAAGGCAGCGCGCCAAGGCGCGAGTTCCGCTTCACTCTTGCCCAGCAGCACTCGGACGAGGCCTTGCAGGGCCTGCGCTACGCTCGCATAAGGAATGTGACGCTGGTTCTGGTCGAATTTGCCGGAGGCAAACAGCCCACGCGGCGGCACGAGCGAGCGGTGGAGCTCATTCACGACCATGGATTTGCCCACGCCGGCATGACCCGAAACCAGCACCAGCGTCGGCCCAGCGCCCGCGACGACCCGGTCGAATGCGGAGGTTAGGGCGGCGATCTCGCGTTCGCGACCGTAGGGCCGCTCGGGAATCACCAGCCTGTCCGGCACATCGCGTGTCCCGAGCGGAAATTCTGCGATCCGCCCATACTTTTCGCTCTCGACGAGGGCACGTCGCAGATCCGCCTCCAGCCCGGCGGCCGTCTGGTAGCGTTCCTCTGCGTTCTTGGCGAGCAGCTTCATCACGATTGCCGAGATAACGCTTGGTAGCCCTCTTACACGCTCGGACGGCGGCACCGGTCGCTTGGCAACGTGGCAGTGCACCCATTCCATGGGCTCCGAAGCAGTGAACGGCAACTGGCCGGTGATCATTTCGTACAGCGTGATGCCGACGGCGTAGAGGTCACTACGCGAGTCCACCGATCGGTTCATGCGGCCGGTCTGTTCGGGCGCCATGTATGCGAGGCTGCCAGCAATGACCTCAGGTGGCCCGGCGGCCTGGCGCTCACGAGAAAGATGCGACGCCACTCCGAAGCCCGTGAGACGGACCCGCCCTTCCGCCTCGTCCGCCAGCATATTCGCCGGCTTGAGGTCCCTGTGAATGAGGCCGCATCCGTGAGCCTTTCCGACTGCCGCCGCAATGCCCTTGGCAAGACGCAAAAAGACCCTGAGTTCGGCGGCCATGCCATGGCTGTGCCGTCCCATCAACTGCGGGAGGGGCACGCCGCCGCAATCTTCGAGGACGAGCACGATACGACCATTTTCCGTTATGAAATCCAGCGGTTTGGCTGCCCACTCCCGGTCGAGTTCGTCTTTCAGGCGATATTCGTGGGCCAGTCTGTCGAGGCTGGTTCGACCGGGATGTTCGGCTGCAAGCTGCACCCTCAGAACGGCTTTTGATGCGCCATTGCCGCTACGGATCAGCTCTCGTGTAAAGATGCGATCGCCGTCACTCCAGGAGGATTGTGACTCGTGGTACCGAAGGTCAGTCGAAGTCTGTTGGCCGATGGAAGCGAGCACGCGCTTTCGTCCGAACGTGTTTTTCCTGGTCTTCTGCGCATCTTTGACCGTGTCGTCCATGGCACACCGCTCGCTTCGATGCTGCCCGCATACCATCGGAGGCGCTGGCATCGCAGATCCAATCAAGCTTTACCGACTTTCCTCTCATGTCAACGAGCCTATCGTTCGGATCATTGAGGCGGTCGCATCTCTGCTGATCTTCCTCCGACTGAGGTTCCAGTGCATGTTGCTAAGGCAGATCCGCGAAGAGCAAAGCTGCGGCAATACGGTTTCATGCTTTAAGAGGCGCCGCGCCGGCAGGGGTGAAGGTCTTGCGGTCAAGCAAAACGCCGGCGCGGCAAGTCGGCCCGGGATGGGAGGGCGTTTGTTTTTCGGACCGTTGCAACATTACCTCTGCCTGGAGCACCCTCGCTATTATGCTGAAGTATATTTGTTTAGCCCTTTCGCCCGATTTCCTAAACCAGACCAATTATGCAGCCATTCCCGCTCAGGATATCCGCCATGGGCCTCATGGCTTTTCCGTCTTCCTGCATACGGGGGAGCTGGTGTCGCAGCCGACTTTTCTCTAAGCGCGTTCGCACGCACGGGCGGGATACATCGGCTAGGGTTAGACGAGACGACAATAACTGCAGTGTGCTCATAGTGCCCTGTCGTCAAATCCAATTGCCGACAACGTGAGAGCAGCACATCGTTGGCGTTCATCGGAGGTTAATCCTAATTAACCCAGAATCGCAGCCTGAAAGGATGCGCCGATGAAAATGCTTTGTTCCACACTTGCAGGCATTGTCTTGTCTGCAACTTTCGCACTGCCGCTCAACGCCGCGCCGAATGTCGTGCCGAATGCAGTTCAGATGCACAGTCCCGACGTCGAGCAGGTCAAACACCGTCATCACGGTAATGGATATGCCTATGGCCACTGGAAGAAACACCGGTACGCTTATCGCGACTGCCGATACTACGGCTCCTGCTACCGTCCGCGGTATTACGGCTTCCGCGACTATTACGGTTATCGCGACGATTACCCCTATCGTCGCCGGTCAGGTGTGACTGTGTATTTTGATTTTTAGTCGGCAGCGCTATGGACACCAACCTTGGCGCTCAACGAGCGTGCCGCTGGCGGCCCTAGAAGGGTTCCTGCTGGGCTGACGTGGTATCTGCCATTTGATCGGCGTCTCGCTGCCGGTCCTGCACGTTCTCAGGGCCGGCTATCGACGCGGCGATCGCAGTCGCTTTCTCCCGATCGACGTAACCGGCCACATAGCCTTCTAGCAGAACGCTTCTGCCGACCACGCTCACAGAGATAGACGAGCTTTCCAGTTCTGGTTCCGCGGCCACCGCGGCCTGCACGCTTGCAAGCTGATCGTGGGCGACGCTTTCCGGCTCGAAGGTCATGGCAATTCTCCTTCGTGATGCTCCTGTGTGGCGCGCCCGCTGCCCGTCATCGTTCGCCTTGAAGCCATTTGCCCAAAGCAGGAAGGCACGATCGTTCTTGATGGCAACGCCGGCCCCGTTGGGCAATTCGAGAATAGCTCCTACGTCTCCAGGTGAAAGCGTTGTGAAACCGAACACCTCTGGCGCCTTGCAGCGGTTCAGGGCATCCTATGATGGCTGGAAATTGTGTTTATGGCAGTTGGAGGAATGCTGATGCGTTGCTTTACCGTGCTTGGACCCTCGCAGACCGGAAAATCAACAGTCGTGGAAAAGCTCGGCTCCCTGGAGGGGGCGCCGAGAAAATCCAGGTCCCCTTATGGATTGAATCTCACAGAATTCACCTTTGGAAACGAGGCGTGGTGTGCGCTGGATGCGCCAGGACCCAACGAAGCGTTGGTGCATGCACAGCACGCGCTTCTTGCCAGCGACGCCTGTATCCTGTGCGTTTCATCAGCACCCGAGGAGGCCGTGCTCGCCGCGCCCTATCTGCGGATAGTCGAAGCCTCGGGGACGCCATGCATCCTCTTCGTCAACCGAATGGACGAACCGAGAGGGCGGCTGAGGGACGTGATCGCCGCGCTTCAAGACTACGCCAACCACACGCTTTTGCTTCGCCAGATCCCGATCCGCGAGGGAGACAGGATCATAGGCAGTTGCGATCTGATTTCGGAACGGGCGTGGCGCTACCGGGAAGGCCAGACTTCGGCGCTGATCGCAATCCCCGAAAGCGCCGCCGAGCGCGAGCAGGAAGCGCGCAGCGAGCTCCTGGAACACCTGTCCGAATTCGATGACTGGCTTCTCGAGGAACTGGTCGAAGATCGCGAGCCGCCCAGCGACGCGCTCTATGCCATTTCATCGCGGGTTCTCAGGGAAAACAGGATTATTCCAGTCCTGATCGGTGCCGCAAGTCACGGCAACGGCATGATGAGGCTGATGAAGGCGCTGCGCCACGAGGCGCCGCCGGTAGGGGTTCTTCGACAGCGCCTGGCTCGCGCGGGCAATGTCGATGAAAACAAGCTGACCGCCGTGAGCTTTCATGCCTATCATCGCCAGAATATCGGCAAGACGGTGCTGGTGCGTGCGTTTGGCGAAGGACTGCGGCAAGGCGCACTACTGGGCGGCTCCAGCCTGGGCGCCGTGCAGGATCCCGCAAACGGACGGTCCAGCTCGCCGATGGTGCCTGCACCGGGCGATGTCTTCGCAACGGTCAAGTCCGACCGCTTGCCCGTCCCGTCGCTGTTGACATCAGACGCGACGGTCGCCCCGCCCGAATGGACCGAGCCACCTACGCCGATGCTTGAAAGGATCCTGGTCCCGGGCAGCGACCGCGATGAAAACAAGCTCTCCGAAACGTTGGCAAAACTTTCCGAGACGGATCGCGGTCTTGTCGTTTTGCAGGAGGAAGGCACTGGCGCCCAGCTCGTCCGCGCCCAGGGCCCGGTACATCTGCGCGATCTCTGCCGAACCCTGTCGGACGTCTTCCACATCGATGTAACCGATCGAACACCCAGCCCGATCTACCGTGAGACAATCGCCAAGCCGTCCGAGGTTCACTACCGGCATCGCAAACAGACCGGCGGTGCCGGGCAATTTGCGGATGTGAAGCTGAGCATTCGCCCCAACGAGCGCGGCCGGGGCTTCACCTTTAGCGAGACCGTCAAGGGTGGCGTCGTTCCGCGCAACTACATCCCTGCCGTCGAAGCAGGCGCGCGCGAAGCGATGGAGAAAGGGCCGCTCGGCTTCCAGGTCATCGATGTCGGCGTAACGCTGTTCGATGGTCAGCACCATGCCGTCGACAGTTCGGAACACGCCTTCAGGACTGCGTCGAAAATGGGAGTGCGACAGGCGCTTTCCGAAGGGGCGGCCGTTTTAATGCAACCGGTCTTCAGCAGCGAAATTCACATTCCGTCGATCTATTCCGGCAGCCTCGTCCAGATCGTCTCCGCTCTCAAGGGTCAGGTTCTCGGCTTCGACCGGGATGAAACCGCGAAGGGATGGGACATCTTCCGAGCACTTATTCCGGGCGGCGCACTTGACGATCTGGCGCGGGCGCTGCGCTCGGCAACGCAGGGCATTGGTTACTTTTCCAAGACCTTCGATCACTTCGAGGAGTTATACGGCAAGGAAGCGGACGCCATCGTGAGGGCAAACGAGGAACCAGGCGTCGCACACTGATATGTTCGCGCCACTTCATGCTCGTTCGCAGAATGGGGCTCATGTCGTTGAGTCAACCGGGTTCTTCCTGACTTTGTATGGAGCGGCGGTAGCATTCGTGCCCTCAGCAGTTCGGGACCTGCCCGACCATACATTGCGCGCTTGAGGGTCCGCATCGATCCAACGACTGACCGTCAATCACGCTTTGCGGCATCCCTCCAGGCGCGCTCGAACGGTAGGCGCCAAGCGTGCGGGGCAATGAGTTGGTGGATCGACTTCGGCCCCCACCCGCCCTGGTCGTAGAGGCGTACGGGCGGCGGGTTATCGAGGAGAGGTTGAGAAACCTCCCAAAGCCGCTCAATACCCTCGGCCGTGGTGAACAACGTGTGGTCACCGCGCATGGCGTCGAGGATCAGGCGCTCATAGGCCTCGAGGACTTCGCCAATCAGGCCGGTTTCGCTCATGGCGAATTGCAGCGAGAGTTTGTCGAGCCGGAAGCCCGGTCCAGGGCGCTTGCCATAGAAGGAAAGCGAGACCTTGGAGGCATCAGCAAGGTCGAAGGTGAGGTGGTCAGGGCCCTGGGCCCCCACGCCAGAGCCGGCAGGGAACATCGATTTCGGGGGCTCGCGGAACGCGATCGAAATAATGCGCTGCCCCTCGGCCATGCGTTTGCCGGTACGCAGGTAGAAGGGCACGCCAGCCCAGCGCCAGTTGTCGATGGCGCATTTTAGGGCGATAAATGTGTCAGTGTCGCTTTCGGGATCGACGCCAGGCTCCTTGCGGTAGCCGATGTATTGACCGCGCACCACGTCGCGCGGCTCGATCGGCAACATGGAGCGGAACACCTTGTTCTTCTCTTCCGAGATTGGTGCGGGCTCAAGGGCAGTGGGGGGCTCCATCGCCATGAAGGCGAGGATTTGGAAGAGGTGGGTCACCACCATGTCACGATAGGCGCCGGTGGTCTCGTAAAAGGCGGCGCGGGTGGAAAGGCCGAGCGTCTCCGGAACGTCGATCTGCACATGGTCGATGAAGTTGCGGTTCCAGATTGGTTCGAACAGGCCATTGGCAAATCGGAAGGCCAGGATGTTTTGGGCCGGCTCCTTGCCGAGGAAATGATCGATGCGGAATATCTGCTTCTCGTCGAACACTTCGTGCAGCTTCTTGTTCAGTTCAACGGCACTGGCAAGGTCCGTGCCGAAGGGCTTTTCCATGATGATACGGGAACGTTCAGTCAGCTCGGCCTGGGCGAGGAGTTGCACGGCCGGAAGGGCGGCACTTGGCGGCACGGATAAATAATGCACGCGCCGCGTCTCGGCGCCCAGTGCTTCCTCGGCCCTGTCGACCGCTTCCTTGAGAGCATTGGCGCCGGCAGCGAGGGGGACGTAGTCGAGCGATGCGGCAAACGCTTCCCATTCCGACTGCGAGAACTTGCGAGTCAAGAACTTGTCCAGCGAGTCACGGGCGATGGTGCGGAAGGCATCGGCATCGATATCGTCGAGCGAGACGCCGATAATGCGGCACCCTGGGATGAAGCCCGCATTGGTGAGGTGGAACAGCCCGGTCAGTAGCTTGCGCCTTGAGAGATCGCCCGTTGCGCCGACAAGCACAACGACCTGCGGATAGCCGGGGCCAACCCGTGTTGAATTCTTGCGCAAAACACTCACCCTCAAGTCTTCCGTTGTCCCTTGGGGATGGAGGCCGACCCCAGCCCCGCGCTGCCGCGAAGCGGCTATCTTCGTGCGTGATGCCATGACGTTGAAGCTCACCCCTGTTGGGTTAGATAGAGGCATGGATTGAGTAGCGGAGCAAGGGGGCGGCAATACCGTCCCGAAGTGCCGCGTGTCAGCGACTTCGGACGCGCAGGGCGGTTGTTATGACGCCCGCGCAGCTTGCGCAGGGAGTCGCTATCAATTTGAGAAGCAGTTCGTTCGCTCAAGACGTACGGTATCTGACGCCATGCAGAAGGCGGGGATGGTCATCACCGACCGCCGCCGGGCAGCGATGAGCGATTTCTTCGCGGTTCCGATATTGAATTTTCGTCGACCGACGGAAATGAACCTTGCAGAGAGCCTCGTGGGCAAAATGTCCAAGGATGATTTTCTGTGAATGGAACTCGCCAACCAAGCCATGCGGCTCTCTTTGCACGATCGGGGAGGAAATCTTCTGCGCCGGTCGATGCGTAACCCCCGATGGCTGCGGCAATGTCGCAGCCGTCGGGCTTGGATTATTCCTTCGGCGGCCCGCCCCGCCGCTCCAGCGCCGTCTTGCGGATGGTCTCCGCGATCTCCGGACTACTGCTCGACAACATCTGGAAATCCACGGCGTAGAGCGACAGCATCGATACCTCGGTTGCTGCGCTGACCGTCGCTGAGCGCGGTTCGCCACTGATCAGCGCCATCTCGCCAAAGAAGTTTCCGGCACCGAGTTCCACCGGATGGTCGGGTGTCGCCACGGTGACCCGCCCCTCGACAATGAAGAACATCTGATCGCCAACATCGCCCTTGCGGCAGATCACGGCACCTGCGGGGACAATGCGCGGTCGCAACGCCCGAACGATCTCGATCAGTGCAGCGGAACCAAGCTTCTGGAACAGGGGTACGGCAGCGACCAATTGCCAGTTGCGAACGAAGTCTTGGCGGCGAACCTCTTCGTAAAAACCGGTGGCAAGGATGCCGGCCCAAAGTGCAAAAATACCGATCCCGCTCATCATCACCAATCCGGCAAGAACTCGACCTGCAAGGCTCTGCGGGATCTCGTCACCGTAGCCGGTCGTCGACAGCGTCACGACCGCCCACCACATCGCCTGCGGAATGCTGCCGAACCTATCGGGCTGGACGTCTCGCTCGAGGATATAACCGCCCAACGCAGCGCCAAAAAGAACGATGCCGAACACCGATGTCACGCCAAGCAGATTGCGCGATTCATTCGCGACCACCTTTGCCAGCAGCCTGAAAAAGGTCGAGTCGCGCAACGGCTTGAGAAGCCAAATCGCGCAATAGAGGTTTCGATCACGGGACCCAATGAACAAGAATGCAGCAGCCGGAATCAGAACCGCGAGCAAATCGATCACGAGGGCCGGCATCCCGCCCGACAAGCGGTGCCGCCGTGAAAGCAATGTGCCGCCCAATTGGAGGACATAGGCCAGCCAAATTGCCGCAAGTAGCAGCTCAAAGACAAGCCTCTCCTGACCAGTAAGGCCCTGCGTCGTCAGTGCGGCAACGACCAAGAGACCGATTGCAGCAAGCAGCGCGTTGAGCGGCGTCGAAATCTTCGAGAAAGGCACTGCCGACATTACATACTCCCAACCGCACGGCGTCGACAATAGATACCTTCGGGCCACACGCAAGGGAACGGGGGACGGATGCAATGTATCTTCGCAGCAGGGAATTGCGTTACATCATTTCACAGGAAATTTAGATCATTCGAACAGCGAAAGAGATGCTCTTGACCGGGCGATGTCACGTTGTTCATGAACGCCTGAACAAGGTGGTCTGGCGAACGAGGGAACTTGTAATAACAGAGTTGCTGGTTCTTCAACGGCAGCGCAGGCGTCGAGTGACCGGGTTCGGGTTCTCTCCCATCGAGGGCTGGATAGGCGGATCGGCATCTTCTTCGAAAAAGCAGATCCGTCCAAGCGACATCGGATCAGAGCATCGGTGGCCACATACCCACATATGTGTTAATGTGGGTTTCCACAGTTCAGGAACACGTTAGATGAGCCGATTGACGATCGACATAACGGACCAGCAACATCAAAGCTTAAAGGCGCTGGCCGCTTTGCAGGGCAAGACAATCAAGCAATATGCACTCGAGCGCCTCTTTCCCGGTGACACAGATGGAGAACGAGCTTGGGAGGAGCTGAAGACGCTAATGAACACGCGCATCAATGACGGGCTCTCCGGAAAACTGTCGACCAAAACCGTAGGTGAGATCCTCGACGAGGAGATTTCCGAGGGTCGTGCTTGACGGCCTACATTCTTACCGCAGAGGCGGAATCGATCTACGTTCGGTAATCCGCTACACGCGCGCTCAATGGAGTGCCGCCCAGGTACGCCGCTACGTCTCGGCGTCGGAGCGGGCTATCGTAAACCTTGCCGAGGGCAAAGCTCCTTTCAAGGATATGGGCGCGCTTTATCCGGCGTTACGAATGGCGCGATGCGAACATCACTACGTCTTTTGTCTGCTTCGAGAGGATGCGCCTGCCCTTGTCGTGGCAATTCTTCATGAACGAATGGATCTCATGAAGCGTTTGGCTGGTCGTCTGAACGAATGAAAAGCGAGATTGCCTGAGCGCAAGGCCAATAAATCGTTGTCGTCGAGTGGTTCAAAGGGGGATCGCCAGTTCTGATCCTTTCAAGGTATCCGAATAGGCTTCTTTTGCCTGAAGCACGGCTATTTCTCTATTTTCGATTGCTCCGCGGACTAGTCCGTCCGACAACAGCTACATCGAGAGTTTCATGTATAGACGGCCCCGCGGGCGCAAGAGGCTTTCTGCAAGTTTAGGTCATCATTCGGGTGCGTTCATGTATTCGGCCTTTGTCTGCGACCGAGACCATGGTCGCTGGCCCTGATGGAGTACGCGGATCGAGGCCTCATCAACGGGTCGCGCTTGAATGCGGCGCCTAAAGCTCTCCGGGTTTGCTCGATCCCCAGCTCCGCTGGATGACCATCTGTTGCTTCTGCACCTTACGCCGGTTCGCTGAGGTTTCCTGTCTATGCTGTCTTGACGCGTGCCTCCCTGAACATCTCTCCACTTGTCATCATCGCCCAGATGATCCGAGCAAGTTTGTTAGCCACGGCGACGGCCACAATCATAGGACGTCGTCGTTGTAGTAAAGCTTCGATCCAAGCTCCCCCGACCTTCGCTCGAGCTTTCGGATACCGAACTATATTCCTGGCGCCGATTACGAGCAGATGACGCAGGTAGGCATCTCCTTGTTTCGTAATCCCTCCCAATCGAGTGGTGCCGCCACTGGAGTTTTGACGCGGCGTCAGGCCCAGCCAAGCTGCAAACTCTCGACCGGAGCGGAACATCCTAGCGTCCGGAATGGTGGCGGCGATGGCCGTAGACGTGATTGGGCCGACCCCTGGGATCGACGAAAGCAGATTTGAGACCGGATCTGAACGACCGATTTCCGCTAGCTTCGTCTCAATCCCGTCGATCTGCTTGTTCAACTCGCCAACAGATCCGATCAAGCTGGTCAACGCATACCGAGCATGTTCTGGCAACGAGGCCGCAACTTCCTCTATCATCGGCATTATGGTCTCGATGCGTTGTCGACCTTGGCCGAAGATGATTCCGAATTCGGCGAGATGAGCGCGGATCGCACATACCGTCATGGTCCGTTGCCGTACCAGCAGACCTCTAGCTCGATGTAGCATCAGGAAGCTCTGGTTAGCCTCAGACTTTACCGGAACGAAGCGCATATCGGGTCGCCGAACAGCCTCACAGATGGCTGCAGCGTCCGCGGCGTCATTCTTCGCGCCGCGCCGTACAAACGGCTTCACATACGAAGGCGGTATCAACCTAACCTCGTGACCGAGCTTCATCAGCTCCCGAGCCCAGTAGTGCGCCGTGGCACAAGCTTCGACACCAACAACGCATGGCCTTGCACGCTGAAAGAACTTGATCATCTCGCTTCGCCGGAGCGCCGCGGTTTTGATCACTGAACCGTCGGCATCCACCGCATGGACGTGAAAGTTATGTTTGGCCAGATCAAGGCCTATCGTGCTGGCGATCATATCAGTGGCTCCTGTTTGAGTTGGCGCATCATCATACGACCAACCGGTTCGGAGCGGGGCCGTCTTCCCCATCAATGGCAAGTTCCGCGCAGAGTGCCTGAACGCTCATTGGTTCATGAGCCTTGACGACGCGCGTTCGAAGATCGAGGATTGGCGCAGAGACTATAACGAGTTCCGGCCACATAGCGCCTTCGGAACAAGGTGCGGATTTCGCTTATGAACGGCTCACCGGCGCCCCCGCCGAACTGAGCCATAACCCCGGAAAATTCCAGCTCCCGCTGGCCCAAAATCGGGGTGCACTTCAAAAAACCGCTAGAGCGAACTCAAAACTGGATAAAACTTGGGGGCAAGGTCAGCGTTTATTGAAACGGACTTGCTTATTCCGCAGTGCGCGCCCCTGTCCGGTTCGCCAACGTCACGCCGCACGTCATGAGGACGACGGCGACGGCGGTCGCGACGGCGAGCGGCTCTCCCAACAGGGGGACGGCGAGGAGGGACGTCAGCGCCGGAGACAGGGAACCGATCGTCGCGCTTCGGGAAGCGCCTAGCCGCGAAATGGCGAACGCGTATCCCAAGGTCGAGATCAGCCCGGTCCCGACGCCCTGGACGAGCGCGTAAGGCAGCGCGTCGCCGATCGTGAAGTGGCCGAAATTGGTTCCGATCAGTCCGGCGAGCATCATCGGCACGAGCGCCAGCAGGGAACCGATTGAAAGAAGGAGGCCGTTCGAGACCGCGTCCAACCCGGTCCGGCGCAGGCCGATCGTGTATCCGGCCCAGATGAGGCTCGCGAGCAGAAGTAGCCCGACGCCCCGCAGTGTCTCCGCCGTGACGACGTCACGTTGCCCGGCAACCATGAGTACGACGCCCGCCAGGATCAGTCCGATCGGAAGGACCTGTCTGGCGGAGATTTTCCTTCTCAGGAACACGCGCGTGATCAGGGCCATTGCGAGCGGCGTCGTGCCCGGGATCAATGCGCCCACATAGGCTGCTGACGTCAGCTTGGCTCCCGCAGATGCAACGAGATAGAAAGGCACGCCGCCCGCCAGCACCAACAGAACGGCCTTGCTATCGACGTTGCGCAGCAGATGGAGGCGGCCAAACAGCAGAGGTAGCAGTGCGACCGCGGGCACAGCGAAGCGGATCAGGGCGACGTCCGCGGTCGCGAGCGGCGACTTCCCCATCGCCCGCATGGTGAGCGCGAAGCCCGCCCAGATGAGGACGACGAGCGCCAGCACGACATAGCCTGCGGTTGCGGTCTCATGCCACTTGATCGCGGGTCTGGAGTAAGTCGCTGCAATGTCGGCCATGGAGAACCTCGATGTCAAATTGAGTGACATGATATGCTTCTTCCCATGGCAGTTTCTTGCTATCTTGATCTCATTAGCAGGAAAGTTTGGCAGATTCTGCCAACAAAGGAGAGGCATGGACGAGAAGGACCGACAGATCATCTGGACGCTGCAGCAGGACGGCCGCCTGTCGAACCAGGAGCTTTCCGAGAAAGTGGCCCTTTCGCCGTCTCCGTGCCTCCGCCGTCTCAGGCTCTTGGAAGAGAGCGGCGTTATCAAGGGCTACACCGCTATCGTCGATGAGGAGGCCTACGGCCTTCCGATCACCGCGTTCGTCCGTATCAGGCTCGAGCGCCATTCGGAGGCGGCCGTCGCGGCCTTCGAGCGGAAGGTCCGCTCCATCGACAGCATACAGGACTGCTACGTAATGACGGGCGAGGCCGACTATCTACTCCGCGTACTCGTTCAAAGCCTGAAGGACTATGAGCAGTTCGTCAGGCACCAGCTTCACAACATCGAAGGCATCGCTGGAATCGACACGAGCTTCGCTTATGGCACCGTCAAGAAGACGACGGTGTTCCCGCGCATATGAACGGGGCTGATAAACCGAATGCCGCAACAGGTGATGTCACGTTGTTTGGCTGTAGCCGGACGAAGCGCTCGCCGTTGAGCTCAGGTAGCTGTGCCGGTTCCGGCCTTCCACTGCGCGATTGCGTGGATCCGATGGGGGTGAATGGCCAGGGCGGAGTGCGTCTGGTGCGGCGGGACGAAAAGATCTCTGACCGCTGAAAACACCGAGATAAATCGTTGCAAGCCGCCGGCGGATCGGAAGCCTTGCATCACCGGCCATTCTGCTCGTCGCCCGCGCGAACGGCGCCAAGGTCGTTCATCCGGGCTATGAATTCTTGTCGGAAAACGCCTGACTATTTGCGATGCCGCCTCAGACCCGGTCGGCTGCCACTGGAGATCGCCCGGCTGGCAAGATGGGACAGATCCGTGTCCGGCTTCAGCCAAACAACGTGACATCACCTGCGCGCCGCTTGCGGAAGAAGGCGCCAAACCTTCTTCGTCCCCGCACGCTCGAACCACTCTGCCATCGCTGTTCTTCTGCATCGCCTCGCGGCGATGGCACATTGGAAAGCGGTCACCGCGACAGCGGCCTGACCCAACCAGCATGCCGAAAACTGACTTGATCGAGTTAACCTGACATCACCCCCTCCGTCCCTTGATGCTGGCGACCACAAACGAGTGACGGCTGGGGTCGGATGGCTCAGCGGCGGACGCGGTAGCGGATGTGCGTGGCCTCGGGTGTATCGATCACCCGAACGATCTCCAACTCGATGCGAGATGGTAAGACTTCGAACATTCGGCGGCCACATCCGAACAAGACTGGAACCTGGTGTATTTGCAGTTCGTCGAGCACGCCAGCTTCCAGCGCCCGTTGCGCCGTATACGCGCCAAGCATCAACACGTTCCGGTCCCCGGCGGCGGCCTTCGCCTGCGCCACTGCGCTCGCGATCCCGTCGCTCACGTATTTGACCAACGGATAATTCGCGACGGATGGCCCGGGCGGGCTGTGACTGGGTACGAAGATCGCGACACCTTGATTGTCACCGCCCCAGTGATCGACCTGCTCCACGGTTCGCCGGCCCGCCAGAATCGCACCTGGCGCGTTCCATTCGTCCCATAATTCTCCGACCGGTCCGGTCGGTCGGGAAAAATCCCCGTACCACTCGTGCAGCCGCATAAAGTCGTCGCCGCCGGGATTGCCCACTTCGTCGTTAGGCCCCGCGATATACCCGTCTAGTGACATGGACATGAAGAGCACTGTTGCAGACATCTTTATCTCCTGTGATCTTTTTACAAACTGGGGCGGTGGGAATTCGCTCTGCGGGTGGGCTATTGATGCAAAATCTCGTTCAGGCAAGCGGAGCGCGCGGGGCGGGCGCTCTCGATGTTCCCAAGGACGCGCGAGCGACGCTGACGCCGACATCCCGAATACGGATTTCGGGTAGGGCCCTATCTCACAAGGGGCCGGACCATGCTCGAGCCAACTGGTTTGGGCCGGCCCAGGCTGGCGGGTTATGGGCAGGCCCGTATTCAGATGATTTGCATGTTCGGGCCCGCGGCCGATCTCGGCCGTGCCAATCACGGAGTTCGATGTCGGTGGCGTCGCGGAGGGGAGAGCCGTTTTCAGTTTCGCTTCAGTTACGCCTAATCCAGCGCTCATAAACGATTGCTAGACAGCAATACAAAGCTCGCCAGCCGTCTCTGGCGAAAGCTCATGCCGCTGGCTCCGACTTTGCGGGGGCTCACAGCGAACTGCATCACATGTCGATTGGAAGAAACCTGTATGCCTTCTCCTTTGCGGACAATAGGACCGTCGTCTAGAAAGGCGATCTGGATATTCTTTGCCGTTGTGCTGGTTCTGGCCGGTATCGCTTCTGTAAATCCGGTCGAGGCGCAAGGTTCCCCTGAAAAGAGAATAGCGTTGGTCGTGGGTAATGGCGCCTACAAGGCAGGCGCTTTGTCGACGCCGGCCAACGATGCCGGGCTGATTGCGCAAACGCTGCAGGCGGCCGGCTTCGATGTGATCGGCGCGCGCGACCTCGACCAAAACGGGTTGCGCGACGCGATGCGGGACTTTCTGACGAAAGCGAATGCATCGGGACCCAATACCGTCGTCTTCGTGTATCTGGCGGGCTATGGCGTGCAATATCAGGGCGATAACTATTTCGTGCCGGTCGACGCCGAGATCGCCAACGCCATGGATGTGCCGGTCGAAGCGCTGCGCATAACCGATTTCACGAGATCGCTGGCCGGTATCAACAATCGCGGCAGCATCGTCGTGCTCGATGCAGCAAGAGCCAATCCATTCGTGCAATCCAATCAGCCGCTGGCCGGTGGTCTGGCGCTCGTCGACCCGGACGCCAATCAGCTGATCGCTTTCAATGCGGCGCCGGGCACGGTCGCCCCGCAGGAAGCCGGCCCCTATGGTTCCTATGCCCATGCCCTGGCGGAAATGATCCGTATCGGCGGGCTGCCGCTCAATGATGTATTTGACCGGACACGGTTGCGGGCCAGCGATCTGACCAAGGGCGCGCAGATTTCCTGGAACGCTTCCAAATTCAAGAACGCCTTCACGTTTTTCGATCGTGGCCCCAATCCGCCTGTCGCCCAGGTGTCCAGCTATGACAATGCCGCGATCCGGACGAAGCCGATCGGCGATTTCGACGAGCGGGATGCCTATTTCGCGGCGCTCGATCGCGACACGATGCGCGGTTACGAGGATTTCCTGGCAGCCTATCCGAACGACTCCATGGCAAGGCGGGTGCGTGCGATCATTGCAGCGCGCCGCGAAGCGATGACCTGGCGCGAAAGCTGGAATGCGGACACGCCGGAGGCCTATTGGTCCTATCTGAGACGTTATCCGCGTGGTCCCCATGTCTGGGATGCCCGCCGTCGTCTGGAACATTTCGAGGCAGCGCTCGCGCCGCCCCCGTCATTTTCGGTGATCGAGTATGACGTGCCGCCGCCACCGCCACCGGAAATCGTCTATGTCGACCGGCCTGTCCTGTATTTCGATGATGCCGACTTCGGTTATGCGCCGCCGCCGCCCGTCGTCTTCCTGGCACCGCCGCCGCCGGATTTCGTAACGCTTGCACCGCCAAGACCACCGGTCGATCTCTACGTGCTGCCGGCGCCGGTCTTCGTTCCGGTCCCCGAATGGGTGGACCCCCCGCGTGATGTCGCGCCGCCCGAAAACAACATCATTTTCAACAATATTCACAATACCGTCGTCAACAACACGGTTGTCAACGAGAACGAGGCCGCACCGGCTGCGCCCGGATTGACGACGGGAGAAAAGCTTGCCGGCGCGGCCGTCATCGCCGGCGCGGGCGCAGCTGCGCTCCACGTCGCCTTGCCGCCCTCGGTACAGAAAAAGGCTGCGGTTTTGCAAAAGCAGGTCCCGGCCGCAGCCGAGAAACCGACACCTGCAGCCGTTTTGGCGCCCGCGCTCGTCCCTTCGATCCAGCCCCAGGCACAAACAAAGATACAGGCGCAACAGCCGCAGCCCCAGACCGGAGGTGCTGCTACTCGCGCGCTTCCCGGCGCCAACGGCCAGCCGCTGCCGCCCGCCGGCAAGCTGGCAAACGAGCCGCCGGCGGCTGCGGCTGAAAAAACGCAACCGCCCAAAACCGAGCTCAATACGGCGCATAGTTCGACGACGGTCGCGCAACCGCCACTTCAGGGCGCAAATCCCGACGCGCATGCGCTTCCCGGTTCAAAGGGCCAGCCGCAGTTGCCCGAGGCCAATGCGCCTGCCGTCAAGAGCCAGATCGCCAAGACCCAGGCACCGACGGCAGCTCCAAATGCGAAGCCGAAAGGAGGTGCCGCAGCCTCGAAACCCGACGCCCTCGGCTTGCCGACAAAGCCTGCGGCGCCGGCAATTATGGACAATACGCCAGCAAAACCCAGCGTTCCCAATAACGGCGGGCCGCAGCTCGGCAATCAGCGCCATGTCGTTCCGCCGCCGTCTCGAGAGGCCGCCGCGCCGCCATCCTTGCCCAGGGAGCCGCATGTTGCAGCGCCGGCGCAGGCACCTGTTCCAAAACCATCGGCCGAACCCAAACCCCGGGCTGAGCCCAAGCCCAAGCCTCAGCCCAAGCCGGCAATCGTCGAGCTGCAGGCGAAGCGACCGCCGGCCGCCAGAAAAAAGAAGTGCGGCGCTCCGGATCAACCTGCATGCCCCTGAGGCAATTGGCATAGATGAGAAAATTGCCTTTGGACAGGGGGATCGTTTGCTGACGTTCGAGACGCGGAGCAGGGCGCATATGGCCTCATCGGGCAGGGCATTATTCCGCGCGGCGTTATCGTTGCCGCTGATATTCCTGGGATCCCATTCGGCCTTGAGCCAGGATGCAAAATCCTCCGATAACCAGTGGATCATAACCCTTGGCGGATCCGTCGAATACGGTCCTTCCTATGAAGGATCGAAGCACCTTTCCTTCAGTGGCATGCCGTCTTTCGATTTTCGGCGGTTCGGCGAAGCGCCTGAATACAGCGCGCCGGACGATAATATCGACTACGGGCTTTTCGATATCGGCGGTGTCGACATCGGCCCTGTCGTCGGCCTGAGAGGAGGGCGGTCGGCATTCGACGATTCCGAACTGCAGGGTTTGCATTCGGTCCAGTGGAGCTTGGACGCCGGCGTCTTTGCGCAATATTGGCCGATAGAGGATCGCCTGCGTGTGCGGACGGAAACACGTCAGGCGTTGTGGGGCGGCGACGGTCTGCTTGCCGATCTCTATCTCGATTGGTTCCAGCCGGTCGGCGATCGCTGGCTGCTGTCTGCCGGTCCGCGCATGTCTCTGGCAAACGGCGCCTATATGCGCAACAATTTCGCGGTTTCCGCCGAGGAAGCTGCCAGGAGTGGTCGCGTCGAGGCGTTCGACGCGAATGGCGGTCTCAAATCCATCGGTTTCACGCTGGCCGCCACCTATACGTTCTCACCGGCCTGGAGCGTGCAGATCTACGACAAATATAACCGCCTGGTGGGCGATGCCGCCGACAGCCCGATCACCTCAAGGCTTGGCTCAGCCGACCAGAACGTCATCGGTATCACGCTCAGCCGCTCCTTCCAGATCGGCTTTTGAACTTTGCGCCGCCGCTTTCTCATGCTGGCCGATATAGTCCCGCGTCACCGGAATGACGTCGTTGCGCTTGCTTAGCTGGATCTGGAAAACCACCAGATCCTCGTAGCGGAATGCGGCTTCGGCGCTTGCAAGGTAAAATTCCCACATGCGGCAGAAGCGTTCGTCGTAAAGGGCGGCAGCCTCCTGCCAGAAAACGTCAGGCGGCCTCCGAGCGCCGGAGGCGGCGCGATGCAGGCTTACTTGGCATTCATTGCAAATTCAGTCGTGTCCTTCCCATGGACGTAGGCGCCGGCTCAGGCCGCAGCGCAGGGGTGGCCCCGGTGGCTAATTTTTGATCAGTTCGGTTGCGCCGGCCTTCGGGAGGGGCGCAGATTAGCCCCGGTCTGCGTTGGCGATAGCGCTATTGGAATTCTGTGAGGCTATCTTGCGAATGACGCGTCAGCCCGTTTTGGGGGCAGCCAAGCCTTAGTTTTCGTTGTCCGCAACCAGTTCGCCATCCTCCCTGACCTCAATGAATTCCTCCCCTTCATGCCGCAAGCTCATGAAGGCTACGATCGTAACGATCGCAGCGAGGAAGACCGCACTCGTTACGATTGTGCCGAGGCCGAGGCCTCCATATTGTGCGGGTTGAGACATCAGGTCGCCGAACGAAGCACCCAAAGGCCTTGTCAGAATGTAGACCAGCCAGAAACCAAGTATCGAATCGAGACCCAAGAAGAAGTAGCCGATGGCGAGCGAGATGATGATCATGCCGAACAGGACACCGGTAGCCAAATATCCCAGCGCGAATTTCTCAGCCACCAGATCGCCCGCCGCCGTGCCGAGCGCGAAGGTGAACAGGATAGCGAGCCAGTAGAAAGCTTCGCGCCGCCCAGTGAATATGGAGTGGATTGAAAGTGTCCGCTCCGTCTGGAACCACAGCAAGAAAGTCAGCGCCAGGGCGATAGAGAATGCAATGGTCGTATCGATCAGTGGCACTCGGAAGTTGTCGACCAGATTGTCGGTAATCAACGTACCAACGATGCTGATCAGCACCACGGAAAGCCAATAGGCGGCGGGACCATATTTCTTCTGCGCAAACTGCCATACCAATGCGACGGCCAGAATAGCGGACATGATCAGCGATGTCGCCGTCAGCCCCAAACCCACTTGCACGCTGAGATAGTCGGCGGCCGTTTCACCCATGGTAACGGCCATCAGTTTGATGAGCCAGAAATCGGTCGTGACGCGGGGAACACGATTATAAACGACAGCTTTGGCAGCCGGTGCAAACATAACGAGTCTCCTTGAACGAGCGTTGAAAGTCTCGCGGGGTAATTCTGGCATGGGGTGACGCGGTTCGCCGCCCGCCTATTGAGCAAGCTGCGACGGGTTGTTGAGAACCGCCATGAGAGCGGCGAGCGTTTTATTGACTTTGTCAGCGGACGGAGCGGATTGACGCAGCGCCTTCAGCGCCGCGTCGGAGGCGGCGTCAATGTTGTTCCAGTCGTTCGGGTTTAGCGGACGGATCGCGGTCTCGGCCTGGTCCCAGGCCGTTTCATAGTCGGTGATACGCTTTGCGGCGCCGCCGAGGTCGCCCTTGGAGGCGAGGCTCTGAACGTCGGCCACGATGGTTTTGAACGATGATAGATCGCCGAGACCCGCCGTTTTGGCGGGCGCTTTGTTGGCGTAGAGTTCAAAACTCGTGAAGGCCGCCACCGGAGCGGCAATGAGCGCGATGACAAGAAAGATCTGTCTCATCAGTGGATTCCCTGAATACTGGCACTGCAAGGAAGGCGTCACGTTAGTGTCGCCCCTCGCCGGTTGAATGGCGCGCCTGCTGTGGCAGCGCGGTACGTTCGCTCTTTTGCCAGCGGCGTTCGGCTGGCCGGCTTTGAGTACGCGGGTTTAATTAGCTGAGAATTAGAGCGGATGTCGGCGTAGCAACCGATAGTAATCAACCGTGTGCCAATTACTCGCGAATGCGGCGGCCGGTAGTGGCACCGGCCGCCGCAACCTTTATTTCTGCGGAACCAGATGGGAGACAACCGCCTTGCCGCCCTTGTCCGCATAAGTTAACTGGACCTTCTCACCGACGCGGAGTTTGGTGTCTTCGATCCCTTCGGGCAGGACGTAAGTCTTGCCGTCCGACAGCGTGATCGTATCGGCATTCTTTGTGATCGCGGTGATCGTGCCGGAAGTCTGGGCAGCGAATGCTGCACTGATCGGCGCCAGCACCAGCATCGCGGCCATAAGCATTTGCGTTTTCATTCTCGTTCTCCTTTCACGGTTTCAGCCCCATCTCTGCAAACTTTCACAACGGCAGCATGGTCTTGCTAAATAACGCCCGTTCTCATTCACCTCTGAGCTTCTCTGTGACGTGTATACGGCTACGCATCGTCTCACCCGTCGCGACCAGCAAAGCGGTGCCGGCGGCGGTGATGACGAGGGCAGCGATATAGAGCCAGGGCACGGAAAGCACATCCGGCGGCGGGTCGAACACGCCAGTCAGCAGCTTGATGAGCACATAGGCAACCAGGGCGCCAGCCAGGAGACCCAGGACCATGCCGCTACCGATGACCAGTGCGGCTTCGCTCCAAACGAACGCGCCGAGTTGTCTTGGTCTGGCCCCGAGCGCGACGAGAACTGCGAAGGAGCGCTCGCGGTCGGCAAAGCCCAGCCCAAGCACCAGCCCGCCCGAGGCGGCCAGCATGACCAGCGCGAAGATCAGCTCAAGCCGCGTCAAGCCGGCGAGATCAACTGCGGTGAGGCTCGATCCGATCAAGGCAACCGCATCACCGATCTGACTGACTTTGAGCCCCGGAAGACCTGCAGCCGCGCTTTGGGCGGCCCGTGCGATGCGAGCCGGATCGCCGTTCGACCGGATGAGAACGATCTCGCTTTCGGCAGAGCCTGTCTGCTGCGCAACGTAAGCGGCGTTGGCAACCAGAAACGAATCCTTGGGTGCAGTCGGGAATTCGCGCACCACGCCCACAATGTGGAAGGGCACGACATGGTATTGGTGGTCTGCCGCGTTTTGCAGGCGAAGATTGATGCTGTCGCCGCGACTGAGCTGATAGTCGTTGACGGTTTCCTGCGATACGAGCACGCCGTCGGGCGTTTGTGTAAGCTCGGTGAGTGTCGCCCTGGCGTCGCCATTGGCGAAATAGGCATCGGACATCGCCGTGGCTGTCCCGATGCGCACCGGATCGATGCCGTATAGATCCTGAAGGTCGGTTCCGACGTAAGCGTATCGATGTTGCATGGGCTCGGAAGCCACTATACCCGGCAGCTTGGAAAGGCGCTCGAGCGCCTGGGATGCAGGCACGGCGGATGTGCCCGTGACGGTGATGTCGGCCCCGTTGGTGAGTTCCGCGTCGATCCGTGTCTGAGCCTGATAGGTTGCGTTGAAAATCGCGGTCGATGCGGCGAAGGCGAAGGCCAGCGCAGCCAGGCCGATGCCCGCACTCAGTCGCGGACTTTGCCGTCCCAATGTTGCGGCCACCACATTCGCGAGACGACCGGCGACGGGTCGCAAGCCTCTGGCGATCACCGGCCGACCTTGCCGCAACCCGGCCCCGACCAGTCGCATCGCCGATAGCGCCATGCCAGTCCAGAGCAACAAAGGGGCGAGGAAGGCGGAGTAGTCGACCGCCGCCGCTGCCACGCCTTCCGGCGCAAGAACGAGCTGGTATCCGCTCGCTGCCGAACGCCAGTAGAGCGCCGCAGCGAGCGCCAGCAGCCCAAGGTCAAGATAGAAGCGGGCCCAAAGCGGTGCCCGGTCATTGCCGATTGGCCGCCGCGCGTCCGCAACGGTCGAGCCGCGGGCGTCGCGCCAGGCGGGGATCAGGATTGCTGCGAGCGAAAGCGCGATCCCGGCCACCGCCACAGCGCTGAGCAAAGGAACAGCTGCGCCCCGCAAGAGCGCCACCCCGAGAATGAAATGTGCAGCAGGAGCAGCAAGGAGAATACCGAGGATCGCACCGCCGACACCCGCAACTGCCGCTTCAGCCGCAGCCAAGCGAAGAACCGTATCGACCGTTGCCCCCCGCAAGCGCAGCAACGCCTGATCGCGGCGACGTTTGTCCCGTCCCGCTCCGGCTACGGCAAGGGTCAGCAGGATGGCGAGGATAGCGCCGGGGGCGCCGAGGAACAGGAAAACCAGCCGCGCATAGAGGGCATCCTCGCGCACCGCCCCCAATCGGGCCGCCAGGTTGTTTGCAAGCAGCGCGGTTCCAGCGACGCGAGCCTCGAAATTGTGGCCGCGCTCAGCTGCCCAGGTGCTCCCAGCGACTGGGTCGGAAGGAAGATCATGATGATCGAGCTTGACGTGAAACTCGGTCCGAATGGTATCGGGCCGCCTGGTGTCTTGCTGCTCGAACACCTGCTGCCACTGCGACATCGGCAACAGCAGAACGTTGTCCGGCGGGGCTTGTGGTGCGGCGCCAGCCGGGACGCCGATCGCCTGAAACATCGCATCGGCGTTCGGCAAATCGACGATGCCGGCGATCGTCACGCTGACATCAGGTGCTTGGCGGCGGTGGATGATGACCTGATCCCCCACTGTGACATGCAGGTTGGCGGCAGTCTGCTGCGCTATCAGGACGCCGTCGGCCGACCCTACCAGCCGTCGAACCTCTGCCGGGAATTGGTCGAAATAGCCCGGTCCGATGCCAAGCGCCGTTCCGCCACCCGTGGTCTGTACGGTGCCTCCCGTGCTCGCCTCAAAGCCTGGTACGTCGGCATAGTTGATCAACTGCGAGCCGATAACCGGCGCGGCTGAGCGGATCGCAGCCTCGACTGCACTATGATCCGCTCCCGGCAGAGCCTGGACCTGCCAGTCGACGGGCACTTGGGCGACCGACCGTGCCGCCATCTCCGCCGCGCTGGATTGCAAAAAGGCGCCCAGGCACGCGATGAAGGCGACCGTCAGCGCTACACCGCCGATGATGCTGACGAGGCGGCCGGAACGGGTTCGCACAAGTCCTGTCAGCCAGTGCCTGTACATGTGAGCCTCTCGTCCATGCTTTCAAATTTGCCATGACGCATTCGCCAGATACGGTTCATCTTTGCCGCTACGTGCTCATCATGCGTGGCGATGATGATGGCGCTTCCAGCCTGTTGTCCCCAGGCAAGGAGCCGATCGACCAGCATCGCAGCGCCAGCCTGATCGAGTTGGCCTGTCGGCTCGTCAGCGACGATCAATTCCGGATTGGTGACAATGGCGCGGGCTACTGCGATCCGCTCAGCCTGGCCGCCGGAGAGCTGTTCTGGCAACTTTCCAGCAAGCGCTTCGACGCTGAAAGTGGCAAGCGCCGCCAGGGCGCGCGCCTCGGCTTCGGAGCCGTCACCGAGAAGGATCGGTAGCTCGACATTCTCAACGGCGGTGAGTGCGGGCATCAGGTTCGCAGATTGGAAGACGACGCCAATTCGCTCCGGGCGCAGTGTGTCGGGCGAACCAAGCCCAGGCCATTCCACTCGTCCTGAGCTTGGGACGTCCAGTCCTGCGATCAGGTTTAAAAGCGTCGTCTTTCCGCAGCCCGACGGCCCCACGATTGCAATGGTTTCCCCCGCTTTAATCTTGAAGGAGCATCCTTGAACGGCTGCCACGACGCCACGTTCGCGCTGGAAGCTGCGCCAAAGATCGGCGGCCTCAACAAGGGTTCTAGTCATGCACGATGCCTCCATCGCGGATGTCAATCGTGCGATCGGCTCGTGCAGCGAGGGCAAGGCTGTGCGTGACGACCAGGACGGCAGTCCCGCTGCGACAAACTTCGACGAGGCGATCGATGACGAGCTGTTCCGTTGCCGCGTCGACTTCGGCAGTGGGTTCATCGCAGAGCAGGATCTGTGGTTTTGCGGCGAGCGCGACGGCTAGGCCAGCGCGTGCTGCCTCCCCCCTGAAAGGTGGGCAGGTAACACGTCGGCGAGGCCATCGAGGCCCAGACTGCCGACAAGATCATCAATTTCGCCTGGTCGCCCATGGCCGGAAATCTCCATCTGGAGACGGATGTTGGCTCGCACCGTCAGATGCTCGAACAGATTGCCGGATTGCATGAGCATGCCAAAATGACGTGCCCTAAGCCGAGCCCGCTCCGGCTCGGGGCGTCGGGTCATGCGTTCGCCCAGGACAGACACTACGCCTCCGTCCGGCTCATCGAGCCCGGCAAGGCAGGCAAGCAGCGTCGATTTCCCGCTGCCCGACGGCCCCCTCAAAGCGGTGAATTCTCCGGCATCGAGCGCGATGGCAACCCCGCGTAAAGCCACGACTTCGTCGTCGCCTGCATGATAGAAGCGATAAAGCTCGGTCGCCTCCAATACACGCATGTGGTCATCTCCACTGCAAAGAGTTGGAGATCAATTGCCACTGGTCGACATTGTCTGCACCGGCCGGTGCGGCAAGATCGAGTGTGACCGTCCTGCCACCCTTGAACAGAATGAAGCGCTCGTGCTCGAGCCTGATCTGCTTGTTCGTCACCGGATTTGGCGCGGAATTCGACACATAACTGATGCGAACGGCCGGCCCGGCTGCGAGCTTTACATCCTTGACTGCGGTGACTTTGACGGCGTGCCCGGCCGTTTTGAGGTCAGGGATTTCGTGGGCCTTGGCTGAGGACGCTGTTGGAGGAGCACTCGCGGCGCCAAGGGTAGCAACTAGTTCATCGTATTTATCGAAGAACCGAACACCATGGTCGATCTCGATGCGTGACCATCCTTCTGGCACCTTCAGAGCAAATCCGTCTGGAGAGGTGTAGGTGACGAAGACTTGATTATCCGGAATGTCACCCGGTGGGTTCGTCTCAGGCGCGACGAGTTTCTCCTGGGCCACAGCGGGAGGAAACGCGCCGGATGACACCATGAGCAGCAAGGCTATTGCGGCGGATATTCGATAGCGGCCAGTCATGATTTAGCGCTCCTCTGCAGACTTGAGCAGGCATGTGACGCCAGCAGAATTAGGAGGGTCTTAGATGATCTGCCGTAGTGCAGTCGGCTTGCACCAAAATCTGTGCAGTTGGACGCGTTTAGGCTACTTTGAAGCATGCGTGTTCTTGTGATCGAAGATGATGTCATGCTTGGCCGGGCCCTCGTACAAGCCCTCGACGATGCCGGCATGTCGGTAGACTGGGTGCGGGACGGGCACCTCGGGAACGAAGCCGTCGCGGTTGGCGGGCATGGTCTTGTGTTGCTCGACCTCGGCTTGCCCGGCCGTTCCGGCCTTGAGATTCTTAGCTCGCTGCGGGAAGCCGGCGACAAGAGGCCAATCCTGGTGATCACCGCTCGTGACGAACTCGACGATCGCGTCACGGGGCTCGACCTCGGGGCAGACGACTATCTGGTGAAGCCGTTCGAGGTCAAAGAACTGCTTGCACGCATGCGTGCGGTCTTGCGCCGGCACGGAGGTCAGGCGGTTTCGATCCTCTATACGAGCGAAATCGAGCTCGATCTATCTAGCCATGAGGTGAAATATCGGGGGTGCGGCGAAGTATTGCCAGCGCGCGAATTTGCACTGCTTCAGGCATTGCTGGAGCGTCCAGGAACCATTCTTTCGCGCACCCAACTGGAGGAAAGGCTCTATGGCTGGGGTGAGGAGGTGGAAAGCAACGCTATCGACGTGCTGATCCACTACGTGCGACGCAAATTCGACAAGGATATTGTACGCAACGTCCGGGGGGCAGGTTGGATGGTCCCCAAGTGAGAGGCGCAACTTCGATCCGACGCACGGCTTTCTTATGGCTCGCCGGCTTGATGGCAACCATTGGTGTCATTGCGGCGACAACATCATACTTCCTCGTTCAGAACGAGGCATCGGACTTCCTCGACAATCAGCTGCGGCAGATCGCAGTTTATATCGGGGATGCGCGTTCATCGCCAGAAACAGGTCCAGATAACGGTGCACCGCACGATCCTGAAGACGATTTCGTCATCCAGGTCTGGGATGCGGCCGGTCGGACGTTGCGACAATCGCATCCCGCCGTCGGTATCCCCCGCCAATCAGCGACCGGTTTTGCCGACGTTTCGACCGGCAGTGACAACTGGCGCGTCTACACGCTGGCCGCGCCGGATCGAACTGTTCAGGTTTCCCAGGATATGAGCGTCCGGCAGGAACTGGCGGCCAATGCCGCGCTCCAGGCGGCACTTCCAATCATCGTTCTGATTCCGTTGTCATTGCTGACGCTGAGTTGGATCATCGATCGGATCATGGCTCGACTCAATCGCCTGGCCGTCGCGGTCGCCTCGCGAGACACGACGGTGGACAGCCCCGTTCCGACCGACGACGTGCCCGCCGAAGTCATTCCCTTCGTAAATTCGATCAATCTGTCGCTCGCCCGGCTCCGCGCACTGCTGGAGAGACAGCGGCGGTTTATTTCTGACGCAGCCCACGAATTGCGCACACCGCTCTCGGCGCTGCAAATTCAAATCGACAACCTTCGGCACGACGACCGGGATGGCCGATTTTGCAACCGTTTGACCGAGCTCGAAGCTGGAATCGGCAGAGCCACCAGCCTTGTGAGCAAGCTCTTGCGCCTCGCGCGCTACGACGCTCACGAGACCGCGCCCGCGCCGCAGCCGGTCGACCTCGTCCAGCTTGCGCTCGACACTGTTGCGCGGCTGACCCCGCTCGCCGAGAGCCGGGAGATTGACCTCGGCATCACGCGCCGGGACAAGGTTATCATGATCGGTGCGCTGGCCGATTTGGAGATCATCCTTGACAATCTCGTCGAGAACGCCGTGCGGTACACTCCACCGGGTGGAACCGTCGACGTTGCGGTGGTCGTCGCTGGACAAGAAACACGAATCGAAATCCGCGACACCGGCCCCGGTATCGCTGAGGAAGAGATGCCACGCGTCTTTGAACGCTTTTTCAGGGCAAGGCGTGAGGATAGCGAGGGGAGCGGCTTGGGGTTGGCGATCGCAAAGGCGGCAGCCGAAAGGCAAGGTGTGCGGCTCACACTCGCCATGCGCGACGACGGGCCGGGCCTTGTCGCAAGTGTCATGGTGCGAACTGCCTGAAGGCCTCCTGAGAGCAGGGCGGTCGACACTCGACGATTCCGAACTGCAGGGTTTGCATTCGGTCCAGCGGAACTTGGACGTGGTGGGCGATGCCGCCGACAGCCCGATCACCTCAAGGCTTGGCTCAGCCGACCAGAACGTCATCGGCATCACGCTCAGCCGCTCCTTCCAGATCGGCTTTTGAACTTTGCGCCGCCGCTTTCTCATGCTGGCCGATATAGTCCCGCGTCACGGGAATGACGTCGTTGCGCTTGCTTAGCTGGATCTGGAAAACCACCAGATCTTCGTAGCGGAATGCGGCTTCGGCGCTTGCAAGGTAGAATTCCCACATGCGGCAGAAGCGTTCGTCGTAAAGGGCGGCAGCCTCCTGCCAGCGCGCCAGGAAGCGCTTCCGCCAATGTGCCAGCGTCCAGGCATAGTGCAGGCGCAGGACCTCGATGTCGGCAACCGCAAGACCGGCTTTTTCAATTTCGGGAAGGATTTCCGACAGCGCGGGAATATAGCCGCCGGGAAAGATATATTTGTCGAGCCAAGGCGTGGTGAAGCCGGGTGTCGCCGAACAGCCGATCGTGTGCAAAACCATGATGCCGTCATCTTCCAGCAGGTCCGCACATTTCTCGAAGAAGGCGCGGTAGGATGCGAGGCCGACATGCTCGAACATGCCGACCGACACGATCCGGTCGAACCGTCTGCTCAGGCTGCGATAATCCTGAAGGGCAAACTGGATGCCCGCCTCCATTCGCTCGTGTTCGGCAAGCCGCTTCAGGGCGTAGCCATGCTGCTCCTCCGACAGGGTGATGCCGAGCACATGCCCGCCCTGCACATGCCTTGCCATGTGCAGGGCGAGCCCACCCCAGCCGCAACCGATATCGAGTACGCTCTTGCCGGGCCCAAGCTGCAATTTCGCGGCGAGATGCCGCTTTTTGGCGTGTTGCGCCGCATCGAGCGATTGGTCGGGGCTCTCGAAATACGCGCAGGAATATTGCCGGTCCGCGTCGAGGAAGAGTTCGTAGAGCTGGCCATCGAGATCGTAATGGTGGGCGACATTGGCTTTGGAGCGGGCCGGCAGATTGCGATGGCGGAAGATGCGCAGCCAGGTGCGGGCACGATCGATCAGCCGGGCGATGAGCGGATGCTTGGCGTTCTGCGCCTCGCGCAGCATCATCGCCAGGAAGTCGTGGAGCGAGCCCTGTTCGATGAGAAAGCGGCGATCCATATAGAGTTCGCCGAGCCGCAGATCGGCATCGATGAGGAATGCCCATTGCGCGGCAAGGTCGGCAAAGCTCACATGTATCTGCTCTCCGGATCCGTCGCCGAAGGAAAGCTGCTGCCCATTGGATGTTGTGACGTTGAGGCAGCCGCGCGTGACGATGCGCGAGAGCGCGTGCTCCAGAACCCAATTGCTGAACGCCGATGCAGCGCCCTTTGCGTGACGGAGGATGAAATTCTGGGTTGGCTGCATCACCGATCCTTGCTGACATGGGCATGTGGCAGGATCGGTCCAACATCATTGTCGCTGACGTTGCCCGTTTTTTCCGATGCGCCGGCGATCAGCCAGACACCGGCGAGGATCAGGCCGCTGCCGACGATCTGAAGGCTGACGATCGGTTCGCCGAAAGCGAACCAGCCGGTGGCAATGATCAGCACGTAGCTGATGCCGGAAAGCGGAAACGCCTTGCTGAGGTCGAGTTCGGCGAGCACCGTCATCCAGATGAAGAAGCAGACGATCTCGACGACGACGGCTGCCAGGATCCAGTGTGAGGTCAGCGCATCCTCCAGCCAGGTCGTCCCCTCGGCATTGCCGAGTTGCGTCGCGCCAAGCTTGGTGAAGATCTGGAACAGCGTGTTGAGGACAGGCACGGCGAGCCATGTCAGGCGCATCGACGTCATCACGTGGCCTCATCCTGCGAAAAGAGCGGGGAGACCAGCCGCAACAGCGCCTGCAGCAGCCGATTGCGGTGGCGGAAGAACATGGTGTTTGCCGTAAGCTGGCTGCCGAGCCGCACCTTGTTTTCATAATAGGCCTGGCCGCTCTGGTAGCGGGAAAGGCCATGATCGAGGCAATAGCGCAGATTGGTGAACCAGCTGAGGAAATAGAGGTTGTAGGGCCGCCCTCGCTCGCCGTCCATGCAGAAGAACTTGTCGATCGCAAGCTGTTCGTCGTGGACGATCAGGTTGGCGGCGAGCAGCTCGTCGCCGACGAAATAGAGAGCGCAGAACGAGCGGCCCGCCATATGGGTGAGGATGCCTTCAAAATAGGCCGGGGTCAGTTCCTCGAACTGCCATTCGCTGCGATTGCGCGTGTCATGATAGAGCGTCATTACCCGGGGAAGCAGATCGCCGATATCTGTTCTGATTTCGACCCTGACGGCATCAAAGGATTTCAGCTTGCGCCGCATGTCTTTTCGGGTGCCCGCCGACAGCCGGGCCATGTAGTCGTCAATGGTCCTGAAATCGATATCGAGCGAGGCGGACGGCAGGCCGCCGATGGCGGCATAACGGCGTTTTGAAAACAGCGCGCCGAATTCGGCGGCAACCGGTGCCGGAATGTCCTTGATCCCCATCAGCGCGCAGCCCTCTTCGGCTGCAAGCGCCTCGAAGGCCGTGAGCAATTGTCCAAACAGCGCCTCGCGGCGCTCCTCCGGAACGTCGGCATGAAAGCCTATCGCGCCGGTTTCGGTGCAGGGCGAGCCAAGGCAGGCAAGCCGCAGAACGAGAAAACCCGATGCATGCTGCCGCACGCGCCGTATCAGCCGGCGCGGCAGACCCTCCTCCAGCGTGGTATCCAATGGATAAGGGCACAGGAACGCCGGCATGGCGGCGCTGATCTTGCCGTCTTCCACGATCGTGAGGTAGCGCCACTCGAAGTCGCCGATGCCGGCGCCTTCTATCGCCAGCAGGCAATCGTAATCCTCGACCTGACCGCGGAAGCAGGCGTTCCACGCCTCGCGGCCGATGGCGCGGATCGTGTCGTAGACCTGCGTGACGGGATCGGCGCGGGGAAAGGGACGTTTATGCGCGAATTGCAGCATGGCTTGCCTCGAAAAAATCCGCCGTGAAAGCCGCGACCTGCCGATGCTGGCGATCGAGATGGATCATGTGGTAGCTGTCCTTGATCCATCTGAGTTCATGCGGACCGCCAATATGCTCTGAAATGTAGAGGGCATGTCTGGGATTGCTCAGATCGTCTTCCTCCGCATGCAGGATCAGCGTCGGTGTCTGGATCTGCGGCAGGGTACCGCGAAGCGCCTTGCCCAGCCGGTGCATTTCGACGATGCCGCGGCCGGGGAATTTCTCGAGCATGCCTTCGCCTGCCATGCCTTCGACCATGCGCCGCATCCGCTCGTCCTTGATGCCGAGGGAGTCATTCTCCCTGAAATTGAGACGATCGAGGAAAGGGATGCGCGACAACCATCCGATATGCGGCGACAGCAGCGTATAGTGCCTGGGAACATCCCAGCCGTCATAGTGGAAGCAGGGCGAATAGATGGCGACCGCCTTGATCAGATCCGGCCGCTGCTCGGCCGCCAGCAGTGACAGCTTGCCGCCAACGCAGATGCCGGCCGCAAATATCTCCCGCGTTCGCTCGGCCAGGAATTCGCAGGCCCGCAGCACGCTTTTCAGCCAGTCCTCCCAATGCGTCCGGCGCAATGTCCTGATATCCTCTCCATGACCGGCCAGCAGCGGCGCATGGACGCTGTAGCCGCGACGGTTGAGCTGGCGGGCGACAAGCTTCATCTCGGCCGGCGCCCCGGTCAGGCCATGGATCAGCAGCACACCTTTGCCATTCGTGCCTTCCAGGAAGAAACTCAATTCCTCAGACCTCATGCCGAAGCTCCGCCTCGCGGTTTTCCGGGGCCATGAAGCCGAACGCATGGCAGGTGCTGATCACGTGCGTGCCGGCCCTTTCCTGCTCGTCTTTGATCTGCTCGTGCAGGGACGAGAGTTTCGTCCAGTGGGTGCGCGGCCGGTAATGATGTTCGGCATGATAGCCATTGCCGAACCATAGCCAGTTATAGAAGGGCTTGTGGCTGCTCACGCCCCAGGCAATCGGTTCGTCCGGATCGCCGTGAAGATGCTCGTAATAGCCGTTGAGCGACGACAGGCAGTTGCCGGCATAATAGAAGGGCACGAAGAACAGGACGGCCTTCCAGTCGTAGATCAGCGCAATCGCCGCCAGGCCGAGAAAGGCCAGCAGCTCGAAACGACCCCACGCGGCATCGAAGGGACGCCGCTTCGCAATGGCCTTGTGGATATCGCCGAGACTGTCGCGGAAGAAGCTCTTCAGCGTATAGGACCAGACGTTTTCCGGCTCGCCGTTCCGGCCATGGCGATAGATCGACAGAAGATCGATCGTCTCGCCCTTCTCGTCCGGCCGGTCACTGTTGCCGGAGTGATGGCGCATATGCACCCAGTGGTAATAGGTCTGGGAAAAGCCGATCGCCACCGACTCCAGCAGGCTGAAGGCGTAGTTCATCCAATGCGGCTTGAAATAGGGGGTGTGGATGAAATTATGCGAGATGCTGTTGATGTTCCAGGATATCGACACGGCATAGAGACAGCCGAGGATCAATGAGGCCCAGAGCGGACGGCTCTGGAAGCCGACGATCAGGTAGACGTCGAAAACGAGATGCGCCACCGCGGCAAGCACGGGAGCGGCATCCCACTTGGTATGGGCAAAGATTTTCATAGTCCGGTTGCTCCGACACAGGCCACGCCGGCGGTAACGAGAAACACGCCCGTCGCGTGACGAAGGTTGATATTTTCCCTGAAGATGACGGCGCCGGCGACGACGGTCGCCACGTAGCTCAGCGCCATCAGCGGAAAGGCGATGGTGAGCGGCACGCTGGCAAGCACGGCCGTCCAGGCAAGCAGTTCGATGGCCCAGAAGACGATGCCGAGCCAGGTCAGCGGTTTGGTGAGCGTCGCCAGTACGGGGCTGTCGCTGGCAGCCTGCTTGAAGCAGACCTCGCGCGCCGTTTCCGCCAGCACGCAGAAAAGGATCAGGCCGAGCATCGGCAATGTGAGGCTGCCGTTCATCCCATCGATTCCGCCAGGACTTCCAGCAATGCGTGATTTGCAGCGCTGTTGATGTTTCGCACCGCATCGGCCGCCTGCCGCAGACGCGGTTGATCGATGAAGATTTCGGCCTGCTTGAGCAGGCGGGTCGTGAAGCCGCCGGCATAGCTCGGCACCGAATAGTCGCCGATGACATCGGCGCCGATGATGCGATGGCGGCTGCCGATCTCGCTGATCAGCGCCATCAGATAGGGCAGCCGCATGCGCCCTTGATCCCAGTTGGTCACGGCGTCATCGGCCGCGAGAACGTCCTTGTCGACTGTGACATAAACTGCTTCGGTGCCGATGCGGCTGAGGATCCGGTCGATGAAATTGTCCTCGCCGATCCCGGAGATGGAATTCCAGTGCAAGGCGCCCTTGTCCTGGCGGTAGCTCGGGCCGTTGCCATAATCGGCCTTCACGCGGCTTGGCGGATGCTCGTAAGGATAAAGTTCGAGCTTGCCCTGCCGGAGCCAGCCGAGATTGGCACCCTTGCGCTCGGGATTGCGCAGGTCGTGGCTGCAGACCCCGATGGTAACGACCCTTTCGACATTGGGGTTTGAAAGGGCGCTGTTGACCCATGAGCCGCAATGCATGCCGTCCTCGAAGTTCACCCAGTCGGGGTGATTGTCGAAATGAACGAGCGTCGTCGAAACCGGGCGCCGTTCGAGGGCGGCATCGAGCAGCAGCGCGGTCACATGATGGAAATCGCCCGAGCCCATGAAGGCAAGCTGCGGCCCTCTGCTGCGCGGCGGCAGCGATCTGGCTATGTCCCGTCCGAGTTCGGCAAGCATCCTCTGCCTGCCCCACAACCTGATTGCACTGCCGCTCCGCTTGTCGACATGATGGCACGCGCCCGCAAGCGTGCAGGCGCGCACGAAGTCCGGCTGCAACTCCAAAGCATCGTCGAGATGAAGGAGGAGAAGCTGCACGAGCCTACCTCCTGACCGCACGCGTGAAGAGCTGGTCGAGCAGCGTTAGCGCCAGGTCGATTTCCTCGCGGGTAATCAGCAGGTTCGGGGCCAGCGTGATGACGTTTTTATGGTAGCCGCCGACGTCGAGAACGAGGCCATAGGTCTTGTCGCCGACCGTGAGATCGCCCTTCATGCCCTCGTCGCAGAGCCAGTCCATCGTCGTCTTGTCAGGCGTGAAGCCGTCTTCCTTGCAGATCTCGCATCTCAGCGCCAATCCGAGCCCGTCGACATCGCCGACGATCGCATGGCGTTTCTGGAGCTGTTTCAGGCCATCGAGGAAATACGCGCCCTTGGCCATGATCGCGGCGCCGAAATCCTCCTCTTCCAGCATCTTCATGGTTTCGAGCGCGACGGCCGTGCCCATCGGGTTGCTGGCGAAGGTGGAATGGGTGGAACCGGGCGGGAAGACCGTCGGATTGATCATTTCTTCCCTGGCCCAGACACCCGACAGCGGGTTGAGCCCATTGGTGATCGCCTTGCCGAAGACGAGAACATCAGGCGAGACGCCGAAATGTTCGATCGACCAGAGTTTGCCGGTCCGGTAGACACCCATCTGGATCTCGTCGACGACGAGCAGAATGCCGTGCTGATCGAGAACCTTCTTGAGTTCAGTGAAGAAATTCATCGGCGGAATGACGTAGCCGCCGGTGCCCTGGATCGGTTCGACATAAAAGGCGGCATATTCTGCGCTGCCGACCTTCGGATCCCAGACGCCGTTATATTCGCTTTCGAAGAGGCGGGCGAATTTGCGCACGCAATGCTCGCCATATTCCTCCTTGGTCATGCCCTTCGGGCCGCGGAAATGGTAAGGAAACTCGACGAATTGGGCCCTTTCGCCGAAATGGCCGAAGCGGCGGCGGTAGCGATAGCTTGACGTGATCGCCGAAGCGCCCAGCGTGCGGCCGTGATAGCCACCCTCAAAGGCGAACATCAGGCTTTTGCCGCCGGTATAGTTGCGCACCAGCTTCAGCGAATCCTCGATCGCCTGCGATCCGCCGACATTGAAATGAACGCGTCCCTTGCGGCCGAATTTGCGTTCGGCGTCCTGCGCGATCATGGCGGCCAGTTCGACCTTCTCGCGATGCAGATATTGCGAAGCGACCTGCGGCAGCCGGTCCAGCTGGCGATGGACCGCGGCATTCAGCCTTTCGTTGCGGTAGCCGAAATTGACGGCGGAATACCACATCTGCAGATCGAGAAACGGCGTTCCCTTGGCATCATAGACGTAGGAACCTTCGCATTCCTCGAAGAATTTCGGCTCCGCCGAATAATGGACCGTATCGCCGTGGGAGCAATAGGTCTCCTCCAGCACGCGCAGCTCGGCTTCCGTCAGGTTGGAGAGCGGCGTCTTTTCGTTGAAGGTTTCAGCGTTCACAATGTTCATAAGGGGGCCTCTTGGTCTTCTGGTTCAGGCGATTTTCGATTGCAGCACCGCGCGGCGCTGACGCGCGATGCCCGGAATGACGGCTTTCATCTTGGAAAGCAGGTCGGTGAAATCATCGAAGGCGATGAAGGGGATGTTCTTGTCGTCGCAGTAATCGGCGAGTTTGTCCTTGGCGAAGACCAGGTCGGCTCTGCCGGCAACGCAGAAATCGCTCCGTCCGTCGCCGATATAGATCTGCGGCTCCATGCCGGAGACGACCCGGCATTTGCATACGCCCGAGCCGGACGAACAGCCGGCCGAATTCGGAGCGGCTGCCAGAGTGTAGCTCTCAAGGCCGTCGACGACGGTGCAGTGAAGCAGATTGGCGACGACGGGCAGATCGGTGATGCCATTGCGCCCGAGCACATGGCGGATGAAATAATCGACGCCGTCGCTGACGATCGTCAGGGGCAGGCCGTTGACGCGGCAGTAGTCGCGGAATGCTGGGAAGCCGGGGTCGATCGCCACGGTGTCGAGGATCGCATCGAGTTCGCGGCGGCTTGCCCGGATGAGGGCGATCTGGCGGCGCATGCACTCTGCCGATCCGATCAGGCCGTCTTTCCATTGCTGCTCGATGTCTTCCCATTCTGGCTCGGCAAAACAGGACAGCACGACATCCGTCACATCCTGAATGGAAATCGTGCCGTCGAAATCAGAAAATACCTGCATCAAATAGCCCTTCAATCTGCCTTGCGGTCGTGTTTACCGACGGCCGATGAGGCAGGACTGAAGGGAAAATGATCCGAAAATGAAATAGGCGGACGCCGCGGCCGGAAATGCCTGCGATGGTCAGTTTCGATAGGCTTCGATCGGGATCGAGAGGTATCGGTCCGGGTTCAGTTCTTCGGCAGTCGCAGCTCAACCCGCAAGCCGAGCCCCCTGGCCGGTGTGGAAAGCTTGACCGATGCCGCAAGACGATCCGCCGTGTCGGCGACGATGGCAAGCCCGAGGCCGGCGCCCTCGGCGCTGAGGGTGTCGAGACGATAGAAGCGCTTGAAGACGGCTTCGCGTTCGTCGGGCGGAATTCCCTGTCCGCTGTCACTGATTGAAATCAGCCAGAAGTCAGTCTCCGCGGCGAGAACCACCTCGATCCGACCGCCGGGTGGGGTGTACTTTATCGCGTTGTCCAGGAGATTGCCGACCATCATCTGCAGCAGCGATGCGTCCGTCCTCACCTCGGCCGATTCAGGACCGACCAAAGAGACGTCGAGCTTGCGGCTGGTGATGATGTTGCCCACTTCCGCGAGCGTCGATGCCATAAGATGGTAGAGGCGAACAGGCATCGGATTGAGGGGATGGTGGCTAACTCTCGCGAGGCGCAGCAATTGCTCAATCAGATGGGTTGCCCGGTTGTTGCTGGTCACCAGATCGGCAATGATCGCCTTCCGCTCCTGTTCGTCCTCGGTGCTATCCAGCATCTGCAAGAGCAGTTTGACGCTTGCTTGCGGCGTGCGCAGTTGATGGGCGGCAAGATCCGAAAAGCGCCTTTCGAGCGTCAACGACCGCCCGAGCTTGCCGAGAAGCTGATTGATCGACCGGCCGAGAGGCAGAAGGTCCCTCGGGAGATCCTCGACCGCAATGGCTGAAAGATCGTCCGGCGAACGGGTGCGGATCTGGTGCACAAGCCCGTGGATGGTCCGCAGGCCATTGTGGATCCCGAGCCAGATCAGAAAGCCGATCATCGGCACCAGCACCAGCAGCGGAAAGAACAGGTTCAGAAGGATGTTGGAAACCAGTGTCTGGCGCAGCGAGATCTTCTCGCCGACTTCCATGACGATGCCGGAATTCGGGATCGGCAGTGAATAGACGCGCCAGTTCTCATTGTGATGGCTTAGGTTCGTGAAACCTGCCTGCTGGTGCGGCACGTCGGACTGAAAGGCTGTGCTGCTGAAGAACATGATCTTGCCGTCCACCCAAGCGCGGAACATGTGCGCGTCGGCATAATCGTCTGCATCCTCATTAAGGGCGAGCTGATTGTCCATGCTGAAATCGATATCGTCGACTTGTTGCGGCGTGCGCTCGAGCGAATGTTGCAGCCGGTTATGCAACAATCGCCACAAGACGTTCGCATCGTTGATGAGCTGCGCATCATAGATGTTGTTTATCTCGCGCGTGGCGCTCGTGAAGGCGAAAGCGCCGATCACCATTATCGTCACCGCCACGACCGGCGCGATCCTGAAGAAAATCTTGCGTGTGAGGGTTGCCTGGCTCATCGCTCGATCATGTAACCGATGCCACGGATCGATTTAATGAAATCGGCTCCGAGCTTCTTGCGCAGATTGTAGATCGTCACCTCGATGGCATTGCTTTCGACGGTGCTGTTGGCATCGTAGAGAGCGTATTCGATATCGTTCTTCGTCACATAGCGGCCGCTTCGTTCCATCAGGAGCTTGAGCAGGTGAAATTCCTTGGCGGTGGTATGAACCTGAAGACTGCCCTTGCGCGCCACCATCGCCGACGGATCCACCTCGATATCGCCGCACCGCAGGAGGCTTTCGGTCCGGCCTTCGCGGCGACGGATGAGGGCGCGCAGGCGTGCGAGCAATTCGTCAAGGTCGAAGGGTTTGATCAGATAGTCGTCGGCACCCTCGTCGAGGCCTTCGACCTTCTGCCTGATGGCATCGAGTGCTGTCAGGAGCATGACCGGGACGGTGTTGCCCTTCCGCCTCATGCCTTTGAGGACGTCGATGCCACCCAGCACCGGGAGGTTAATGTCGAGGATGACGGCCGCGAAATGCGAATGCTCCGCCGCTTCGAGACCTGACTGGCCGTCGCGCATCCAGTCGACTCCATAGGCATGTTTCTCCAGCGCCCTCTTCAGCGATGATCCGAGAATGCTGTCGTCTTCAACAAGCAGGATACGCACGTTCCCTCCGCTTCCTGTGTCGGCAAATGCTGCCGATGTGAATGGCGATTTAAAGCATTGTTGTGGCAAGTGGGGACGGAAACAATCGCCCCTGATCACAATCTCCAGCCAGCAGCAGACTGGACAGGCTGCATCGTTCGGCCCTCAACCGAACCGGCCCCGTCAACCGCGCGGCTCGTTCTCCGTCTTTGGGAAACCGACATGAAGCTCCAGGATAGAGAGCAGAGCCCGCTTTGGGTCGGTTCGATTGCCGAGGAGCGGATCTACGACATAACTGCGATGGCATTGTATGAGGTGCGTCGCCGTTGTACCATATAGCCTGACGGTTGCGCGAAGTGCTGGGTCTATAGCTGGAGCCATAGTCCGGTCGCACGCTTCAACCCGATGTATAAGTGGCCGCTGATCATGGAACTTGTCGTCGCCCTTGGCCTGATTGTCTTCAAGGTCGCGTTTCTGATTGCGATCCTGCTGCTGCTGCCGTTGCCGCTAACCTGGCTGGAACGCAAGATCGCCGGGCACATCCAGCAGCGGATGGGGCCGATGCGCGTCGGGTGGCACGGGCTGCTGCAGCCGATGGCGGACGGAATAAAGCTCTTAACCAAAGAGGATCACATCCCGGCCGAGGCCGATCGCTTCCTGTTCAAACTGGCGCCAATCCTGGCGCTCGCCCCGCCCTTTGTGGTGTTCGTCGCAATCCCCTTCGGCGAAAGCATCTCGGTCCCCGGCGCCGAGATCACCCTCTACGCCTCCAACATGAATGTGGCGTTACTCTTCGTCTTTGCGGTGATCGGGATCGAGGTCTATGGCGTTATCTTCGGTGGCTGGGCCGCTAACAGCAAATACGCGGTCCTCGGCAGCCTCAGGACCTGCGCGCAGATGATCAGCTACGAGATTCCGATGGGGTTTGCGGTGATCGGGGTGGTCATGTTGGCGCAATCCATGAGCCTGCTCGACATCGTGCGGGCCCAAAGCGATGTCTGGAACATCGTCTACCAACCGGTCGGCTTCTTCGTGTTCTTCGTCGCCGGATTGGCCGAAGCGCAGCGTATTCCCTTCGACCTTTCGGAAGCGGAAGGCGATCTGGGGGCCGGCTTTCATACCGAATATAGCGGCATCCGCTTTGCGTTTTTCATGGTCAGCGAATATGCCATCGTGTTGCTGGTGTCGGTTCTGGTGGTGATCCTGTTTTTCGGCGGCTGGAACGGTGTGCTGATCCCCTTGCCGCCACTCCTCTGGTTTGTGCTCAAGGTCGCATTCTTCGTCTATGTGTTTATCTGGTTCCGCTTCACTTTCCCCCGCTACCGCTACGACCAACTGATGGCGATCGGATGGAAAGTCTTGCTTCCTCTGTCGATGGCGAACATAATTATAACCGGTGTACTTTTAGGGGCCGTAGCGGCTCCGTAGCGAGGCGGCGATGTCGCGCGCGCAGGACAGAGTTGGAACATGGATTGGCTGGGCGTTCTTCGCCGATCTGGCGAATGCGTTGGTTCTGACCTTCGGCTACCTGTTCTCCAGAACCGTCACCATGCAGTATCCGGACAAGGAAAAATGGCTACCCTACTCACGCTATCGGGGCCATCACTTCCTGACGCGTGATGAAGAGGGCGAAATCAAGTGCGTGGCCTGCGAACTCTGCGCGCGGATCTGTCCCTGCGACTGTATCGAAGTCGTCCCCTATGAGGACGAGAAGGGCAACCGGCACCCGGTCAAATTCGAGATCGACACGGCTCGCTGCCTGTTCTGCGGGCTGTGCGAGGACGCCTGCCCAGCGGATGCAATCGCGCTTGGCCAGCAGTACGAATTTTCGAGTTTTTCCTCAGCCGACCTGGTGATCGGGCGCGACGACCTGCTCGCCAAGCCGGGCAAGGCGGCAACCGGCGGCGGCGTGGTTGCCGCGCGCCTGAATACAAAGAAGGACGTGCTCGTCGAGACGAGAGAGACGAAGGGCTACAACTGGTGGCGGAATATCCGGCGAACGTGAACGCGCGCCATCCGTCAAGCCGGAGCGCGCAGACAGGAGGCTCAGATGCTTGTCGGCGAAATCATGAAGAACAAGGGTGTCGGTGTCATAGCGGTCACTCCCGATCAGACGATGGTGGAAGTCTTGAGGCTGTTTCGCGACAACAATATCGGCTTCGTTGTCGTCAGCCAGTCGAACGACGAATACCTGGGTTCGCTGTCGGAGCGGGATTGCTGCAACGCGGTGGCGGAATACGGAGCCGACGCGGCGATGATGCGGGTTGCGGATGTCATGAACCGCAATGTGGCGACCTGTTCGACACGGGATTTGCTACCCGTTGCGATGGGGATCATGACACAGCGGCGTACGCGTCATGTGCTGGTCATGGATGGAGGCGACGTTGTCGGCGTGGTCAGCATCGGCGACGTGGTTAAACACAGGCTCGAGGAAGCGCAGCGCACAGAGCAGGATCTGCAGGATTACATCTGCGGGACCAGGTATCACTGACGTCGCCAGCTTGATGTGAAGACGCTGGGGCAGGGCAGCTTGCCGGGGGCGGCGCCCGCCCCCAAATCTTCAGACCCCACGCCAGATCCGGCTCGTGCGGTCGTCCTCAAGAGTGGCATGCACCTTCTGGACCCCCACCGGGCATGGGTATTCGCCCCGCCGCATCAGGCTGTTGAGACGCAAGGCTCTATAGTTTTCCGGAACGAAGACGAGCCCTTTGGGAAACCGCCTGTCGACCTTGAGCTGCGCCGTCAGTTCTCCCTGGGCGGAACGCACGATGACCAGTTCGCCATCCGAAAGGCCAAGCTGTGCGGTATCCTCAGCGCTCATCGCGACATAGGGATCATTGGCGACCGTGTTCAGGATGTCCGACCTTTCGGAAAGATATCCGTTGTGGAACAGGCAGTCGCCGGTGATCAGCATGAGCCGGTCTCCTGCTGTCGGGACCGGCGGCGGCGCAAAGAACTTGGCCGCCGGTGGCGTCGGTACCGCCTTGGTAAATGCGCCGTCGGCGCCAAGTCCGTCCCAGGTCAATCCCTGATAGGCCGGAACCAGCCGTGCAATCTCGTCGAAAATTTCGCCTTGCGTCGACGGCCGCAGTGCTTGGTTGCGAAGCGCCGCGACGAAGTCGAAGATCGCCAGATTGCTCCGCGCCTCGAAGGCGGGTTCGCGGAATTTGCGGACCGTCTGGGTCCGGCCCTCGTTGTTGGTGAACGTGCCGGTTTCCTCGCCGTAACCTGCCGCGGGCAGAACGACCTCGGCAAGGCCGGCCGTATCGGTGAGGAAGGCGTCCTGCACGATCAGGAGATCGGCGGCGCCAAGCGCCCGCGTCACGAAATCCCTGTCGGGATAGGCGATCAGGGGGTCTGTTCCGACGATGTAGAGAGCGCCCATCCGCCCGCCGACGCAGAGCTCCAGAATGGCGTCGAGATCCGCGCCGGGTTCAGACGGGATTTCGGCGCCCCAGTCCCGCGCAAGAGTTGTGCGCGCCACATCGTCGGCGACCGCCCGCAGTCCCGGCAGAGCTGCCGGCAGAACTCCCATGTCCCAGGCGCCCATCTGGTTGGCGCGGTCGAAGAGGAACTGCATCGCCAGACCCTTGCCGAGCAAGCGCAGAACCTGCAGCAGGTTATTGATCTGCTGCAGCGTCGCGCGCGCTTCGGGTGATCTCAGGAGATCGACGCTGACAAGCACGGTGACGCTGCGGCCTTCCTTGAGTGCCGCGGCCAGACGATCCGGTCCGTCAATGCCGGTTTCCACCGCCGGCTTGCCGATTGTCGCATCGATGCCCGCAAGAACATCGCCCGGCAAGGCCTGACCGACTGCCGCTACCAGACCGGCCACCACCGCGGCAAGGCTTGCCGCTTCTCCGCCCGGCAGCACGCGAACCACCACCCTGGCATCGGCGTCCAGACGGGACGGTCGCGCCGAGAGCATGAGCAATCCGGCCTGCCGCCGCCGCACGCCATCCCGCAACAGGTATTCGGTGACCGGGTTCTCCTCGGTGACGTTGCCGCCGACGACGAGCACGCAGTCGTTGCCGATCACTTCGTCCAGCGGTGCGCGGCTGTTGAAACCTGCCAGCAGCGGGCCGAGCGTATCGAAGGGCGTGGACCAGCGTGACGAGCAATCAATGTTGTTGGTCCGGAATGCCGTCCGCATCAGCTTCTGAAACTGATAGAGCATCTCGTTGGGGAGGCGAGGCGAGGCCAGTCCGCCGGCAGCCTTGCCCTCGACGGCAGATAGCCGCCGGCGCAGATAGTCCCCAACCTCATCCCATGAAACCGGAACCAGGGCGCCATCGCGGCGGATCATCGGTCGTTTGATCCGGTCCCGGCTCGCGACGAAATCGAGGCCGAAGCGTCCCCGAACGCAGAGCGTTTCGCGGTTGACCCCCTCGTCCCACTTCGAGCGCACCCGCATGAACTCGCCCTTGCGTGTGCCGACCGTCAGCTGGCAACCGGTGCCACAATGCGGGCAGACCGTGTCGGTTTCGGTGAGATCCCAGGGTCGCGCCTTGTAGCGATAGGGGAAGCTCATCAGCGCGCCGACCGGGCAGACCTCGACGCAATTGCCGCACTGGTCACAACTCGCGAGACTGCCCTCGAAGCCGGTGACGGCGGTATCCATGCCTTTTTCGATTGTGCCGAGGGCGACCGCGCCGACAACCTCCTCACACATCCGGACACAGCGCTGGCACTGGATGCACCGGTTGACGTTCATGATGATGACCGGGCTCAGACGGATGTCCTCGGAGTGGAATACACGCTTGTCATCGCGGAATCGGCTCTCGCGGGGTCCGTAGGCCATCACCATGTTCTGAAGCTCGCATTCGCCGCCCTTGTCGCAGATAGGACAGTCGAGGGGGTGGTTGGCGAGCAGCATATCGAGCATGGAAGAGCGCGTTTCCTCGATCAGAGGTGTGTTCGCCCGCACCACCATACCCTCGGTGACGGCCGTGGCGCAGGAGGGCTGCAGTCGCCGCTGCCCCTCGATCTCTACCAGGCACATGCGGCAGGAGGCCAGCGCCGGCAGACGCTTCAGATAGCAGAAGGTCGGGATATCGATGCCCAAACGCCGGGCGGCCTGCAGCACTGTCGAGCCAGCCTCAACCTCCAGCGTTTGTCCATCGATCGTAATGCTGACCATACTTCCTCGCAGTCCTGTCGCAGCGCACGCCTTCAGTGAAAGGGGCACCTGCGGTCTTCGATATGGGCAACGAACTCATCGCGAAAATGTGCGAGTGCCGCCCGCAACCCCATCGCCGCCCCGTCACCCAAGGCACAAAACGTATTGCCGAAAATGCCTTTGCAGAGCATATCCAGCTGCTCCAGATCGCCGGCAGCACCTTCGCCGGCCTCGACCCGGCGCAGGACCTTCACGACCCAGTTCAATCCTTCCCGGCATGGCGTGCACTTGCCGCAGGACTCATGGTGGAAGAACTCGATGATCCGGGTGGCGACCTTGACCACGCAGGTCGAGTCGTCGATCACGATAACGCCAGCCGAACCGAGCATCGAGCCGGCGGCAGCCAGCGAGTCGAAATCCATCCTCACCTCCAGCCCGTGCTCCGGTATGACCGGCGCCGAGACCCCGCCCGGGATCACCGCCTTGATTCTGCGTCCCGGCAGCGCGCCACCGGCGTGGTTCTCGACCAGTTCGCGCAGCGGTATGCCCATCGGCAACTCATAGAGGCCGGGTTTGCGCACCTGCCCGCTGAGGCAGTAAAGTTTCGGGCCGGGGCTCTTGTCCGGGCCGATGCCCCGAAACCAGTCCGACCCCCGCACAATGATATGCGGCACGCAAGCGAGCGTCTCGACATTGTTGATCACTGTAGGACTGGCGTAGAGCCCGGCCACGGCTGGAAATGGTGGCTTCAATCGCGGCTGCGCCCGTTTGCCCTCGAGCGACTCGAGCATCGCAGTCTCCTCGCCGCAGATATAGGCGCCGGCGCCGCAGTGGATGTGTACGGCGAAATTGAAATCCGAGCCCAGAATGCGCCTTCCGAGATAGCCCTTTGCGTGGGCCTCGGCGATCGCCTGCTGCAGACGACGGATCGCCGTCACATATTCTCCGCGAATATAGACATAGGCGGTTTCGGCCCCGATCGCGTATGCACTGACCGCCAACCCCTCGATCAGTTGATGCGGGTCGCGCTCCATGATGATCCGGTCCTTGAACGTGCCCGGCTCGCCCTCATCGGCGTTGCAGCACAGATATGTCGGCTTGCCGGTGCGCTTCGGCACGAAACCCCATTTCATGCCCGTTGGGAATCCGGCACCACCGCGACCGCGCAGGTTGGATCGTTTGACGAGGTCGATAACCTCGTCAGGCGTATACTCGCGCAGCGCCTTCGCCAGCGCCTGGTAGCCGCCGCCAGCCTCGTAAGTCGACACCAAATGACCGTCCGCCACATCGACATTTTTGAGAAGAACCGGTTCGAACATGGCGCTATTCCCCCGGCAGCCGTGCAGAGGCGTGCTCGAAGCTCGCGGCTCCCACTGTCGCCCGCAATCTGTCCAACAGTGCGTTTATCCGCGCCACGTCAAGGTTGGCGTGGTAATCGTCGCCGACTTGCATCACCGGAGCCATCTCGCAGGCGCCGAGGCATTCGACGGTCGAAAGCGTGAACAGCCCGTCCGGGGTGGTGTCACCTTTCCTGATCCCCAGCACTGTTTCCAGATGGCTCAGCAGGTCCTCTGATCCGCACAGCATGCAGGAAACATTGTCACAGAGTTGCAGATGGAACATCCCCACCGGCTCGGTATGGAAGAGAGTGTAGAAAGTCGCCAGCTCGTAGACCCAGATCCGCTCGACGCCGAGAATGTCGGCGACCTCTTCCAACACTGGCCCAGGCAGATGGCCATGTTCTTGCTGCGCGATCAGGAGCGCGGGCATGATCGCAGAGCGCTGGTCGGGATACCGCGCCGCCGCCTCTTCGATCTTTTCGCGCATGGTCATCGCATTCAAATCCTTGCTACTTGTCCACCTCCGCCATCACAGGGTCGAGGCTGCCGAGCACGGCGATCATGTCCGCCAGATAGCGGGCGTTGGTGACCCCGAAGAGGGCCTGAAGATTGACGAACGAGGGTGCCCGCACCTTCATGCGGAACGGTTTTGGCGACCCGTCGCTGATGATGTAGAAGCCAAGCTCGCCCTTTGGCGCTTCGATCGCCGAATAGACCTCGCCCTTCGGCACCTTGAAGCCGTAGGCCGACAGGTCGAAATGCTGGATCAGCGTCTCCATCGAGCAGTGCACTCGATCCTTGTTGAGCGGGAAGGCGATGGTCGGATTGTCGATCTGGAACGGACCCTCAGGCATCTGGTCGATGCATTGTTCGATGATCCTCATGCTTTCGCGCATTTCGTCGACGCGGCATCGCCAGCGTGCATAGCAATCGCCCTCTTCACGGGTGATGACGTTGAAATCGAGCCGGTCGTAGATCTCGTAGGGCTCATCGCGCCGGATGTCCCAGTCGACACCGGAAGCACGCAGGTTCGGGCCGCTGAGGCCGAGATCGACAGCATCCTCGGCGGAGATCACGCCGATCCCCTTCGTGCGATTGAGAAACACCCGGTTATCTTCGAGCAGTCGCTCATAATCGCGGATACGGTTCGGAAAGATGTCGCAAAACTCCCGGATCTTAGGGAAGAACCCATCAGGCAGGTCCTCGCGCACCCCGCCAACCCGGCAGAAGGACGTGTGCATGCGCGCACCGGTGATCATTTCCAGGAGGTCCATGATCATTTCGCGCTCGCGCATGACGTAAAGCAGCGCGGTCATGGCGCCGAGATCCATCGGCAGCGCGCCGGTGATCAGGAGGTGACCGGAGATCCGTGCCAGCTCGGCCATCATCACGCGGATATATTGCGCCCGGATCGGTGCTTCTATGCCGAGAAGTTTCTCCACCGCCAGCGCGAAGGCGAGGTTGTTCGAAGGCGGACAGAGATAGTCGAGCCGGTCCGTCAGCGGGAAAATCTGGGTATAGGTGAAACTCTCCGCCAGTTTTTCGGTGCCGCGATGGAGGTAGCCGATATGCGGATCGACGCGCTCGACGAACTCGCCGTCCAGTTCGAGGACGAGCCGAAGAACCCCATGGGTGCTGGGGTGCTGCGGACCGAGGTTGAGAAGCACTTCCTTGGTATTGAGCGCTTCACCCTCAGGCCTGCTGAGCTCGGTGACTTCGGTCATCTCAACGTTCCGGCGTAGAACGGCCTCCCTTACGGAATGTCCCTGGTGGCAAGATCGGGTTGCGTTGGCGGCGGACCTTCGGCACCGAAGGGGTTCAACTTGTCCTTATAGCCCCTGAGAGGGAAATCCTTGCGCTGGGGAAAGCCCTCGAAGCCTTCCCACATGTAGATCCGGCGCAGATCGGGATGTCCCGCAAACCGGATGCCATACATGTCCCAGGCTTCACGCTCATGCCAGTTGGCTGTGCGCCAGACTCCCGTGACCGAAGGCACTTCAGGAGGATCGCCAAGCCGGCACTTGATGCGGACCCGCCACCTGTTGGGCAGCGAATAGAGATGGTAGACGGCCTCGAACCGCGGCGTTTCGGGATAATGATCGACCCCGCAAATGTCCGAGAGGAAATTGAATTGCAGCGCCGGATGCTCTTTCAGAAATCGGCAGAACTCGACGATCCTCTTGGGCGGAACGGCAAAGGCGTCGACACCGTGCGCAGTGCCGAGGTCCTCGATTGTTTCTCCGAAGCGCTCCATGATCGGAGCGCGATTGAGGGACGGCCCCGCGCTCATGACGCTATAACCCGATCCAGAGGCGTGCCGGCGAGCGCCCGGGACCTCTTGATCTTTTCTTGAAGCAGGAGGAAGCCGTGCATCAGCGCCTCGGGCCGGGGCGGACAGCCGGGCACATGCACATCGACCGGCACGAAGGTTTCCGATCCCTGCACCACGGCATAGGTGTTGTAGACGCCGCCCGAAATAGCGCAGGTGCCCATGGCGATCACCCAGCGCGGTTCCGGCATCTGGTCATAGAGCCGCCGCACGACGGGCGCGAACTTCCGGGTCACCGTGCCGGCGATGATCATGACGTCGGACTGTCTCGGCGAAGGGCGGAACACCACGCCGAACCGATCGAGATCGTAGCGGGCGCAACCGGCCGAGATCATCTCGATGGCGCAGCAGGCAATGCCGAAGGTTTCCGGCCACAGCGCCGATCTCCGGCTCCAACTGATGATGCTGTCGGCAGTGGTGAACAGCACGCTGTCGCGGATCGCGTTGTTTACGCCTCCCATTCCAGCGCTCCTTTCAGCCAGGCGTAGGCGAAGCCCACGAGAAGCAGCACCATGAAGACGATCATCTCGACATAGCCGACCAGCCCGATCTCTTTCAGGACGACGGCCCAGGGAAAGAGGAACATCGCTTCGACATCGAAAACGACCAGGAGGATCGCGAGGATGAAGAACGGCACCCTGAAGCGGCCCGCCGCCGCCTCGCCCGCGGCGTCCATGCCGCATTCATAGGGCATGTTCTTGGCGGGGTAGGGATTGGATGGGCGCAGCAGCGAGGAAACGAACAACGTCACCCCCACCACCAGAACGACTCCGGCGACCATGAAAAGAACAGGCAAGAATTCCATTGCAGTCATATCACTGCACCGGTTGCCCACTGACCTCATCGCGAACCGGTCAATCGGTCACGCCACGGGGCGGCTTGGGCAAGCCTTCCTCCACCTTCAAGTTTATTCCGTCGGTGTGATCATTGCAAATCCAATCGCTCACCCGCCGAAGACCGAATCTTGGGCAAGCTTCAGAAACCACGACGGAAATAGGCCGATGCCGATGGTGCCGGCGGCGGTGACGGCCAGCGTGGCGCGCATCAAGGGGGTCAGCGCCGGGGCGAACGCCCTCTTCGGCTCGCGCATGTACATCACCATGACGATGCGGATGTAGAAATAGGCGGCGACGGCGCTGAGCAGCACTGCGATTACCGCCAGCATGACGAAACCACGCTCGACGAGGGCGACCAGCACGTAAAACTTGGCGAAGAACCCGGCTGTCGGCGGAATGCCGGCCAGCGAGAAGAGATAGAGCAGCATCAGAAGCGCCAGCCCCGGATGTGACTTGGCGAAACCCGCATAGTCTTCGATGACCTCGCCCGAGAAATCGCCGTTCCGCATCATGATGACGGCGGCGAAAATGCCGAGATTCGTGAAAGCGTAGATCAGAAGGTAAAGCATCACGCTGGCGATCCCGTCGGCACCGCCGGCCGCCACGCCGAAAATGGCGAAGCCCGCATGGGCGATGCTGGAATAGGCCAGGAGACGCTTGAAATTATCCTGGACCAGCGCCACGAAGCTGCCGAGCGCCATCGTCACCACCGCAATGACGGCGACGATGATCCAGACGTCCGAGGCCGCGACCAGAGGGTTGAGGAACACCCGCAGGATCACCGCGAACCCTGCCGCCTTGGGGCCAACCGACATGAAGGCGGTGATCGTCGTCGGCGCGCCTTCATAGACGTCCGGCAGCCACATATGGAAGGGAACCGCGCCGACCTTGAAGACCAGCCCCGCGACGATGAAGACCACAGCAAGCAGCAATCCGGGATCGAGCGGATCGCCGGTCACCGCCGCAGCCATCCCGTCCAGTTGCGTCGTGCCGGTAAGCCCGTAGATCAGCGAAACGCCGTAAAGGAAAATCCCGGTCGAGACCGCGCCAAGGATCACGTATTTCAGTGCTGCTTCGTTCGACCGCCGCTCACGCCGCAGGAAGCCGGTCAGCACGTAGGTGCAAATCACCATCAGTTCGAGGCCCACATAGATCGACAGGAGATCGGTCGCCGAGGCCATGATCATCATGCCCGAAAGCGCAAAGAGCAGCAGGACATAGTATTCGCTGCTGCCGATCCCTTCGATATCGGCATATTTTCGCGAAAGGAGGAATGTCAGAACGGTGGCCAAGTAGAAAACGAACTTGAAGAAGACCGCGAAGCGGTCGGCGATGAACATGCCCGTGTAGGCCGGCCGCACGTCGCCCGCCAGCATGAGTGTCGCCAAGGCGGCAATTAACACGACCGCGACCGACGCCCAGACGAGGAAATGTCCCTTTGGCACAAACTGCCCCAGGATCAGCAGGATGCAGGCGCCGGTGATCACCACGATCTCGGGCAGGCTCGCTAGGGCCGACTGGAAAAGTATGGCGGCGGTCATTGGCCGCTCCCCCTGCTGTGCACGTTCGTCAGCAGATGCTCCACCGAGGCATCGATAATGTTGAGAAAAGGTTTGGGATAGAGCCCAATCCAGAGGACGAAGACGGCCAGCGGCAGGATCGCAACCATCTCACGGGCGTTCACGTCGCGTATCTTCAACCGGGCGCCGACGCTGGCCGGGCCGAGTGCGATTTTCCCATACATGCCAAGCAGATAGGCAGCCGCCAGCAAAGCGCCCAAAACGGCGGCCGAGCCGGCGACCAGATTGGCCGCAAACCCGCCTGACAGCACCAGCAACTCGCCGACGAACGAATTCGTTCCCGGCAGCGCCATCGACGACAGGGTAAACAGTGCCAGAAACGTGGTGTAGACCGGCGCCACCTTCATCAATCCGCCATAGTCGGCGATGCTGCGGGTATGGGTCCGCTCGTAAATCAGCCCGACGAACAGGAATAGGGCGCCTGTCGTCACGCCATGATTGAACATCTGCAGGATACCGCCCTCGAGCCCGCGCAGGTTCAGTGCAAAAACCCCCAGCGTCACGAAGCCCATGTGGCTGATGCTGGAATAGGCCACCAGTTTCTTCAGATCGTCCTGCGCCAGCGCGAGTAACCCGCCATAGACGATTGCAAGCACCGAAAGCGCCAGCATCAGCGTCGAATAATACATCGATGCTTCCGGCAGCATCGGCAGCGAGAACCGCAGGAATCCGTAGGCGCCCATCTTCAGGAGCACGCCGGCAAGGATAATGCTGCCCGCCGTCGGCGCCTGCACATGGGCGTCCGGCAGCCAGGTATGCACCGGCACCATCGGCACCTTGACCGCAAAAGCGATCAGGAAGGCGAAGAACAGCCAGGACTGGATCCGGAACGACAAGTCCTGCTCTGTCAAGGTGAGGATATCGAAGGTCCTGCCGCCGTAGAAATAGAGAACGATGACACCGATCAGGAACAGGAGGCTGCCCGCCAGCGTGTAAAGGAAAAACTTGATCGCGGCATAGACCCGACCTTCGCCGCCCCAGACGCCGATGATGAGGTACATCGGGATCAGCATCGCCTCCCAAAAGACGTAGAAGAGGAACAGATCGAGCGCGCAGAAGACCCCGAGCATCAGCGCCTGCATGGAGAGCAGGCAGATCATGAATTCCTTCACCTTGCGGTCGATCGCAACCCAGGAGGCGAGCACGCAGATCGACCCCAACAGTGCGGTCAGGAACACGAAGAGCGCGCTGATTCCGTCGATGCCGAGTGCATATTTGATCCCGAGCGCGGGCACCCACGGGCGCATCTCGGTGAACTGCATGGCATGGGTCGTGGTGTCGAAGCCGACCAGCATGGCGATGCAGAGGGCAAGGTCGAGGACGGTGAAAGAGAGCGCAGTCCACCGCGCCGCATCGTCACCGCGCAGGAACATCAGAACCGCGGCCCCGGCGACGGGTGTGAAAATGATGAAGCTGAGCAGCGGGAAGCCCATGGCACGCCCTACCGCCACGCCACGACGAAGACGACGGTGGCTGCGATCAGACCGGCGACCATCGCCAGCACGTAATGGGTCACGACACCCGTCTGGAGCCGCCTGAGCCGCCCGCCGCCATGCAGGATCGCGTGGGCAATGCCATTCACGACGGCATCGACGCCGGCAAGATCGAGCCGGAGTCCTGCCCGTGCCGCGCCGTGGAGCAAGGGCAGCGCTGCGGTCTCGGAGACATTGCTCACCGCCTGCTCATAGCGCGCCAGCGGCCTTTCGGCGAGCCACATGAAGGCCCGCGCGCCCTTGCGATAAAACCAGTCGGTGTCGAGGCTGATCGTCTTCTCGGGATCGAGCGCCCAGAGGAACAGCACGAACCCCAGGGCGGTGAACATCAAGAGCCCGAGGCTCTCCACGACATGCAGGCCAGTATAGGGTTCGAAATCCACCGGATAGGGCAGAAGCGCATAAAGCGGCTGGGGGAACACCCCGATCGCAATGCAGAGCACCGCCGCCATGCCCATGGCAATCAGCATGTTGCGCGGCGGCTCTCGTGCCTCCAGTTTCCGGTCCGTCCCGAAGAACATGTAATAGGGAAGCTTGAGGCCAGTGTGCAGGAACGTCCCGGACGATGCCATCGTCAGCGCCAGCACCACCAGCGCGCGGTGATCCGCTCCTGCGGCCGCTATCACCATCGATTTTGTGACGAAACCCGAGAAGAACGGGAACGCCGAGATCGCGAAGGCGCCGACCATGTAAAGCGCCACGGTCAGTGGCATGGTCTTGTAAAGCCCGCCGAGCTCGGTGAGCTTGCGTCGGCCGGTGACGTAGATGACGGCCCCGGCACCCATGAATAGCAGCGCCTTGTAGAGGATGTGCGCGAAAGCGTGGCTGGCCGCTCCATTCACCGCCATCTCGGTCCCGATGCCGATACCCGCGATCATATAGCCCACCTGGCTGACGATGTGATAGGCGAGAAGCCGTCGGCAATCGTTCTCCAGCACCGCGTAGATGACGCCGTAGAGCGCCATGATGGTGCCGAGCCAGACCAGGAGCTCGGTCCCCGGAAACGCCCGCGCCAGCACATAGACGGCGGTCTTGGTGGTAAACGCGCTCATGAACACCGCCCCAGTAACGGTCGCCTCCGGATAGGCATCGGTCAGCCAGGCATTGAGCGGCGGCACGGCCGCGTTGAGGATGAAGCCGGCGAGGATCAGGTAGTCGCCGGCCCCCATTCCCCCGTTGGTGAGGCCCCCCGCGATCGGGCCGAAAAGCAGTGAACCGGTGGCGAGCCCGTGGGAAATGATGCCGCCGAGCAGGACGACGCCGCCGGTGATATGGACCATGAGATAGCGGAAGCCGGCCCGGATCGCCGGCCCACCACCCTGCGCGAAGACCAGATAGGCGGAAGCGAATGCCATGCCCTCCCAGAACAGGTAGAGGGTCAGGTAGTCACCGGCAAACACCACGCCAAGCGCGCTGCCGACATAGACGAATGCCGCCACGTGCTGGCCGGCATCCGTCAGGTGCAGCGCGTAGACCATGCCGATCAGCGCCATGATGGTGAAAACGGTGGCGAAGACGATGCTGAGCTTGTCCACCTTCGCGATCAGGATCTCCTGCCCGATGAACCGCGTTTCGCCATAGCTGCCCGGCTCCATCGCAAGCACGGCAAGGATCGCCAACGCAGGGATCAGAAGCAGATAGGCTTTGCGGACCGACCCGCTGAGGAACGGGATCGGCAGGGCGCCAAGAATAAAGAGCAGAGCCGGATGGATGAAGTCAGTCATAATAGTCCTCGCGCCGCATCAGCCCGACCCGATGGCCGAGAAACTTGGAAACGAAGATAAGCAGGACGCAGGAGACGAACCCGTAGGCGGCCGACCAGCCCGGCAGGCTGTCCCACAGATATTCGGCGTGTTCGCGGAAGACCAGAAAGTCGGCGACGACGATCAGGACGAGCACGAGGTAGAACAGTCGGCGGCGCGGCCTCGCATATTGCTCGTCACCAAAGAAGTCGACGACACGCTTGATCATCGGATCACTCCGTCTGCCAGGGTAAGAAAATAGCCCGGGAAAATGCCCATCAGCACCGACAGGATCGCCGTTGCCACCAGCGGAATCGTCACCAACGGAATTTCACGGACCGTCGTGCGGCTCTCCTGCTTCTCGGCCTGGAAGAAGGCGGCATAGCTGACCGGCAGGAAATAGGCGGCGTTCAGGATCGAGCTCACCAGGAGCACGACCAGGAACGCGGTCTCTCCCGCCGCCACGGCGCCCTTAGCCATATACCACTTGCTGACGAAGCCCGCGGTTGGCGGCACGCCAATCATGCTGAGCGAGGCGACGAAAAATGCCCCCATCGTCCAGGGCAGCCTGCGGCCGATACCGGCCATGTCGCTGATGTTACGCTTGCCGGACGCGCAATAGATCGACCCGGCGCAGAAAAAGAGCGTGATCTTGGAGAATGCGTGCGCCGCGATGTGGATGATCCCGCCGACCATCGCGACCGGCGACAACAGAACCGCGCCCAGCACGATGTAGGAGAGCTGGCTAACCGTCGAATAAGCAAGCCTGGCCTTCAGGTCGTCCCGCGTCAGGGCGTAAACCGACGCCATCAGGATCGTGAACGAAGCCAGATAGGCCGTGGCGATGCCGAGGCCCAGCCCGCCCACTAGTCCCGTGCCGAAGACATGGAACACCACCCGCAGCACGCAGAACACGCCCATCTTGACCACTGCCACGGCATGTAAAAGCGCGCTGACCGGTGTCGGCGCGACCATCGCGGCGGGCAGCCAGGCGTGCATCGGCATTACAGCGGCCTTGGCGAAGCCGAAAAGATAGCAGAAATAGACGACCGTCAGCAGCGCCGCCGAGACATCACTCCTGGCCAGCAGCCCCCCCGCGACAAAGTCGAGCGACCCCGCAATATGGTAGGTCAGCGCCAGTGCGGCGAGCAGCGCGCTTTTCGAGGCGCCCATCAGATAGACGAGGTACTTGTGGCTGCCCCTCCATCCCTCTTCGTCTTCGTGGTGGTAGACGAGCGGATAGGTAACGAGGCTGAGCACCTCGTAGAAGATCACCAGCGTAAACAGATTGGCGGCGAAGGCGCCCCCGGCGGCGGCCCCAAGACTGCTGGCGAAGCAGGCGAAGAACCGGGTCTGCGCATGCTCGTTCAAATGCCGCATGTAGCCGATGGAATAGATCGCCGCCACGATCCACAGCAGCGAAGAGACGGTGGCAAACACCATGCCGAGCGCATCGACCCGGAAAGCAAAGTCAATCCCCGGCAGAATCTCGAACAGGCGCAATTCGACCGTCCCGCCCGCCAGCACCGTGGGCGCCATCGACACGACAATCGCGAACATGGCGATCGCGGCCAACGGCGAGACCAGGTCGCGAAGTCTTTCGCGGTTGTTCAAAAGGAGAACTGCAAGGGCCGCCAGACCGGCGACGGTGATGGCAAGCAACGGCCGGATCGATACAACCGGGTCCAAAGCCGCTATCCTTTCATCACCGTCACGTCGTCGACCCTGAGGGTGGATTTGTTCCTCACGAGGGCGACCAGGATACCGAGGGCAACGGCAACCTCTGCCGCGGTGATTGCGATGACGAAGATCGCGAAGATCTGCCCGCGGAAATCGGCGTGATAACGCCCGAAAGCGATGAAATTGATGTTGACCGAGTTGAGCAACAGCTCCAGCGACATCAGGACGACGAGAATATTGCGCCTGAGCAGCACGCCCGCCGCTCCGATCACGAACAGGACCACGCCGAGCACAATATACCACCAGAGCGGAACCATCACCCCTGCTCCTTCCGCGCCAGCATGATGGCGCCGACCAAGGCCGCCAGCAGGATTACGGAGGCGGTTTCAAACGGCAGGAGATAGTCGGCGAAAAGTGCTGTGCCAAGCTGCCTGATATCATCGCCGCCACCCATGGCGACGGGCTCCATGACCGAAAAGCGGTCGCTCCAGAGCACCAGCACGAGCATCTCGACCCCGAGCAGGACGAGCAGTACCAGAGCCGGGAGGTTTCCGCCCGGCAAGAACCGCTGCAACACCGCTTCGCGCACATCGACCATCATGATCACGAACAGGAACAGGACCATGATCGCGCCGACATAAACGAAGATCTGGATGACTGCGAGCAACGGTGCCTCGAGCAAGACGAAGATTGCCGAAACCTGCAGGAAACACGCCATCAGCGCCAATGCGCTGTGAACCGGATTGCGCGCCAGAACCATCGTCAGGGCCGTGATCACGGATACCGCAGCGAACAGAAGAAAGAACCCCTGATCCATCGACGCCGACCCTCCGGCGCGAACTCTCACTCGGCGCGAGATGGCCGGATTTGAGATTGCGCCGCAACTTCAGATGCCTTCGCAAATTGTGCCCTACTATCGGATTTTTCACAAGATTATTGTCATCGGCGAAGCAAAACCAGGCCAGTCCGGATGTCGCGACATGCGCGTTGAGATCGCCGTGGCTGGTGAAGAAACTTCTGCCTTATCTTTTGGTAAATCTGGCGTATATTAGAGTGTATGAATATTTATCGGGTGACCATGCGGCCCCGGAGGTTTTGCCGAGAGGCAATCCGTATTTTCGCTTTGGCATTGATCTGGGGTTCGGTATTCCTGTTTTCCGTCGCCCCGACAGCGGGCTCGGAACGCGTCGCTTTACTGCTGCAATTGAATGGCGCCGTCAGCCCGGCATCCGCCGACTATGTGATACGCGGCATCCAGCTTGCCAACGATCGTAAAGTGGCGTTGATCGTCCTGCAAATGGATACGCCCGGCGGTCTCGATACGTCGATGCGGGACATCGTTCGGGCAATCCTTGCCTCATCTGTGCCGGTCGCGAGCTACGTGGCTCCGAGCGGCGCCCGCGCGGCCAGTGCCGGCACTTACATCCTCTATGCCAGTCATATCGCCGCCATGGCGCCGGGTACCAATCTGGGTGCCGCAACGCCCATTGCTCTCGGTGGGAGCGGACAAGACAACGGCCAGAACGGCGACAGCAAGGAGCCACAGTCGCGCAACGCTGCAGAGGCAAAGGCAGTGAACGACGCTGCTGCCTATCTTCGGGGGCTGGCCGAGTTGCGTAATCGCAACGCCGACTGGGCGGAAAAGGCGGTACGCGACGCAGCCAGTCTCTCATCCACTGCGGCCGAACGCGAGAAGGTCATCGATTTCGTCGCGTTAACCGTGGATGAGCTGATGGCGAAAGCCAACGGTCGCACGGTACGGGCAGGAGGAGCGGACATCCGGCTTGATACGACTGATCTCGGTGTCCAGAGCATCGAGCCTGACTGGAGAACCCGCCTGCTTTCGGTCATCGCCGACCCGAATGTCGCACTCATTCTGATGGTTGTCGGCATTTACGGCCTGATATTCGAATTTCTCACGCCCGGAGCGGTTATCCCGGGAATGGTCGGCGGCATATGCCTGCTGCTCGGTCTCTACGCCCTGGCAATGCTGCCGGTCAGCTATGCCGGCGTCGGCCTCATCGTGCTTGCGGTTGCTCTCTTGGTTGCGGAGGCGCATGCACCGACATTCGGCGTCCTCGGCCTCGGCGGTGCGGTCGCACTCGTCCTGGGCGCAACCATTCTCTTCGATACGGATGTGCCCGATCTGAAAGTGAGCCGACAGGTCCTGGTTGGTATCGGTGTTTCAGCCCTTGCCTTCAGCCTCATCGTCGTCCGCCTTGCATTCGGCGCACGCCGGCGCGCCGTGGTGACCGGTGCGGAGCAGATGATCGGCATCTCAGGGAAAGTCTCCAGTTGGACGGGCACGACCGGCTACATTGTCACGCATGGAGAGCGCTGGAGCGCCGCCTCCGCCGAACCGCTCACGGACGGAGACGAGGTGACGGTCATTGCCAGAAATGGGCTAACCCTCGAGGTCACCCGTGATCCCCGCAAGAATCGGGGACCTCAAGAAAGCAAGGAGAAGCGCAGATGACCATGATTGGAGGTTTCATCTTCTATATCGTCGCAGTCGTCCTGTTGCTGATCACCCTGGCGAGCGCGATCAAGATCTTGCGCGAGTATCAGCGGGCCGTCGTCTTTACACTTGGCCGATTTACCGGCGTGAAAGGCCCCGGATTGATCCTGCTTGTTCCCTACGCACAGCAAATGGTGCGGGTCGACCTGCGCACGCGCGTGCTCGACGTCCCCAGCCAGGACGTCATCTCCCATGACAACGTTTCGGTTCGAGTGAGCGCGGTGATTTACTTCAGGGTCATCGATCCGGAGAAGTCAGTGATTCAGGTCGAGGATTTCATGGCAGCCACGAGCCAGCTTGCCCAAACGACGTTGCGCTCGGTGCTCGGCAAGCACGATCTCGACGAGATGCTCGCGGAACGTGACAGGCTCAACGAAGATATCCAGAGGATGCTCGACGCCCAAACAGATGCGTGGGGCATCAAAGTGGCCAATGTTGAGATCAAGCATGTCGACATCAACGAGTCGATGATCCGTGCGATTGCCAGGCAAGCTGAAGCAGAACGCGAGCGGCGTGCAAAAATCATAAACGCCGAGGGCGAGCAGCAGGCCGCGGCAAAGCTGGTGGAGGCGGCTGAAATGCTGGCCAGACAACCGCTGTCAATGCAGCTGCGCTACTTGAGCACACTGAACGTTATTGCCGGGGAAAACAATTCGACGATCATATTTCCGTTCCCCATGGAACTCATTCATCTCCTGGACGGCAAGGCCGACAAGCCAACTGAATGAGCAGCGGCATGTCCGGCGCATGTCACCTCTCACAGCGCCGTTTCACCCCCCCGGCACCACACCAAATGAGGTCAGCGGCGCGCGGTTACACCCTGCCGCCTGCGATCTGGTGTATCGAAATAGGTTGATGTCTGTTCCAAGACCTTATGGGGTTCTCCAAGCAGATCGGAACGCAGAACCAGGTCCAGAGTTCGTCAGCGAGGTCGAGCTTGATTTCGATTTCGACAAGACACGCTCCACGTCCGATCGAGCATCGCCAACGCCGAAATCCGCACGATGCTTAAGTTCGCACGAAACACCTGGACCTGCCAGTGGCATACGCCTAGTTTGAGAGTTGTATCGGAGGCCTTCTGCTCCAGGAGTCAACACGGAACGAAGCTCTAACCGATGACATCGGCCTCGCGACAAAATGACGTTGGACCCCATGCTGCCGAAACACCGCCTCATCCTTCTGCGCCACGCCAAATCCGCCTGGCCCGACGGTGTGGCCGACCGTGAACGGCCATTGGCGGATCGCGGGCGTAAGGCAGCGCCCGTCATCGGGACCTATATGGTGCGCGAAAAGCTGATCCCCGATCTCGCCCTCGTCTCGCCGGCCCGCCGGGCACAGGAAACCTGGAAGCTCGTCCGCAGGGCCCTTTCGAAAAAGGTCAAGGAAGTCGAGGCGGCGGATATCTACGAGGTGTCGGCGGAGCGTCTCCTCAATGTGATCCGGGCCGTCGAGCCTGGCATCCACACGCTGCTCATCGTCGGCCACAATCCCGGCATGGAGAATGCTGCCTCGCTTATCGTGGCGGACGGCGATGCCGACGCCGTGCGACGCATGCGGGAGAAGTTCCCGACAGCGGGCCTCGCCGTCATCGACCTCGATCTCGACGGATGGAACGAGATTGCGGCGGGCACCGGTTATCTCGAGCGGTTCGTAACCCCGCGATCCTTGGGATGATGAGGCCACTTTCCGGTTTGAATTCGGTGGACGTGGTGCACAGCCCAACGACCTGTTGGGAACCGGCGCGCGGTAGAACCACCGCAAAGATCTGCGCCAAGGTTGAGTTATCCTCGTTTCGATGACCTAGACCTCCATCTGCAAATGCTTGACCTGAATCAAGGAAGTTAAGGGTGGATAGGCAGAGCATGGGGTTGTCGTCTGGCGCTGTTTGCGGTCCGTCTTGCTACGATCTCCCAAAGCCAATTCCAGCCACTCCTATCGGAATGCAGGCGCGTTGGAAGTGTACCCATCCGCAGCATTCCGTCCCCGATCCGATGGGCAGGAAAACGGTACCCACAAGCTGGCCGTCTGAGCCTGTCGCAGATTCGAATGGTCTCACCGACAGCAAACAGACAGGTTCAGGCCTCTATCCAGTCGCTGTCGCCTCTTGGAAGGCAGAAGCAAAGGATTGAACCATGGAGTTGAAACTTATCTCCGCCCTTATGATCCTGGCCGCAACTCCCGCTCTGGCGATCGCCAGCCCAAGCTGCACCAAGGAGCCGAAGTCCAAGTGGATGCCCGAGAAGGCCATGAAGGAAAAGATCGACGCTCTGGGCTACAAGGTAAAAACCTTCGAGATCACGGGAAGCTGCTACGAGATCTACGGCAAGGACAAGAACGGCGATCGCGCCGAAGTCTATTTCAATCCGGTGTCGGGCGAAATCGTCCAGAAAGGCGACTGACCATGGCGCCGGTTGAATTGCAGAAGCCGGAGGGTCTTCAGCTCTCCCAGGTCGCGAGCGACACCGTCAAGGTCTGGGACCCGATTGTCAGGCTGTTTCATTGGACCGTCGTTACGGCCTGCATCCTCAATCTTTTTGTCTTGGAGGAAGGAAAATATTGGCACCGTTTGACGGGCTATGTTGTTGCCACCGCCATCGCGGTGCGGATCGTCTGGGGGGTCGTCGGAACAAAGCATGCGCGGTTCGGCGATTTCTTTCCGACACTCGCAAAAGTGAGGACGCAGATCCTTGGTATGATCAATGGCAGCGAGCAACGCTATATCGGCCACAATCCGCTGGCATCGATCATGATGCTGGGCCTCATGGCACTTCTTGCAATGACCGCGCTCAGTGGCTGGATGACGACGCTCGATGCCTTCTGGGGCGACAAATGGCTTGAGGAAGTCCACGGTGTCATAGCCAACAGTATCATGGTCCTCGCTTTCATCCATGCTGGGGCGGCACTGATCGAGAGCTGGAGACATCGGGAAAATCTCGTCTGGTCGATGGTGACAGGTCGAAAGAGAGCATGAGGATTCTTCTGATCGAAGACAGCGCCCGGCTTCGCGAGCTTCTTTGCGAAGCCATCCGCGAGGCCGGCTGGCGAATGGATGCCTTTGCTACGGCAATCGAAGGCCGCCTCGCGCTTGACGGAGCAAGTTACGATCTCCTTCTTCTTGACCTCGGCCTTCCTGACGAAGACGGCCTGGACATTCTGAGGTCTCTGCGTCTCGCGAAACGGCAGATTCCGGTACTCGTGCTGACGGCACGCGGGGCCGTCGACGAGCGGATCGCCGGGCTGGATGCCGGGGCGGACGACTACTTGATCAAACCCTTCAACAATGGCGAGCTGATTGCACGGATTCGCGCCCTGATGCGGCGCTCGCCCGTCACAGCGATGCCGACACTGGAATTCGCCGACGTCAGGTTTGAGACGGCCTCCCGCCAGGTCACCTGTCACGGCATGGAAATGGCGCTCGCCCCCTCGGAAAAATCGCTGCTCGAACTGCTGATGCGCAATGGCGGAAACGTGGTTTCCAAGCGCAAGATGGAACACGCCTTCTCCGAGTTCGGCGACGAGCGCAGCAGCAATGCCGTCGAGTTGGCAGTCTCTCGGCTCCGGCGCAAACTGGAGGGACATCCCGCCAATGCCGTCATCGAAACCGTGAGAGGCGTCGGTTACATGCTGCGCGAGGAACGGGATTGATTCGATCGACTCCCACCTTGACGGCCATTCTGACGCGAAGGATCGCGTTCTTCGCCATGGTCGCGATGCTTGTCCAGCTCGCCGTCGTCTTTTCCGACTATTATTGGAATGTCGGGGAGCTTTCCCGCCTGTATGTCGAGCAGGAAACAGAGCGGCTTGCCTCGGGCGTGGGCGGTAAGGACGGCGCCGTTACCTACAGGCTGCCGACAACTGTAGGCCAGCGTTATGCCCATCCACAGACCGGCTATGTCGCGCGCATTCGCGACGGCCGCGGCCATCTGATTTTCGAGTCCTGCGACGATGCCTGCGAAAGCCGTTTCCTGCCCGCGGAGGTCAATCCTCCAGATTTTTGGCTTCGCACCATCAAGCCTGGAAAACCTCTTACGCTCGTCGGGGGGCGAGCGTTCCAGATCGGCGAGCAGCGAATTCTGGTTGATGTCGCCACTGTGGGCGATCCTGAGAATCTCGCGTCCGGCGTCTTTTGGAATGAGATCCTCGAGCACATGATTGTGCCGATGAGCATCTTGCTCGGACTTGTTCTCGGGGCAACCTTATTATCAGTTCGCCGTGCCTTGAAGCCTGTAAAGGCAGCGGCCGATGCTGCCGAACTCATCGATCCGATGGATTCCAGATCCCATCTGCCCTTCGAGGGAATGCCGCGAGAAATTGCCCATCTCGCGGTGGCCGTCAACCGGGCGTTCCAACGGATTGGCGAGTTGATGCTGTCGCAAAGGATACTGACATCGGGCATCGCCCATGAAGTGCGCACACCGCTTGCAGCCATCAAACTGGAACTTGGCCGTATTGACCATCCGAGGGCGCGCAAAGCCGAGGCGGATCTCGATGACCTCGTGCATTTTGTGAGCCAGCTGACGGCGCTCGCGCGGCTGGATACGTTCGATCACGGCACGTTCGAAGTGGTCGACCTCGTCGCCCTATGTACAGGCGTGGCCGAGCAGCTTGCACCTTGGGTTTACGAAAACAAGCATTCGCTGGAGGTGTTCACCCACGTCGAGGCGGCAGGTATGAGAGCCGCGCCAGCCCTCCTGAAAGACGCCCTTCGCAACCTGATCGAGAATGCCGTTCGCCATACGCCCGATTCAACGAAGATCATCGTCAGGGTTGGAAAATGCGGTATTCAGGTCGAAGATCGACAGGATGTCCGGCCAGGCAGTTTCGTCCATCAAACCGAGAATGCGGAAGGCCTCGGGATAGGGCTTAAAATTGTTGAACGGATCGCGGAACTTCATAAGGGATCATTGAGGCGGTCCAAATCGCGGCACGGCAATATGTTCGAACTTCTATTGCCGACGGGCGAACCGAAATAGGGCTGAACCGCTCGCAGCCGCCGCTTCTTCCCAGGCTTGACGAGCCTCCGGGCGACCGCCCCTCGCTAATCAAGCAAGATGGGAGGGCTGCGATTGCGCCAGGTCAATGCGTATTTCCGATCAGATGCCAGGGTGGTGGCATCAGAGCGCAATTCTTTGTTCGGGAATACACCCATGAAACGGCACCTCTTCCTTCCGCTCCTCACCTATCCCGATGCGACGTCGGAATTCATGATCTCCAATGCAGTTGCCCTTGCGCACCACATGCAGGCCACGCTGACCGTCTGTGCGGTGGAGATCACCGTTCCCGACGTCTCCAATGCGCTGTCCTCGTTGATCATCGACGTGGCCAAGATGGCGCGCGACGCCGAGGCGCTGAGCCGCAAGCGGGCCTCAGTGCTGACTCAAAGGGCGGTCGATGAGGCAAAAGCGGCTTCGGTTGATGTCAGCACGCGCGAGATCAGGATCGAGGAGCCTTTCCTCGTCGAAGCGCTGGCGGAAGCATCGCGTTCCTACGATTTCGTGCTGCTGGAGCTGGCGGGCGTCTCCCGTCCGATCGTCGAGGCAGTGCTGTTCGGCTCCGGGAGGCCGCTCATCCTTTATCCCCGGGCGCCTTTCGGCGGCCGGATGGACCACGTCGCCATCGCCTGGGACGGCAGCCGTGCGGCGGCACGGGCGGCCCATGACGCCTTGGCCTTCCTGGAACGGGCTTCAAGGGTCTGCCTGCTTTCCGTCATCGATGAGAAGCCGATCAAATCCGAGACAGGGGAATACCTGATCGAAAACCTGCTGAAGAGCGGCGTGATGGCCGAAGCGATGCAGGTGCGTACCCGCGGGGAGCCGGTCGGAGAAGTGCTCCAAGACAAAGCCTTCGAAGTGCGGGCCGATCTTCTCGTCATGGGCGGCTTCGGCCATTCGCGCTTGCGCGAATTCGTCCTCGGCGGCGCCACACAGGCGGTGCTGACCAGAATCACGCTGCCAGTGCTGCTATCGCATTAAGGGCTTGGCAGAGATGTCTAGAGACCGGCTTCGGAGGACTCGGCTGTGAGATCGTATTGTCGATGCTCAGAGGCCGCGCGGCTGACCAGCGACGGCGCGACCGTCCGACGCGCCCTCCTGCGCTTCCACTGCAGCACTCGCATCCCGGATCATGGCATACTTGACTTGCGTGATCCTCAGGTCGCGATACCAGTCGATGAGCTCTCCCCACGGATCTCTGATCTTCGAAAGGCCGGAGATGAAGGCGACGACGGTTCCGATCTCAGTCTTGCCGGTTACAACGAAATAGCTGCCGAGCGCAAAGATGCCGGCATAGCCAAGCTGCGTCATCAGGTTCACCATGAAGTTCATGCTGAACTTAATCCTGTAGATGCTCATGTTCAGCAAGAAGAGCTGCTCCACCCGACCGCCTTGGGCATCGAGCGCAGTGTTGGTGGCGACATGCTGAACCATGCTCTGGCTGACATGGCGTGTGACGGTGATCTTGGTCTCCACCCGTCGATTGATCGCCGACTGCATTATCGGCACGAAGCCGATCTGGGGCAGGAAAACGAGGGCGACGGCAAGAGCCATCAGTGGTTGCAGGTAGATCATATAGCCGCCGACGGCGACAAGGATGCCGGTCTGCAGCAACGGCTCCGAAATGCTGGTGCCAACGAAGCCGCCGACCGGTTCGGCCTCGGCGATGATGATCGAAAGCTGCACACCTTCGGCGAGCGCATCGACAGGGGGCTCGCTTGAACGTTCAGAGGCGGCGAGCGCTGACTTGCGTAGCCAGCGGACCGCGATCTCGCCGATCCAGCCACGATAGGTGTTCAGCATCAACTTGGTCAGTCCCTCCAGCAGGACGAGTCCGAGATAAGCAAGGACGAGGATTATAATGGCCTGGTAGGGAGCCCGCTCAGTAGCCGCGTTGATGATGCGCCTCTGGATCTCGAGCGGCACCGTACCAGAGAGGAAGAGAATAATCGAAAGAGCCGCGAGTGCGATCTGATGATGGCCGCCGGTGAGGAGCACGAAACGGAATAGACTCTTCGGCATTGTCGTCTTGGCTCCGCATCATGCTGGTGAAAATCTGTGAGGCCTATGACCTTGCGCTGTGGCGATGCGTGGTTGACTGGATCAGAACGGTCGGCGCCATTGGGCACCGCGGGCGCGGGCTTCCACACTTCGCGGCGCTTCCTGCCGGCCCGTCGCCCAGGCGGTGGGAAGGAAGAGAAGGACGGCGAAAGCGACCGTGACCCACAGGCTCGCTGCGACGTGGTCGAAGCCGAGCAACCGGGGCGAGGCTGCGAGCCAGGTGGCGATAGCGACCTGCTCCCACCGCCGCGCCTTGGCACCCTGAACTGTTCTGCCCGTGTGCAGAACCAGCCCGCAGAGAGACAAATTTGCCGAAGCGAGCACGAGCTTGTCCATGTCGGGATACAGAAACACGAATGCTGCCGACGTCGCGAGCATCGAAGCGGCAAGCAGCTGTGCCATCCGATCGTTGAAAGCAGGATGTTCCACGATTTGTCTCCTCACGTTAAGGCTGCCTGGCCTCGGCGTCCGGCGGCGGCAGCGCGATGCCGTAATAGGGGTCAATCCAGACCAGCAGATCCCTAACTGATTGAACGCCCGCGACATTCTCGGCCGCGACTTTTGCGGCCAGGCGCTCGCGTTCGTCGAAGATCGTGCCCGTCAACTCGGCAATACCATCGGAGACATGGCAATGGATGAAGCCGTTGCGGCTCCAGCTCTGCTTTGCGAACTCAGCCTCGATTGCCGCCTGAATCTGCGCATCATCAGGGGACGGGGACGTTGTCGGCAGCGCCCGAGACAGGGCCCGCAAGAGGTCGGAGCGTGCGATGATGCCGACGAGCTTGCCATTCTCCACGACGGGCAGGCGCTTGATATCGTAGCGCTCCATCAGCCTGACGGCGTCGGAAACGGAAGCCGTCGGCGCAATCGCGCTGACCGGCGAGGTCATCACCTCGTCAACGCGCCGGCCGTGGGTGCGAACGTATTCCGTGGCGATCTTTCCCGGACTCGTCAACCAATCGAGCAGCCACGGCCGGTTGCGCTGCGTGTTCAGCTCGCTGCGGCGCAGGAAGTCTCCTTCGCTGACGATGCCGACGAGCGCTCCGTTGGTATCGACGACGGGGAGGCCGCTGATCCTGTTATCGAGCATCAGCTGGGCTGCTTCTGCGACCGAGCAGCATGTCGGCACGGTGATCACCGGCAATGTCATGATGGCTTGAACGAGCATTTTCGACTCCATGGTGAGGCAGGCTTCATAGCGCCGGTGCGCGCGGCGCACTCGATTTCCGATAAGCAGGCAGTTGCCTGAACCGTCGAACCCACGGTAACGCGATCCAGGCAAAGCGCTTTGATCGGCGTCAAAGATTTGGCTCGCCGAGTGCATGTGGCGGAAAAGGGCTACGCTGCTCTTGTCCTGAAACGCAGATGTCTCCGCCGCTTCCCTGGGTGGCGGAGACATCGCGCGGCGCGGTCACGCTATGCTACGGACTTGCCCTGCGCTGCGATTGCGCCAGCTTCTCCAGCGATGTCGAGCACCATGCGGCCCGCGATCGTTCCTGCTTTGAGACCTGCGAAGACATTGTTGACGTCGTCGAGCGGCGCGCTGGCGATCTCGGCCCGCACCCGACCTTCGACGGCAAAAGCCAGCGCTTCGTCGAGGTCGCGGCGCGTGCCGACGATCGAGCCGCGCACGGTAATGCGCTTCAGCACGACGTCGAAGATCGGCGTGGGAAAGTTGCCCGGCGGCAGGCCGACGAGGCTGACCGTGCCCTTGCGACGCACCATGCCGAGCGCCTGGGAGAAAGCAGGCGGCGAGACGGCTGTGACGAGCACCCCATGCGCTCCGCCACTCGTTGCCTTCAGCACCTTCTCGATCGCGTCCTCGGAGAGGGCGTTGAGCGCGATATCGGCACCGACCTGGCGGGCAAGGTCGAGTTTGGCAGCGGCGACGTCGAGGGCGATCACCTTGAGCCCCATCGCCTTGGCATATTGGATGGCGACATGGCCAAGACCACCGACCCCCGATATCGCCACCCACTCGCCGGGCCGTGCTTCGGTCTCCTTCAGTCCCTTGTAGGTCGTGACGCCGGCGCAGAGGATCGGAGCGATCTCGGCAAAGTCGACGTCTGCGGGAAGGCGGGCGGCGAAGGCGGCCGAGGCAATGACGTACTCGGCAAAACCGCCGTTGCAGCTATAGCCGGTATTGTGCTGGTGCGTGCAGAGCGTTTCCCAGCCGGTTTCGCAATATTCGCAGCGCAGGCAGGCGTCGTGCAGCCAGGCGACACCGACAGCATCGCCTTCCTTGAATTCGGTAACGCCGGAACCTAGGGCAGCAACGATACCGGCGGCCTCGTGCCCGGGGATGAAGGGCGGTGTCGGCTTGATCGGCCAATCGCCTTCGGCGGCGTGCAGATCGGTATGGCATACCCCGCACGCGACGACCTTTACCAAAATTTCGCCCGGGCCTGGCACGGGCACTGGCACGCATTCGATCGCCAGCGGTTTGCCGAATTCCCGAACGACCGCCGCCTTCATCATTCTGCTCGTCATGATTTCACCCCTTCACGATGTTTATCGATGACGGATGATGCAGGCGATGCACGCCGCGCACGTTGATCCATCTCAAATAGCCGCAAAGGGCCACGGTGCCGAGCGCGGCCGAAGCTTGACGCCGGGCAAAGCGCGCTCATCATGCAGGTTCGATTAAATGCCGTCGGGCAGCGTAAAGAGAATGCCTGCCCCATCTTGGGGAGGGGCGGTCTCGCAAAGGTGAGGAGGCGTTGATGAAGGCAATGGTCCTCGAGAGGGTGGGCTCTCCGCTACGCTTGATAGAGCAGCCCGATCCCGCACCGGGAGACGGGCAATTAATGCTGAGGGTGGAGGCTTGCGCCGTCTGCCGAACCGACCTTCACGTCTGTGACGGTGATCTTCCCGACCCGAAGCTTCCACTCGTTCCCGGCCATGAGATTGTCGGCATCGTCGAGGCCGTCGGCGGCGATATCGCTTCGTCGCGGATCGGGCAAAGGGTCGGCGTGCCGTGGCTCGGATATACCTGCGGGTCCTGCGCCTTCTGCCGCGCCGGGCAGGAGAACCTCTGCGACCGTCCCGAATTCACCGGCTTCACGCGCGATGGCGGTTTTGCCACACATGTCGTTGCGGATGCCGATTATGCTTTTGCGCTCGAGAAAGATGCCGATCCTGTTTCGCTTGCGCCGCTGCTGTGCGCGGGCCTTATAGGATGGCGTTCGCTGAAGAAGGCCGGCGCTGCCGGCAAGATCGGTCTTTACGGATTCGGCGCGGCCGCCCATATCATCGCGCAGATCTGTCGCTGGCAGGGTCGCGAGGTCTATGCTTTCTCACGTCCCGGCGACGAAGCGGCGCAGCGTTTCGCGCTCGGTCTCGGCGCCGTCTGGGCGGGAGGTTCGGATGAAAGTCCGCCCGCCATGCTCGATGCGGCAATCATCTTCGCTGCGGTAGGCGAACTCGTGCCGGCCGCTTTGAAGGCAGTGCGGAAAGGGGGCAGAGTCGTCTGCGGCGGTATCCACATGAGCGATCTCCCGTCGATGCCCTACGCCCTGATTTGGGGCGAGCGAAGCGTCGTTTCGGTGGCTAATCTCACGCGCGCCGACGCGGAGGAATTCTTTCCGGTCGCTCGCCAAGCCGGCGTCAAGACCCATACCACCGTCTACCCGCTGATTGACGCTAATAGGGCGCTTGACGATCTCAGGGCCGGCCGGTTGAGCGGGGCAGCCGTGCTGACGCCTTGAGCGGTTGCTTGGATGCCCACTGGTTCATGAGCTTTGACGAGGCGCAGTGAAATAAGCTTTGCCCGGGCAGAGCATTTGCTACCTACCCCAGCTTCACGCAACACGTCCCGCCGGCAGTTGCGCCTGGCCGGCGGGCAGTACTCGGCTGGCCGACGCGCCGCTTGAGGGACTGCCACGCGAAATCGCTTATGTAACCTTTCTCCGGAGCAGGGCACTTCGGTGCACCGGACGGATCATCTTGCCGGCGGCGTTTTTGATTTGAGTCAACGCGCCGCCCTCCGCAGGATGATCATGCTCAGACGCAAGCTGATCGGCATTGGCTGGGGGCGTATAATTGCCTTGAACGCCGGTAGGCCGAAGACGTTTTGCCGATTGCATTTGCCGCTTCGGTCTCAGGAGGACCTTATTTAAAGAACGGAGAGACGTTCACATGCTGATGCGCGGCTGGCGTGGCGCCAAGACATGGATGCTGCCGTTGGTGACATTGGCGCTGGTCGCTGGCGGACTGGCCTGGTTTGCAGGCCAGGAGGACCTTGCCGCGAAATTGTGGACGACGGCGACGGCAACCGTCTTCGCGGTGCTCCTCGTCGATATCGGCATCGGTCTGCACAGGAAGGATTTCGGCCTCGATCTGATTGCCGCGCTGGCTATGGGTGGAGCTATCGCGTTCGGCGAATATCTGGCTGGAATTGTCGTAGCACTCATGTTTACCGGCGGGCAGTTCCTGGAGACTTTCGCCCAGAACAGGGCCGGTCGCGAGATGACGGCGCTGCTCAGCCGGGTTCCAAGTCGCGCGGCCCGTTATCAAAGTGGCCGCATCGAAGATATTGCCGTATCGGGCATCGCCCCAGGCGATCTCATTCTGGTCCGTCGCGGCGAAGTGGTACCCGTCGACGGCATCGTCGCTGGCAACGCTGCGGTCCTCGATGAATCCGCGCTGACGGGCGAGGCTCTGCCTGTCCGGCGAACCTCGGGCCAGGCCGTGATGAGCGGCTCCACAAATGCCGGCGATGCCTTTGATCTCCAAGCGACAAGCGCGGCTGCTGATAGCACCTATGCTGGTGTCGTCCGACTGGTCGAAGCGGCTCAACGGACCAAAGCACCGATGGTGCGATTGGCGGCGAGGTTCGGTCTCGCTTTCCTCGCTCTCACCTTGACGATCGCGACCTCGGCTTGGGCGCTCTGCGGTGACGCAACTCGAGCCCTTGCCGTCATCGTCGTGGCGACACCCTGTCCGCTGATACTTGCGGTACCCGTCGCCGTCGTGTCCGGCATTTCCCGCTGTGCAAAGAAGGGCGTTCTGGTGAAGGACGGAGGTGCTCTTGAGGCCCTTGCAGTCGCAAGGACGGTTCTCCTCGACAAGACGGGGACGGTAACCGATGGTCGTGCCCGCCTGATCGAGATCAAGGTGCAAGGCGATCTCGACGCGCTCGAGCTACTGAGGTTGGCGGCATCGCTGGATCAGAGCTCGCCTCATGTGGTGGCCCAGTCCCTCGTGACCGCTGCCCACGAGAGGGGTCTACAGCTTGATGTACCCAGTGACGTTCGCGAGACTCCTGGCTCTGGGTTGACGGGCCGCGTCGGCAGCCAAAACCTCATAATCGGTGGCTGGGCTTTCGTGAGCACAGGGATAGAAGACTCGCATTTTCGTCGTGAGATCGAGGCATGGATAAGGCGCGACGGAACAGTCGCGGTCGTTGTGGCAATCGACGGCGCCCTTGCCGGGGCAATGCTACTGGCGGATCAGATTCGTCCGGAAGCGGGTTTCGTGCTGCGGCATCTGCGTCAGGCTGGCATTGCGCGTATTGTCCTCGTCACCGGCGACCGCGCTGATCTCGCGGCGGGCGTCGCCGCATTCGTTGGGGTGGACGACGTCATCAGCGAAATGAAGCCGGAGGATAAGACAAACGCCGTCAAGATGGAGCAGGCGAGAAACCGCCCCGTCGTGATGATCGGTGATGGGGTCAATGATGCGCCGGCGCTTGCGGCGGCCGATGTCGGCATAGCAATGGGAGCGCGCGGCGCCGCTGCTTCGTCTGAAGCGGCAGATGTTGTGATCCTGCTCGATCGACTTGATAAATTGGTCGATGCCTTCCAAATAGCCCGACGCTCACGCCGGATTGCGTTGCAGAGCGTCTATGCCGGCATGGGCTTGTCGATCGCAGGCATGATCGCAGCCGCGTTCGGCTATCTGACGCCAGTAGAAGGGGCATTGTTCCAGGAGGCGATTGATGTCGCGGTCATTCTGAACGCGCTCCGCGCCCTTGGGCCACCAATCGCGATCGGCGTGGCTTCGCCTCGATTGAGCAAAGAAGACCTGCTGGCTCTGGAGGCTGAACACAGGGCCTTAGCTGACGTGGTCGACGACATTGGCATTACTGCGGACCGGATTGCACGCCTGCCAGGAAAGAAGGCAAAAGACGAGCTCGAAAGACTGGATCGTGGGCTGCGTGACCGGCTCCTTCCCCATGAGAAAAGAGACGAACAGGTTTACGCGCGCCTTCGCCGAAGGAATACAGGGCCCGATGTTCTCGCCGGAATGAGCCGAACCCACATGGAAATTCAACGACAGATCCATAACCTCACCGTCATGCGAAAGGCGTTCGACAGCGACATGCCGACAGAGACGCAGCTTGGTGAGGTCCAGCGACTGCTGCACGGGCTGGAAGCGATCACGCGTCTTCATTTTGCGCAGGAGGAAGAGATCTACCGTTCGCTAGAGGCCGAATGAATGATTTTGTTCGCCCACCCGACACGACCTTCGGGATTTCGAGCGCAGCAACGGAGCGCTACCGCAGGCGGTTGACTACTGGCAACCATCGCCTTCATGTCATTTTCCAATTTGCACCAAGGCGATAGTCTAGAACTCGCCCACGAAGAGGCACTGCGCAGGATCAAATGGCGGGCTGATGTGCTGACGCCTGCGTTTGACGCTGGTCAAATTCCAAATGTCCGATTTGTGTCAATGATAGCAAAGCAGCCTGCGAGGCGACGCCGTGACCCTTTCGGGAGACCGGAATGCCGCGAGGATGAGACGGAAGCGCCAGCGCCACTCGGGAGTTGGGTCGCACCGATTGCAAGAAGGAGAAGGACATGAGCCAGATTCTTTCGCGGAAGGCAGACGTGTTGTTGGTTGATGCGGCGAATTCCGATCCGTCTTACTCCGGAGTCGATTTTCGTCTTGAGCGAACGAGCAATGATGACTGGCAAATCGCCGCGGTTTCGCCGCGCGCCCGTGCCTGGGTGCGTGACGAACTCTGCTCTCCTTTTGCGCAATGCTTCAACGACGTCATACGGGCAGACGCACTCAGCGCAAATTCCTTTGTGAAGGAAGCGCATGCGAAGGGGTTCTGGACTGAATTCGTTGGCAGAAACGGCAAGGACCTGTTCTAGCCGCGGGCCTGGCAGGGTCGATAAATTCGATGCGATACCCTGGGCGACAGCAGTTCGATTACGGGCTTCGAGGACTCTTTATGCGGCTCTTGTTATTGACCACGATCAAAGCCTTAAAACGAAGTTGAGGTAAGACTCCACTTACAATCTGCATCTTAACAAGGACGAACCGACCATGCAGAAAGCGCCTGCACAAAACGCTCAGCATTACGAGAGATACCGCTCGGTACTGGTAAAACGTCAGGAGGAGCTGCGACAACGCCTACATGCGATCGAGCAGGACCTGGAACGACCTCGCGATCCGGATGACGACGATCGCGCGATAGAGCGCAACAACGACGAAGTACTGGAAGAACTCGGCACTGCCGGGCAGAGCGAACTTGCGGCTATCGATGCCGCGCTCGACCGTTTGAATCATGGAACCTTCGGGCGCTGCTCGAAGTGCGGCGACGTGATTGACGAGCGAAGGCTGGACGCGGTTCCGTATGCCGCAATCTGCCAAGATTGTGCGCGTTCGGTTTGATATGCCGATAACCGGACGGGTTCCTGTGTTTCGGCCTGCAAGTTTTGGTCGCCGATTGAAAACGATGCGGCGCACCGTTTTGCTCACGGCCTTGGCGCGGCATGGGATGGGCCGGCATCCGGACCTACACGACCGTCCACCTGCTTCCGGATTCCAACAGGGCGCTTGACGACCTCGGTCGGTTTGAGCGGGGCTGCCATACTCTGCTCTTGAATGGGGATGTCATCTCAGCAGCTCAATCGAGCTTGGCGGTGAAGACGTAGCCGACGCCGCGAACGGCCTTGATAAATTGCGGCTTCTTCGGGTCGGTTTCGATCTTGCGGCGCAGCCGGACGATCTGGGCGTCGATCGTCCGGTCAAAGGCTTCGAGGTTTCGGCCTCGGGTCAATTCCATCAGCACGTCGCGCGTGAGGACCCGGCCGGCGTGGCGCGCGAAGGTGGTCAGCATATCGAATTCGCCGGTCGTCAGCTCGACTTCAACGCCTTCGGGATCGAGAAGCTGGCGGCGGCTGAGATTGAGTTTCCAGTCCTCGAAGCCGATAATCTCCTCGCCGGCCGCTTCAGCGCCACGCAGGGCAGGCTGCCGGCGGCGCAGGATCGATTTCAGGCGCGCATGGACTTCCCGCAGGTGGAACGGTTTGGCGATGTAATCGTCGGCGCCGACTTCGAGACCGACGATCCGGTCAACGACATCGTCGCGGCCCGTCAGCATCATGATCGGGACATCGGACTGGGCACGGATTTCGCGAGCAAGGTCAAGACCGTCGGCGCCGCCGGGGAGGACGAGATCGAGCAGGATGGCGTCAAAATTCTGCTGACGCAGGCGTACCCGCATCTCGGTGCCGTCAGAGGCGGAAGAGACCGTGTAACCCTCGCCCTCGAAATAGCGCGTCAACATCTGGCGAATCCGCGGATCATCATCGACAACGAGAAGATGCGCGTCACTCTGAGCTGTTGCCATCGTCATCCGTCAAGCCGTTGCTCGTTACAGATCGGTATTCATTGGCACCGTCTTTAACACGCACGCCGTCGAGGTGTCACCAGCCACCGCATCTGCTTTCATCGGCAAAGAAGGAATGAAGCCAGGGGCGAGAGATTTTGGACGTATCTCAGGGCGTAGCTGTTCGATTTGGATTCGGCGAAATCCATGCTGTTCCGGCATCAGATCGGCTTGCCGCATGCGCCGGCATTTCGGGCGATTGCCGTGCGTCAATCCATCTGCGGACGTCGTTTGCGGTGATCAGAAGCGCATCGCCCATCTCCGTCGAGCCGAGGCGGCTCGCCGCAATTTCACAGAACATGTCGATGTATTGGAGAAGACGGATTTCGGTTGCGCGAGGAGGCGAGGCCGCGGACAGCAATGCACGTCGCGAGACGATAACGGTCTTTTTCTCGGTGCCGAAATACACATCGATGCGGCCGGATTTATCGGCGTTCAGGCTTGCTGTGACGACTTCGTACGGCATTCTATGCTCCTGTCATAGGCTGGTCGCTGCAGCCTCCAGCTTCCAGCCAAGGTTACGAGGTCAGCCGGAAGACACTTTGACCTCGATCAATGCGATGCGGATAATTCGATCCGGCGATGGGGCCTGCCGGCACTCTCGCCGCTTCAAACGCGATAGCGGCCGTGGAACCTGAATATCCATCTGATTGCCTTCCAACGCTTTTATTGATTTGGGACAAGGAAGAGCGCGCCGCTGCGGGTCATAAGGCATCCTGGTTTTGACAAAGGATGCTAGAATGTCCGACAGGTTGGTCGCCAAATACGGCGATGCGCGGCTTCCGCGTTACACGAGTTATCCGACGGCACCGGCCTTTTCAGCCGCCGTGGGACCGAATGAATACGCCAAGGGCCTTGCAGCGATCGGAGAAGCAGAACCGGTTTCGGTCTATCTTCATGTGCCGTTCTGCCGCTCGATGTGCTGGTACTGCGGGTGTCACACGACCATTACCCGGCACGACTCTCCGGTTCTCGAATATCTGGATGCGATGAGCCAGGAGATCGAGCTCGTCTCCTTCGCCGCCGGAAACGACATCCCCGTCAAGAACATTCATTTCGGTGGGGGTACGCCGACGATCATGAGACCTCGGGAATTTGATGCGCTGATGGCGAAGCTGCGGAGCGCCTTCGCGTTCGAGGAGAACGTCAGCGTCGCGGTCGAGATCGATCCGCGCACGCTTGCGCCTTCGATGATCGAGGCGATGGGCGAAAACGGCGTCGACCGCGCGAGCCTGGGCGTCCAGAGTTTCGATCCGGTCGTCCAGGCGGCCATCAACCGGATGCAGTCTTTCGAGCAGACGCAGGCAGCGGTTGCCGGCCTGCGTTCGGCGGGTGTCGCCAGCATCAATTTCGACCTCATATACGGCCTGCCGAAACAGACCGTGCAGTCGTGCATCGAAACCGTGCGGCTGGCCGTTCTGCTGCGGCCGCAACGCTTTGCGGTTTTCGGTTATGCCCACATCCCGGCCTTCAAGAAGCATCAGCGCCTCATCGACGAAACCTCGCTTCCGGACGCAAAACAGCGCAATGAGCAGGCCGAAGCCATCGCCGTGGAACTCGAAAAAGCGGGATATGTGCGTATCGGTCTCGATCACTTCGCGCTGCCGGAGGATCAGCTTGCGGTCGCCGCGCGCAACGGAACGATGAGGAGGAACTTCCAGGGCTACACCACCGACGAATGCGACAGCCTCATCGGCCTCGGCGCTTCGGCGATCGGGCGGCTTCCGACGGGCTACATGCAGAATCACGTGCCGCTGGGCCTCTATGCGGAGCGCGTTGCATCCGGCGTGCTGCCGACGGCCAAGGGATACGTTTTGACCGAAGAGGACAAGCTTCGGGCGAGGATCATCGAACGGCTGATGTGCGACTTTGAAGTCGACCTCGGGAGGCTGAGCAGAGCGTCCGGCTTCGACGCCGGCTTGCTCATCGAACGCAACGAACGGCTCGGCGAGCTCGTGGCCGATGGCGTCGCGATGATCCGGGATGATCGGGTCATCGTTTCGCAAGACGCACGTTTCATGGTCCGCGCTGTCGCGGCGGCATTCGACGCTTATTTCGGCTCGCATGGACGCACGCACAGCAAGGCGGCGTAATTGGGAACCGTTCGGGTTCCGTGGCCGGCTCCCTTCTGCACGGTCCCTGCGGAGGCTACATGATGAAAAATGCAGTTCCGATCCATTTCATGGAACTCGAACGCCGCTATGAGAAGCTCTTGTGGTGGTGCGACGTGCTTCAGGCGATCGCGGACTTCCTGCCCTGTCACATCGACGAAGGCCTTTGCGGCCGGATCTCAAGCGACTTGATGCCCTTGCTGCTGACGACATACGAGCTTGAGGACCGATTGCACTGCTCGGCGGCCCTCAAGCGGGCCATGGAACATCAGGAGTCGGAAGAGGCGTCAAGCACAGCGCTCATCCAGCCTGAATGCCACGGAAGACTTGGTCGCTATACTGACCGCTCTGGGCGAGGGGAGTTGCCGGCTGTCATGGGAAGCCGTCGCATATCAGATGCGCTCGTTCCTGTGCCCCATGCGCCGGCAGATCAAATCGGAACGCGAGATCATGGGATCGATTCAGCAGGCACCAATCGAGCAAACGGCGGCATGAGCGGCGGAAGACGGTGCGGGATGGCGCGCAGTCGCCGCCAACCCACACTACCGTCAATTACTGGGTGATCTGTATGAGGTCGGCATCGAGCCGCTTGCGCACCATGTTCGGCAATTTCGCAGTCTTGATTGCGTCGAGATTGGATGGCTTGTCACCGACCTCGATCAGCGCAACCATGCCCATGCCGACATGCGGCGCGCATTTCAGGACATAGGCGCCTGGAACGTCGAACTTCGCCTGATACTGCTCGTTCGGCTTGGACTTGAATTCGGCAGCGCCGTCGGGGATGAGCCCTTTGAAGGTCTCGACATTGTGGCTCTTGTCCATGGGGACGAAGGTGACGGTATCGCCGGGAGCGATCTTCAGGAAACCGGGTTCGAACACCATGGCGCCGTCCGTGCCCTTGTTGAGCATCTGAACCTGGTGGTCGGCGGCCATCAACGGTGCTGTCGAAACCATCAGGGCTGCCGTTGCAGCGAACAAACCGAATCTCAAACGCATATGCATATCTCCTGTTTGGCGAGGTCGATTTGACCTCGTGCACAGCTTCTAGGACATGCTCGATCCGGCCTCTTTGATGCTCGTCAAATAGAGGAAAAAGCTGACAATTCCGGTCCGAATTGTTCCGAAAGGCGGTGGGCAATCACTGCGTCGCCGCGGATATTACTTCGCGTCGAGAAGCTCTCGGATCTTCAGCGCCAGTTCTTTTGCGGTATAGGGCTTGCGCAGCCACTGCGCGCCGGGAACGATGCCTTTGCTCGCAAGGCCGGGCTCGGAATAGCCGGACGTGAAGAGCACGGCGATATCAGGCCGCAGCAGGCGCACCTCCTGGGCGAGTTCATCGCCCGTCATCCCTCCCGGCATGACGATATCGGTAAAGAGCAGTGCAATCTGGCTGTTTTCCTGCAGGAGATCGAGCGCGCGATGGCCATTTTCGGCTTCAAGCACGGTGTAGCCCATGGAAGCGAGCCTGGCGACGGCGACGCGGCGAACGCGGGCGTCATCCTCGACGGCCAGCACCGTTTCGTTTCCGCCCGGCAGCTGGTTCTCGCCGGCGTCGCCGGCCGCCATGGGCTCCGGCACCTTCGCCTCGTGGGTGGCGGGAAGGTATATGCGCACCGTCGTGCCGCGCCCGACTTCGCTGTAAAGCTGGAGATGGCCGCCCGATTGTTTCACGAAGCCATAAACCATGCTGAGTCCGAGACCCGTGCCCGCTCCCACTCCCTTTGTCGTGAAGAAGGGTTCTATCGCCCGCTGCCGGACCTCTTCGTTCATCCCGACGCCGGTGTCCGTCATGGCGACAAGCACGAAGTTGCCGCTGCGCACGTCCGGATACATCTTGGCATAATCGGCATCGAGGTGAACCCGCGAGATCGTCGTCGTAAGACTGCCGCCTTTCGGCATGGCATCCCTGGCGTTCAAGGCGATGTTCAGGATGGCGTTCTGAAGCTGGGAACTGTCGACAAGGACGTCGAGGTCCGATCCTTCGATGACGGTCGACAGCTTGATATCTTCCCCAAGCGTTCGCCGAAGCAGGTCCGAGAAGCCACCGACGACCTGACCGAGATCCGCATGTTTCGGATTCAAAGGCTGGCGCCGGCCGAAGGCGAGCAGTTGGCCCGTGAGGATCGCGCCGTCCTGCGCTGCCGACTGAGCTTCCTTGAGAATGTCACGAAGGGTGCCGGGCGGCAGCTTGTCCTCGATCATTTCGAGATTGCCGCTGATGACGGTGAGCAGGTTGTTGAAGTCGTGCGCGATGCCGCCCGTCAGTTGCCCGATCGCTTCCATCTTCTGCGCCTGGCGAAGATCTTCCTCGATCTTGAAACGGCTCGTGAGATCGCGGATGAAGCCGGTGAATATGCGTTCTCCGTTCGCCGTCGCCTCGCCGACATGAAGCTCCATCGGGAATTGAGATCCATCCGCCCGCTGCCCGGTGACCACGCGCCCATAGCCGATGATGCGTTTCTCGCCCGTATCGATATAGTGATTGATGTAACCGTCATGGGCGTCGCGGTAGGGGTTCGGCATGAGGTCGCTGACGTTGCGGCCGCAAATCTGGTCGGAAGACATTCCAAACAGTTTCTCTGCAGCCCTGCTGAACGACAACACCGTTCCCCTATCATCGATCACCACCATGGCGTCGGGCACCGTATCCAGGATCGAGCTGAGGTGCGCTTCGCGGGACTTGACCGCCTCCTGGGCACCCTTCAATGCGCTGACGTCGCTGTTCGTCTGGATGACCGCAAGGTCACCATCCGGCAGGTTGACGAGCACGAAACGGGACGCGAGGTGAATATCGTATCCGCTCTTGTGACGATGAATGATTTCGCCCTGCCAGAAGCCGCGTGATTTCAGCTGATCGCGGATGTCTTCTGCCGGCTCGGGAAATTTCGTCGCAAGCAGCTCGTAAACCTTCTCGCCGACCGCTTCCTCTCTTGCCCAGCCGTACATGTTCTCGCAACCGATGGACCAGTGCGTGATGGTTTCATCGAACCGATGGATCAGAATCTCCGTACCGTCGAGCACGTGCACCATTGCATCCAGTTCCTGGTACGATGCGGTTCTCGGCGACACGAGGCGATGGGGCATGAACGTCGGTCCTGCGGCTTGTTGCATCAGTGCAGCTTGACCCTATGGCAGGAATCGTCAGAAAAATCATCTGCATCACCGGACAACTGTGCAAGGCGAGCGAGATTTACGATCCTGAGGTCGTGCCGGCCCTCCGGAATAACGATGTTGCGTGACGCAAGTTTCGTAATCGTGCGGGACACGGTTTCGATGGTTAGTCCGAGATGATCGGCAATGTCCTGCCGGTTCATCGGCACCGGCACCAGGTCCTGCCGCGGCTGCGGGCTGCGGCGGGATGCAAGCCTGACGATGAAGCTGCACAGCCGCTCTTCGGCGTTCTTCTTCGACAGGAGCACCATCTGTTCGTGCGCGGCGGCTGCCTCCTGGCAAAGGAGCGAGATGTAAGCGGGGCCGAGAGCATGCGACCGAGCGACTTCCTCGTGGAAGCTTTTCCGGGAGATGCGGCGAATCTTGCAGTGGGTAACCGCCTCCGCCGTGAACAGGAAATCATTTTGCTGAGAGGCTCCGATGAGATCGCCGGCGAAATGAAACGCGGTTATGACGCGGCGACCTTCGCCGATGATGCGATGCAGGCGGACGACTCCTTCCACGACCTGGAAAAGATGGTTCGCCTTGTCGCCTTCCCAGCAGATCGCTCTCCCGGCGGGAACGGCTTCCGCCGCCGACGTCAGGAAAAGCGACGACAGAGATTGGCCGGCGTGAATCGCCTCATTCGCCATCTCGGCATTTTCGAACGCCTGATTGTTCTGCATCAGCATCGTCTGGTCCCTCGTGGTCAGTGAGCCCACTAGAACTCTGCTGCGTCACACGGGGATGAGCGAACGGTGCAAAAGGGTGAAAGATTGTAACACTTTGTAACAGCGGCGATCGCCCTCCGCTTGTCGCTCTCTCGTTGATGTAGATCAAGGAGCCTCTCCCCGCTTCGTGACAGTCCTGCCTCGAGCGACGAGAAAGCCGGCCGCGACGCGGTCGTCTTTGCACTGGGGACGACATCATGAATTACACGACGGAAACGATGGTGGTTGCTGTCGCGGCGTTTCTAGCGCTGCTGGGAGCCGCATTCGCGCACGATCATCTCTTTGCGGTCCATATGGGCATACTCTGCTTCTGCCTCGTGGTGGGAACAGTGCTCCTGGTCAGGAACGTCGATTTCGCACCGGCGGACCAGCGGCGGAAGGTCGATGTGTCGGGCTATTTCGACGAGGTGATACGCTACGGCCTGATCGCTACGGTGTTCTGGGGCGTGGTCGGCTTCCTCGTCGGGGTCGTCATCGCCCTGCAGCTGGCCTTTCCCGACCTCAACATCGCGCCCTATCTGAATTTCGGAAGGCTGCGGCCCGTTCACACCTCGGCGGTCATCTTCGCCTTCGGCGGCAACGCTCTCATCATGACGTCGTTCTATGTGGTGCAGCGCACCTGTCGAGCCCGTCTCTTCGGCGGCAGCCTCGCCTGGTTCGTCTTCTGGGGCTATCAGCTCTTCATCGTGATGGCTGCGACCGGATACGTTCTCGGCATCACCCAGGCCCGTGAATATGCCGAGCCCGAATGGTATGTCGATCTCTGGCTGACCATCGTCTGGGTCGCCTATCTCGCCGTCTACCTCGGCACGATCCTCAAGCGCAAAGAGCCGCATATCTACGTGGCGAACTGGTTCTATCTCGGCTTCATCGTCACCATCGCGCTGCTGCACGTGGTCAACAATCTGGCGGTTCCGGCCTCGTTCCTCGGCTCCAAGAGCTATTCCCTCTTCTCGGGCGTTCAGGACGCGCTGACCCAGTGGTGGTACGGCCACAACGCCGTCGGCTTCTTCCTCACCGCCGGCTTCCTGGGCATGATGTATTACTTCGTGCCGAAGCAGGCCAATCGGCCCGTCTATTCCTACCGGCTGTCGATCATCCACTTCTGGGCGCTGATCTTCATGTATATCTGGGCCGGCCCGCATCACCTGCACTATACGGCACTGCCCGACTGGGCCCAGACGCTCGGCATGGTCTTCTCGGTGATGCTGTGGATGCCCTCCTGGGGCGGCATGATCAACGGTCTCATGACTCTTTCGGGCGCGTGGGACAAGATCCGCACCGATCCGATCATCCGCATGATGATCGTCGCCATCGCCTTCTACGGGATGTCGACCTTCGAAGGCCCGATGATGTCGGTGAAGACGGTCAATTCGCTCAGCCACTATACCGAGTGGACGATCGGTCACGTGCATTCCGGCGCTCTCGGCTGGGTCGGGATGATCACCTTCGGGGCGATCTACTACCTGACGCCGAAACTATGGGGGCGCGAGCGCCTCTACAGCCTGCGGATGGTCAACTGGCACTTCTGGCTCGCAACGCTCGGGATCGTGATCTACGCCGCCGTGCTCTGGGTTGCCGGTATCCAGCAGGGGCTGATGTGGCGCGAATACAATGCCCAGGGCTTCCTCGTCTATTCCTTCGCGGAAACGGTCGCGGCGATGATCCCCTACTACGTGCTGCGCGCGGTCGGCGGGGCGCTCTACCTGGCGGGCGGTCTCGTCATGGCTTGGAACGTGTTCATGACCATCCGCGGACGTCTGCGCGACGAAGCGGCGATCCCGACCACTTTCGTGCCTCAAGCACAGCCTGCCGAATGAGGTGAGACATGGCATCGATACTTGATAAACACCAGATCCTTGAAAAGAACGCGACGCTTCTTCTCGTCGGCTCGCTGCTTGTCGTGAGCATTGGCGGAATTGTCGAAATCGCTCCGCTGTTCTACCTGCAGAACACGATCGAAAAGGTGGAGGGCATGCGGCCCTATACGCCGCTGGAGCTCGCGGGGCGAAACATCTACATCCGCGAAGGATGCTATCTCTGCCATAGCCAGATGATCAGACCGTTCCGCGACGAGGTGGAGCGCTACGGCCACTACTCGCTCGCAGCCGAGTCCATGTACGACCATCCCTTCCAGTGGGGGTCCAAGCGGACCGGGCCGGATCTCGCCCGCGTCGGCGGACGATATTCGAACGAATGGCACGTCCAGCATCTCGCAAACCCGCGGGCGGTCGTGCCGGAATCGATCATGCCGAGCTACGCCTTCCTCAAGGAGCAGGAGGTGACGGTCAAGGATATCGGCATGGACCTCAAGGCCAACGAGGACGTGGGCGTGCCCTACAACGACGACATGCTGGCGAATGCGGAAGCCGACATGAAGGCCCAGGCCGATCCGAACGCGGACACGACGGCGCTGCTTGCGCGCTATCCGAAGGCGAAGGTCGGCGATTTCGATGGCGATCCGGCCAGGCTGACCGAAATGGACGCCCTGGTGTCCTATCTGCAGATGCTTGGCACGCTGGTCGATTTCTCGACCTATGACGACGCGACCGGCTACCGATGAGGTGATCCATGGAAACCTACACAGCAATGAGACACTTCGCCGACAGCTGGGGCCTTCTGGCAATGACGGCATTCTTCGTCGGCGCGGTCGTATTCACGCTTCGCCCGGGCAGCAAGCAGGCCGCAAAAGAGGCCGCCGATATTCCCTTGAAGGATGACTGAGATGTCGGAAAAACATATCGATGAATTGAGCGGCGTCGAAACAACCGGACATGAATGGGACGGCATCCGCGAACTCAACAATCCCATGCCGCGCTGGTGGGTCTGGACATTCTATGTGACCATCCTGTGGGCGATCGGCTATGCCATTGCCTATCCGGCCATCCCGATGATCACGTCCGCCACCAAAGGCTATTTCGGCTACTCGACGCGCGCCGAGTTGCAGCAGGACCTCGATCTCGCCAAGGCGTCTCAGACAAAGTTCCATGACCTGATTGCCGCCAAGACGGTGCAGGAGATCGACACCGATCCTGTTCTTCGGGAATTCGCCATTGCCGGCGGCGCATCCGCTTTCAAGGTGAACTGCGCGCAGTGCCATGGGTCGGGCGCCAGCGGCGGCCCTGGATTTCCGAATCTCAACGATGACGACTGGCTATGGGGTGGGGATCTCGATGCCATCCAGAAGACGATCGCGCACGGGATCCGCTTCGATTCGGACGCCGAAACGCACGCCTCCGAGATGCCGGCCTTTACCGATGTCCTGGAGCCTGTCCAGATGAAACAGGTCGCCGCCTACGTTTGGGGACTGACCAATACAGCCTCTGATCCTGCTCTCGCGGCGGCGGGAAAGCAGGTCTTCCTCGACAACTGCGCCGCATGCCACGGCGAGGACGCCAAGGGGAAGGTGGAAATGGGCGCGCCGGATCTGGCTGACGCGATCTGGCTGAAGGCGCGCGGCGAAGACGCCATCGCTCGCCAGGTGGCCTCTCCCAAACATGGCATCATGCCGGCCTGGGCCGGGCGCCTCGGCGATACGACGGTCAAGGAACTGACAGTCTTCGTTCATTCGCTTGGCGGCGGAACGTGAGGGACAGGCCCATGACAGCTCATGACCACAATCCGATCCTCGTTCTCTACGGCACGCCACGCGCCGCCATCCGGTCACGTGTGTCGGCACGCGCCAAGGCGATACCTTCATCTTCTGAGCGGGATGATCCGGCAAAGATCGGCAATTCGATCGTCAGTTTGACCTGCCTCAAAGATCACGAGCCGACGAGCCGGTAGTTCTGGATTGTCGAGGACGTCTCGGCGGTGTTTCTCCTCCGCAGTTCCTCCAGGCCACGCCCTCTCTCCAGGGCGTGGCCTTTTCCTTCTCCGCGAGGCGTTCGTCCGCGGAAGGTGTTCTTTCTTGATCTGCATCAAGGAATGGATGCGCCACGGATGACAGAAGAACAGGCGAAACCGGATAAGGTCCAATGAATCTCTACTCTGCACCAGATCCCAATGACGTCGAGCGGGTCAATGTCGAGCCGGTCAATGCGCGCCGCAACCGGCAGCCTCTTTACGCGCCTCGGAAGAAGATTTTTCCCAAGCGCGCCGAGGGGCGATTCCGCCGGTTCAAGTGGATCGTGATGCTGATCACGCTTGGTATCTACTACCTTGCGCCGTGGATCCGCTGGGATCGCGGTCCTTATGCGCCCGACCAGGCGATCCTCATTGACCTCTCGTCGCGGCGTTTCTTCTTTTTCTTCATCGAAATCTGGCCCCAGGAATTCTACTATGTCGCCGGCCTGCTCGTCATGGCCGGCTTCGGCCTGTTTCTCGTCACCTCGGCGGTCGGCCGTGCATGGTGCGGCTATGCCTGTCCGCAGACCGTCTGGGTCGATCTCTTCCTCGTCGTTGAACGCGCGATCGAAGGCGACCGGAATGCGCGAATGAAACTTGATGCCGCTCCCTTCAGCTTCGACAAGTTGAGGAAACGCGTTGTCAAACATTCGATCTGGCTCGTGATCGGCGTTGCCACCGGCGGCGCGTGGATCTTCTATTTTGCCGATGCCCCGACCCTGGCTGTTTCGCTGTTCACCGGTGGGGCTCCCGCAGTCGCCTATGCGACGGTCGCCATACTGACCGGGACGACCTATGTGCTCGGCGGCCTCATGCGCGAGCAGGTGTGCACCTATATGTGCCCTTGGCCGCGCATTCAGGGCGCCATGCTCGACGAGAACTCCCTCGTCGTCACCTACAACGACTGGCGGGGCGAGCAGCGGTCGCGCCATGCCAAGAAGGCGCAGGCCAAGGGCGCGCCGCTCGGGGACTGCGTGGATTGCAATGCCTGCGTGGCCGTCTGTCCGATGGGAATCGATATTCGCGACGGGCAGCAGATGGAGTGCATCACATGCGCTCTCTGCATCGATGCCTGCGATGGGGTGATGGACAAGCTCGGCAAGCCCCGCGGCCTGATCGCCTACGCGACGCTCAGCGAATATTCGAGCAATATGTCGCTTGCGACGGAAGGGGGAACAACGCCGATCCAACCGTCCAAGGTCCGAAACGAGGATGGAAGTTTCGTTTCGGCGGTCCGGCACTTCGATTGGCGCATCGTCTTCCGTCCGAGAATTGTCTTTTACGCCGTCGTCTGGGCCTCGATCGGCATTGCCATGATCATCCATCTCGCCTTCCGCGAGCGCCTCGAACTCAATGTCGTCCACGACCGAAACCCGCAATATGTCCTGGAAAGCGACGGCTCGATCCGCAACGGTTACACGCTGCGCGTCCTCAACATGGTGCCGACGCCGAGGGATGTGAGCATTGCGCTGGTCGGGCTGGAGGGAGCGACGATGCGCATTTCCGAACTCGGCAAGGAAGACGGCCGCAGCTTTATCGTCCATGCCGAACCCGACGCGGCCACAACGCTCAAGGTCTTCGTGACGCGCAAGCCTGACGGAGCCGAAATCAACGAATTCCTCTTCGTCATCGAAGATGCGGACCGATCCGACCGGGCGACCTATCGGGCGGCGTTCAATGCACCGGGAGACGTCAAATGAAGGCTTCTGCTCAAGGTTTCACTGGCCTGCACATGCTGCTCGTGACCTCGGCATTCTTCGCCGTGGTGATTTCCGTAAATGTCACCATGGCCGTATATGCCTCCTCCAGCTGGAGCGGTCTGGTCGTGGAAAACACCTATGTCGCCAGCCAGGAATTCAATCGCAACGCGGCAGCGATGAAGGCGATGGCCGCCTCCGGTATTGAGGGCGATCTATCCATCAACGGGCGCGAGATCCGCTACGACATTCACGACAAGGGCGGGTCGCCCGCAGTCGTCGACGATGTCGTGCTGAATTTCAAGCGGCCGGTCGGAGACCACGAGGACTTCCACCTCACGCTCGGAAAGACGGGTGAGGGGCGCTTCGAAGCCGAGCATGTGGTCGCCGAAGGCGACTGGATCGTCGAGATCATCTCGCGAAGGGCCGGCATCGTCGTCATGCACGAGGCCAAACGCTTCGATACCGCGGAGTTCGGACAATGAGCTGCTGCTCCATGGACACGGAAAGCGTGCTCGCCCTCAGCGCGACATCATCCAGCGCCGAGGAAACCCGCCTTGCCAGCCACCCGCTCGGCGCAGGGTTGCGTCAGCTTGATCTCAGCGTTCCCGACGTCCATTGCGGCGCCTGCATCTCGACCATCGAAAGAGCGCTGTCGGCGCTGGCCTTCGTCAGGAAAGCCCGGGTCAATCTGACCGCGCGAAGGGTGACCTGCGTCTATCAGGAGGAACTCGACGAAGGCGTGACCGATCCCTCCGAAATCCTCGCGGCGATCAATGCCGCGGGATATCGCGCGCACCTATTTACGCCCTCGACCCCCGAAAGCGACAGGACCAGAAACCAGCTTCTGCTGGCGGTCGGCGTTTCCGGTTTCGCGGCCGCCAATATCATGCTGCTTTCGGTATCGGTCTGGTCGGGCGCGGATGCTGCGACGCGCGATATGTTTCACTGGATCTCGGCGATGATCGCGGCACCCGCGCTGGTCTATGCAGGGCGTTTCTTCTTCAAGTCGGCTTGGAACGTGCTGAAGCGCGGGCGTACCAACATGGACGTTCCGATTTCGCTTGCCGTCACGCTCTCCTATGCCGTCTCCTTGTGGGAGACGGCTCACCACGGCGAACATGCGTGGTTCGACGCTTCGGTTTCCCTGCTGTTCTTTCTGCTGATCGGCCGGACTCTCGATCACGTCATGCGCGAAAAGGCGCGCGCGGCAATCAACGGGCTGGCGAGGCTCGCCCCGCGCGGGGCGCTGCTGATGATGCCGGACGGGTCGCAGCGCTATATCGCGGTAGAAGAGATCGCGGTGGGCGACGAGATTTCGATCGCGGCGGGTGAACGCGTTCCCGTCGACGGCGTCGTCGTCAGCGGGGAAAGCGATGTGGACCTCTCCATCGTCACGGGCGAGAGCAGCGCGGTCGCCGTCGCCGCCGGTAGCGAAGTGAATTCCGGCGCGATGAACCTGACCGGCTCGCTCGTCTTCAGGGCGACGAGACTTGCCAGGAATTCGCTCCTCTCGGAAATCATCGCTCTCATGGAAGCCGCAGAGGGCGGGCGAGCGCGCTACCGCCGGATCGCCGACCGCGCCGCGGCACTTTATTCCCCAGCCGTGCACCTGTTGGCGCTGATCTCGTTTCTCGCCTGGGGTTTTCTCGGCGGCGACTGGAAGCATGCGATGCTGGTCGCGGTTGCGGTCCTGATCATCACCTGCCCATGTGCGCTGGGTCTTGCCGTTCCGGTCGTCCAAGTTGTCGCGGCAGGCGAGCTTTTCCGCAAAGGCATCATGGTCAAGGATGGCTCGGTACTCGAAAGACTGGGCGAGGCGGATATCGTCGCTTTCGACAAGACCGGCACCCTGACGATGGGAAGGCCGCGGCTCATCAGAATCGAAACGATCGAAAACGGCAGCGCAGCCATTGCCCGCGGGCTGGCCACGCATTCGCGTCATCCGCTTTCCGAAGCGCTGGTGCGCGATACCGACGACGTTCCCATACCGTTCTTCGACAGTATCGCGGAAATTCCCGGCGGCGGGCTGGAGGCAAAGACCGGATCCGATGTCTACCGGCTGGGCAGCGCAGTATTTGCCTGCGGAACGACTTTCATACCGCGCGCCGGCGACAGTCCTTTTTCGGAAGTGGTCTTGTCGAAGAACGGCGTCGATCTCGCCCGCTTCTTCTTCGACGACACGCTTCGCCCAGGCGCTGCCGAGGCCGTCGGCCAGCTCGATGCCGCCGGCCTTGGCACGCTGATGGTATCCGGCGACAGGCAGACCGTCGTCGACAACACCGCCAGGGCTCTCGGCATCGACAGGGCCCTGGGGGCGCTAACGCCGAAGCAGAAGGTCGAGGAATGCCAGAGATTGAGCGATCAGGGCCATTGCGTGCTCATGGTCGGCGACGGCCTCAACGACGCTCCGGCGCTCGCCGCTGCGCATGTCTCGATGGCACCCGCCACGGCGTCCGATATCGGCCGACAGGCCGCCGACCTGGTCTTCTTCAACGACCGCCTCGACGCCGTTCCTGAAGCGATCGTAGTCGCGCGGCGGTCCGCCAGCCTCATCCGGCAGAACTTCGCGCTTGCCATCGGCTACAACGTCTTGGCGGTGCCCATCGCAATCGCCGGACTGGCGACACCGCTGATCGCGGCGGTGGCCATGTCGACATCGTCGATCATCGTGGTGACGAATGCGCTGCGCCTCAATGCATTCGGCAAGCGTCCCGGCATCCGGAGCACGGAACGCGCCGGCGGGCAAGCGGAGGTGAAAACCGCATGAACATGCTGATCTATCTCATACCGATCGCGCTCTTGATGGGGGGCATGGGGCTGCTGGCTTTCCTCTGGTCGCTGAAGAGCGGCCAGTACGACGATCTTGAGGGAGCCGCCTGGCGCATTCTCGGCGAAGACGAAGCCGACCGAAAGAAACCTTGATCACACACAGGCCCAACACGAAAGGAAGATCGATGCCTGCGAAAAATTCCGTACTTTTGCAGTCTGACCTGTTCGACGGCCTGGACCAGGCGATCGTGCGGCAACTCGCCGCCAAGGCTGAGCTTCGCACCTTCGCTCCCGACGAGCGGATCATCGCCGAAGGCCAGGAGGCGTCATTCGTCTATTGCGTCATCGGCGGGTTCGTGCGGCTTTCCAAATCGGAATCCGCCGGGCGCGAGGCGGATATCTACGTATGCGAACCGGGCGATACCTTCGGCGAATATCTTCTCTCGGGCGGCGGCTCTTATGCCTATAGCGCGTGGTCTGCCGACGGGGCCGAAATCGCCTTGTTCGAACTTGTGGACTTGCGGGCACTCGCTGAACGGAACCCCGTCATGCATCGAAACGTCATGCGCATCATGGCCCGACATCTCCTCGGGGCGATGGATTGCATTGCGGGAGACCGGCTGCACACGGCCGCTCAGCGCGTTGCGAATTACCTCATGAGCCGATGCCCGGCGTCCGCCTCGCAGGTTACGTTTCGCCTTCCCTATCGGAAGAGGATTTTGGCCGGCAAACTGGGACTTGCCCCCGAAGCACTTTCGCGAGCCTTTGCCGCGCTCGTCCCCGCAGGGGTCGAAGTCAGAGGCAAGGTCGTTCTCGTCGATAGCGTCGATCAGCTACGGAAGGCGTGCTGAGCTTCCCATGACAGGGACAGGAGATCCGGAATGACCCGCAAGCAAAAGCGCCTTGCTGTGATCGGGGGCGGTGTGAGCTTCATCATCGCCGCCGTGCTGCTGGTCATGTTCGCCTTCAGCCAGTCGGTCGCCTATTTCTACATGCCGGCGGATCTCGCAAAGACGCCGGTGGCGCCCGAAACCCGCATCCGGCTCGGTGGGCTGGTGGGTGAGGGCAGCGTCGTGCGCGGTACCGGCTCGACCGTGGAATTTGCCGTCACCGACGGCAGCACCAATGCCGTGAAGGTCAAATATACGGGCATCCTTCCTGATCTCTTCCGCGAGGGTCAAGGCGTCGTCACCGAGGGCATGTTTGCATCGGGAACGAATATCTTCATCGCCGACACCGTGCTTGCCAAGCATGATGAGACCTACATGCCGAAGGATGTGGCCGACAGGCTGAAGCAGCAGGGGTTGTGGCAGGAGGGCCAAGGGGCAGAAGGCAAAGCGCAGGAAGCGAAGGTGACGCAATGATCATCGAGATCGCCGCCACGTCATGGTGTTCGCGCTCACAGCCGGCACTTTGACGAAGATCAAAGCACTGCGGTTGATCGGCCTCTAGCCTGCTCCTGACAATAACGGCGATCAGGAGGCAGCGACCATGCAGGCACGGGATATAATGACCACGAAGGTGGTTTCGATCAGCCCGGCGGTCAGCGTTCGTCATGCCGTCGCGATAATGTTGCAGAACCATGTCAGCGGCCTGCCTGTCGTCGATGACCAGGAACGCGTTTGCGGCCTGGTTACGGAGGGCGATCTGCTGTTGCGCCGCGAGGTTCGGCTGGCACCTCGTTCCGCGCGGGCGCCGGAACTCATCTCCGAGATCGATCTCGAGCGCTATATCTGCAGCAACGGATGGTGCGTCGCCGATGTCATGTCCCGGGACGTGATCGTCGCGCGACCGGACAGCGAAGTCTCCGATATCGCTGAGAGCTTGCAGGTGCATCGCATCAAGCGATTGCCGATCGTCGAAGAGGAACGTCTCGTTGGTATCGTCAGCCGAAGGGATATCCTGCGCGTTATTGCCGAAGCGCCGGCGGCCATATTGGCGGGAGGGGATGAGGCCATCAGCCTGGCGGTGTGCACGCGGCTGCGATCGGATCTCGGGCTCACGTCTCAAAGGGTGCAGGTCTCGGTCAGGAACGGTCAGGTGACTGTCGACGGCCAGGTGGAATCCGAGCTCAAGCGCAAGGCTATCAGGGTTCTCGTCGAGGGCCTGGGCGGAATCGCCGGTTACCGGGATCGGCTGCTCGTAACGCCTGCTCACGGCCAGGGTTAAGGACTTCGTTATATTGCCGCGCCGTCATCGCGCCGATGCGGCGAGGAGGCTTGCTCGATCGTTCAGGGTGGAGCAAGCCATCCGGCAGCTTCCCTGTTTGACACGGAATTCCCTACTCGTGAGCCGACCTTAGGCAGGCCAAGCCTCTTCTTCTTTGATCGAAGCAATGGGGGGCCGCACGGTCGAAGCATGCTTTCGGTATCATGTGCTTACGTCTGACTTGACAGAGATCAATTACGCGGACGGCGACCCCGATGTATCCCCTGGGCAGGCAGAAGGAGCATATGATGGATTTCGAAGCGTTTTTCAAAAACGAGCTGGACGGGCTTCATGCCGAGGGCCGTTACCGCGTTTTTGCCGATCTCGAACGTCACCGCGGCCACTTCCCGCGCGCGACGCGCCATACGGCCGATGGTGAAAAGGAAGTCACGGTCTGGTGCTCCAACGACTATCTCGGCATGGGTCAGAACCCGAAGGTGATCGAGGCGATGAAGAACGCCATCGATCACTGTGGCGCGGGTGCGGGAGGCACCCGGAATATTTCTGGCACCAACCATTACCACGTCCTGCTCGAGCGTGAGCTCGCCGACCTGCACGGCAAGGAAGCAGCGCTGATCTTCACCTCAGGCTATGTCTCCAACTGGGCCGCACTCGGCACGCTCGGTGCGAAGATCCCCGGCCTGATCATCTTCTCCGATGCGCTGAACCATGCCTCGATGATCGAGGGCATTCGTTACGCCAAGTGCGACAAGGTGATCTGGAAGCACAATGACGTCGCCGATCTCGAAGCCAAGCTCAAAGCCGCCGATCCGAAGGCGCCGAAGCTGATTGCTTTCGAGAGCGTCTATTCGATGGATGGCGATATCGCCCCGATCAAGGAGATCTGCGATCTCGCCGACAAATATGGCGCGATGACCTATCTCGACGAGGTGCATGCGGTCGGCATGTACGGCCCGCGCGGCGGCGGCATAGCCGAGCGCGAGGGGCTGATGGACCGGCTGACGGTCATCGAGGGCACGCTCGGCAAGGCCTTCGGGGTGATGGGCGGTTATATCGCGGCTTCGGCCGCCCTTTGCGATTTCATCCGTTCGTTTGCCTCCGGCTTCATCTTCACCACGGCACTGCCGCCGGCGCTGGCCGCCGGTGCGGTCGCCTCGATCCAGCATCTGAAGGTCAGCCAGTTCGAGCGCGCCCGCCATCAGGACCGGGTGCGCAAGCTGCGCTCGCTGCTCGATCAGAACGGCATTCCGCATGTGCCCAATCCGAGCCATATCGTGCCGGTGCTGGTCGGCGATGCGGCGAAGTGCAAGTGGATCTCCGACCTGCTGCTCGATAATTGCGGCGTCTATGTCCAGCCGATCAACTATCCGACAGTGCCGAAGAAGACCGAGCGGCTGCGCATCACGCCGACGCCGCTGCATTCCGACGCCGATATCGCCCATCTGGTCGAGGCGCTGCATTCCCTCTGGTCGCGCTGCGCACTGGCACGGATGGTTGCCTGAAATAGGCCGGATTGTCCTGACCTTCGTCCGTCTTTCGGGATGATAGCCAGCTATTCTGCTTCCAGCAGAAGGGCGGTCGCGAGATAGCCCATGCCGATCGTGCTGGCGAAGAGGTAGATGAACAGCCCTTGCGCGATGTAATTCTCGATTGTCCCTGCGGCAGAGCCGGAGGGCAGAAAGCCGCTCTGAAAAGCGAAGAAACCCACGGCGCATCCGATTGCGAAGCCCGTGGCCAAACGAATGAGCATGAACCTGATCATACGAGGCATGGCGACACCTCAAATCTGACCGATTGAACCGACAGACACCGAAAATGTTCCAGCCGGAGAATGATATTTGTCAACGACCGCGCGGGCGAGTCGTGCAAAAGGGGAGGGAACCGAAGGACCAGGAACCGTGAATTTACTTCCCTTTGCCGTAGGCGTTTTCGCGCTTCTTATTTTGCCGGGACCGACCAATGCGATATTGGCAATGGCATCTCAGGGATTGACCGTCCCACGTGCGATCACGCTGCTTGCTACGGTCGTCTTCGCCTATCTTGCGATTGTTCTTCCGATTTCAAGCCTGGCCGGCCCATTTCTGCGCGCTCATCCTGCAGTCGCGCAAGGCGTCAAACTCGCCTCAGCGACATGGATGTCCTACCTTGCGCTTCGGCTCTGGGGCATCGGATCTGCTCCTGTCGCGGCTGTGGGGGTGCGGCAGCTTGTTATAACGACATTGCTGAATCCCAAAGCGCTGATCATTGGACTGACGATGGTTCCCCGCGCGCCACAGGCATCTCAGATGGCCACCATCGCCACTCTCGCATCCGCCGTGATGGCAGCCTCCTCGATTTGGCTGTCAATAGGCAGAATCGTGTTGGGAGACGAAAAGCAGATGCCATTGTTGGCCCGGCGATGCGGTTCGGCAGCTCTCGCTGTGTTCTGCGCCATGCTGATTTTCAGCGCATCCTGACAGCGGCCCCTTGGGGTAATCCATCGGCTAAGTTCTTCCCAAGCGGTTTGTTTTGCGCCACTCTTCGTACTCTGCGCGGGCATCGTCATGCAGCGGATAGTAGCGCTGCAGCGACCCTCCCTCCATAAGCTTCGCCCGCGAAAACTCCTCCCAATCGTGATGTTTTTGCGACTCGCCGATTACCTCAGAGGCCATGGCGACTGGAAGCACCACCACCCCGTCATCGTCGGCGACGATGATGTCTCCGGGAATGACCGTGACACCTCCGCAGGCAATCGGCACGTTGACGGCGTTTGGATAGATGCTGGTCTGGACATGGTAGTTGGGCGTCCAGCCGCGCAGCCAGAGGGCGAGATCGAGCTTCTCGACATTGGGCCGATCGCGCATGCAGCCATCGATCACGATGCCGGCGCCGCCTCTGCCTTTGAAATAGGTCGACATCATATCGCCGAAGACACCGGAGCTCATGTCGCCGCGCGCGTCAACCACGACCACATCGCCCTCCTGCACGTGATAGAGCACGTGCCGGTGCAACTGCGTCTCCGGATCTGCATATTCTCCCTCGTTGAAAAGGTCCGGACGCTGAGGCAGGAACTGAAGCGTCAGCGCCGGGCCGACGATCGATTTCCCGCGGCTCTGCGATACCGGGCCGACCATATGCGGATTGCGGAAGCCCATGTGGCCGAGCGTACCGGCAATGGTCGCGGCGCCGATCTCCTTCAGCGCGTCGATCATGTCTCTGGGCGGTCGCGCAATATCGGGGGTATGCGTCATTTTAGGCTCCCGTGAGTTCAGCTACCAGTTTGTGACAGAACCGTCGCGGTGCTTCAGGTGAGGCGCTTCCCAGAAACGAAAGCTCTCCGCCTTGACCGCCTCTTCGTTGACCTCGATGCCGAGCCCCGGCAGATCGCTCACCGGATAGTCGGGGCCGGCGAGCCGTGGTTGCACGGGGAAGAAGTCGGAATTGTCGAAGCCGAGCTTTGCTTCGGGCGCCCTGGTCTCGAGCCAGGCGAAATTCGGGACCGCGGCGGCGAAATGGATGGTCGCGGCCGTGCAGACTGGGCCGAGGGGATTGTGCGGCATCAGGTCGACATAGTGCGCCTCGCTCCAGCCAGCGACCTTCATCGCTTCGGTGAGCCCACCAACGTTGCAGACATCGAGCCGGTTGAACTGATGGATGCCACGCTCGATATAGGGCAGGAACTGCCACTTGCTGGCAAACTCCTCTCCGATGGCAAACGGGATGTCGGTCATCCCTCGCAGGGATTCGTAGGCCTCCGGCGTTTCATCTCGTATCGGCTCCTCGAGGAAATCAAGCACGCCACGGCCGAGCTTGCTGCAGAAGCTCGCCGCCTCTGCCACCGACAGCCGATGATGATAGTCGATGCCGAGGACGACGTCGTCGCCGAGTGCCTCGCGCGCCTTGTTCAGCATCCGTGCGGTAGGCCCGATCGACTCCCGCGGCTCAAAGATGTCCTTGCTGCTTTGCCCGATGGGGAAGAAGCGGATCGCCTGCCACCCCTGTGCATGGAGTTCGCGGGCTCGTTCGATGGCAACATCGCCCTCGGCCTCGTCGCCCGTCGAGGCGAAGGTCGGGATGCGGTCACGCTGCTTGCCGCCCAGCAGTTCGTAGGCCGGCACGCCCAGCGCCTTGCCCTTGATGTCGTGGAGGGCAATGTCGATCGCGGAAATCGCCGCCTGCAGAACGCGCCCGCCTTCGAAATATTGGCTGCGGTAGATTTCCTGCCAGATCCGACCGATCTGCATCGGGTCTCGGCCGATGAGAAACTCGCGATAGTGCTCGATCGCGCCGGTGACGGCCTTCTCGCGGCCGCTCAGGCCGCTCTCCCCCCAGCCGAAGATGCCGTTGTCGGTCTCCACCTTGACCAGCATCTGGTTGCGCGTTCCTACCCATACCGGATAGGGTTTGATCGCCGTGATTTTAAGCTTCGCAGTCATCCACGCCCTCGTTTCACACATCTCCGCCTGGTCTCAGTCGGCCTTGAGGGCCATTTCCGTTTCGCCGTCGAACAGATGCATCCGCTCCTGATCGAATTCGAGCCAGATCTGTTCGTCGGGCGCGACGGCAATGGTCGGCGGCACGCTGACATTGACGATGGCGCCGGAGAGAAATGCCTGTACGAAAGTGACATCTCCGGTCGGCTCCACCGTGTAGGCCTTGGCAGGGACGCTTCCAGGCATCGCACTCTTATGCAGCTTGATCGTCGAGTGGCGTGCGCCGAGCACGACTTTCCTGGTGGATGACCTTGCGACCTTCTGGGCGTTTTTTGGCGAAAGCTCGAGGCGCCAGCCCTCCGCGCTGGTCAACACGGTCTCGCCGCCTGCCGTTGACGCCTCCAGTGGGACGAGGCTCATCGCCGGGCTGCCGACGAAGCTGGCGACGAACATGTTCACCGGATGGGCAAAAACCTGCGCCGGAGTATCGTATTGCTGCAGGTAGCCGCCGTTCATCACCGCCATCCTGTCGGCCATGGTTACGGCTTCGAGCTGGTCGTGCGTCACATAGATGATCGTCGCCTTGAGATCCTGGTGGAAACGCTTGATCTCCGAGCGCATCTGCACGCGCAGCTTTGCGTCGAGGTTGGAAAGCGGCTCATCCATCAGGAATACCGCCGGATCGCGAACGAGGGCACGGCCGAGCGCCACGCGCTGCTGTTGCCCGCCCGAAAGTTCGCGTGGTTTGCGCTCGAGCAGTTGCGTCATGTCGAGTACGCGCGCTGCTTCCCTGACCTTCTTGTCGATCTCGTCCCGCGGCAGTTTGCGCATCTGCAGCGGGAATGCCAGATTTTTGTAGACCGATTTCTGCGGATAGAGCGCGTAGTTCTGGAACACCATCGCGATGTCGCGGTCCTTGGGATCGAGATCGTTGACCACCTGGTCGCCGATGACGATGTCGCCGGATGTGACCGGGATGAGCCCCGCCACAAGATTGAGCGTGGTCGTCTTGCCGCAGCCTGAAGGGCCGACGAGCGCAACGAACTCGCCGTCATTGACCGTCAGCGAAACATCGTTGACAGCTTTGAAGGCGCCATAGGTCTTGACCAGATCTTTGAGGACCACGTGGGCCACCGGCAACTCCCCTAGAGCATAATGCCGAAAATTGTGAGCGGTTTTCTCACGACATCATGCTCTAACTCTTTAATTTAGAACAGGATTCAGATTTTAGGCCAGCAGGGCCTAAAATCATCCTGTTCTAGTGCTTGACTGCGCCCTCCGTGAGGGCGCGTACGAAGTATCGTTGAAGAACGAGGAACAGGACCACGACGGGCACGCTCATCATGAAGCTTGCTGCCATCAGGCCCGGAAAGTCCGTCGTGTTTTCCGAGAAGAAGCGCTGGATGCCGACCGGCAGCGTCAACTGCTCGTTCTTGGAGAGGAAGGTGTAGGCGTAGATGTACTCGTTCCACGCGCCGATGAAGGAATAGATCGCCGTGGCGATGATTCCCGGCGCCGAGAGCGGCATCACGATCAGGAAAAAGGCCTGGAACCGCGTTGCTCCGTCGATGCGTGCGGCCTGCTCGAGTTGCACCGGGATATTGTCGTAGAAGCCCTTGAGGAGCCAGATTGCCAGCGGCAGGCCGAATGTAAGGTAGGTGAGGACGAGCGACCCATGCGTGTTCACCAGCCCGATCGCGCGCATCAGGATGAAGAGCGGCACGAGAAAGATCACGGCCGGGAACATGTTGCGAAGCAGGACGGCGAAGAACAGAAAGTTCCGGCCCGGGAAGGTGAAGCGCGAAAACGCGTAAGCCGCAGGAACCGCCACGATCACCGAAAGGATGGTCGTGGCAGAGGAAACGAAAAGGCTGTTCCAGAAGAAGCGCAGGAAATCCTGGCCGACGCTGTTTTGCGGATCGAGCAGCTTCTGATAGCTGGCGAGGGTGGGTTGGTCCGGCCACCACTGCGGCGGGAATTGCATGGCCGCGAACCCGGACTTGATCGAGGTGATCAGCATCCAGATCATCGGCAATGCGGTGTAAAGCAGCATGAACACAAGGAAGACACGTCCGCCCCACCGCCATCCATCGATGCGCGCACGGGAACGCGCCTGGCTTCGATGAACCGTCTCGGCAATCGCGCTCATTCGCCTCCACCCCTCTGTTCGTTACCGCTCAGCGCACGGACGTAGAAGTAGCCGAGCGACATCAGGATCAGGAACAGCAGCACCGAATAGGCCGATGCCACCCCCCAGCGCTGGCGGCCGAAGGCGAGTTCATAAATGTGGGTGATCCAGATATGCGATGCGTTCGACGGCCCGCCGCCGGTCATGATCCATGGGATGATGAAAGAATTGAAATTGGCCACTGCGAGCAGAAGGATCGTCACGGTCGAGACGTTTCTCAAATGCGGAAAGGTGACGTGCCAGAACCGCTGCCATGCATTGGCTCCGTCGACTTTTGCGGCGCGCAGCAATTGGTCGGGAACCGTCTGCAGGCCAGCCATCATCATGATCATCGCAAACGGAAACTCTCGCCAGATATTGACGACGATCAGCGAGGGCAGCACCGTGCTGACGCTGTCGATGAAATTCGGCGGCCGATCGGTCAATCCGAGGCCGACCAGCACCGCGCCGATGATCCCAAAGTCCGAATGGTAGATCCACTTCCATATATAGGATGCGGCGACCGCGCTGATGACCCAGGGAATGATCAGGATGGCGCGCAGGATTCCGCGGCCGACAAAGTCGCGATGGAGCGCCAGTGCGCAGGCAAACCCCAGGACAAATGAAATGAGAGTGGACCCCAGTGTCCAGATAAGAGTGTTCGAGGTGACTTTCCAGAACACCGGACTTGTGAGGATGGCGGTGTAGTTGTCGATGCCGACAAAAATCTTGTCCCGGAGCTGCAGACCGGGCGGTGTATTGAAGAACGACAGTTCGATTGTGTAGTAGATAGGGTAGGCGATGACGATGAGCATCACTGCGATCGCGGGAAGCACATACGCGTAGTCGGCGCGGTGCTCCCAAATCTTTCGCAGCACTCCCAACCTGTCGGGTTGCAGTCTTCGGCGAGCCTCGGCCTTGCCAGTCAAGATCGTCACTGTGCCTGCCCTCGTTCTTGGAAAGAAACCGGCTGCAGTCTCGGCGCAGCCGGTCAGATCGTGGTCAGGCTTGGACTAGAGGCCACCATCCATCAGAGCTTTGACCTTTTTGGCCGCGTCGTCCGCTGCCTGGTCGACGGACATGGCTCCCGTCAGGGCATTCTGCAGCATGTCCGGTACGATGATATTCATGATCTCAGGCGACTGTGGCAGCGCCGGAAACGGGATGCCGTATGGCAGCATCGACGTCGTGACATCAAGGAACTTGATGTTATCAAGACGTTCCTTCATCCATTTGGTCTTGAAGCCGTTAAGGTTTCCCGGGTTGGAGCCGGCATAGGCCATCTTCAGCGACCATTCGGGGCTTGTCCACATGCAGATGATAGCCTTTGCAGCCGGCTCGTCTACCTTGCCGCCCTCGACGTATTCAGGCTTCAGGATGTGAATGTTGGAGCCGCCGAACACGACGGCACGCTTGCCATCAGGGCCTGTCGGAATCAGGCCGTAGCGCATGTTGTCGATGACGGTCTGCGCTTTCTCCTTGTCGCTGCCCGTCGTCTTCTTCTGCAGGTCGAGCATGACGTTATAGTCGGACGGGTGCGAGATCATCATGCCGAGCTGGCCGGCCAGGAAGAGGGGTTGGTTATCGGCCTGCTGGTTGGTGAGTGCCGAAACCGGAACCGACTTGTCGCGAACATACATATCGTACGAGGCCTGCAGCGCCGCTTTGCTCTGCGCGCTGTTCAGCTCGACCTGCTTATAGGTCGGGCTCGCAGTGGCCTCGTCAAAGACGCCGCCGCCATAGGCCCACAACTGCGGCATGAAACGGTACGGCGTATTACCGGCATTCTTGCGCGCCACGAGGCCGTAACCGGCAATGCCGAGCTTGTCGTGGATTTGCTTGGAATATTTGACAACGTCGTCCCAGGTTGCCGGAGCCTTGTCCGGATCGAGGCCTGCACGCTTGAAGACATCGGCATTCCAGATAAACGCCATCGTCTCGTTATTGGTTGGGATCCCGTAGGTCACCCCGTCCCAGGTTACAGCTTTCATCGCGCCGGGCCAGAAATCCTCGGTCGAATATCCTACATCCTCAGGCTTGAGCGGCTGCAAATAGCCCTTTGAGGCGAATTCGGTGCCACCAAGGATCTGCAGGCGGACCGCCATCGGCGCTGCATTGCCCAGAAGTGCGGTCCGGAACTTGTCCAGAAGGTCGTTGTAGGTGAGGGCTTGTTCCTCAAGCTGGATGTTTGGGTAAGTTTTGCGGAAGGTCTCGAAGAAGTCCTTGTAATACTGCCGCAGGAGGTCGGGGTCGCCCTCGAACACGCCCTGATACCAGAACGTCAGCCGCCCCTTGTAGTCGAGCGGGGTGACCTTGGCGCAATCGCCGGCCGTGTCAAAATCCTGTGTGCCGGCGATGGAGCGAACATATTCCGGCGACCACTTGCTGAGATCGACCGGGGCACCCAGCGCAGGCACGGACATCAGAGATACCATTAAAGCAGTCGAGACAGTGCCGCGCAGGACGGCACGGCCGAGTGAAATCCTCGTCATAGGTAACCTCCCAGGTTCTCTCCCATGCCGCTCGGCGTCAGGCGAGCGGTCATTGCTCCCCGGCCGCGGGACTTTCCGAATGTATCCCTTGGACCTGATCATACGTTTTCAGATCAAAGATTGCCTGTCAATGATAGAAATCGTACATTGTTTGCGGAAACTTCGTGTGATAACCGAATGATCTGTGTATTTTTTGGGGACAGTCTTGGTCGAAACAAGCGATTTCAAAGCACAGCCGCCCGATGGCATCGACGCTATCGGGGCCTCCAGCGAGGGCGCCTCGCTGTACCAGCTGATCCGGGACGACATCATCGAAGGGCGGCTCGCTGCCAACGAGCGGCTTGTTGTCACCGATCTCGCCCGGCGCCACGGCACGTCAACCAACCCCGTGCGCGAGGCTCTGCAACTGTTGCGCGGGGAGGGCTTTGTCACCTTCGTTCCCAACCGTGGAGCGCGTGTGAGGCCCATAGATCAGGATTTCGTCCGGGACATCTACGAGATCGGTGTCTTGATCGAGCCGGCGCTGACGAAATGGTTCGTGAATATGGCCACCGTCGAGGACATTGCAGAACTCGAACGCGTCCAGGGCCTGATTGAAGAAAACAACTTCGCCGACCCGTTCAGGCACAGCGAGTTGGACACCGCCTTTCACACGGTAATGTACCAGAAGCACTACAATCGCCATGCCGCCGAGCTTTGGTGGAAGCATCGCGAAGTGCTTCGAGCCGTAAGCCGGCGTTTCAACTTCACGGTGGCCCGACGCGCCGCGATCATTAGCGAGCATCGCGAACTCATCGCGCATGTAAAGGCGGGACATGCAAACGAGGCAGCCGACCTCATTGCGCGCCATGTCGAAGGCTCCGGCCGGCACATCCTCGAACACATGCGTGCGCGTAGTGCCGCTCGGGCAGGATAGAATCCATAGACTGAACATCGTTATCCCCACCACTTCAGTTAAAGGCAGTTGAGATGAAAATCACCAGCGTTCGGCCGTGGCTCATCAGATCCGATGCCTCTTATTGGGGAGAGTTCCTGTTCGTCGAAGTGACGACCGACGAGGGGGCGAGCGGCTGGGGCGAAATCACCACCACGACAAGGCTCGCCAATCGCGCCCTCTGCACGATCCTGCGGCAGATCGGCGCCGCTATTACGGGCGAAGACCCGGCGCGGATCGAGTATCTGTGGCACAAGATATTCCGCAGCTTCACCTACATGGGCAGTCGCGGCGCCGCAGTCGAATGCATAAGCGCCATCGACATAGCCCTCTGGGACATCCGCGGCAAAGTCCTTGGTCAGCCGATCTACGAGCTGTTGGGCGGAGCGGTACGCGATGAAATTTCGCTCTACACACATCCCGACCAGCGCAAGTTTACCAGCAAGGAGGCAGTGGTCCGGGAAATTCGAGATATTGTCGAATCCGGCCACACTGCGCTCAAGTTCGATCCTTTCCCCCATCAGGGCCGCACCGCCGATGGACAGCCGCGCGAACAACGGGACGGCTATCTTGATGGCAGCATGACCCGCAAAGATGAGCGCGAGGCGGCCGAACTCACGGCCCTGATCCGCGAAACCGCGGGCTCCGATGTCGACATCCTCATCGATGCGCACGGCCGCTTCGACGTTCCCACAGCCATTCGCCTTTGCCGGAGCCTCGAGGAAGCTGGTCAGATCGACTGGTTCGAGGAGCCCTGTCCACCCGAGAGCCTTAACGCCCTCAAGCAGGTCCGTGAGAAGGTCAGCGCGGCTATCTCGTGGGGCGAGCGCGGCCACACGAAGTGGGATTTCGTGCCGGTGCTCGAAAACAGGCTCGCCGACTACATCATGCCTGATGTCACCTGGACCGGCGGCATTACCGAACTCAAGAAGATTTCTGCCCTATGCGAAGCTTACTACATTCCCGTCTCGCCGCATGACGCCGCAGGGCCGATCAACGTGGTTGCCGGAGCGCAGGTAATGATGACCGTTCCCAACTTCTACAAGCTCGAAACCTCGGAATGGAACCTGGGCAAATACGATCACCTCATCGACAGACCACTCGATGTTTCCAACGGCAGCCTCAAGCTTACGACCAAGCCTGGTCTCGGCGTCGAAATGAACCGCGACTACCTTCAAAGCCACGAGATAGAGCTGGACTAGTCAGCAACGCTCTACGCCGCCCAGCGCGCGCGGCGACATGCCCCGCCCGCCAAAACGAGGATAAATCATGTCAGAGGCACATGGAGCCGACGAGGCGCTCAATCGGGTAAACACGCATTCCAAGCCGTCAGACCTTCGCATCACCGACATGCGGATCGCCGAAATTGTTGGCGCGCCGTTCACCTCAGTGCTGCTCAAGATTTACACCAACCAGGGCATCGTCGGGCTTGGCGAGGTGCGCGACGGTGCCAGCGCCACCTACGCACTGATGCTGAAGAGCCGGTTGCTTGGCGAGAACCCTTGCGACATCGACCGCCTGTTTCGCCGGATCAAGCAGTTCGGCGGCCACGGCCGGCAAGGTGGTGGCGTATCGGCGATTGAAATCGCCTTGTGGGATCTTGCCGGCAAGGCCTATGGCGTTCCCATCTACCAGATGCTTGGCGGCCGTTTTCGAGACAAAGTGCGCGTCTATTGCGATACCGATGCCGCGGTGCCGAGCGGCACGGCGACCGGCAAGCGCCTCAAGCAGCGCATGGAGCTTGGCTTCACCTTCCTCAAGATGGATCTTGGTCTGATGCAGATCGCTGATGTCCCCGGTGCGGTCGTGTTTCCTGCCGGCTCACTGGAAGGATACCGCGAAGGTCCCCGTCGCGGCCCGCTGAAGACTATTGAAGAGCGGCGTCTCCGCAACGCTGCATACGATCTGCATAACGTCCAGCACCCGTTTACCGGGCTCCACTTTTCCGACAAGGGCCTCGATCTGCTCGAGCAATATATCGCCGAAGTGCGTGAAGTGATCGGCATGGATGTGCCGCTGGCGATCGACCATATCGGCCATATCTCGATGCAGAACGGCATTCGCCTTGCCAGGCGAATTGAAAAATACGTGCCGGCCTGGCTCGAGGATGTGATCCCATGGCAGTATACCGAGCAATACCGACAACTCCAGGACGCCACCACGGTGCCGATCTGCACCGGCGAGGATATATACCTCAAGGAGGGCTTCGAGCCGCTGCTCAATAGCGGCGGTGTCTCCGTCATCCACCCGGACCTGCTCACGAGTGGGGGCATCCTCGAGACCAAGAAGATCGGCGACATGGCGCAGGATCGGGGTGTCGCCATGGCCATCCACATGGCGGAAAGTCCGATCGCGGCGATGGCCGCCGCACATGTCGCGACCGCGACCGAAAATTTCATGGCGGTCGAATACCATTCCGCCGATGTCGACTGGTGGGACGATATCGTCACCGGTCTTCCCAGGCCGCTGGTGAAGAACGGTTTCATCACCGTTCCGGACAAGCCGGGCCTCGGGATCGACGATGTGGTCGACGAGGTGATCCTGCAGCATCTGCAGCCGGGCGTCGCCGGCATCTGGCAGCCTACCGATCACTGGGACAACGAGTATTCCTGGGATCGCACCTGGAGCTGAGGCAAGGGAAAGAAGATGAAGATCACTGATCTCCGCTGTGCCGTTATCGGCAGACACCCGATCGTCCGGATCATCACGGACGAGGGCCTCTACGGCCTGGGCGAAGTCGAATTCACCAAGACGTACCTCAAGCCATTTGTACTGCATTTCCGTGAGGCGCTGATCGGCGAGGACCCGACCGACGTCGAAAGAGTCATGCTGAAAATCCGCCAGCGGGGCTCCTTCAAGCCGTATGGCGCGGCGGTGAGCGCGATCGAGCATGCGCTGTGGGATATCGCAGGCAAGGCTGCGGGCGTGCCCGCGTATAAACTGCTCGGCGGCAAAGTGCGGGACAAAGTCCGCGTCTATAACGGCTCGGTTCGCCGGAAACGCACTGGCGATCGGCCGGAGGACTACGCCGCTGACGTCAAGTGGATGATGGAGCAGCCCCAGAACTTCTTCATGATCAAGCAAGGTATCTCGTTCCATTCCAACATGAAGGACAGCATCGAGGACTTCCACTACGGCGTGACGCAAAAGAAGGCCGGTTATCACGGAGCCATGGACCAGGGCGTGATCAGCGAGCGCGGCTTCAACCATATGCTCGACTGTGTGATCGCGATGAAGGAAGTGCTGGGCGACAAGGTCAGCCTGGCGCTCGACTGCGGCCCGGGCTGGATGCTGCCCGATGCGATCAGGTTCGCTCGCGCGGTCGAGAAGTACAATTTGATGTGGCTCGAGGACATGCTGACAGGCGATTACGTGCCGTGGGTCAACCCGCAGGCCTATCGGGAGCTGACAACCTCCACCTCAACCCCGATCCATACTGGTGAGCAAATCTACCTGCGGCACAATTTCAAGGAATTGATCGAGACGCAGGCGGTACGCGTCATCGGGCCCGACCCAGCCGATATCGGCGGCATTGCCGAGCTCAAATGGGTCGCCGAGCACGCTTACATGCACTCAATCCTGATGTCGCCGCACGGCACGGCTAACGGGCTGCTCGGCCTCGGCGCATTGATCAACGTCTGCGCCACGCTGCCGGCAAATTACATCGCTTTCGAATATCCGACGGCTTCCGACCCCTGGTGGGAGGATCTGGTCATCGGCCTGCCGTCGCAGATCGTCAAGGACAGCATGGTGGACCTGCTGGAAGCGCCAGGATTGGGGCTAGACATCGACGCCGAAGGAGCCAGGAAATATCTCATGGAAGAGGATGCCGGCTTTTTCGACTGAAGAGGAGCGGCCACGCATGTTGCGTTGATAGTATCGTCCGCCGTTTATCCAGCGGCCGCGGCACCGGAGAGAGGCTGCCGCTGTGAAATCAGGTGCGCTTGCTCCCGCGCAAGGGAGCTCAGCATCTGGCGCGCGACGCCGGGCGCCACATGATGGGGAAGATGGCCGACGCCCTCGATCAATCTGACGATCGGACAGGGGTGCTTCTGCCTGAGCCAGTCGATATGCCAGGACGGCTGAATGATGCGATCTTCCGTGCCGAACAGGACGTGCAGTGGAAGATCGCCGGGCAGGTTCTGCAAAAGCTCCATGTCCCTGTTGAACGCTCGCAGCTCGTTCGCCATCGTCTCGATCGCGCCCGGATTGACCACATGAGCGGCTGGCAGCGTCGACAGATGAGGAGGCAAGGGGTTCGGATATGATGAGGATTTCAGGCCGCGATCAAGAAAGAAGTCCGCCCATCGGCTGATCACGTACCGGCGGATCAATGATCCGACCACCGGAGCTGCGGACGCCCGCAGGAGTGGTAGGGACTTCGAAGGAACAGGCCTGCAGCAAGGCGAAATAAGCAGTAATCCGCTGACCAGCTCCGGCCGCCGCGCAGCCAGATGCAGTGCCGGCGCGCAACCGATGGAGTGCGCGACCACCGGGATCCCGCGCAGGCCCAATGCATCGAGCAGCCGTTCGAGCCAGATCGACTGGCCGACGGGTCCCCGTTCTGCCGGAGGAAGCGGGTCGCTGAAGCCGTAACCGGGACGATCGGGCGCCACTATCCGGAACTCGCTCTGCGCAAAGGGAAGCAGAACCTCCTCGGCCAGGCTCCCGCAGCCATGGAGCACAAGCACCGGACTTGCATTCAAGTCGCCGCTCTCCAGAACATGCACCTGATATTTGTCGACGTGGTAGATCTTGCCGATCCGGGGCTGCAATGCCTGGTGCTTCAACATGATCCAACAAACGCCGCAGCGCGTTCTCGGTTCCGCCACGCTCACGCCCGGCTCAACAGGGCTGCTCCACCCGTAGGGTGCCGCCGGTAAGCGGCGGCAATCGGCAAACTCCTCGAAGCGATTGAGACCTTTTGCCGTAGAACACTCAGCTTCGGCGGGCTATAAAGTTTTACGCTACGTTGGCTTTCTATCGGTAACCGATGCCTAGTCCTCCCGACTCCTCTGACGAAAGTGCAGGCAACCCGGCCACGGGTCGCAATCAGCCAGCAGATTCGACAACTCAAAGAACCGCTTCGAATTCGACGGGAACCACCCAGGCCGAAGATCCACAACTTCAGCACGGATCCTTCGGCCAAACTCGGCAGGCGGCAAGCAATCTATTACGTGCGCTGCTCCAAGATTTGCAGGCGAGTTCTGGATTGGCGAGGACCAAGGCAGCCACTTCGTTTTTGAGGCGGAAGCTAGGAAGGTCGATGCGGCTGGTCACCTCATCAATCCCAACAAAATTGGCGAGCGCTGCTCTAGCCCGAGCCGGGCGCGTTATTCGCGATCGGGGTGCCCATCCGCGGGAAAGTCGCCAGCGCCGATCGCTTCGGGCGGGCTGGTGGAAGTTCGCTATGGGCGCGGTTTTGCTGGTCTGTCTCCTCGTGGCCAGTATGCTGGTGTGGGCACTAAAAGATGTCCCCTGGAGCGAAATACGTGACGGAACGTTAAAGCCTATCGTGGTGCTGGAAACCGCAGATGGCGGGCCTTTGGTAAGACAGGGCCCCTATCAAGGGCCATACGCCCAATACGGCCAGTTCCCGTCCCATCTGATTGATGCCGTCCTTTCGATCGAGGACCGCCGGTTCATGGATCATTTCGGCGTTGACCCCAGGGGGATCGGCAGGGCGTTCCTCCGGAACTTGGAGGCTGGCTCGGTGGTAGAGGGTGGAAGCACAATCACCCAGCAACTCATCAAGCTGCAATACCTCGACAGCGATCGAACGATAAAACGAAAAATCCAGGAAGTTGTCATCGCCGTCTGGTTGGAATGGAAGCTCGGCAAGCGGGAAATCCTGACGCGCTACCTCAACAGCGTCTATCTTGGCGCGGGCGCAACCGGCATGCCTGCCGCCGCGCGGATCTATTTCAACAAGGATATCGGTGCCCTTGACCTGCCGGAGTCGGCGATGCTGGCGGGGTTGCTGCGGGCGCCCAGCCAATGGAATCCCATCGACAATTTTGAAGGCGCCCGTCAGCGCACCACGGTCGTGCTCGATGCGATGGCGACCAATGGCAAGATAACCGCGCCAGAGGCGGCGGAGGCGAAGGCGAGCTTTGCCAAGCTGCATCCAACGACGCCGACACCACGCTCCGGAAGCTGGTTTGCCGATTGGATTTCGCCGCAGGCGAGCGAGATCGCCGGCGCCTCGCCAGGTTCGACGACGGTGCGCACGACGCTGGTGCCGCAGTTGCAGCAGATCGCAGAAAAAGTCGTGAAGAGCGCCTTGAACGGGGAAGGACACGCAGTCGGAGCATCGCAGGCCGCTTTGGTCGCGATGACGCCGGACGGCGCGGTCGTTGCCATGGTTGGTGGGCAAGACTACAAGGCAAGCCAGTTCAACCGGGCCGTCACCGCGATGCGCCAGCCGGGTTCCACCTTCAAGCTATTCGTCTATTACGCAGCACTGAAAGCTGGGCTCACCCTGGCCGACCAGGTTCTGGATGCGCCAATTGACGTCGACGGCTGGTCGCCGGAAAATTCGGGCGGCAACTATCGCGGTTGGGTAACGCTTGCCGAAGCGTTCGCGCGATCGCTCAACGCTGCGTCAGTAGCGCTTGCCGAAGAGGTTGGGATGGACCAAGTAATTGCCGCAGCGCGCGAGCTCGGCATTGATGCGCCGCTTGCCAATACCCCGTCTTTGGCGCTTGGCACATCCGAAGTAAATCTGCTTAATCTCACCAGCGCCTATGCGTCCGTCCAACTCGGCAGGGCGCCCGTCAAGCCATGGGGTATCATCGACTTCCAAGCGGCAGGACAGCCCAAGGCCTTTCGGGTAGGGGCACAATCAAAGCCGAGTGTCGATCTTTCGCCCTACCAGTCCAATCTCCTCGAGCTCCTGCAGTTGGTGGTCGAGCGCGGCACTGGACGTGGAGCAGATCCCGGCACCTTTGCGGCCGGCAAGACTGGTACCAGCCAGAATAATCGCGATGCCTGGTTCGTCGGCTTCACGGAATCGCTCGTCGTCGGCGTCTGGGTTGGCAATGATGACGACACGCCGATGAAAGGGGTGACGGGGGGCGCCCTGCCAGCGCATATTTGGCGGGACTTCATACGCGAGGCGGCGGCCGAACCTCTGGATGGTGTGCGATCGACAGAAGCGGCAAACGGCGCCCAAGGCGCGGCGCAGTCCTGCAACATCACCGCCTGCTCACGCAGCTATCGCTCCTTCCGGCCGTCCGATTGTACCTATCAGCCGTACTCTGGCGGTCGACGGCTCTGTGAAAAGTGACGGGGTGCGGCCGGGCTCGTCACGGCAAGCGGTCACTGCCTGATGAGCGGTGATGTGATTGTGCGATGACAAATGGAAGACATATCGGAACATCGACTCCCGCTGTATCGATGACTTAACGAATTTCTTCCGGACTTGACGCCAAATCAAAGTTACTTAATCTAAGCATCGGCAGGACCCGTTGGGAGGAGGGGCCGGCATTTGCGATCCTTGTCGCACCATCTTCATCTCCCAAAGCCATGATTCCGGATCGTCCACCGCCGATTTTCAACAGGATAAGCCATGCCGCTCACCATCGCCCAACGCTTCGACAGTCTGAAGGTCCGTATCACAGAGCTCGCGCATTGGCGGGACCGGTATAGCAGCCCGATCGATGGCTGGACGTTCGAGGGCGAGCCGATCGCCCATCACCAGGACTGGCCGCATCGCAATGGGGTCGTGCATTTTGCCGCGAGCGCCGAAGCGCCGGAGGGCTGGCCTCTTGAAGATATCCGCCTGCAGCTCGATCTCGGCGGCGAGAGCCTGATTACGCTGAGCTACCCCGACGGCGAGAGCGAGACATTCGGTCTCGATCCCTACCATCAGGAATTCCCGGTGAAAGGCCGCCGCTTCTCGATTGCGACGGAAAGCGTTGCCCGCTTTCCCTTCGGCGAGCCGAACCGCGCGCCGAGGCTCAACAAGGCCCGGCTGATCTGGCGCGACGGCCCCGTGCACCGCTTGCACCTTCTCCTGAAGCAGGTTGCCGAGGCGATCGGCGCGCTCGGCGAGCATGAGGTCGTGCCGCATATGGTGGACGCTGCCGAGCGCACGCTGCGCAGCCTCGACTGGCCGTCGGATACGGCGGCTTACATCTCCCGCACATCAGACGCCGTCATGCAGCAGAAGATCTGGGAACTGCCGGAGCTTCAGGAAAATCCGGCGGGTCTCACGGACGAGGAGAGCGCTTCGGCAGCTGCAGCCTTCGACGCCCTGACGGTGCGGCTGAAGGAACTGCAAAAGCGCTTTCCTCCGAATGGCGAACTGGTGCTGACGGGCCATGCGCATATCGATCTCGCCTGGCTCTGGCCCTATCGCGAGACGCGGCGGAAGATGCGGCGCACGTTCAACACGGCGCTTTCGCTGATGGAGCGTTCGGAGGATTTCCGCTTCAACCAGTCGACTGCCCATTATTACGCGCAGATGGGAGAGGAAGATCCCGAGCTTCTCGAGCGCATCAAGAAGGAGGTCGCGGACGGGAAGTGGGAGACGGTCGGCGGTATGTGGGTCGAGCCCGACACCAATATGCCGACCGGCGAAAGCCTCGTCCGCCAGGTGCTCTACGGCCAGCGTTACTTCGAAAAGACGTTTGGCGCGCGCCATACGGTCTGCTGGCTGCCGGATTGCTTCGGTTTCTCCGGGGCGCTGCCGCAGATCCTGAAACAGGGCGGCATCGACAGCTTCTTCACCATCAAGGTCAACTGGAGTGAGACGAACCACATCCCCTCCGATCTCTTCTGGTGGAAGGGCCTCGACGGCAGCCGGGTGCTGACCCATACCTTCGACAATCCGATGCAGGGCTATAACGGCTTCGTGCAGCCGGATTGCTACCTGCCGACATGGAAGAATTTCCGCGGCAAGACGCAGCATCACGCCTCGCTTCTCGCCGTCGGTTACGGCGACGGCGGCGGCGGGGTCACGCCCGAGATGGTGGAGCGCGAAGTGCAACTGCGCGATTTCCCCGCCATCCCGCAAGCGCGCTGGGGCACTGTCAAGGGCTTCTACGAGCAGGCGCACCAGACCGCATCGGAGAAGAAGCTTCCCGTCTGGGATGGCGAAATCTATCTCGAACTGCACCGCGCGACACTGACGACGCAAAGCGGCGTCAAGCGCAAGCACCGCCACGCCGAACGCGCGCTCATCACCGCTGAGACGCTCGCTTCGCTCGCCCATATGCTCGGCGCGGAGAAGCCCCGGAGTCTCGAGACGGATTGGCGCGTGGTGTTGAAGAACGAGTTCCACGACATTCTGCCGGGTTCGAGCATCCGCGAAGTCTATCAGGATGCGGAGCAGGAGCTCGGCGGCGTTATCGACCATGCCAAGGCCGAGCAGCACAAGGCCCTGCAGGCGCTCTCGGCCACTCTGCCGAAGGGCGGCGTCACTGACGCGCTCATCGTCGTCAATCCGTCACTTGCGGCCCGGCCGCTGAACGCAACGCTTGCCGACGGCACGGCGCTTTCATCAGCCGAGATCGTTGCTCCCTTGTCCGTCGCGGTCTTCGATAGCAGCGCGCTGCGGCCGGCAGGCGGGCTGAAGGCAAGTTCCGATCGCCTCGAAAACGATCATCTCTCGGTCGTCATCGGCAGCGACGGGGCCGTTGCCAGCCTCATCCACAAGGCGAGCGGCCGCGAGGCGGTCGATGGCTCCGCCAACCAGCTCTGGGTCTATCCGGCCGACAAGCCGCGCAACTGGGACGCCTGGGATGTCGATGCCGATTATGCCGAAAAGGGCGTCCGTCTCGAAGCGCCCGAAAGCATCAGCCTCGTCGAAAGCGGCCCTCACCGCGCGGCGATCCGCGTCGTGCACCGCTACCGCAATTCGAGCGTCACGCAGACCTATGTTCTGACAGCCAATGCCCGCCGGCTCGATATCGAAACGACGATCGACTGGCACGACCGCCGCACGCTGCTGCGCACTCTGAATCCGGTCGACGTCCAGGCCCGCAAGGCGACCTTCGAATGCGCCTTCGGCATCGTCGAGCGGGCAACGCACACGAACACCTCCTGGGAACAGGCGATGTTCGAGGCCGCCGCCCATCGCTTTGTCGATATCAGCGAGCCGGGCTTCGGCGTGGCGCTCCTCAACAATGCCAAATATGGCCACAGCGCCCGCGGCAATGTGATCGGCATGAGCCTGGTGCGCGGGCCGATCTACCCCGATCCCTTGGCCGACGAAGGCGAGCAGAGCTTCACCTATGCGCTGATGCCGCATGACGGCGCCTGGCATGAAGGCGGCGTCCTCGACGAGGCGCTTGACCTGAACCAGCCGCTGGTGACGGCCGAAACCAACGGCCTTTCCGCCGGCAGTTTCTCGCCGCTGACGGTCGCAGGCACCCCTGTCGCCTTCTCCGGCCTGAAGCCGGCGGAGGAGGGCGAGGGCCTGATCCTGCGCCTCTATGAACCCGCCGGCCGGCGTGGCCGCTTTTCGCTTACCCTGCCTTCGGGATGGACGGCGTCGCAGCCGCTCAGCATTCTCGAAGAGCCGATGGAGCGCCAAGGCTCCGCCGACATCATGCCTTTCGAAATCAGGAGCTGGAGGCTGCAAAAGGGCTGATCACGCCTGCCCCATCCGCTTGCGGCGGCGCCCAAAATGGGACAAACTGGACAAATTGGCCATTTGAGACTATATCAGTTCGTGTAGGAACGGAGATAGTATCATGGCTGGTTCTGAGGTGCGGCTGCACCGTGCGCGTCAGGCAAGGGTCGCCGATCGCGTCGCCGCCAAAGTCGCCGACGTGCTGAAAGCCGATGCCACATTCGAGTCCGGCTCGGTGGCCCTGTCGGCCAGTATTGCGGGCGCGGCGGCCGCGGCGATTGTCGATCTTCCCGTCAGCGTGCGGCGCGAGCTCAGCAAGCGCCAGGGTGAACTTGCCCGCCGCATTCGTGGTCTGGTCGAGACGTTCACCGATGCGCCCGGCAGCGGCAAGATCGCCCTCGAGGTTCCAAAGGCTGTGGAACCCTCCGGCGGCGAAGGGCTCGGGAAGATCGTCACGGCCGAGGAGGGCGCGCGATTGCTGGGCGAACTGGCGATCGCCCGCAGGCTGGAGGATTGGGCTGGGCCGGTTGCCGGCGCCAGCGAAATCCAGCGCGATTTTGGAGTCGCGCGCTCCACGCTCAATCGCTGGCAGCATGCCGGCGAGGTCATCGCACTGTTGAAGGGAACGAGAAAGCACGTCTATCCGATCGAACAATTCATCGACGGGCGTCCCGCAAGCGGCATAGCAACGGTCGCCGCGCTCGTTTCCAATCAGCGGGTCGCATGGCTGTGGCTCACCCAGCCGAACCCCATGCTGGGCGGGCGCAGGCCCATAGACCTCCTGAAACAGGATCGCGCGGACGAGGTCATCGACGCGGCTCAGACCTATTTCGCCGCGCAATGAGGCCCGACAAAGCAGTCCTGCAACGTCTCGCCGTTCGGGCTGATGTCACCGACTATGTCAGGATCATCGCGCGCGCCGCTCGCTCTCATCCTCGATGGGCTGCAGGTTACTGTCATGGACGCGGAATGATGTCCGGCTGGTGAGATCCCGCCGGCTCGACCGGCGGTCACGGCTGCAAGCCGAGACTCGCCAGCAATCGGCTGACATAGGCTTCCAGGCCGCCGACCATGTCGAAGCGGTCGGGGTCGCGCAGCCAGAGCATTTGCAGGCCGTCCATCACGGCGATCAGTTCGGCGGCCATCGCGCGGCTGTCGGTCTTGTTGTCGATCGAACCGTCGGCGATCGCCCGCTCGAAGGTCGCGGCGATGCCGTTCTGCATCTCCACGGCGCGACCAAGAAACCAGGCCTTGGCGGGGTGATCCTTCATCAGGCTCTCGGCATTCAGGATGGCGAAGGCCCTGACGACCTCGATCATTCCGGCGTTGCGGCGGAAGACCTCGACCATGCCCTTCAGCAGGGCGCTGAGATCAGAGCGATAGTGCCCGATGAAGTCAGCGCTATCGAGATCGCGCTTGGCGAGGATCGCGAGCAGCAGATCGACCTTCGTGGGGAAATGATGCAGCAGGCCGGGCAGCGACAGGCCGACATCCCGGGCGATGTCGCCGATCGCGGCACTCTGGTAGCCGTCTTCGGCAAAGCGGCGCATCGCTGCCGCCAGGATTTCCGCGCGGCGCTCCTCTCCCTTGCGGGAGCGGCGCCGGCGCGTTTGCGTCTCTCCGGTGTCTGCTTTTGAAAGTTCTGCCATGGTCTCCCGTCTGCCTCTTCCCCCGGCGATCGGCAAGCCTCCGGCCGATTTCTGCAGCATCCATTCATACAACACGCTCGGCCGGTTGACATCTTAAAATTACCGAGTAATCGGTAGGTTTAATAATTGCTGAAGGCGACCCAAGCCCGACGGATGGCTTGCGGCGCTCGCAATGTCTTCGAACGGGAGGTTTGCATGATCGATTCCATTCTCGACAAGATGACGCTCGAAGAGCAGGTCTCGCTGCTATCAGGCGCCGATTTCTGGACGACCGTTCCCGTCGAGCGCCTCGGCGTGCCGAAGATCAAGGTCACGGACGGGCCGAACGGCGCCCGCGGCGCCGGTTCGCTGGTCGCAGGCGTCAAGGCGACCTGTTTTCCTGTCGCCATCGCGCTCGGCGCCAGCTGGAACCCCGATCTCATCAGGCAGATGGGCAGGGCGCTTGGGCGCCAGGCGAAGAGCAAGGGTGCTGCCGTACTGCTCGCGCCGACGGTGAACATTCATCGTTCCGGCCTCAACGGGCGCAATTTCGAATGTTACTCCGAAGATCCGATGCTGACATCAGAACTCGCCGTCGCCTATATCGAGGGCGTGCAGGGCGAGGGGATCGCGGCAACGATCAAGCATTTTGCAGGCAATGAATCCGAGATCGAGCGGCAGACCATGTCGTCCGACATCGATGAGCGAACGCTGCGCGAAATCTACCTCCCGCCCTTCGAACAGGCCGTCCGCCGCGCCGGCGTGATGGCCGTCATGTCTTCCTACAACCGCCTCAACGGCACCTATACGAGCGAGCATCATTGGCTGCTGACCAAGGTGTTGCGTGAGGAATGGGGCTTCGACGGCATCGTCATGTCCGACTGGTTCGGTTCGCATTCGACCGCCGAGACGATCAATGCCGGTCTCGATCTCGAAATGCCAGGCCCGGCGCGCGACCGCGGCGAAAAACTCGTTGCCGCCGTGCGGGAAGGCAAGGTGGAAGCAGCGACTGTGCGGGCGGCGGCCCGGCGCATGCTGCTGCTGTTCGAGCGGGTCGGCGCATTCAAAAGCAAACCCGATCTCACGGAACGGGCGATCGACCTGCCCGAAGACCGGGCGCTGATCCGGCGTCTCGGCGCCGAAGGCGCGGTCCTCCTCAAAAATGATGGCATCCTGCCGCTTGCCAAGACTTCGCTCGACCGGATCGCCGTCATCGGGCCGAATGCCGCGAGCGCCCGGGTCATGGGCGGCGGCAGCGCGCAGATCGCCGCCCATTATACGGTGAGCCCGCTCGAAGGCATTCGCGCGGCTCTTTCCAATGCCAACAGCATCAGCCACGCGGTCGGCTGCCGCCATAACCGCCTGATCGACGTGTTCAAGGGCAAGATCGCAGTCGAATATTTCAAGGGGCGCGGCTGCAAGGGCGATCCCCTCCATGTCGAGATCGTCGACAAGGGCGAATTCTTCTGGTTCGAGCTGCCGTCAGGCGAACTCGATCCCGCCGATTTCTCGGCCCGCATGACGATGCAGTTTGCTCCGGAAGAGGCCGGCGAGCATGTATTCGGCATGACCAATGCCGGGCTGGCGCGGCTCTTCGTCGACGGCGAGCTCACGGTCGACGGCCGTGAGGGCTGGACGCGCGGCGAGAACTATTTCGGCACCGCCAATGACGAACAGCGCGGCGCGATGACGCTCGAAGCGGACCGTTCCTACGAAATCACCGTAGAATATGAGCCGTCCACAGCGAGCGAGGAGGGGATCAATCTCATCGCCGTCCGTTTCGGCGTCGAAAAGCCGCTCGGCGAGGCCGATATCGAGGCCGCGGTCGAGACGGCCCGCAATGCCGACGTGGCCCTTCTTTTCGTCGGCCGCGACGGCGAGTGGGACACGGAAGGACTTGATCTGCCCGACATGCGGCTACCGGGCCGCCAGGAGGAGCTGATCGAGAAGGTGGCGGCCGCAAACGTCAACACCGTCGTCGTGCTGCAGACCGGCGGCCCCATCGAAATGCCCTGGCTCGGCAAGGTCCGCGCCGTGCTGCAGATGTGGTATCCCGGCCAGGAACTCGGCAATGCCGTCGCCGACGTCTTGTTCGGCGATGCCGAGCCCGGCGGCCGCCTGCCGCAGACTTTCCCGAAGGCGCTTTCCGACAATTCCGCCATCACAGGCGATGCCGCCGTCTATCCCGGCAAGGACGGGCATGTGCGCTATGCCGAAGGCGTCTTCGTCGGCTACCGCCATCACGATGTCAGCGCCGTCGAGCCGCTCTTCCCCTTCGGCTTCGGCCTTGGCTACACGCGCTTCCGCTGGAGCGAACCGCGGCTCTCGGCGAGCGAAATGAGTTCCGAAGGCGTGACCGTCAGCATCGACGTCACCAATATAGGCGACCGGCCCGGCTCGGAACTTGTCCAGCTCTATGTCAGTTCGCCGAAGGCGAAGGTGGAACGCCCGGACAAGGAGTTGCGCGCCTTCGCAAAGCTTTCGCTGCAGCCCGGCGAAACCGGCACGGCCACGCTGAAGATCACCCCGCGCGATCTCGCTTTTTTCGACATCGAGACCGGCGCCTTCCGGGCCGAAGCGGGGACCTATCAGCTGATCGTGGCGGCGAATGCCGCCGACGTCAGGTCCGTCATCGACCTGCCCTCGCCCTCCGGCTATCTGCTGCCGACGTCGTACTAAGCGGCAGAAAGGCCCGATGCATACCCACCGGCAAGCCTGCTGCTGGTCGGCGCGCCCATTAAACATGGACGCGCCCGGTGCTGCCTCGCTTGGTCGATCTCGCGGGGGGCTGATGCTACTCGCGCCGGTCGAACGTTACTTCTGCGGGATCATGACATAGGCTTCGCCGCCGTTGCGGTCATGCTGGAAGATGAAGCGCTTGCCCTTGATGATCGCGACGAAGGGCTGGTTGGGCTTGTCGTTCATCGGGACGTGGTCGGCGAATTCGGCGACGGTGCGCAGGAACTGGTCGTGCAGGGTCGGGTCGCTGCGGTTGGGGCTGGTGATGGCGCATTCGCGGCCCGGCTTGATCTGCACGGACATGGAATTATCCTTCGTGTTGCCGTCCTTGCCGCCGTTCAGATCGAAGAAGTCCGTGACGCCATAGCGCTTGGCGCCGCTGATCCCAGCCGTGAAGGACGGAGCGGTTTTCAGGCAAAGGTCTTTGAAAGCCTTGATGGCGATATCGGTCTTGCCTGACGCCACCGGCGGGGCGGCTGCCGACGCGGTGCAAACCGCCAATCCGGCCATCATGGCGAGGCAAATTGCTGCGGACCCAATATGATGTGTAATGTATCGACGTGTCATCGTTTTCCTATCTTTCCGTCTCGTCATTCCAGTGGCGTGGGACATGCGCACGGAGTGACGTATGCATCCCTAAAGTGATCGCATGAAGAATTTGCAACCATCACATCAGGCTGGTCGCCGCTGGTCCGCAAGCACCGCGGAGGCCGCCGATTTCAAGCGGGCGGCGGCGATCGACAGGGGTACCGGTTCCATCCGGAAATACTGATCTCAAGGCGCTGAACGGGCGTCGTGCCGGGATAAATGGGCGGCGTTGTTTGCCTGCTGGCTCGAAATACTACCGGGAAAGCCGGTTGTCCTGGGTTAAGCGGCGGGATGCACGCGGGCGCTTCACGGGTTGTTAGGCATGACTGTTTCTGCACACTTTTTTAGTTGTGGAGGCGCGCTGAAATCCGTTTGCAAACCACATAGGATTGCATTACCGTCAAGCACACTTGGAAGTTATAACGCTCGCATTGCATTTCGGCTTTTTATTCTCCCCGTTGCTTCGGCACGACATTCGGATAGGCCCTGCATGCATCCAGATAGCCAGTTCACCCATGCCGATAACGCGGCGCTTATCTTTAACGAGCTGAAATTTCGCTCGCTGACGGTCAAGAACCGGCTCTTTCGATCGAACATATCAGGCCAGTTCGACGACTATAACGGTCATGGCGGGAATGCCCGGCTGAACTGGGAGGAGAAGTTCGCGCGTGGTGGTATCGGCTGCATCATCTCCTCCTTCACGCCGGTCTCGGTGCGTGGCCGCATCCTCGTGCGTTACGCTATGATCGACAACGACGACAAGATCCCCTTCTGGCGCGAGGTCGGGCGCCGGGTTCACAGCCATGACTGTCGGTTCATCATGCAGCTCAGCCATTCCGGCCGCCAGCAGGACATGGGCGGGGTCGAGAACCTGTTCAACAAGGGCCTGAGCTCGACCGACAAGAGCGACTATTTCCATGGCCTGCTCGCCCAGGCGATGACGAAGCCCGAGATCGCCGAGGTGGTGGAGCAGTTTGCCCAGGGGGCGCGGCGCGCCCGGGAGGCGGGACTCGACGGTGTCGAGCTGCACGGCGCCAACGGCTATCTGCTGACGCAGTTCCTGAGCTCCGGCATCAACGACCGGACGGACGAATATGGCGGCGGCTGGGAGGGCAGGGCGCGGTTCGTGCTCGAGATCGTCAGGGCGATCCGCCGCGAGGTCGGCCAGGATTTTCACCTGCAGATGAAGATCAACGGCGTCGACCACAATGACTGGCTCTACCCGTGGATCAAGAAGGGCAACACGCTCGACGAAACCGTCAAGATCTGCACGATGCTGCTCGACGGCGGCAAGGGCGTCGACTCCTTCCACGTTTCGAGCGGCTCGACCTTCCCGCATCCGCGCAATCCCGCCGGCGACCTGCCGCTGGAAGACCTCCACCGCTGGTATGACGGCATGCTCTCGCAGGGCACGCGGGCGCCGATGAACTATGCGATCTTCTCCAATCCGGTGCTCGGGCGCGCCTTCCAGGCGCTCTGGCGCTGGCGCCGGGGCAAGGTCATCGAGGGCATCAATCTCGATTATGCCCGCGCCGTCTCCGAAGCGATCGGCAAGATCGATTCCGATATCAAGGTGCTCTGTACCGGCGGCTTCCAGCATGCCGACAGGATCGCCGAGGCGATCCGTTCGAGAGCCTGCGACGGCGTCACCATGGCCCGCCCGCTGATCGCCAACAATAATCTGCCGCAGATTCTCGCCCAGGCCAACGGCCCGGAGAAGGAATGTACCTATTGCAACAAGTGTCTGCTCAACGATCTCGAAAACCCGCTCGGCTGTTACGACCTCAGCCGGTTCGACGGGGCGACCTTCGAGGATCGCTACAGAGAGATGATCAAGCAGGTCATGTCGGTTTTCGAACCGCCGACCTTCCATTGAGGCCCGCATCGCACGCGCATCCGGAGGGGATCCATGAGCAGCGACAACGACCGCAAGACGCCCGTCGAGATCGCCGTCGCCCGTCACCGCCGCTGGTGGCTGGCCATCGTCGTGCTGCTGTTGCTGGCGGTCGTCTACTACCTGGTTTTCGTCAACCAGTATGTCGTCGCCTTCAAAAGCCAGAGCGATCATTTCATGCATGGCTCGATCGGCAGCGAGACGGCGACGGGACCGCCCTATTGGGTCTTCAAGGCCTTGCCGGTCATGTATGCCGACAAGCTCGGGCCGGAAGGCTGGAGCCGTTTCGGTTTCCTCTACGAAAAGCCGGATGACGATCTTCCGATCGGGGTGTCGCGCCGCGTGGTCTCAGGCGTCGAGCGGGTCTGGCTCAACTGTTCCGTCTGCCATGTCGGCACTTATCATCTGCCCGGCGATCCGGTTCGCCATCTCATTCCCGGCGCGCCATCCAATAATCTGCGCCTGCAGGAATTCATCCGCTTCTTCATCGATGTCGGCCGCGATCCGGGCTTTACCGCGGACGCGCTGGTTGCGACGATCGATAGTCCCAAGGTCGGCGGCGATCTCAATATTTTCGAGCGGCTGATTTATCGTTACGTGGTTTTCCCGAGGGTCAAGAGTGCCTTCCTCGACCTCGGCACCCAGCTCGATTTCGTCAAGCGCCAGGAGGATTGGGGTCCGGGCCGCGTCGACACGTTCAATCCCTACAAGGCGTTGCAGTTCAATTTTCCGATGGACGAGGCCCATATATCGGGTGCTGCGCTGAACGGTTCTTCCGACTATCCCGCCATCTGGCGCCAGCGCCCGCGCGAGGGCATGAACCTCCATTGGGACGGCAACAATGATTCCGTCGCCGAACGAAACCTGAGCGCAGCACTCGGCGCCGGGGTGACGCCCGTGACGGTCGACCGGGCATCGATCGCCCGCATCGAGGACTGGATGTGGGATCTGCCGCCGCCGCAATTCCCGGCCGCAGCCAAGATCGATCAGGCGAAGGCGGCGCAGGGTAAGATGCTGTTCCTCCATTATTGCGCCGATTGCCACGGCTTCAAGGACGCGAACGGCTACAGCTATGACAGGCAGCGTTTCACGCAGCTCGGCAAAACCGTGCCGCTCGCCGAGATCGGCACCGATGTCGGACGCTGGACCTCCTATACGGAAAATTTCGCCGCCGAGCAGAACCTGCTCTATGCCGGCTATCCCTGGCGCTTCAACCGCTTCCACAAAACCGACGGTTATGCCAATCACCCGCTCGACGGCATCTGGGCGCGCTCGCCCTACCTGCACAACGGCTCGGTGCCGACCCTGCGCGATCTGCTCGAGCCGAGCGCGAAGCGGCCCTCCGTCTGGTTCCGCGGCAGCGACGAGTTCGATCTCGCCAAGGTCGGCTATCGCTCGGATCAGTCGGCCGGCGGCGATCTCTTCCGCTACGACACGAGCCGGCCCGGCAACGGCAATGCCGGCCATGAAGGATATCGCTACGGCACCGAGCTGCCGGATGCCGCAAAAGACGCCCTCGTCGAATATATGAAAACCCTATGACCCAGTCGCGATCGCTCAGCAAATGGAAGGCACGGCATGCGGTCCTCGTCTGGATCGGCATCCTTCTGAACTTCGCCTTCGTCCTGCCGCTCATCTTCTGCCCGGAATGGATCCTCGGTCTCTTCGGCATCACCGTCAATCAACTGATCTGGCCGCGATTTGCCGGCCTGCTGCTCGGCATCCTGTCGATCTTCTACATCCCGGCGACGCTCGATATCGACCGCTACCGCGTGTTCGCCTGGCTCGCGGTCTTCCCCTCTCGCACGCTCGGTTCGGTCTTCTTCTTTCTCGCCGTCTTCGTCTTCGGCCAGCCGATCGGCTATCTCGCCGGCGTCTTCCTCGACGGGTCGATCGGCATTGCGACGCTCTTCTGTCTCCTGCGCATCCTGAAGCTCGAACAGAACATCTCCGAAGGGAGGCAGGCATGAGGCGCGTCTTCTGGAAATGGCTTTTCGCACTTCTGATCCTGCTCGTCGTCGGCGCCTTCGCGCTGTTCTTCCTGCTTTTCCGGCCGGTCGCCCAGCCGAAGACGAACGATCTCGCTGATGTTTTCAACCACGGTTCGATCGGCAATGAGGAAGCGCAGGGCATTCCCTACTGGATCTGGCGTGTCCTGCCGCAGCTCTTTCCCGACCATCTGCCGGCCAATGCGGATGGCTACCGCGCCTTCGGGCTTTACTGGCGCGCCGGCGACGAGGTTCCTGTGGGCTTGTCGGTCAAGACGCTCGGCGTCATCGAGCGCGTCGCGCCGAACTGCGCCTTCTGCCATCAGGGCAGCTACCGGCTGCGCGCCGACGAACCGGCGCGGCTGGTCGATGCGGGGCCGGGAACGCGGGTCAATCCGCAGGCCTATATCCGCTTCCTGATCGATGTCGGCGCCGATCCGCGCTTCACCGCCGACCGGGTGTTGACGGAGATCGGCCGAATCTACGACATGCCGCTCTGGGAGCGGGCGCTCTATCGCTTCGTGTTGATCCCGGCGACCCGGGCGGCTCTCCAGGACCAGGGACGGCGCTTCGCCTGGATGAAGGACAGGCCGGACTGGGGTCCGGGCCGGATCGATCCCTTCAACCCGGTCAAGTTCCAGAACCTGCATCTCGCCGACGACCACACGATCGGCAATTCCGACATGATGCCGCTCTGGTCTCTTGCCGATGTCACGGCCACCAATACGCGCCGCTTCTCGCTGCATTGGGACGGCTTGCAGACCGATCTCTACGAGACGGTGGTCTCGGGCGCGATCGGCGATGGCATGACCTATAAATCCTACGCGGGCACTGAAGAGGGCCTTCGCCGCATCACGGATTTCGTCCGCCTGCAGGGGCCGCCGCCGTCGCCCTTTTCTCCGCTCAGGCCGGAAGGCGATCCCTATCATGTCGATGCGGCAGCGGTCGATGCCGGCCGGACGATCTATGCCGCGCAGTGCGCCGTCTGCCACGATGCCAAGGGTGCGCGCTACCGGACGCCGATCTCGATCGTCGAAGTGGGCACGGACCGCCATCGCCTTGACATGTGGAGCCCCGCGGCCCGCGACCGCTACGCGGTTTACGAGCCTGGATATGCCTGGGGTTTTGCCAATTTCCAGAAGACCGACGGTTATGTCGCGACGGGTCTCAAGGGGCTGTGGCTGCGCGGTCCCTACCTGCATAATGGCAGCGTCCCGACATTGCGGGCGCTGCTGCTTCCGGCGGCCGAGCGGCCGACACAGTTCTACCGTGGCTACGATCTGGTGGATGCCGAGAATGGCGGCTTCGTGAGCGCCCCCGATACGCCGGGGCAACGCTACGGCGCGCTCTACGATACGAGCCTTCCGGGCAACGGCAATGGCGGCCACGTCTGGGGCACGGATCTGCCTGCCGAGGCGAAGGAGCAGCTGCTTTCCTATCTCAAGACACTTTGACTGGAGGGGTCGATGGCAAACGTCAGACAGCGCATCGTGCGGTTTCTCGCCTGGATCGTGGCGGTCGTCGTCGCCCTCGCCGTCGTCGCCGTTGCTGCGGTTGCGCTCATCGTCTGGTGGCTGATCGAGCCGGATTCCAGTCGGTTCGGCCGTGTCGAGGATGAGGCAAAGAAAGTCCATCGCAAGGTCGAGGAATTTCCCGGGGCGGGCGAGCCTTACTTCGCGGCGATGGACAAGGGTCTGCTCTTGCCGCCGGCCACCGGCGCCGATTATCCCGCCGAGATCAAGGAAGTCGCAACCGCCACCGGGCTCGATCCGGAGGCCGTGCGCAAGGCGGCGATCCGCGGGCAGAATGCCTGGATCGTCTGGACCGGGGGCAACGACAAGTTCTGGGATTTCGCTGCTAAGGCAACGATCGGCTCCTTCGACCTCCTGAAGACCGTTTCATCCTATCCGACGATGGCCTATGGCCGCGACAATCGCTTCCGCTATCTGGGGCTCGTCAACGAGCCTTGCTTCGACGCCCCGAAGAGCGCCGATCCCAATCATTGGGGGCTGTGGCTCGATCAGCGCAAAACGGACTGCGCCGCCGACAGTTTCGGCGGCAACGCCGAGGCCGATGCCCGTTATCCCGGCGTGCAGATCGGCTCGCGCGGCACCACGGTCAAGGTGAAGGGCGAAGACAAGAAAATCCCGGTCGGTTCTTATTACGGCGAGCCGACGGGCGTGGTGGGCCTGCGTCTCTTCCCCAATCCCGACTTCGACAGCAAGGCCGCCGAACATTGGGATGCGCTGCGCTATTATACCGATCCGTCCTACTACAACGACAAGGATCTCGTGCGTCCTTATCGCGTCGGCATGTCCTGCGCCTTCTGCCATGTCGGCCCCAATCCGATTAACCCGCCGAAGAATGTCGAAAGCCCGGAATTTTCCGAAATCTCCTCCAATCCTGGCGCCCAGTATTTCTGGGTCGATCGCATCTTCTTCTGGAACACCAGGCCGCGCGCGGCGGCCGGGCAGCCAGCCGAGAACGAGGGGAATTTCCTCTTCCAGCTCTTCCATACGAACCCGCCGGGTTCGCTTGATACCTCGCTGGTTTCGAGCGACTACATGAACAATCCCCGCACGATGAATGCCGTCTACGACGTGCTGGAGCGGCTGCGCATCGGAGCGAAGACCGGCAAGGAAATCATCAAGGGAGACGAGAAGGACAACAAGCAGGCGCAGGACTATCCGCAGACGGCGGCCTTTGGTTCGCTCTATGACAAGACGACGGGCACGGTTGCCTCCATGCGCGTGCTGAAGGACGGCGCCGATTCCGTCGGCACGCTCGGCGCGCTCAATCGCGTCTATCTCAATATCGGCCTGTTCAGCGAGGAATGGCTGCTGCATTTCCGCCCCTTCCTCGGCGGGCAGAAGATCTCGCCGATCCGCATCGCCGACGCCCAGAAGAACTCGGTCTACTGGCAGGCGACCGAAGCGATGACGCCCGACATGGCGATCTTCTTCCTGGTCGCCGCCCGCGCCGATCACCTCAAGGACACGGAGATCGGAGAAAAGGTACTTGCGGAGCGCGATCCGGCCGAGGTCGAGCGCGGAAAGATCGTCTTTGCCGAAAACTGCGCGGCCTGCCATTCGAGCAAACAGCCGGTGCCGGCGCCGGAGCTCGGGGTCGATCAAGGCATATGCGAAGGCGGCGGGTCCGGCCCGCATTATCGCGAATGCTGGGACCGTTATTGGGCCTGGGCGCAGTCGGATGCCTTCAAGGCCGGCATGGTCAAGCTCGTCACCGAAAAGGATGCCGATGGAAAGGATTTCCTAGACGGCAATTATCTCTCGACGGAGCGGCGCGTGCCGATGGATGTCGTGCGCACCAATGCCTGCAGCGCCATCGCCACCAACGGTCTTTCCGGCGACATCTGGGACAATTTCACCTCCTCTACCTACAAATCGCTGCCTCCGCCGCATGAGGTGACGGTCAATCATCCGGTTTCGGGGGCGGCAACCCCACTGCAGGCGGGAGGCAACGGCCGCGGTTATCTCCGGCCGCCCTCCCTCGTCAGCCTGTGGTCGACGGCACCCTTCCTGCTCAACAATTCGGTCGGCCACGAGGACAGTTATTACGGGACCGACTACTACAATCAGGACTATGCCGGCGGCTACGGCGGGCGCGACACGGCCTGCCCGGCGGCGAACGCCGACGATCCCTATCTGCCCTGCGTCGAAAACAGGCTTGGGGTTTTCGACCGGTCGATCCGCCAGATGCTCTCGCCGCAGACGCGCCGCATGGACAGGGTGACCGAGGCGCCGGTGCCCGGCTATATCTACCGGACAAGCGCCCCCTCCTGCCTCATCGTGCCGGCGGGCTTCGTGCCCGACAAGGTGAAGCCCTTCACCGGCGTGCTCAACAAGGTCGCCGGCTGGGCCTTCAAGAAGGACGGTTCGATCACCATCGGCCCGTTCCCGGCCGGTTTCCCGGTCAACGCGCTGACCAATACCGAGCTGCTTCCCGACAATGACGACGAGGACAAGTTCGCCAATTATAAGCGCCTGATCGCCAACGGCCCGGCGCTGATCGGGGCCTTTTCCGAACTCGGCGGGCAATGCACGCCGGAGGAGCTTGCCGATCCCGCCGTACTCGCGAAGGCCGAGAAGGTGGTGCGCGACACCAAGCTGATCGACCGCCTGGTGGGCTTGAGCAAGTGCCCTGACTACGTCGTCAATGGTGGGCACACCTTCGGCGCCGATCTCACGCAATCGGACAAGAATGCGCTGATTTCCTATCTGAAGCAGTTCTGACCATGTCCGGCGGGCCGATCCACGATTATATCGTCATCGGCAGCGGGGCGGGCGGCGCCGTCGTCGCCGCGCGGCTCGCCGAAGAAGGCCGCACCGTGCTCGTCATCGAAGCCGGCGGCGATCCGCTCGCCAAGGTGGACGACAGCTCCGACATGCCGCTTGCCGATGCTTCCCGCGTGCCGGCCTTTCACGCCTTTGCCTCCGAACATCCAGGGATGGCCGGGAACCATTGGGTGCGCCACTACGAAAATCAGGAAATGCAGGAGCGCGACTGGCGATACTCCAAGGAAAAGGACGGCGTGCTTTATCCCCGTGTGCGCGGGCTCGGCGGCTGCACCGCCCATCATGCGATGATCATCGTCCGGCCCAATCATTGCGACTGGAACCACATTTTTGCGATCACCGGCGACGAAAGCTGGAAAGCCTCGCACATGCAGGGTTATTTCGAGCGCATCGAGCGCTGTCGCTATCGCTTCTTCCTGTGGCGCTGGCTTGCCGCCATAACCGGCCTCAATCCGACCGGCCATGGATGGTGGGGCTGGATGACGACGGAGCGGGCGCTGCCGCTCAGGGTCCTGCGCGATTGGCCGCTGTGGCGGGCGCTCCTGCGCTGTGTCGGCGCTGCGGCCGATGCCTTCGGCAAGCGGGGCTCCGACTGGGAGACGACCGAGGTCGATCCGAACGACAATCGCAACTGGAACATCGGCGCCTGCGGCGTGCGCGTTACGCCGCTTTCGACGCGCCGTCACGTCAGGCACGGGCCGCGCGAGAGGTTGCTGGACGTGATGAGGCGGCACCCCGATCGCCTGACGCTTCGCCTCAACACCACGGTCACGCGCATCGAATTCGAGGGCAAGCGGGCGGTGGCGGTGCGCTGCGTCGACGGGGAGGGGCGCGAGGAAGTCATCCGGGCCGGCCGCGAGATCATCCTCTCAGGCGGCACCTTCGCCTCGCCGCAGCTTCTGATGCTGTCGGGCATCGGCGATCCCGGCCATCTCAAGAAGCACAAGATTCGTGTCGTCGAAGCGCTGCCTGGCGTCGGACAGAACCTGCAGGACCGCTACGAGGTCGGCGTCGTCACCCGGATGAACGAACCCTGGTCGGCGCTGAAGGGCGTGACCTATACCAACCGCGACGCCCATTACCGCAGGTGGCGCAAATTCCGCATCGGCAATTATACCAGCAATGGCGTCATGTTTTCCCTGACGCTGAAATCCCGCGACACGCTGACCGAGCCGGACCTGCACTGCTTTTCGCTGCTGGCCGATTTCCGCGGCTATTATCCCGGCTATTCCGAGCGCATCCGCAAGCCGGACTATATGACCTGGGCGATCCTCAAGGCCTACACCGAAAACCAGGGCGGCACGGTGCGGCTGAGAAGCACCGATCCCGCTGCCTTGCCGGCAGTCATGTTTCACTCCTTCTTCGAGGGAAACGGCAATTGCGACCTCGACCTCGACGCCGTCGTCCATGCCATCCGCTTCGTCAGGAAGGTCAACGATGCGATGGACGATCTCATCGCCTGCGAGGAGGAGCCCGGCCGGCAGTACGAGAGCGACGAGGCGCTTCGCCGCTATGTCGCCGAAAACGCCTGGGGTCACCATGCCTGCGGTACCTGTGCCATCGGCCCCCGGGACCGCGGCGGCGTGCTCGACAGCCGCTTCCGGGTGCACGGCATCGAAGGCCTGCGCGTCGTCGATGCTTCCGTCTTTCCCCGCATACCCGGCTACTTCCTCGCGACCGCCGTCTACATGATCGCCGAGAAGGCGGCCGACGTCATTCTCGCCGACAGCTGAGTGGAAACACCGTCATGAACGAACACCGCATCCATCGGGATATCAGCATCTACAATTGGCTCGGCGAACATGTCCGGGGCTTCGTTCGATGGTGGCGCGAATTCGATGCCTGGCTGAACCAGCCGCTGCCGCCAAACCGACGCCTCGCCTGGCGATGGCTCGCCCCCGATGGCTATGCCTGGTTCGTGCCGCTACTGGCGGCCATTCTGACGCTTGCCATGGCGCTCGGCCCGACCATCAACATGCGCTGGGGCAATCTCGGCCTGCTCGTGATTGGTGTCGTGCTGCTTTTCCTGCTGCATGCGGCGGCGGTTCGGCGACCCGTCTTCAACCAATATCTGCTGGCGGGACAACTGGTCATCCTCGCGGTCCTTGCAGTGCTTCTTCTCATCAATTCGCGCCCGGAAACCTACGGCATGATGACGGCGCGGCCCCGCCTGCATGTCGGCGTCGCGATCGTCTGCGCGCTCGTTCTCGCGCTCCCGGCGGCTTGGCTGCTCGCATCGAGCCTGTTCCGCTCCAATGCGGGCGGCGGGCTTGCCGACAGTCTGCCGAAGGTGGAGCTCTTTCTGCCCAAGAACCGATACGATTTCATGGGCCGGGGACCGATCGCCGCGCTGGCCTCGGCCCTGTTCATCGCGCCGATCCGCTATCCGGTCGAGTTGCTTCTGCCCGGATCGCTGCTCACCCTGTTCGTGCCGGACCATTATCTCGGCTACGCCTTCTACGTGACCGCCGCCGTCGCATGGATCGCCCTTTTCCTCGGCATCCTGTTCGACCGGCTGATGGAAATCCTGCAGACGATTGGGCGCCTCTTCTTCATCGGCCCGCAGCGGGTCATCAGCGTTCTCGTCATCGTCGTCGCGGTGCTTCGCCTCGCCGACGTCCACTACATCACCTATCTCTTCAACGCCGGCTCCGGAGGCTACGGCAATACGACGATCATGCGCTACATCGTCTTCGCCTATGCCGTCGCCTGGTATTACGCCTTCTGGTGCGATCACTTCGTCGCGCGCCGGGTCATGCGCCTGATGGACAGGCAGCACCGAGCGATCACGCCTGTCGAAATCGCTTACGACTATGAAGGCAGCGAGACCTTGAGCACGGTCCAGAACCAGGGCCGGACGATTGCGCTGCACGGCGCGGGACGCCTGAAGATCGAGGGCCGCTACGAGGATCGATACCAGCAGCAGACCAAGGCTGCGTCGAACAGGGCGATCCAATTCATGACGCCGGCGGAAGTGCTCGCCCAGTTTCGCGCGCAGCTGGAGCGTCTGCCCGCCGATCAGGCTCCGGCAGGAGACCTGCTTGCGAGCCTGCGCAATTTTCAGCGCTCGACGCTCGTCTATCCCGCCCTCGTCGGCTTTGTGGCCTATCTCCTGATCGGCGGTCCCGCCGCCTTCAGCTTCTGGTGGGCGATCCAGCCGCCGGAGCTTGCGATCCGTTCCGAACGGCATGTGGCCAAGCAGCCGGCGTCATTCCTCTTCGGAAGCGATGAGCCCAATGGCGGCTGCGCTGCCCTCCAGCCCACCACGCCGAGAATTGCCGTCGTCGCTTCCGGCGGCGGCACGCGGGCGGCCATCTACACCGCCTCGCTGCTGCGCGGGCTCGCCGAACATGACCAGATCTGCAACGTCGTCCTCGTCAGCGGCGTTTCGGGCGGCAGCGCCGCGCTCGGCTATTTCGCGCTTCACGAGCAGGAGCTTCGCCGGCCGCGCGACAGCATGAATGTCAAGGCGTGGGATGATTTTTCGCAGGCCATGGTGCTGCCCTTCATCGAACAGGTGATCGACGCCGCGAGCGACATCCGCTTCACCTTCGGGCGCTGGCACTGGGCATCCTCGGCCTGCCATGAAGCCAAGACGGTGGATCAGGCCACGAACGGCTGGACCCCGGCACGGTCGAGGCTGGGTGCCATTCTTTCCGAATCCTTCGTCTGCGAGATGGGCGCTGCAACGATGGAAGCCCCGTCCTTCGGCCTGATGCTCAACACCGCGATCGTCGGATCTTTTTCCGCCGACCGCCCTTCTTCCGGCAACAGTCCTTTCTGCAAGGTCGATCCGACGCTCTCGCTGCCTGAGAAGGCGACGCAATGCCGCCAGTTCCTGGATGCCGCCCAGGCGGGTGGGCGGCTGGTGCTGACCAACCTTGCCGCGCCGGCGCCTCCGCCTGATGACGGATCACTTCACATGCAACTGGTCACGCTCGACAATGCCGATATATCGATCGGGCGTGCCGCGGCGCTCAGCGCAAACTTTCCGCCGGTCTTTCCCGATGCCGCGATCGACATCGAGACCCCCGGCCAAATGGGGAAACGATATTGGGTCACCGACGGCGGGGCAGTCGAAAACCGTGGCGCCATGACGCTCTACTATTCCATCCGCGATGCCTTCCGGTCAGCGCCGCAGCCCTCGCAGGCGCTGCCGCCGTTGCATGTGGTCATCGCCGACGTCTCGGCCTCGGCCGGCCGTTACAGCGAGAGCTTCGGTTTCGGCTCGGTGCTCGGCGCCGGCGGTCAGCTCGGTCTCGGGCTGGAGACGGAGCTTCGCGCGGCGATCGAGAAGCTCTACTGCGATCATCATTCGCAAGTCAGCATCCACGAGATCACCATGCCGCGCGTTTACCGGGACGGCGGGATCGGTACACATTGGCTGCTTCCCAACTCGCTGTCCTTCACCAATCCCGAGGACCCGTCGCAGACCGAAATCCTGTCTGCACGGGACGTCGGAACGCTCGTCCTGGCGCTGCACAGCGATGTCGCGGAAAACTTCGAGGACGGCGATGCGGCAAAATCGGTCAAGGCCTGGGCGCAGCAGGATAATGTCGCAAAACACGACGAAAACTGGAAAGAACTGCTCGACGGTCTTGCGGCAAAGCAAAGCGGAGAAGGGATGTCCTGCGCGCCCCGCTGAGGGGAACGCGCAGGACGATTATGTCTCGTCTTTAGGCGACCGGGCCGCTCGCCTCAGGCGATGCCGCCGAGGCAGACATATTTGATTTCGGTGAATTCCTCGATGCCGTATTTCGAGCCTTCGCGGCCGAGGCCGGAGAGCTTGACGCCGCCGAAGGGGGCTTCGGCCGTCGAGATCAGCCCGGTATTGACGCCGACCATGCCGTATTCCAGCGCCTCGGCGACCCGGAAGACGCGGGCAAGATCCTTGGCGTAGAAATAGGAGGCAAGGCCGAACTCGGTGTCGTTGGCCTGGGCGATGACATCGGCCTCGTCCTTGAAGCGGAAGAGCGGCGCCACCGGCCCAAAGGTCTCTTCCCGGGCGACCGCCATGGCAGGGGTGACGTCGGCGAGCACGGTGGCCTCGTAGAAACGGCCGCCGAGCCGGTGGCGATGACCGCCGGCAACGACGCGGCCGCCCTTCGACAGCGCATCGGCGACATGCTCCTCGACCTTGGCAAGGGCGGACTCGTCGATCAGCGGGCCGAGATTGATGCCCTCGTCGAAGCCGTTGCCGGTCTTCAGCGTTCCCACAGCCTTCGACAGCTTCTCGGCAAAGGCGTCATAGACGCCCTCCTGCACATAGAGCCGGTTGGCGCAGACGCAGGTCTGGCCGTTGTTGCGGAACTTGGCGATCAAAGCGCCTTCGACCGCCGCATCGAGATCGGCGTCGTCGAAGACGATGAAGGGGGCATTGCCGCCAAGCTCCAGTCCGAGCTTCTTGATGGTCGGAGCGCTCTGCTTGTAAAGCTCGGCGCCGACCTCGGTCGAGCCGGTGAAGGTCAGCTTGCGCACGATGGGGTTTGCGGTCATCTCGCCGCCGATGGCGCGCGCCGAGCCGGTGAGCACGCTGAACAGGCCCTTGGGGAAACCGGCGCGCTCGGCCAGGATGGCGATGGCGATTGCCGAAAACGGCGTCTGCGAGGCCGGCTTCAGCACCATGGCGCAGCCGGCGGCAAAGGCCGGTCCGGCCTTGCGGGTGATCATCGCATTGGGGAAATTCCAGGGCGTGATGGCGGCGACGACGCCGATCGGCTGCTTCATCACCAGGATGCGCTTGTCCTTCTGATGGCCGGGAACGATATCGCCATAGACGCGCCGCGCCTCCTCGGCAAACCATTCGATGAAGCTCGCGCCATAGGCGATCTCGCCCTTGGCTTCGGCGAGCGGCTTGCCCTGCTCCGCCGTCAGGATGCGGCCGAGATCGTCCTGATTGTCCATCATCAGCTCGAACCAGCGCCGGAGGATCACCGAGCGCTCCTTGGCAGTGCTGGCAGCCCATTGCTTCTGCGCGACCTCGGCTGCGGCAATCGCCGCCTTGGTCTCGGCAGCCCCCAGGTTGGGAACCCGGCCGAGGATCTCGCCGGTCGCCGGATTGTCGACCTTGATCGCGTTGTCGCCCGCCTCGATCCAGTCGCCGCCCACCAGTGCGGCCTGCCGGAACAATGTTGCGTCCTTCAATTCCATGACTGTCTCCTCAGATTACCATTTCCGTTTTCCTTGAGTCACGGGGATGCTCTATCTCTTTTCGTGTTTGCGCAATTGCAGACTTGAAAACCGCCGCCAGTTTTGCGTGACCTGCTCTCGTCAACGCTGCCGGAAGCGATCGGTTCGAAGACAGACTATTATCACCGTTGCAGGATTTGTGTGTGGGGCCTCAGCAGAAAGCGGCGGCTCGTGCTCGCCGTCACGCTCATGCGGGCTCCGCGCGGCGAACAGCCAGCGTTGTTCGGATAGAGCCAGCGATATCGATGGCGGCTAGTTGATTTTCTGATTGCTACATGGACCAGTATGCGTGCCACGGCCCGATTGGCAATCGGGCAGCGGTTTGCGTCGGCAATTGCCGAGGGACCTACTCCGCAGCTTCGATGAAGCGGTGACGTTCGTAGAGAAACTTCAGCACGACCTCACGGCATTTGAGATACACCCGGTCGGAGGCGAGTTCTATGCGATTGCGAGGGCGGGGCATCGTTACATCGAGCACTTCGCCGATACGGGCCGCCGGGCCGTTGGTCATCATCACGATGCGGTCGGACAGCAGCACCGCTTCATCGACATCATGGGTGATCATGACCATCGTGTTGCCGAGCCGGCTATGGATCTCCATCACCGCGTCCTGGAGATGGGCGCGGGTCAAGGCGTCAAGAGCGCCGAACGGCTCGTCGAGCAGCAGGATCTTCGGCTCCATCGAAAGCGCGCGGGCGATGCCGACGCGCTGCTTCATGCCGCCAGATATTTCCGAGGGCCGCTTGTCCTTTGCATGGGCCATCTGCACGAGGTCGAGATTGGCCATGACCCAGTCATGCCGCTCAGCCTTGGTCTTCGTTCTGCCGAAGACTTTGGAAACGGCCAGATTGACGTTTTCGTAGACGGTCAGCCAAGGCAGGAGCGAGTGGTTCTGGAAGACGACGGCGCGTTCCGGACCCGGCTCGTTGACCTCGCGGTTTTCAAGAAGCACGGCGCCTGCGGAAACCGGGGTCAGACCGGCGATGAGATTGAGCAGCGTAGACTTGCCGCAGCCCGAATGGCCGATGATCGAGACGAACTCGCCCTCTGATATCGTCAGGTTGATGTCCTTCAGGACTTCGGCGCGCACGCCGCCGCGGTCGAAATGCTTGTCGATACGGTCGAGCTTCAAATAGGCGTTCATAAGTCGCGCTCCTCAATTGGCCATGGCGCCGCGGGTGACGAGTTTGCCGAGTGCCGCCACCAGCTTGTCGAGGGCAAAGCCGACAATGCCGATATAGGCCAGCGCGACGATGATGTCGGGGAGACGCGATGAGTTCCACGCGTCCCAGATGAAGAAGCCGATACCGACGCCGCCAGTCAGCATTTCCGCCGCGACGATCGCAAGCCAGGAGAGGCCCACGCCGATCCTGAGGCCGGTGAAGATGTAAGGCGCGGCCGAAGGCAGCATGATCTTCAGGAAAAATTCGAACTGGTTGAGGCGCAGCACCTCGGCGACGTTGCGGTAGTCCTGCGGAATGTTGCGGACGCCGACTGCGGTGTTGATGATGACAGGCCAGATCGAGGTGATGAAGATGACGAAGATCGCCGAAGGCCTGGAATCCTGGAAGGCTGCGAGCGAAAGCGGGAGCCAGGCGAGTGGCGGAACCGTACGCAACACCTGGAAGATTGGATCGAGGCCGCGCATCGCCCAGACCGACTGTCCGATGATCGCTCCGATGATGACGCCGGCCACCCCGGCAAGCCCGAAGCCATAGGCAACGCGTTGCAGCGAAACGAGCACGCGCCAGCCGAGCCCGATATCCTGGGAGCCGTTGTTGAAGAAGGGATAGGCGATCAGGTCGTAGCTCTCCTGCCAGACCTGATGCGGCGAGGGCAAGGACGCGTCGGTCGAGGAGCACAGTACCTGCCAGACGAGCAGGATGAGCGCCAGGACGACGGCCGGCGGAACGACATTGCTTAGTGCGGTCAGGCCCGCACGGCGAAAGTCGATCCGTGGTCCATGGTTGCCGGAAAACGGCAGGACCTTTGCCGCTCGCTTGATGGGGACGGTCGGGGAGGGATTGTGTTTACTTGCCAGGGCGGACATCGGCGCGCTCCTCACGGGAAAAGGGCCGGCGCGCTGGTCGCGCGCCGGAAGGCGGGTCAGGAGACGGCCTTGATTGAAAGGCTGTCGAGATAGGCGGAAGGATTTTCAGGGTCGAAGACCTTGCCGTCGAAGAAGGTCTCCTTGCCGCGTGAAGCCGATGCGGGAATGTCTGCCGCAGCGATGCCGAGATCTTTGGCGGCCTCGCGCCAGATGTCTTCACGGTTCACCTGGTTGACCAGCGCCTTGACATCCGTCGTCGCCGGCAGATTTCCCCAGCGGATGTTTTCCGTCATGAACCAGGTGTCGTGGCTCTTGAACGGGTAGGAGGCGCCGTCCTTCCAGAACTTCATATAGAGGTCGGTGGCCTTGACCTCGCGACCGTTCCCGTAATTGATGTCGCCCTTGAGGCGGCCGAGCACATCCTTGGTCGGCACGTTGAACCATTGGCGCTTGCCAAGGAGCTCCGCCATCTCCGCCTTGTTGTCCATGCTGTCGCACCATTGCTGCGCTTCCATAATGGCCATCAGCAGGGCCTTGGCGGCATTCGGGTTCTTTTCGATCCACTCGGCGCGAAGCCCCAGCGCCTTTTCAGGATGGCCCTTCCAGAGCTCGCCCGTGGTGGCTGCGGTAAAGCCGATGCCCTGGTTGACGAGCTGCTCGTTCCAGGGCTCGCCCACACAGAAGACATCCATGTTGCCGACCTTCATGTTGGCAACCATCTGCGGCGGCGGCACGACGATCGTCGAAACATCCTTGTTCGGGTCGATGCCGCCGGCGGCGAGCCAATAGCGGATCCAGAGGTCGTGAGTGCCGCCCGGGAAGGTCATGGCGGCCTTGATCTCTTTGCCCTCTGCCTTCTTCTTTTCGAACGCCGCCTTCAGCTTCGAGGCATCGAGCTGCACGCCAGTGTCCGAATATTCCTTGGCAACGGAAATGCCCTGGCTGTCGAGATTGAGCCGGGCAAGGATCGCCATCGGCACCGGCTTGTTGTTCTGCGTCACCTTCCCCGTATGCATGAGGTAGGGGAGCGGCGAGAGGATATGAGCGCCGTCGATGCCGTTAGCCGCGCCGCCCAGCACGAGATTGTCACGGGTCGCACCCCAGGACGCCTGTTTTGCGACATCCGTTTCCGGAAGGCCGTACTTGTCGAAAAGGCCCTTCTCCTTGGCGATGATCAGCGGCGCGGAATCCGTGAGCGCGATAAAGCCGAGCTTGATGCCTTTCACTTCAGGGCCGGGCCCAGCTGCGAAGGCGCCGGATGGAAAGGCAGCTTTGACGGCGCCGATGAGGGCGGCCGCCGCAGTCGTCTTGAGCATGCTGCGACGGGTCATGCCGGGTGTCGAAGTCGCGGTCGTCGAAATCTTTTTCATCTGCAGGTTCCCCTCTGCTTGTTGAATTCGGACGCAAAAAAACGCCGCCGGCCATTGCTCGGGCGGGATGGGAAAATCCCGTCAGCAAAGTCCTTGCGACGCCATTGTCTAATGCAGGCGCTTATGCCGCGCCTATCCGCGCCGATCGCCGTTGACCGGTGCATTCAGGAAGACGCAATCGGTGTGCCAGTTTCAGGGTTGGATGCTAACAATCTGAAGTAAAACAAAAAACTGCCGATTTTCGGCGGTGATTATTTTTTAGGCGGACTGCGGGAATGATGATGATTTGTGCGCTTGCGAAGCCGACGGTTTTTGCAGGAGCGCGCTATTTGTGCAATGCACACTATGGTTCGTCGGTCGTCGTATAACGCCGCTGGGCAACGAGATGTCGATTAGTACTCTATCAAATATTCAATGAGACATTTGGGCGAACGAAACAGCGAGAGCCCCTTGAGTAACAAACGATCCAGGACAAACATCGAGCTTGAGAACCTGCTTCGCCAGCTCGGCCTGGCACTTGAAGCATCCGGGATCGGGATCTGGCAGCATAATATCGCGAAAAACCAGACGCGATGGGACGAGCAGCTCAAGGCGATCTACGGCGTTCCCAAGGCTCCGCTCGATGTCATATGGCTCGACAGCATCCACCCTGACGACCTGGCGCCGACCAATGCGATATTCCTGCGGGCGATCGAAACCAAATCCGACTATGCATCCGAGTTCCGCATCACCCGGCCTGATGGGGCGATCCGCTATCTCCGCTCGCGCGCCCGGTATTTCGTGGATGCCGCCGGCGATCCCTGCTTCGTCGGTGCCGAATGGGACGTCACGGACGACGTGCTTCTCAACAAGGAGCTTGAGCGGAGCCGGGCGGAAGCGCGGCTCGCCGCCGATCACGATCATCTCACCGGTCTCCTGAACCGGCGCAGCTTCGATTTCGCCCTGTCGGAGCTTGCGCGGGAAGAGAGCGCCAAGGTGACGCTTCTTCATATCGACGTGGATCATTTCAAGGAGATCAACGACCGTTTCGGGCATGCGGTGGGAGATCTGGTTCTTCGTCACGTCAGCAAAATTCTCGTGGAAGCCATTTCGGCCGGAGATGTGGCGGCGCGCCTCGGCGGGGACGAGTTCGCCGTGCTTATTCCGAAGGACGAGTGCGACAAGACCAATGCAGTGCTCGATCATATCCAGAAGAGCCTGGAAAGCCCCATCCCTGTCGGCGACCAGGCGCTGATCGTCTGCTGCTCCATCGGCGTCGCCAGCGCGATGAGCGCCGATCTCGCCAAGCTGCTCTCGCAGTCGGATCTGGCATTGTACCATGCCAAGCGGAACGGCCGGAATCGCGCCGAGATATTCTCCGATGAGATGGCCTCTGCCCTGGCGACCGAACGCCAGCTTGCACAGGATCTGCGTTCAGGGCTGGCGCTCGGTCAGATCCGCCCGTTCTACCAGGTGCAGGTCGATGCCAAGTCGTTCCGGGTCAACGGCGTCGAAGCCCTGGCGAGATGGCACCATCCGACCAGGGGAATTCTCGCTCCCGCCCATTTCCTGTCGCTGGCATCCTATAATGGCCTGGTCGCCGAGCTCGACGACGTCATTCTGATGGCTGTGCTGGCGGATATGCAATCCCTGGAATCCCAGCTCGAAGGGATCCGGGTCTCCGTCAATCTTTCCGCCGATCGTCTCAACGATCCCGAGTTGATAACCAAGCTCGGCAGCTATGACATACCGCCCGGCCGGTTGAGCTTCGAGCTGATCGAAACGATCTTTCTGGACAGCCTGAGCGATCATGTCAGGCAGAACATCGAGGCCATCAAGTCCTTCGGCATCGATATCGAGATCGACGATCTTGGCTCCGGCCACGCCTCTCTGTTGGGCCTGCTCGAGCTGCGTCCGGATCGCGTCAAGATCGATCGCCAGCTGGTGATGCCGATCCTGCAATCGGTCCCGAGCCGCCGGCTGGTCGGTTCGCTGGTCGACATCGCCCGGGCGCTCGATATGGGAGTCATCGCGGAAGGGGTGGAGACGATCGAACATGCCAAGGTGCTTGCCGATCTCGGTGTTCACACCCTTCAGGGTTATGCATTCGGGCGGCCGCAGTCATTTGCCGATCTGACGGCGCGGCTGGAGCAGGAGGCACTGGAGGCCGATATCGCCTGCGCGGGTTGACGAAGCGGTCATACCGCGCCTTGAGCCTGAACGGCCTGACGGTGTCTCGCTCGTCCGGCAAGTGCGCGAAGTCCGCCGCCCGAACGAGGTTCGTCCAGCCGGCGCATGATGTATTCGACATTGAAGGCGTGGAAGAGGAAGCCGACGTCGCTGAGCGAGGAATGGGACCTGACGGCACGGACGGCTGATATCAAGCGGTCTGCGTCAACGAGCCTCAATTCGTGAAGGCAGCAGTTCTGCGTGAGGTCACGCGCGATCTCGGCGGCGCCGGCGACGAGGGATTTCGTCAGGTAGGGCTCGAAATTCTCCCGCAACGGAATATCCAGAAACGGCTCGGGATAGCCGAGATGCCGCAGCAGGCTGCGGTGCAGGCTTTTGCGCTGCCGCCAGGCGGAAGGCAGACTGCGGTAGAAGCGGACCGCCTCCGGCTGGGCAAACGGGCTGACGGGCCACAGGCCATGGGCTGTAAATAGCGGCGCGCGGGCTGCCTGCGCCTCCAGCACCGAAATCGGCAGGACCGGAAAGGGCGCCCTGTCGCAATGAGCGGCATAATCGGCGAGGCCATCTCTAAGGGATTTTGACAGGGCCGGCGGGAAGGCATCCGGCAGAAAGGCGTCGCTGACGTTGCGGGCGAGCTGTTCGGGTTCCTGTTCGAAGGCATGAGACATCAGCAACTCGTCGCCGCCGGTTCCCGTCGCCACGACGCGCGCGCCGGAGGCGGCGACGAAGGCTTTCAGCAGGCGGCCGAGCGGCCTTTGCAGATCGGCGTTGTAAGGGGCGGCTTCGTAGTCGGCATGCCGGGCGAAGGAGGAGGGCACCATGGGCACGGCGCCGACGGGCAGCAGCATATCCCGAAATGCGAAATGATCGATCGCAAGCGCGCGCCGGCGGATCTGCTGGGCGCGCGCCGGCCCGTCGATTTCAAGCGCGTAGGTCGGCAGGTCGGGATAGCGGGCGGCCAGGATGGCGGCCACGACAGCGGAATCCAGGCCGCCACTGAATTCGCTCGCGACCCGATCGGGTTGCAACGGCCAGCGCTGCAGCAGCGCGTCCACCAGCCCGCGCGCCGCCGCTGTTATATCGGCATCCTCGCGAAGAGGGGTCGGAACGTAATACTCGGCCGGCTCGGGATATTTGACATCCACCGCGCCGTCGCGGCTGATGAGGAGCGAGGCCCGTTCCGTGACCATGAATACGGAGCGGAACATCGTCGTTGCCGCGTAGGGCAGGGTTCCGGTCAGGCGCAGGCCGGTCCGCTCCACGTCGACGTCATCGAGGTCGAGATCGGGATAGAAGTCCGCCATCGACCATGACAGGTCGATCCGCGCGCCTGCCACCCTGATATAAAGGGGCGCGACGCCGCCGTGACCGGCGGAAACAGTGACCATGCCGGCGCGGTTGTCGATCGAGACCGACTGATGGTCCAGCGGCCATTGCCGATGCGCGGCTGAGAAAGCCTGAGCCTCCTCCATCGTCCAATCGGCCCGTGGCGCGCCGAGACTGTCCGGACCGGCGCAGCGTTCGCGGCAGATGAGGATCGTCCGCTCCGGCGTTTCCCAGCGGAAGCTCTCGAGCAGGGGATGGTCGAGAATATCAATGCGCGCCGCCGGGCCTTGAAAAACATGCCGTTGCTCACCTGCAGCAGGCAGGCATTCCCGATCGATCGTTCCCTTGAACATGGCGTGATCTCTCCGATGTCGCTTGAAGAAGGCAATGACCATCGCTTCTGCGGCGGTCACTACAGCCTGACGCCCGATATTTGCCCCTTATCCGGCTACCGCCACCGCCGGGGTCGAGCCACTCGTTTCGACCCGTCCTTCGGACCCCCGCACGCGGGGCGAAGGGACCATGTCGAAACCTTTCCGTCCCCATCCACGTCTCGCAGGGCACGTCCCCTCTCCCCGTCAGGACGGGGAGAGGGTGGCAGTCGTCAATGCTCAGACATCAAGCTTGTCCATATCGCCCGGCTTCCCGCCCTTGATCATGGCGGCGATTTCAGTCGCGGACGGCGTCTGCCCGACGCGCGGAGCTTTGGCGTACACGCTGAGTTCGCTGCCGATGGTATCAGCCTGCTTGGGGGTTCTGGTCATATCCATGGTATTGCTCTCCATTTAGGGGTTGGATCATCCCGCAGCTGTGCGGGTAGGTGGCATGGCTGCGTCAACTGCTAAGGTGACGCCGCTTGCGGGATGACTTCGATGCAGCTGGTGGCTTGGCTGGCGGAATTTTTCGCGGTGTGTTTCGACATTGCCGCACTCCTTTTTGTTTCAAGGGTTTGGTGGCTGAACATTGGCGATGAACGGATTTGCCGGCCTACTGTCCTCCCATCGCCGAAAAGGTTCCGTTGGCGTTGTAGGTCACGTTGAAGGTTGTATAGCCGGTGGTGAAATCGCAGCGGGCCGCGTTCGTCTCGTCATAGGACACGGCGCTTCCGGGCGGCTGGTAGCCCGTTTTCACGAAAAAGATCTGTTTCGGTATGCAGGTCATGACGGCATTGGGGGCAGGGGCGACGAAGCTGGAGAGGATGATCGCCTCATCGCTGTTGAGCGCGGCGACGCCGCAATAAAGCTCCGGAACCGGCAAGGGCGTGTAGGTGGGTACGTTTACGGCAAAGCCTCCGACCGGAACCCCGGATTGATAGGCGGGCAGGGAAAGCCCGAGCGGATCAAGCGACATACTTGTGCAATTGTCGGGCGAGCCGGTTGATGTGGTGAGCGTCATCGGCCGGGCTGCTGTGGTGCTGCCAACGATCGACCGCGTGGCGTCGAGCGTGATGAGCGCGACGAACTGCGAGGGTGGTACCGCTTTCCCGGTGCTGAGGGCGCCCGCGTAAACCTGGCTGTCTAGGCCGAAACTGATCTGGGCTCCCGAACTCGTGTAGTTGCCGACGCTCTGGCAGCCGAGACTGCTGGCGAGAACGGAAGGGCTCGGCAATGAGGGAAAGGCGGCCTGCTTCTGAAAGATATAAAAATATTGCGTCGTCTGCGACTGGTTCCGAACGATGATCTGGTAGGACGAACTGGTCATGGCGTAAGTCACTCCCGGCTGAGATCCTGCCTGTTCGTCGCCTCGGCGGGCGACGACAATCGCGCAAATGGCGCGCATGCGGGCGAAGAGGGGACGCTTCACCCGCATGTCTGCCGAGGCTTACTGGCGCTGTACAGTCCAGGTGCCGTTGGCGTTCAGGGTGACGTTGCAGACGGTGTAGCCGCCGGTGAAATCGGCGATCGCGGCGGTGACGCTCGACTGCGTGAAATCCATGACGCTGCCGGGCGTGTAGGCGCCGGTCTGGACATAATATTTCAGGATCGGCTGGCAATCGGTATTGCTGAGCGGGTTTGCCTGCACGAAGTTGGACAGCACGATGCCGCCATTGACTTCGACCGCCGAGCCGACGTTGTAGTAGGGCGGCGAGGTAAAGCTCGGTGTGGTAATGCGGAAGGCGCCGGGCTGCACCCCTTCACCGTAGACCGGTGCGGAAAGACCGAGCGGGTTGACGGTTGCACTCGTCCAGTCGTTTGGCTTGCCGCTGCCACCCTGCGGCGGAGCGAGATCGACGGCGCGGCTGGCCGATGCGTAGCCGGAGGCGGATCCGATCGACGGCGGTGTATTGGCCTGCTGAATGCCCGCATAATATTGCAGGTTGACCTGGAAGGTCAGGATCGAACCTCCGGAATCGTAGTTGGCGAGGGTCTGCGAGAAAAGGCTGTTCGAATAGACTTGTCCGCCGCCGGTATAAATGGCCGGCTGTTGGAAGAAGAAGAAACCTTGCGCCTGGGGCTCGTAGTTTTTCACGTTGATGGTCAGCAAAGTAGACATGGTCAACAACCCTTCTGCGTTGAGAGTGGAAACAAGGGTTCCCGCCGCGGCGGGGGCAGCCTTTTCGCTGTTGCCGTTGATGAAACCCTGACTAGAAAGATCATCGATGATCCGGATAATGGCAACTTAAACGTGTTGAGCGCAGATTGAAAAACCGCGCAAATTTGCGCTTGGCGTTACGGGTGCTCCGGAGGGATGGATTCGACCAGCCCCATGAGATTGGAACGGGCCGCCGCCGGCCGGTCGCGCAGCGCCAGAACCAGTTGCAATTCCGTGGTCGAGATCGGGCTGTTGCGATGCCAGTCCATGGTGCCCCGCCCGAGCAGCAGCCAGTCGAGCGAGACATCGAGGAGGTGCGCCAGCGCACACGCACTTTCGAGCGAGGTGTGACCGCCGTTTTGCCAGCGCGAGACGGCGGCGACCGATACGTTGAGTTCAGCCGCCAGCGCGTGAACTTTGCGGAATTTGCCGCGGGATATCGCCTCGCGAATGCGTCTGCCGCGTGCCAGGTCGTGCGTCATCGGAATCCTCCCCATGGTTCCATCGAAATTGATAGCCATGGAGAGCGTTCGGGCGATGAAATATGAGGGATCGCTTATGAAAATGAAAGGCAAAGCGAAGGGCCAGTCAATCTGGTGAAATATCCATATTGCCCGGGATCGGCCTCTCGTTGTGAAACATCGACGAGCAGGAGGGGCGGAGATGTTGCGGATACTCACCAGAGATATGCTCGAGACCGATCGGCGTGCCTTCGATGAAATGTTTCGTGCGCGCGCCGCCGTCTTTCGCGACCGGCTGGGATGGCAGGTCGATGTCAGGGACGAGTGGGAAAGGGATCGTTACGACGAGACGGAAGATCCCGTCTATCTCGTGACGCAATGGCCTTCCGGCGCGCTGACGGGCTCGCTGCGCCTGCTGCCGACGACGGGGGCCACGATGCTGAAGAGCGAGTTCCGTCAATTCTTCGACGAGCCTTTCGACGTCGACAGCCCGACGACATGGGAATGCACCCGCTTCTGCGTTCATCCGCTTGCCGGGGAGAGCGGTCAAAATTCGTCGCGCACGGTCGCGACCGAGCTTCTTTCCGGCCTTTGCGATCTTGCTCTCGATACCGGCATCGAAAGCATCGTCGGCGTCTATGACGCCGCGATGATCGGCGTCTATCGCCGGATCGGCTGGCGGCCGACCCCGCTTGCCAAATCCCGGCCGGAGATCGGCAACCTCTATGTCGGCTTGTGGGAGGTGACGGCGGAGAACGGCTGCACGCTTCGCGCCAATCTCTCCCGGCTGATCGAGCAGGCCTCCCACAATCCTGCCGAGGCGGTTGCCGAAAGGCACGGCGGCATTAGGTGAGCGTGGCCTCGTCGTACGAGCGCTGCTCCGCAAAGCAAACCGTCGGTTCCGGGATCGACACAGAGCCGCCGTCCACAGCCGGATATGCCGCGCCCGACCTTAACTTATTTTTCACGTCATGCCGGGGAATGGCTATTATCAGCGATCGCTAAATGATACCAATGCGGGTATGCAACGAAACACACAACCACGAGTCCATCTCATGCTGAGCAGTTCTCGTTTTTTCTACAGTCTGGACCGGATCTCCGCAGCGCCGACATTGCAGGATCTGGAAACGACGCTTGATGAAGTCCGCCACATCTATGCGATATCGCATATGGTTTTGCATGTGACACGCCCTACGGGGACGGCCGGCAATCCGCTGCTGATGCTGACCTATCCGCCCGAATGGGTGAAGCAATATCTGGAACGGGACTATTTCAGCATCGATCCGGTCATACGTCTCGGCCGGCGCGGCTTCCTGCCGGTGGAATGGTCCGCGTCGAAATGGGATTCGGGCCGGGCACACGGCTTCTTCAAGGAAGCGATGGCCTTCGGCGTCGGCCGGCAAGGTGTCACCCTGCCGGTGCGGGGACCGCAGGGCGAACGATCGCTGTTTACGGTGACATCAAACCACCCTGAAGCCTACTGGAAGCAATTCCGCATGGACAGCATGCGTGACCTCCAGTTTCTCGCCCACCATCTCCATGACAGGGCAATGGTCTTGTCGGGGATGAGAAAGGCTGCGGATTTCCCGCAATTGTCGCGCCGCGAATTGCAATGCCTTGAAATGACTGCCAATGGCCTTCTGGCCAAGCAGATCTGCGCTCGTCTATCGATTTCGGTGAGCGCCGTGCAGCTCTATCTCGCCTCGGCGCGCCGGAAGCTGACGGTTGCGACGACGACCGAGGCGGTTGCCCGGGCCACGGCGCTCGAACTGATATAGTTTGAAATATCATGGCCTTCTGCGCCTGAAGTCAGAGCTGTGTGGGACCAGGCGACATCCTCATGGACAAACGGGTTGGGAGAACTTACATTAGCGTTCGGTATTACCTTTGACTAAGGGGGCTCCATGGCATCGCCGACGTCGCTCAAACTCGATGATGAGCTGAAGGGCCGTGTCCAGCAATTGGCCGAAGTCCGCCGCCGCTCGTCTCACTGGATCATGCGGGAAGCCATTGCGCAATATGTGGAGCGTGAGGAGAAGCGCGAGGCGCTGCGGCAGGAGACGCTCAATGCCTGGAACGAATTTCAGGCGACGGGTCTGCACGTGACCGGTGATCAAGTGGAGAATTGGCTTTCGACATGGGGAACTGACGAAGAGCTGCCCGCGCCCGAATGCCACAAGTAATCTTCTCCCCGGCTGCAATCCGTGACCTTGAACGATTGCGCGAGTTCCTGCGGCCGAAAAATCCATCGGCCGCCAAACGGGCAGGCGAAACGATCCTTAAATCTGTGCGGGCCCTCGGCATGAATCCGTATATGGGACGTCTCGTCGAGGATTTGCCCGAGCAATACCGGGAATGGCTTATCGATTTCGGAGATAGCGGGGACGTGGTTCGCTACCATATCGATGGAGACGCTTTGACGATCCTGGCAGTACGGCACCAGAGGGACGCAGGGTTCTGATAAGGATGCATTTGCCGATGCCTCGGTCATGGGAAAAGATGAATTTCTGAGTAGGGCTGCAATGCGAAGCACGGGGGAACCCGGCTCAGCGCTTGCCTCTCGTGCGCGTCGCCAGGACGTTGCGGATCGAGAAGCTGGAGTGAATCCTGAGGACGCCGGGCAAAGCCGATAATATTTCCTTGTGGATTCGCTCGAATTCGCCGGCATTGGCGACCTCGACGCGCAGCAGATAATCCGAACCGCCCGTCATCAGGAAACATTCCCGGATTTCGGGATGACGACGAACGGCCGCCTCGAAACGGTCGAGATAATCTTCCGTCTGCCGTTCGAGAGTGATGTTGATGATCACGGCGATCGTCGCATCCGCATTGCCGGTGTCGACAAGCGCGGTATAGCCGCGGATCACGCCTGATTTTTCCATGATCTTGATGCGCCTGAGGCAGGCCGATGGTGACAGGCCAACTTCGCCGGCGAGCTTGGCATTGCTCATGCGGGCATCGAGGCGCAGCAGCCTCAGAATGTTGCGGTCGATCGTGTCGAGGGCGGCCATGATAGATCATTCCGAATTTTTATCGATTATGCGAAAAATTGATCAATCATGCAATCATCAATGAATATATGGCAGGCAATTTCGCCGATTGTTTCATAAGCTCCCGGTATCAGGAGGAGCGGACATGGATAGCGATATTTTGATTTCCCGCACACGCGCTGCCACGGCCCAGGGAGCCACGGGCTATCTGACGATCGACCTTGCCGCACTCGGCCGCAACTATCGCAAGCTCGTATCGATGCTGACGCCGGCCCGCACGGGCGCCGTCGTCAAAGCCGATGCCTATGGCCTCGGCGCCGAACGTGTGGCGAGAGCGCTTTACGGCGAGGGTTGCCGGCATTTCTTCGTCGCCCAGTTCGTCGAGGCCGTGCGGCTTCGCCCGGCCCTTGCGCAGGACGCTCAGATCTTCGTGCTGAACGGCCTGCAGCCTGGCAATGAAATCGCCTGCGCCGAAATGAGTATCGTCCCGGTTCTGAATTCGTTTGCCCAGTGGCGGCAATGGTCGGCTGCGGCACGGATGCTGAAGCGCTGCCTGCCGGCCGTGCTCCAATTCGATACCGGCATGTCGCGGCTCGGCTTTCCCGAGGAGGAGAGGTCGGAGCTGGCCGCAGCCCTTCGCGACGGCAGCAACATCGAAATCCTGTTCATCATGAGCCATCTGGCTTCGGCCGACGACATGGGCAGCGAGCAGAATGGCGAGCAATTTGCCGAAATGTCCCGCGTCGCCGATGAATTTCCCGGCTTCGACATATCCTTTGCCAATTCCGGCGGCGTTTTCCTGGGCGATGCCTATCACGGCGTGCTGGCCCGGCCCGGTATCGCGCTTTATGGCGGCGCTCCGAATGCCGGCGAAGAAAATCCGATGGAGCCTGTCGTCAGCCTCGATGTCGCCGTCGTGCAGACGCGCACCGTGCCGGCGGGCACGAAGGTCGGTTATGGCGCCGCGCATGTCGCGCAGCGGGAAATGCGTCTTGCCACCATCGCCGCCGGTTATGCCGACGGCCTGCCGCGCTGCCTCGGCGACCGCGGCGCCGTCTATTTCAAGGGCATCCGCCTGCCGATCGTCGGCCGCGTGTCGATGGACAGCATCACCATCGATATTTCGGCCCTGCCGGAAGGTGCGCTGACCTTCGGCAGCCTCGTCGAAGTGCTTGGTCCGCATCAGACGCTCGAAGACGTCGCGCGCGACGCCGACACCATCGCCTACGAAATTTTAACCGGCCTGGGCGACCGTTACGACAGGCAATATCGCTGAGCATCCGACGGCTCCACTATTGGGAACATCATGAAAGTCATCGTTCTGGGAGCCGGCATCCTCGGCGTCACATCCGCTTATCAGCTTGCAAAGGCCGGTCATGAGGTCACGGTCGTCGACCGCCAGCCGGGGCCGGCGCTGGAGACGAGTTTCGCCAATGCCGGCGAAGTCTCCTTCGGCTACTGCTCGCCTTGGGCAGCGCCCGGCATTCCCATGAAGGCCATGAAGTGGCTGTTCATGAAACATGCGCCGCTCATCCTGCGTCCGAAATTCGACCTGGCCATGCTCTCATGGATGACGAGGATGCTGTCGAACTGCACCTCCGAGCGCTACGCGATCAACAAGAGCCGGATGCTCCGCCTTGCCGACTACAGCCGCATCGCGCTCGCCGAGCTGCGTGCGGAAACCGGCATCGCCTATGACGAGCGCATGCAGGGAACCTTGCAGCTGTTCCGCACGCAGCAGCAGCTCGATGCTTCGGCAAAGGACGTCAAGGCGCTCGCCGCCGACGGCATTCCCTATGAGGTGCTGGACAGGGACGGCTGCATCCGCGTCGAACCGGCGCTGAAGCATGTGCGCGACAAGATCGTCGGCGGCCTGCTGACGCCGAAGGACGAAACCGGCGACTGCTTCAAGTTCACCAATGCGCTCGCCGCCAAAGCCGAAGCGCTCGGCGTCCGTTTCGCCTATGGCACGACGATCAAGGCGCTTGATGTCGAGGCCGGCCGCGTGCGCGGGGTTATCACCGCTCGCCATCGCGATGGCGATCGCGAGCGCGAGCGCATCAGCGCGGATGCAGTCGTGGTCGCGCTCGGCAGCTATTCGCCGCTGCTGCTGAAACCCCTCGGCATCAGCCTGCCGGTCTATCCGGTCAAGGGCTATTCGCTCACCATCCCGATCACCGATGCATCCCGCGCGCCGGAATCGACCGTCATGGACGAGACCTATAAGATCGCGATCACCCGGCTCGGCGACCGCATCCGGGTCGGCGGCATGGCTGAAATCTCCGGTTATACCAACGATCTCGGGCTCGCCCGGCGCAGCACGCTGGAGCATTCCGTCACCGACCTCTTCCCGGGCGGCGATGTTTCCAAGGCTTCCTTCTGGTCCGGCCTGCGCCCGATGACGCCTGACGGGACGCCGGTCATCGGCCCGACAAAGGTCGCCGGCCTCTTCCTCAATACCGGCCACGGCACGCTCGGCTGGACCATGAGCACCGGGTCGGCGCGGCTGATCTGCGATCTCGTCGGCGGCCGCATGCCCGAGATCGACGCGACGGACCTTGCCGTCAGCCGCTATCGATGATGGCGTGAAGGCAACGCAAAGAGATTGAAAATGACCGTGAAAATCATTTATCAATTTTGAGCATGATTTTCAGAGGTTACGAATGTCCGCTGGTTCCGATTGGCATGCCCACGACAGCTTGAGCCAACAGCGGGTCATAGCGAGCATGTCGTTTCGGGAGACGGTACGGAGCGGAACGGACCCGGACCAGCTTTCGGAGGCGCTGTCGACGCCGAAAGCTCCGATCAAGGTGACGGCGGAAGGCCGTGCGCGCATTGCGTATCACTGCAATTTCATCTCGCTGGACGATGTAACCGTCGGCGATTGTTCCTATGACGGCGCGATCCGCTGCCAGCGGGAAGGGGTCGTCGATAAGATAGCTGTATTTCTGCCGACTGCGGGGAATATGACCTTCGTAGGGGGTGGAAAGGCAATAGACTCGGTGCCCGGTAAAGGTCTGATCCTGGAGTCGAGCCATGCGGGGAGCAGCAGCATTTTCGGCCCCCGCCGCCATCTTTGCCTGTTTGTCGATCGTGCCAAGATGGTCACGCGCCTCGGAAATATGTTCGAGCGGACGATCAGCGGCGATATCGGCTTTCATCCCCACTTCGATCTGACGGCCGGTCCTGGGCTTGTCTTGCTGCAGCTCGTCTCGAACCTCCACAGCGGCCTCAGCCGCGGCAGCCTGCTGCAGCGCTCGCCGCTGGCCGTCAGCTCGCTCTGCGACGCGGCGATCTACCTGCTTCTGGAGGCCTGTCAGCATCGCTATTCGGACGAGCTGGCGCGCGCCGCTCCGGCGCCGGCCCCGCGCCATGTCAAACGTGCCATCGACTTCATGCAGGAGCATGTTGCCGCGCTGCCATCGCTCGACGATATTGCCGCGGCAGCCGGGGTCAGTATCCGTACGCTGCAGCAGGGTTTCCGGCAATTCAAGAACACGACTCCGATGTCATATCTGAATGACATCAGGATGCTGGCCGTCCATCGGGAGCTGTGCGAGGCCGACGCGAACCAGGCCGTCGCCGACATCGCGCTCAGATGGGGTTTTACGCACCTCGGGCGATTTGCCGGAGAGTACAGGAAGCGTTTCGGCCAGCTGCCGTCACAGACATTGAAACGCTAGGCGGCGTGGACAAATTCCTTATGCCACGATTGCCATTCAAGCGCCCTAGGGCAGGCAGGGAGCGAGGCGCAGGCCGACGGCGGAGTGGATCTCCGTCAGAGTAACGCTACCAGGCCGCCGCTTCGATGGTGCCTTGGCCGACGAATCTTCGAGGAGGGTTTGAGCTTCTTGTTCGATACTTCGTCACTACGCCGAAACCCAAACCTTCCTCAATTCACAACACGAAAAGCTTGCCATAGACGATGATGGATGAGAGATGTCGTCAAGACCTTATGAACGAGAGCAGGTCCGGGTTGAGGACATCCGCATGTGTGGTTAGCATGCCATGGGGGTAGCCGGGATAAGTTTTCAGCGACCCGTTCTTAAGCAGGTCGACCGCACGCGGCACGGAACTTGCGAACGGGACGACTTGATCAGCCTCGCCATGCATCACTAGCACCGGCACGGTGATCTTCTTGAGGTCTTCGGTATAATCTTCGAGCCAAGAGTCGACAGTCGCGTGGTGAGCGAGGGCACCGCCGGCCATGCCTTGGCGCCACCAATTCGCGATGATTGCCTCCGAAGGCTTGGCCCCATCGAGGTTGTAGCCGTAGAACGGATTCTCAGGGACGAAACGGTAGAACTCCGACCGGTTGCCCAGCACGCCTGCGCGGATCGCTTCGAACCACTCCGGCGGCTGACCGGACGGGTTTTCCTCGCTCCGGTACATGTTCGGCGTCAGGGAAGCGACCAATACCGCCTTCGCGACGCGCTCCTGGTGGCGAGCGACATAGCGAGCCACCTCACCGCCACCTGTCGAGTGCCCGATATGGATCGCGTCGCGCAGGTTGAGGTGTTCAGTCAGGGCCGCGAGGTCGGCAACCCAGCGGTCCATGTTGTTGCCGGTGCTGGGCTGGTCGGACCGGCCATGGCCGCGCCGGTCGTGAGCGATCACCCGATACCCGTGACGAAGGAAGAATGTCATCTGGGCGTCCCAGTCGTCCGCTGTCAGCGGCCAACCGTGGCTGAAAACGATCGGCTGACCTGATCCCCAGTCTTTGTAGAAGATGTTTACGCCGTCTGTAGTCGTGATCGTGGGCATTGTTCAGTTCCCTTAGATTAGCCGCGAACAAAGTCATCGCTCACCGGCGCTGGCGTTCCAGCGAGAAACTCGATTGACTATCGCGGAATCCCCGCCCGAGAAGGCAAGGCTCTTCGTTCCGATCATCCTTTCCTCATCGCTTGGCAGTTGACATAGCACGGACTGGTTGAGTCAAGCCGGCCTTTCGGAGGAAGGTCCTGAGTCGGGGTGATCTAACAGAAGTAGAGTGGCGGGCTTTGGAGGACTTGCTGCCTATCGAACCTGAAACCGTGGTCGAGGCAGGCCTCCTGAACAGAACCGCTCGATCATCGAAGGCATTCTCTGGCGGCTGCGGTGGGGTGCTCCGTGGCGCGATGTGCCGTCCAAATATGGGAGCTGGAACACGATCTATCGCCGTTTCCGGCGTTGGAGCGAGGCCGGGGTTTGGGAGACCGTAGCCGTGACGCTCGCCGGGATTATGGCGGACAGCGGCCACTACGGCACCGGTCGCTCTACAAACAGTGCAACCGCATCGAGCGCATGTTCGGCCACCTCAAGATCAACCGGGCCATCGCAACCCGCTACGACCAAGTGGCCAGCAGCTTCCTCGGCATGGTCCATCTCGCCACCGCCAGATACTCGCTCAAATTTGGCCACGCCGCCTAAGACTCATCCCGACGCGGCCCGCGCCGGCATCAGCCTGTCTGGAGACGTCGACGGGCAATTGCCGCATGGAAGTCCGCACCATGCAGGAGGCAGGCGTCGTTGAAATCATAGCTCGAATTATGGAGCGGCGACGAGTGTTCGCCATTGCCGAGGAAGACGAAGCAGCCCGGCACCTTCGCAAGGAACTGCGCAAAATCTTCAGACCCGGTCATGGGCTTGCTCTCGGTGGCGACGTTCGAAGGCCCGTAAAGTTCATGCGCGACGGCGAGGGCCTCTTCCGTCAAGGCGGGATCGTTCATCAGCGGCACGAATTCCCTTGTATAGAGAACCTCGGCCCTGACGTTGTAGGTCATTGCCGTGCCCTCGGCGATGACGCGCATCTGCTTTTCGATCGTCTCGCTGATCTCGGGATGGAAGCTGCGGGCATCGCCGAGAATGCGGGCAAGGCCGGGAAGCGCATTGCGCGTGCCGTCGGTGATGAGTTCGGTGACGGAGACGACGGCGATATCGGCCGGATCCAACCGCCTGGAGACGATGGTTTGCAGATTGGTCACGAGCGCGCAGGCGGCGACCAGCACCTCGTTGCCCCAGTGCGGGCGCGCCGCATGGCCGCCGACGCCTGATAGCATGATCTCGAAATTATCCTCGGCCGACATGATCGCTCCAGGGCGCGTGCGGAAACTGCCGACGCCGAGGCCGGGCATATTGTGGATGCCGTAGATCTCGTCGAAAGGAAATCTCTCGAAGAGCCCGTCCGCAATCATCGTGAGCGCGCCCTTGCCCCATTCTTCGGCCGGCTGGAAGATGAAGCGCACGGTGCCGTCGAAACCGCCTTCCTCGGCCAGGATCTTGGCCGCGCCGAGCAGCATCGCGGTATGGCCGTCGTGGCCGCAGGCATGCATGGTGCCGGAGTTCTGCGAGCGGTACGGCAGGTCCGACTGTTCGGTGATCCTCAGCGCATCCATGTCCGCACGCAGGGCAATGGCGCGATTGCCGCTGCCGCGCTTCAGCGTTCCCACGACGCCGGTGCCGCCGACGCCTTCGGCGACCTCGTCGAAGCTGAATTCCCGCAGCTTGGCCGCAACGAAGGCGGATGTCCGCCGTTCCTCGAAACCGAATTCGGGATGAGCGTGAAGATCGCGTCTCCAGGCCGTCATCTCGTCGTTAAGCGCGTTCCTGTCGATGCTCATGCGGGTGTCCCTTCCGTGGCAAGCTCGCGAACGACGTCGAGCAGGATGTTGGCGCCTGCGACGAGATCTTCGTCGGCGGTATATTCCTTCGTATTATGGCTGATGCCGCCGATGCTCGGGACGAAAATCATCGCCGCGGGTGCAATCCTGGCAATCATCTGCGCGTCGTGGCCGGCGCCTGAGGTCATCCGCCGGCAGGCGAGGCCTCGGTCCCGCGCTGCCCTCTCGATGAGCGTCACGATCCCCTCATCGAATTTCACGGGTTCGAAGCGGGCGAGCCGTTCCACCGATACCCCGACATGCTCCTCGGCCGACAGGCTTTCGAGGAAATCGGCAAGCGCGGCTTCCTCTTCTCTGAGGCGTTCCTCGTCCGGATCGCGGAGATCGACCGTGAAGGTCGCCCGCGACGGGATCACATTGATCGCGTTCGGTTCGAAACTCATGCAGCCCACAGTGGCGACGGTCGGCGTGTTCGACGATTTCGCCCGATCGCGCAGGAAGGTTACGACCCGTGCCGCCGCATGGCCCGCATCGCGGCGCATGGAAATCGGTGTCGTTCCCGCGTGGTTGGCGTCACCCGTGATGGTCACCCGCTGCCAGGAAATGCCCTGAAGGTCTTCGACGGCACCGACGGGGATGCCTTCGCGCTCGAGGATCGGCCCCTGCTCGATATGCAGTTCGACATAGGCGTACGGCTTGAGGAAACCCGGCGGGTAGTCGCCGGCATAGCCGATCCGCTCGAGCTCGCGGCCGAGTATGGTTCCGTCGGTGCCGACAGCGGCAAGCGCCGTATCGATATCGAGGCCGCCCGCATAGACCAGCGATCCCATCATGTCGGGTGCATAGCGAACGCCCTCCTCGTTCGTGAAGGCGGCCACGACGACCGGCCTGGACGGCGCCAGCCCTTCCGTCTTCAGCGTCTCGATCACTTCAAGCCCTGACAGCGTGCCGTAGCAGCCGTCATAAATGCCGGCGCCGATGACGGTGTCGATATGCGAGCCGAGCAGGAGCGGCGCACCGTCGGTGACGTCATCGGGCTTCCAGATGCCGAAGATGTTGCCGATGCGATCGACCGCGAGCTCAAGTCCCGCGTCCCTGATCCATGCCACGAACTGGTCGCGGCCGAGCTTTTCGGTATCGGAAGCCGCCAGCCGCACGAGCCGGCCGTCGCCATCGCGGCCGATGTCGCCAAGCGCGCTGATGCGCCCGAGAAGACGCGCCGCATCGATCGATCGCCTGCTCATGTCAGCGCCCCTTCGCGGTTTTTCCCAGCGACTGCGGCGGGCGATAATCCGGTGATCTCTTCGTATTTGCCGGGATCGGTCGCGCCTTCGGTGTTGACGACGAAGATGCGGGAGCGCGGGTCGATCGAGAGCGCCGCCTTGGTTGAAGGATCTGCGATTGCCTTGAGGGCGCCGGCAAGCCCGACGCCACCACTTTCGCCGGCAACGATTGCCGGGTCGCCGGCGACAGGGCGTGCCAGGCGGTTCATGATCCCGGTCGCATCCGCCTCGTCCACCGTCATGAAGGCGTCGGCGGCACGGGACAGAATCCGCCACGCGACAAGCGAAGGCTCGTAGCATTCGAGCATTGCCATGACGGTCGGTTCGCCATGGGCGATGGTCACGGGATGTCCGGCGCGTGCCGTCTCGAAGAGGCAAGCCGCGCGGGCCGGATCAACGACGGTGAAGACGGGACGCCCGTCGCCGAGTTCGATCGCCAGATGGCCGGCAACCGCCGCGGCAACGCCGCCAACGCCGGACTGGATGAAGACGTGGGTCGGCGGCTCCGGCATTTGTCTCAACGCTTCCCTGACGAGCGCGGTATAGCCCTGCATCACGAGGCCCGGAATCCGTTCGTAACCCGGCCAGGACGTATCGGACACGATGGTCCAACCCTTGGCCTCGGCGACGCGGGCGGCCTCCCGCACGGAGTCGTCATAGGTTCCTTCGACGCGGATCATCTCCGCGCCGAAGCGGGCGATGGCGGCGACGCGCTCGTTGCTGACACCGGAATGGACGAAGATTGCCGCACGCGCGCCGACGAGCTCTGCTCCCTGCGCAACCGAGCGGCCGTGGTTTCCGTCGGTGGCGCAGGCAACGGTCATCCCGCGCGCGATGGCGCGGACTTCTTCCGAATGCAGCTCGGCCATATCGACGACGCGGCCGAGCCGCTGCCCGGCCTCTTCGAGAACGAGGCGGATCACCGCATACGCTCCTCCAAGCGCCTTGAAGCTTCCGAGGCCGAGGCGATGGCCTTCATCCTTGACATGGATCGCGGCGACGCCGATCTCTCGCGCCAGTCCTGGCAAGGCGACGAGCGGTGTCGGCGCATGGTTCTCCCGAAACGAGAGGTGGCGTTCCACTTGCTCGGCCGCGGCGGCGCCGAGCGTTTCCGCGTCGCTCTGATTGAGCGGCTGACGATAATCTGCGGTGGTGTTCAGAAGAAGCATCGCGAACCTCGATTTCTTGGTTTCGCTGAACTCTATTGCAATGAAAGCGAAAAAGGCGCTGATATTCAGGCCTTCATTTGCAATTTTGTTTCATCGGAACATGGATTTGAGCAAGCGCGTTCAGCCCTCCCATCTCGACGATTTCGATCGCAAGATCCTCGCCATTCTGCAGCGGGACAATATAACGCCGCAGCGGACGATCGGCGATGCGGTCAATCTTTCCGCGCCCGCCGTGCAGCGACGGATCAAGCGCATGCGGGAGGAGGGCGTGATCCGGGCGGATGTCTCGGTCATCGAGCCGGAGGCTCTGGGGCAATCGATCACGATCTTCGTCGAGGTGGAGGTGATCAGCGAAACGGCCGAGCAGATCGAGCGAGCCAAGAGCGAATTTGCCGCCGCCGCCGAGATCCAGCAGTGCTATTACGTCACAGGCGAATCGGACTTCATTCTCGTCATTATCGTGCCGTCGATGGCCGATTATGAGGCGCTGACGCGGCGGCTCTTCTTCGGCAACAACAATGTCAAGCGCTTCCGCACCTTCGTCGCGATGGATCGCGTCAAGGTCGGGCTTGAGGTGCCGGTCGGATAGCACAATGCGGCGGCTGGTCTGCCGCCGCATTGCTGGAGATTGGCGGGACTAGGCCGCCCGCTTCAGCGCGTCGCCGATGATCGAGACGATCGTGTCGATCTGGCCCTTCTCGACGATGAGCGGTGGCGAAAGCGCGATGATGTCGCCGGTGACGCGGATGAGCAGGCCCTTGTTGAAGCAATCGACGAAGACGTCATAGGCGCGGGTTCCCGGCGATGCCGCTCTCGGCGCCAGTTCCACCGCGCCGACCAGGCCGAGATTGCGGATATCGACGACATGGGGCAGGCCCTTAAGGGAATGCAGAGCCTCCTGCCAGTGTTCGGCCAACTCCGATGCGCGGGTGAGAAGGCCTTCTTCCTCGTAGATTTCCATCGTCGCAAGACCGGCGGCGCAGGCGACGGGATGGCCGGAATAGGTATAGCCGTGGAAGAGCTCGATCGCATTGTCAGGCCCGACCATCAGGCCGTCATAAATCTTGCGGGTGGCAAAGACCGCGCCCATGGGGATCGCGCCGTTGGTCAGCCCCTTCGCCGTAGTGACGAGATCGGGAACGACGCCGAAATAATCCACCGCGAAGGGCGTGCCGAGGCGGCCGAAACCGGTGATGACCTCGTCGAAGATTAAGAGGATGCCGTGCTTGTCGGCGATGGCACGCAGTTTCTCCAGATAGCCCTTCGGCGGCAGGATCACGCCCGCCGATCCCGACATCGGCTCGACGATGACGGCGGCGATGGTTTCGGCGCCGTGCAGCTGCACCAGGCGCTCGAGATCGTCGGCAAGTTCCGCGCCGTGGGCGGGAAGGCCCTTGGAAAAGGCATTGCGCTCGATGTCGAGCGTATGGCGCATATGGTCGGCCGGTATTTGCGGGAAAACCCGGCGGTTGTTGACGAGACCGCCGACGGAAATGCCGCCGAAGCCGACGCCGTGATATCCCTTCTCGCGCCCGATGATGCGCGTGCGGGTGCCCTGACCGATGGCGCGCTGATAGGCGATGGCGATCTTCAGCGCGGTATCGACCGATTCCGAACCCGAGCCGGTGAAGAAGACCCTGTCGAGCTTGGCTTCAGCGCCGCCCGGCGCGTTGGCCGCCAGCTTGGCGGCGAAGTCGAAGGCGATCGGATGGCCCATCTGGAAGGTCGGGGCATAATCGAGCGTCGCAAGCTGCCGCTCGACGGCCTGGGCGATCTTCTTGCGGCCGTGGCCGGCATTGCAGCACCAGAGCCCAGCCGTGCCGTCGAGAACCCGGTTTCCGTCGACGTCGGTGTAATACATGCCGTCTGCGCCGGCGAGAAGCCGCGGCGCGGCCTTAAACTGCCGGTTCGCGGTGAACGGCATCCAGAAATTTTCGAGTACGGGCGCATTCGTCTTGCTGATCTGGTCCATTCCGGCCTCCTCTGGGATTGGCCCGAGGATGGCGATTTCCGGGCTGCAAACAAGTCCTTTTCTTTGTCGATGCAAGTCATTGAAATTCAATGCGCGGCAGGATAGATTTTCGATATTCTGAACAACAGAAACGAACCCAATGTCAGTTGATATCGGCGGCCGCCTGCGTCATCTCCGCCTTGCCCACAAGCTTTCCCAGCGCGAACTCGCCAAGCGCACGGGCGTGCCCAATTCGACGATCTCGCTGATCGAATCGAACGCTTCCAATCCCTCGGTCGGGGCCTTGAAACGCATTCTCGACGGCATCCCCATCGGGCTCGCGGAATTCTTCGCCTTCGAGCCCGACCGGCCGAAAAAGGCCTTCTATGCGGCTGAAGAACTGGTGGAGATCGGCAAGGGCGCCATCTCCTACAAGCAGGTCGGCGAGAACCTTTTCGGCCGCAGCCTGCAAATCCTCAAGGAATGCTACCAGCCGGGCGCCGACACCGGAAAGGTGCCGCTTGTCCATGAAGGCGAGGAGGGCGGCATCGTGCTGTCGGGAAGGATCGAGGTCACTGTCGGCGACGAGCGCCGTATCCTCGGGCCGGGCGACGCCTATTATTTCGAAAGCCGGCGCCCGCACCGCTTCCGCTGCGTCGGGCCTGTGCCCTGCGAGGTCATCAGCGCCTGCACGCCGCCGACGTTTTAGGTCTTGCCAGGCATAGACGCATAAGCGCGGCGCGATGTGAAAGCGTCAAAGCAGCCAGTCAGCCCTATCAGGTCGCTCACGGCGGAGTTCTGAAGTTGAAAGCGCACCTTGCAATCGCTATCGGCGATAACACCGCAGGTTTATCTCGCCTTGGACGCAGTCCAATGTTATCGCTGCTGTGACAGAAAAATGGAGCAAGACAATCATGGATCTGGCAATTCCCAGTGCGGCCAATCTCAGCCTGTTCGTCAGCGCCACGCTCTTGCTGCTTCTCGTACCGGGACCGGCAGTCCTTTACATCTTCGCGCGCTCGGTCGAGCAGGGCCGTTCTGCCGGCCTCGTTTCAATCCTTGGCATCCACACGGCCACACTTGTTCATGTCGTCGCCGCTGCTGCGGGCTTGTCGGCGCTCCTGGCATCATCTGCGCTCGCCTTCAGCGTCGTGAAGTATGCCGGTGCGGCCTACCTGATCTGGCTTGGCCTCAGGAAGCTCTTCGGCCCTTCGGACATTGCCGGCGTCGACAGCGATTTGCCAGCGCGTGGCCGTATGCGTCTCTTTCGCGAGGGCTTTATTGTCAACCTCCTCAATCCGAAGACAGCGCTGTTCTTTCTGGCCTTCCTGCCGCAGTTCGTTGAGGTCGACCGTGGCCAAGTGGCAATGCAGGTCGCTTTTCTCGGGATTCTCTACACGGCGATTGGCGTTCTGACGGATAGCTCCTATGCGCTTGCTGCCGGCACGGCCGGCAACTGGCTGAAGCGTAGTCCCGTCTATCTCAAGGCTGAGCGCTGGGTCAGTGGTTTCGTCTACATCGGCCTTGGCTTGACGGCCGCTTTTGCGGGCAATCATAAGAAATAGACCGTCCGGCTTCCCTTGGAAGTCGCCGTCAACGACATGCGTAATTGCGACGCGCTTTAGTTCTTGCCCTCGATGCGGGAGAGAACGCCGTCGAGGGCGGTGGTCAGCGCGGCAATGCCGCCTTTCCTCTCGAAATCTGAGAGAACCTGCTCGTTCAGCCCGCCCTTGGTTGCGAATTCGTGGCTCAATGCGCTGAATGGTTCGGTGCCGGGCTTGGCGGCCTTCTGCGCCAGGCTTGCGAAGAGCGGAGCGATGTAGGCGTGGCCTTTCGCCCTTTCGAGGCCGCTTTTTTCCAGCCAGCCGGCAACCGTCTCCATGATCCCGAAATAGGTCGACATCATAGAACTCGCGGCTGCGAGAAGATCGTATTCCTTCCTCGACTGGCATTGGACGGCCGTTCCGAGCGTGTCGAACAGTGCGGCGATGGCCTCATCGGGCGGATAGACGGCGGTCGCGCCCTGCCGCTTGGCGACGAAGGGCAGCGGGATCGCCTGGACGAGATGCACGTCGGCTCCGATCCAGTCGATAAGGGCCTGACGCTCCGTCGCCGCCACGAGGCTGACGACCGTCTGGCCAGCCCTGAACGATAGCGCCCGGACGACCTCCTCGGCGACCTGCGGCCGGATCGCCAGGAACACCATGTCGCTGCGATCGACGACGTCCTGATTGTCCTCGGAAACTCTCACGGCGGCGAATTCGTCTGCCAGCGTTTCCGCAATGTGTGCGCTTCGGGGAGAGACGTGAATCTCGGAAGCATAAGCCGGTTCAGCAAGAAGCCCGCGAACCATCGCCTCGGTGATCGCGCCTGTTCCGACGAATCCGATGCTGTCGATCGTCACGTGATTCCTCCGCAGTTCTGAGCGCCGGTCCCGCAGGCTCCGATTTATCTGACAACCAGGTGTCTTTCTCTCGACGCCGGGCCATTGGGCCAGAAAAACAGCCTGTCGGCAATGTAATTCTCCGCCTAACTCTATCGATACGCTATGACCGATGTGCTGCTTGAGGAAAGAGATCGTCTACGATATCCCAAGCACCATCTTGTCCCGACATGAGGAGCTTGGGGAATGCCATTCAACACCGCACAGGTGACCGATCTCGGGAAGGCGCCCACGGCCTCGGATGTGATCCTGAAATATGTAAGAGATTCGATCGCGGATGGCTCACTGGATGAAGGCGAACCGATCCGGCAGGACGATGTCGCGCGCCTGTTTAATGTCAGCAAGATCCCTGTCCGCGAGGCGCTGAAACGGCTAGAGGCCGAAGGCCTGGTGGAATTTCATCGGAACAAAGGGGCGATCGTCACAAGCCTTTCGGAGCCGGAGATCGCCCAGATTTTCGAGGTGCGCGCGATCCTGGAAACGAATGCCATCAAGCTCTCGATCCCGCATATGACGCAGGAGACTTTCAGTGAGGCGCTCGCCTATTGCGATGCTTTCGCTGGGGAAACCGACGTTGCCCGCTGGTCGGAATTGAACTGGCGTTTCCATAGCCGTCTTTACGAGGACGCCCGCCGGCCCTTCCTCGTCAACACGATCCGTTCGGTCAACGACCGGCTGGAACGATATCTCCGGGTGCAGTTGACGCTGTCGCACGGCCAGCAGACGGCGGACCGGGAACACCGGCAAATCGTCGAAGCCTGCCGGGAGCGGGATGAGGAGAGGGCAGCAGAACTGGTCTACGCTCACATCATGAGCGCGTGCCAATCGCTGATCGAACATCTGCCTGGGAAAAGATCCCTTTAGGCGTCAGACGCCCGCTATCTTCGCTATGGCCTCAAACACGGAGCGGGGTATTTTCAGCCCTTCCGACGCGGGCCTGGGATATTCGATACCACTGACGCCGGGCACGAAGACGCCGTGGCGTTGAAGGCGCTCGGCTTGGCGGTGCGCGCGTTCCACATGGCCGTCATCGGCGCGCCCCGGCATCATCGCGACAACCGTCAAGCCTACAGCGGGGCTGACGCTCCCCGATCTGAAAGACGGCGTATCCAATGACCAGGGGCCGCCGGACATGCCGGCCGACAGCATTTCCACCATCAGCGCCACATTGGCGCCCTTGCGCCCGCCGAAGGGAAGGAGGGCTCCGCCGAGCGCCTTTGCGGCATCCTGGGTTTCCTGTCCCGTTTCATCGACGGCCCATCCCGGAGGAATGCTGCGTCCCTCGGCTGCAGCCGCGACCACGTTGACGTAGGCGGTCGCGCTCGACGCCTGGTCGATCAGGAGAGGCGGCGATCCGTCTCCCAGCGGAAAGCCGAAGGCCATCGGGTTCGTACTGTAGACGGCAGGCCCACCCGCTTTGGCGACCACCATCGCATTGGCATTGGTCGCGGCGATGCCGACAATCCCTTCGCCGGCGAGCCGGCGGACGTAATAACCGAGTTCTCCTGTTGTATAGCTGTTCCTCTGGGTGAAGACCGCGACTCCCAGCGTGCGCACCGCTTCTACCAGATCCGTGAAGGCAAGATCGAAACCGAGCTGTGCGATTCCCCGATCGGCATCCGCGGCGTAGAAGGCGGGATAAGGACGCTCGCAAGTGGGAGCGGGATCGCCATTGATGCGGCCCTCGCGGAAGCTGTCAAGGTAATCCACGAAATGCGGAAACCCGAGGACCGGCGGTCCGTAAAGTGCTGCGGACAAGGTGGCGTCCACGAGGGAACGTGCGGTGGCGTCGTTGGCGCCTGCCGCCAGGCAAGCACGCATCGCCAGGCTCTCGGCTTTCGCCAGATCGACTACGACCTCTTCCGACATATTGATCTCCTCCTGTTTCTCTCCTGGCCGCGGGTCCGGGCCGTTCTGAGGCTGCTTTATCAAAAGTGGGGAAACGCTGACAGGTGAAATGTACAGCTGTGTCGATTTCCCCGCGTTCCCCGGTTGACGAGTTGGTATTTTCAGATATCGTATACGATATTATGCGGGCGATATCTAGATGGGGCCGCGGATTTGCTGACAGGCAAATCGCAGGCGCTGATGAAAACGAGTTCGAAACCGGACAGAGGAGAAAGCAGAAATGGGATTCAAAAGAACGATTCATGCGGTCGATACCCACGCCGGCACGCCGATGCGCGTGATCACGGGAGGCGTTCCGCACATTCCCGGAAACTCCGTTTATGAGAAGATGAAATGGCTGGAGAGCAATGACGATCAGCTGCGCAAGTTGATGCTGCGCGAGCCGCGCGGCTATCCCGCCCATTGCTGCAACATCATCGTGCCGCCCTCTCACCCGGAGGCCGATGCCGGTTATGTCATCATGGAACAGATCGAATATCCGATGATGTCGGGCGGCAATACCATCTCCGTGGTCACGGTCCTGCTTGAGATGGGCATGCTTCCGATGAAGGAACCCGTCACCGAGCTGGTACTCGAAGCGCCCGCCGGGCTCATTCGCATCAAGGCCGAATGCAGGGAAGGCAAGGTCAAGAGCGTGACCTTCAAGAACGTGCCGGCATTTGCCGCCCATCTTGATGCCGTCATCGACGTGCCGCATCTTGGAAAGGTCACTGTCGATGTCGGCTGGGGCGGCATGTTTTATGTCATCGCTGATGTCAGGCAGTTCAAAGGCCTTGAACTCATCCCGGCACATGGGCGGGAGATCGCGCGTGTTTCCGCGATGATCCGGCAGGCGGCCATCGAGCAGTTGCAGGTTGCCCATCCGCATTATCCCGGCGTCGGCATTACGATCTCACAGCTGTCGGGGCCGACGGACGATCCGAACGCCGACTGGAAAAATACGGTGACGATGGCCACGGGCGACCTTTCCTGGGACGATCCCGCCACCTGGACTGGAGCGCTCGATCGCTGCCCCTGTGGCACTGGCACCTGCGCGAAGATGGCGGTCCTGCATGCGAAAGGCGAGCTGCCGCTCAACCGGGACTTCCGGCATCAGGGAATCCTCGGCAATGTCTATACGGGCCGGCTCGTCGAAGAGGCCAGGATCGGCGACAGAGCCGCCGTCGTCCCGACGCTGACCGGCACCAGCTGGATCTCCGGCCTGAATACGCTCGTACTCGACAATGACGATCCCTTCACCGAAGGTTTTACCCCGGGAGATATCTGGGCTTAGAAATCGGGCGCGCGACGGCATAGCCACCCATGATCCTGTTTTCGTTTCGGAATTCCTAAGCTACAAGACCGTAGCTATGACCAATCGACCGAACGGAAGGCATCATGAAGCTCATGCGTCGCGCGCTCCTCGCATCCATCTGGGCGCTGATCGGCTGGAAAGCGGCATCGGCCAAAGAATCCGGCGAGGAAGCGGCGGCGCAAGCCGAGGCGTCATCGGTGACGCCCCGGCATGTCCTCTGTTTCCTCGGGAAGGAGCGCGACCTGAGCGTCTTGTCCGAAGCGGCATCAAAGACAATCGGCGATTTCGCTACCGGGTTCAGCGTCGACGAGGATTATTCCCAGGCTGAGCCGGATGACCGGATGAGCCGGTCGTTCGACGTCTGCTGGGACCGGGTCGAGGCCGATGCGTGGGATGCGGCGGACGAGCAGGCCGTCGCCGATCATCAGTCCGTTCTCTATGTCCTCGGGCCGAGCATGGCGCAGGGCGACACGGTGAAGGTTTCGATGGTGGCGCTCCGCTTGGTCGAACGGATGATCGGCGCGGGAGCGGTCGCCGCGAAGGGCGAAAGCGCCGGCATCGCGCACGGGATCGATCGATGGAGAGAGCTGATCCGGCAGGGAGCCGAAGCGCAGAAGGCTGGCGACACGCTCGCGGAGCAACGGATCGGCCGCCTGGCTTTCGCGAAGCGGCCGCTCTCGGCGCGCGGTTATCTGGAAAGCGTCGGCTTCCATCTCGTCGGCTTGCCGGAGGTCTATGTGCCGGAGACATCAGGCAGCGAAAGGCAGGTCGTTGCCATCATCGATGCGGTTGCCGAGGAGATCGCCGAGCAAGGCCTCAAGCCGACGCTCAAGCAGCGCAAGGCAAGCCTTTCCTTCGATTCCACCTATGACGTGGACGAGTTCAAATTCAATCCTTACGGCATCGTCAAGCTCGCCGGGTAAACCTCGTGCCGCTTATTAGAGGCTAAGTGACAGTCGTAGCTGCGCAGCCATAACCCTGCCAGGAAGAGCTGCGGATGCAGAGGCTCTCATGTCGACGCCACTCAATCGGTCTGCTGTTCCAGGGTCTTGGCAAGCTCTTCATAGTGGCGGGCCGATCCGGCATTCTTCTCGGCGGCATATTTGGCGCCGACCAGCCGCGCCGCTTCGGCCGCGATACGGAAAGCGTCTATCCTCTCCTGCGGGTCGGACTCTGCTTGCCCGCCGATGTCGCCGTCGCGGAAGCTGCCGGCTTTATATCCCTCGCCGAGATCGACGACGCCGATCTCGGGAACACCGTCCTTCATGCGGCCGAAGAAAGCCGCGCCGGCCTTATCGCCGTCCCTGCGGCGCAGCATTCCTTCGCCTGACGCCTTTCCATCGATACAGGCGCCGATCCAGAAAGTGGGGCCGCTGGTCAGGGAGGACGGCGCCACGAATTTGCAGCGGCTGCCCGGATCCTGCGACCAAAGAAGATCGGCCGGCGCCGCCGCGGCAATGCCATAGAAAGACAGCGTCGCCGCGAGGACGATCGGCATGGTGACAGCAAACCGACGCATGCCGCCGAAAACTCTTCTCGCCATCACTTCACGCCCCTCAAATACACGATCATTCATTGCCATTCTCCAGGAAAAGCCGATCCGCCCACCGGCCGAAGCAATGCACCATTGTCGGCCCGCCGACAACGGCGTGAATGTCATTGAGTCGGTCGAATGATCCGATTCAACAGAGCCCGCGGCTCAGTTGTATTTGATCGTGTTGCTGACCCGGGGACGATTGAAGAAATGATGGTCGAAGCCGTAGCCGTTCTGTCCGGTGAAGTTTGAAAAGAACGCCGAGACCGGTGTCGTCAATCTGTATTGCACCCGGGTCAGCACGACCTGCACGCCTGTTTCCTGTATCGTTGCCGGTATATCAATCGCGCTCGCCGCGCCGGAAGCGAGCGCCGAGGTGTTGAATGCCGCGGACCAGTTGACCGTTGCCTTGCCGCTGCTGTCGACGTCTTCGACCGCAACGGTGATCGTCAGGCCACTGGTGTCATAGGGCTGCAGGATGAAGGAGGCGCCGGAAAGGAGCTTGGCGACGTCGGACTTCGTCCAGGTGCCCTGCTGCGCGATCATGTCGCCCGTGCTGGAAGTGATCTCGTCTATCTTCCGGCTGACGGTAAGGGCATGGCCGAGATCGACGGTGCCGAACAGCAGCATCACCAGGATCGGCAGCACGAGGGCGAATTCCACGCCCGAGGCGGCCGACCGGTCGCGCGCCAGACGGCGGATGCGCGATCGGGCCACGCGGAAGAAGGACAGGCTCCGTTTCCCGGTCATGTCAGAACGGCTCGTTGCGAAAGAGCGCCGAAGAGCCGAGGAGATAGCGGCCGTCGGACAGCCTGGCGCTCGACAGGCTGAAGAAATTGGCGACGGTTTTCCAGGGCAGAAACGCCTGAACCAGGACGTAATCGCTGCCCTTGCCGATATCGAAGGTCTCGGTGACGACGAGATTGCCGTTCTTGTCGATCGGATTGGCGCTGGTGGCAGAGGACAGGTCGGAAAGCACGTTCACCTTGACCAAGAGATTGTCCGAGCAGCCGAACGAGAAAAGCATGTCGTTGCAGATTCTCGTTTTGAAATCGGCCATTGTGATCTTGGAGGAGGCAACCTCGCCGGTGCGGACCATCCGGGAGATCTTGTGGACCGAAGCGTCCAGCGCCGAGTTGACGAAGAACATCAGCGACACTTCGATGATCGCGAATATCATCATGAAGAGCGGCAGGGCGAGGATCGCAAACTCGATCGCGGCCGCACCCTTACGGTCGGCAAGCAGGCGGCGCGGCCGTGCAAGCAATTTCCCCGGCATCACTGGGTCAGCCGAACGGAAGAGAGATATTGGTTGAACAGCGCCGACAGGCCCGCTGTGATCTCGGTCGAGGACGCTGCCGAAATGAACAGGCTCTTCGAAGAGGCGCAGTCGGCAAGCGCATAGGGAATGTAATCCCGCCGGGTGATGCCTGTGGATACGCCGCTGTCCATGGTGCCGCCCCAGGTGTTCTTCCAGTTGGCGCTCGCCATGGTCGCGCCGACGGTTGCGTTGTAGCCCCAGTCCGTGGTGATCGGCAGATATTCGGTGTAAAGCACCGCCATCGTGTTGGATTGATTTTTCAGGTAGGCGCACCAGGCCGGGTTGAGGGGCGCCACTTTGGGCCAGTAGCTCGAGCCGTTGGTCACCCATTCGCGCTGCGACTGTACGCCGTCCGTCAAGAGGAGCACCAGCTTGAGCGGTGAGGCGGCGGAAGTTCCGTCTCCTCCGGGGCCGACTTTCTGTTTGAGCGTCGTCAGCGAAACGTCGAAATAGGTCGCAGCCTTCGAGGTCGCGCTGGTGAGGCCGTAACTCTGGTCCGCCAGGCGGTTTCGCGCCGTATCCGTGCTCAGTGTCGGGCTCAGAACTTCCGAGAGAGTATCTCCCAGGCTGTAGAGACCGACCTTGATCCGTTCATGGCTTTTGTCGGATTGGTCGATCATGTCGAGCACGTCTCTGACAGCGTCACCGGCGACGTCAGCGCGCAGCTTTATCTTCTTGTCCGTGCTGTAGTCATAGTTGTTGGCGTATGTCTTCTTGCCGATGGTGTGTGAATCGCCGGTGTGGCAGGCGAACTGGCATTTGATGCCCGAATACATCGCCGCCTGACCTGCAGTCGTCGCCGCCAGCAGCATCGACGGGGACGTGTCGATGACGATGTAGACGTTGAGATAGGCTGTGGCCGGCCCCTTGACGGCGCTTGAGACGCTGACATCGACCGTCTCGATGTTGGCGATCTTCATGAAAGTCGTCGGAACGGTGCCGCTCGCCGTCGCCGTTATGTTGTGGTTGGTGGTGTCTATGTCGATTGCGCCAAGCGTGTAGCTGCTTTCCACCTGCGCGTGGAACCAGTCGGAAACCTTCCGCTTGAGCGCTTCCGTGTCCGCGGAGTTGTTGATCTGCTTGACTGCGGCGATCAGTGCCGCGTCAAGGTCGCTTTGCATCCTTTGGCGGGAATTGTAGCTGCGGATGTAATCGAAGCTCGCGCCGACAGCGACAAGCATCGGCACGAGGCAGAGGGCAACGATCATCGCGACGTTGCCGTTTCTGTTTTTTCCGAAACTGCGAAGGGCTTGAAAGAGCCGACCAGGCGAATATGAAAAAGCCAATTTCAAAAAAACACCATCAAGCAGCACATGAAAAATAGCAAAAGCAGGATGTATCCAGAAATCTTAAGTCCCTGTTAATTAGTAATATTTTTGCTGAGTTCAGGCTGCTGACGCGCCGTTTTCTGCGCTTATCGGATAGGTCTGCGACTTATGGATATTCGCGGCCGGCGCCTCGTCTCATCCTGGAAGGTCTTGAAAGCCCACGAACTCTGTCACCACGGCTCGCAGCCGTGGCCGACACCGCCGGGGATCTCGGCAAAGATCGTGTTGGAACACCGAGCCCGTCATGGAGCGGAACGGGCGAGCGCCGCGGGCAGCTCCGCAAGCGCTCCCTCTCTCGCGCAGCTCTATTCGGCCTGCGTCAGGAGGTCGTGCAAGCGGTGCTGCGCGTCTTTGGCGGTGATGGTCCCGTCGTTGAAAAAATCGCCGACGACGCCGATCCAGCCTTCCGACACCTGGCTCGGCATGGCCTGGGATTGAGCGCTGACTTCACCTTTCCTGGCCTTTATCATCTCCAGGCCGAGCTTGCCGCAACGATCGAGCCCGGACGGATCGACATCGGTGCGCACGGGCAGCGATCCCTTTGTCCGGCTGAACGCAAGCTGATTGTCCCGATCGAGCACCATGCGGGCGAAAGCCAGCTGCGCTTCCTGCGTTCCCTCCCTGTTTGTCAGCGGGAAGGCAAAGGCGTCGATCACCATGAAATATGCGATCGACGTGCCCGGAGCGAGGCTGCAATCGAAATCCTTGTCGACGTTGAAGCCGCGCGCGGCAAGCTCGCCCTTGGCCCAGTCGCCCATGAATTGCATGCCGGCCTTGCCCTGGCCGACGGCCGCGGTGGCATCGGCCCAGCTCTTGTCCTTTCGCTGCTCGATCGGTTCCACATAATTGGACAGGCGCCGCAGCACATCCAAGGCTTCGATCATGCGCGGGTCCTGCACCAGATCGGCCTCGCCGCTCATGAGGCGGGCATAACCCTCCGGGCCGAACTTCTGATAGATGATGTCGTTGAAGATGAGGGACACTTCCCATCGCGTACCGCCAAGTGCGATCGGCAGGCGCCCTTTCGCCTTGATCTTTTCAGCCGCGTCGAAGATTTCGTCCCAGGACTGCGGCGTTTTCACGCCCGCCTCGGCCAGCACCGCCGTGCTTGTCCAGAGCCAGTTTTCGGCGTGAATATTGCTCGGCGCGAAGTAGACCTTTCCTTTGTAGGAAATCCGGTCGAGAACCGTCGCGGGAATGACGTCCTGCCAATGATCCGCCTTGGCGACTTCGTCTATGTCGAGCACGATGCCCATTTCCGGCAATTCGCGCGAGCCGTAGTTCGCGTTCCACTGGATCACCGCCGGCGCGTATCCGTTCGCGATGCGATCGCTGACCACGCGCTGGACGGCAACCTTGTTCTCCGCCGGCATGTCGACCCACCGGTTGCCGGCCGCAGCCCAGGCCTTGCGGTAAACGTCGAGGGCTGCCGACTCGCTTTTCGATACCCAGAAATGCACCACGTCCACTGCCAGGCCCTCTTCCGCGAAAGCCTGCGCCGCAGGGGCCGCGGCGGCCAAAGCCACGGCAAGCCATGCCCGTTTGATCGCCCGTTTCATTCTTTCCCCCTCTTTCATCGATCCTGCCGCATCGTCCCGCGCCCGCGCTTTCAGCCTGCAATCTTCGCGACGGCAGCGATCTTCCGCGGAGCCCGCCGGCGCGCCAATCGTTCGACCGCCACATCAGCCGGTTCCGGCTTGGCATAGAGATACCCTTGGCCGACCTCGCACCCGGCGTTCAGAAGGAAGTCGCGCTGAACCTCGTCCTCGATGCCTTCCGCGACGCATCGCTTGCCGAGGTTACGGGCCAGATCGATGATTGCCCGGATGATCTGTTCCGATCGAATATCCTTGCCGATCTCGGCAACGAAGCTGCGGTCGATCTTGAGTTCGTCAAAGGGGAAGTCGCGCAGATGCACGAGAGAGGCAAAGCCGGTGCCGAAATCGTCGAGCGAGACCGACACTCCCTGTTTGCGGAAGCGGGAGATGGTCTCGGCGATCTGTTCGGCGCCGCGATTGAGAAAAACGTCTTCGGTCACTTCGATGGCAAAATCGCGCCAGTCGAGCCGGTTCGCCTTGACCGCCGCCGCGATCAGGTCGTAGCCGTCGTCGCTGACCAGCAGGGCTTCGGGCAGATTGATGGCGATCGAGCCCGCGCGCAGTCCCGCCGCCTTCCATGTCCTCAGATCGCGCGCGACGATCTCGACGATACAGCGCGTCATGCTTTGGATGAGGTGGCCTTCCATGAGCGGCAGGAAGCGGCCGGGCGGCAGAATGCCGAGCTGGGGATGGCGCCAGCGCACCAGCGCTTCGAAGCCGAGATGCTCGCCGGCCTGCAGATTGACCTTCTGCTGGTAGTGGACGACGAACTCGTCACGGTCGGCGGCGAAGGCGAGGGCGGCCGCAAGCCGGTTCTGTTCCAGGCGCTGGGCGAATGACGATTCATCGAAGATGACGGCCGCATTGCGCTTGGCCTTGGCCGCATAAAGCGCCAGATCGGCGATGCGCATGAGGGTCGCCTCGTCGGACGCATAGCCGGGCACGATCGCGCCCCCGACACTGGCCGAAACCGGCAGCAGCCGGCCCTCGAATTGGCATTCCGTTGCGATTGCGGCAACCGCGCGTGCGGCGATTTCGTCCAGCGCCGCCGCGTCGGTAACGCCGGGAAGGAGTGCGGCAAATTCATCGCCGCCAAGCCGCGCGACGAAATCGCCTGTGCGGAACGTCTTCTGCAGCGCGTCGGCCACATGGTTCAGAACTGCGTCGCCTGCCGGATGGCCGAAATTATCGTTGGTTGCCTTGAAGTGATCGAGATCGACCAGCAGCATGGAAAAGCCCGTGCCCGCCCGCTCGAGAGAGCCGAACAGCTCGTTCAGCGCCTCGTTGAAGGAGGACCGATTGCCGAGGCCCGTCAGCGTGTCGGTATGCGCGAGATGCGTCAGCTTGATCTCGAAATCGAGCGTCCGGCGGTGCTCGGTGCGCAACTTGATCAGGAGCGGAATGAAGAGGATCAGGGTTGCCAGGATGAGCGTGGCCGCCGTGAGGCTGAGGAGCACCGCGCTGATGAGACGGGCATGGTCTATGCTCATTTCGCTTCGGTCATGCGCGCTCTCGATCACGGCGCTGAACTGACGCATGAGCATGCTGTCGGACGGAACGGCGAAGTCGATCGGCCCCCAGAAGCTGTAGCGCTCCCGCCGCTCCTGCAGCTTCGTCGAGACGACACGTTCTGCCCTTTGGAGGAAATCCTCCAGGCGTCCGGCAAGCTCGACGCGCATTTTTTCGGAGGCTGCGTCACGGCCATTCAGCCGTTCGAGAAAGTTCGCCTCCACCTGTCTGTTGAGATCGTCCAGCTGCACGCTCATGGCGCGGATGTCGTCGATCGCCTTTTGAATGTCCTCGACCATCGGCCGGAGGATGTATTCCGGCATATTCGGATCGGCCGACGCCCGCATGACCGCCCGCGTCTGGTTGGCAAGCTGCTGGAAGCGAATGAACTGGCGCCCGATGAGATAGCTAATGTTCTGCTGCAGGGAGTGGCGGTCGAGCGCCACCTTGACCGTGAAGAAGGTCGCCCCGATCAGAACCGTCATGACGACGACGGCGATGACGTAGTGCCGCCCGATGGAGCGGATGTATTTCGCCACGGAGGAATGGGACTTTCCCGATGGCATCACCGTATTTTTCAAGTCCGTACCGTCCACCGTTCGCGCTCCAAAGAAATGAAGCCGGCTAAGCAGATTTCGGCGTGCGGCCCATTCGGCTCGTCCTCGAAAACGCATTGAAGTCCTCTGCTGCTTATGGCCCACAGCCTGGAGCCGAACGCCTTTGCGTCGGACAGTTGCGTCACGATGATGAGAGATCGGCCGTCATGGCCCAGGTCCGCGCGTCGAGCACTGGCGCGCCGGATATAAAATGCATCTGAGCCATGCGGCAGCGCCCACTCGGCCCGTAAGCCGACGGCGGCCCGGCCCTGTGCGTCAGTTGCTCCGGATGGTGCGGATGCCCCGGTTTCTCAGTGCCGGCATGCGAAAATAATTGTGGTCATGCACATATGAATTATCGAACATTATCCACCCCTGGATGCATGCCATCCCAATTGATGGCGCGATTTTCGGCTCGTCCCGAACCCGTCTTCATGGCGGAAAGTGCAGGCAGCCTTCTTCTGAGTGCTAAATCTGCGATGGCCAAGTTTCAGAAGCGTAAATGTTTTTGTGAAAAGCGCAATAAAACCAGTTCGTTGCAAAGAACGCGCCATGAAATTGTCGTGATGTGGCTACGGGCATCGGATTGTGGACAAAGGACCGCCCGGTTCCCGATTGATCGCGCTGTCCGGCGGATTGCCTTGTTCGAATATCCGGCCGGCCCTAACGAAGGGAAAGCAGCAACTATCCACTTCGCGCATGCTGAATCCCTATAGCGCAATGAAATTGCGGACCATGAAAGACGGCAGGGATCTCTTAATTTTCTCACCGCAACATTCCGCGCAGGCCCGACGCACTCGGTCACAGCGGCTGGTCGGATTACGATCATATATTCATATAATTGCGCCTCAAATGACTTGAGCGGCTTTTCTTGGAAGAATTCTCGGCTGGATGAATGTCGCATCCGGTTGTTGCCTATGGTGAGGAGATCCTCGATGAAGTAGCCATCCCAGAAGGTTCGGCAGGCGCCCCTTTTCATGGAAAGGCACGATCGCGACCAAGGCGGAGCGCATCATCCGGATGGCGTGGTCGACCGGGGCGCGCTTCTTGACGCATTGCTCGGCACGTTTCCCCTTCCGGTTTTTACAAGAACTGGCACGGCCGCTACGTCGGCTGCAACAAGGCTTTCGAAGATTTCTTCGGCCGCACGCGCGACGAGATCATCGGGAAAACCGATTTCGATCTCGATGCGCAGTACCCGGTCGACCATTATTTCGCTCAGGATGAGGCGCTCTTTGAAAACGGCCGGCAATATCGCCAGAAGAAGATTACCACCGCGAGCGGTGCGGCGCGCGATGTCGTCTACAACAAGGCGGTTTTCACAGCCGGGAACGGCGATCCGGCTGGCCTGATCGCCGCCGTCATCGACATTACCGAGCACAAGCAGGCGGAGCGCGAACTCAAAAAGGCGCTCGAGCTCGCAGAAGGCATCATCACCGCCATTCCCGACGTTCTTTTCGAGGTGGACGAGGAGGGCCGTTATCTTCAGGTCTGGACGCGAAGCCCGGAACTGCTGGCCCAGCAGAGGGAGATGCTGCTCGGCAGGACGGTCAACGATATTCTTGCGCCCGATCAGGCAGCGATCGCCATGGAGGCGCTCGGCACGGCTGCCAGGGAGGGCGTTGCCTATGGCCGATGCATCCGGATTCTCCTGCCGAACGGGGAGACGCGGTGGTTCGAACTCTCGGTGGCCAAACGGCCGAGTACCGATCCCGCCTCCACCACGCTTATTGCGCTCTCGCGCGACATTACCGAGCGGAAACAGGCGGAAGAAGCCATAAACTCGGTGCGGACGCAGCTGCTCAGCGTGCTCCAGACCATCCCCGACATGGTCTGGGTCAAGGACATGGACGGCGCCTATCTCCTGTGCAATCCCGCCTTCGAGCGATTTCTCGGAAAGGCGGAAGCCGACATCTTGGGAAAGACGGATTTCGATCTGTTCGACGCTGAAACGGCGCAGCTTTATCGAGACACGGACAGGGGCGCGCTCCAGGCCGGCGGCATCATCGTCAGCGAGGAATGGGGCTGCTCCCATGAACTTGATCGATTGGTTCTTCTTGAGAAGCGCAAGGTCCCGCTCCGGGGCGCAGGAGGAGAGGTTACCGGGATTCTTGGCGTGGAGCGCGACATCACTGAGCTGAATGCCTCGCGCCAGAAAATCCATCAGATGGCCTTTTACGATCCCCTGACCTCGCTGCCGAACCGATCGCTGTTCAACGATCGCCTCCGGCAGATGGTCACGTCAGCGGTATCGCGAGGCCAGCGGGCCGGCGTGATGCTGATCGATATCGATCATTTCAAGGTGGTCAACGACACGATGGGGCATCCCGTTGGCGACGAACTGCTCTGCCAGGCGGCCGCTCGCCTCAATGCGAGCGTCCGTAGCTACGATACCGTCGCCCGTCTCGGCGGCGACGAATTCGCCATCCTGCTGTCGGATGTCCGCCAAGGCGACGATCTTGGCCGGACGGCTGGCAGGATCCTCGAGAAGTTCAAGGAAGGTTTCCTGCTTGATGGCAAGGAGGTATTCATTTCCTGCAGCGTCGGCATCGCGCTCTATCCCGACGACAGCGCAGACGCCAACGACCTGGTGAAATACGCGGACTCGGCGATGTATCTCGCCAAACGCTCGGGACGAAGCAATTTTCGCTTCTACTCGAAGGACCTGACTGCAAGCGCCGAGGAGCGCATGCGGCTGGAATCGGAATTGCGCCGCGCCATCGAGCGCGCAGAGCTGGAACTGCATTACCAGCCCAAGATACTTCTGGACAGCGGAGCAATGGTCGGCTCCGAAGCCTTGCTGCGATGGCGTCACCCCGAAATGGGCATGATTCCTCCCGTCCGCTTCATTCCGGTCGCAGAAGACACGGGGCTGATCGTGGAGCTCGGGCGATGGGTGCTGCGCGAGGCCTGCCAGACAGCGGCCGAATTGAATGCCGACGGCCGGTCGCCGCACAAGGTGGCGGTCAACCTATCGGTCAAGCAATTCCAATCCGCCGGACTGGTGAAGTCGATCGCCGAAATTCTCCACGAGACCCGCTGCCGTGCGGAATGGATCGAAATCGAAATCACCGAGAGCCTGCTTCTCGATCAGAAGGATGAGACGCTGGAAACGCTCTCGGAAATTCGCGGCATGGGATTTTCGATCGCCATCGACGATTTTGGTACCGGCTATTCGGCGCTAAACTATTTGGCGCGCTTTCCGATCGACACGCTGAAGATCGACCGGTCATTCATCAACAGCACGGATAGACGCAACGAGGAACTTGTGAAGGCGATCCTGTCGATCGCGCGCTGTCTCGGACAGGAGGTCGTGGCCGAAGGCGTCGAGACCGTCGAGCAGGCGGCCTTCCTAGCAGCAAACGGATGTGGTTCGGCGCAGGGGTTCCTATACAGCAAAGCCGTGCCCAAAGCCGAGATCATCGCGCTGTGGCTCAATTCCTCGGCCGGGGGCTCAAACCCCGGCGAGACGCGGCCTTGCGGGTGAACGTTTGTCTTGGTCTTGGTGGTCTGATCGGTGACTGCTTCGACGCATCACCTCCCTGCGTGTTTCCGGGCCTCAGACGGGCCGCTACAAGATCCTAGTACCCCCGCATGGCGTTCGCTATTGCGTCGGAAAGCGGCTCAACATCCGGTCCTGGACATTTTCAGGGCCCACGATCATTGCCGCGAGCCTTATGGCTTTCTCTCGGTCTGCGGTGTTCGTGATATAGCCTTCGAGCAGGACGACAGGCCCAAGCATTCTGATTTCGATGGCACTGCTGTCGATATCCGGGTCAGCGGAAAGGGCTGCCTTGATTGTTGCGATAGTCGACGCGGAACTGTGGCCTTGCGAGCAGCTCTCTTCATGATTGTCGGGACCGAACTTCATACTCTCCTCCAGTTCCACCCCTCCACGGACCTTGCGACTGCCTCAAACCTGTATATGAGCAATGGATCCCGGTCCGCCAATGCGACTTAGGTCCGGCGTCCCTCGGCAAGCTTTTTCACGATCTGTCTTGACCGTTCATCGCCTGCATTCAGCGGACTTGCGTCTGACGGCAATTTAAATCGTCGGTTGCCCTATCCGAATTTCGCATCGCTGTCCGTTTGACGCGGTAAAGCCGCTAGGGGAGCCGGCTGAGCGTGCAGAAGTAGGAGTTTGTTAAGGCTGCACCGGCGTTTACTGTTATACGAACAAACGCAACCTACTGAAATTGCGAGATGTTCCGGTTGGCCGGCAATGAAGCATGCCGTCCCGTCAAACTGTCGGGGCTGGACACATGAGAGTTTCCATCCTTCCCACATGAAAACGAAAATAGCGAATGCAAATGGCAGACATCATCCCGTTTCCGAACCCAGTCCCTCATCCCGCGATGGATGCTCACAACCTGAACGTCGCAGGTGGACCGTCCCTCGACCAGGAAATGGACAAAATGCTCCAGGCACGCGCTAGCATCCGCAAGGTTCTGGATGACCTCGACAGGTTGAACGGCCAGCTGACCCAGCTGGTCCTGGAAAGATGAGAGTGAAACACCGTTGCCGGTGGGGTCTCTCCGCCGGCCACGGGTCCGCCTCCCGGCGAGTGATGGCGCAAGATATTACGACGTCTGGCGAAGGGCGGCGATGACGCGATCGGCCATCGAGGCGCAGCGGGCGCCGTCGAAGGGGAAGAGCGCCTGGAATGCGCCGGAGAGCTGTTTTTCGATCGATTGGCGCATCATCTTCCGCGCCCGATGCAGCCGGGTCTTGGCGGTCTCGGGTTTGATGCCGAGATAGGAGGCGGTCTCGTCCGTGCTCATGCCCTCGACGTCGCGCAGCACGAAGACAGCGCGAAAATCATCCGGAAGTTCGTCGACGGCATGTTCAAGCAGGTGGCGCGCCTGGCTTCGCGACAGCTCGGCTTCCGGGTCGGCTGGCGAAAGCGAGGACGGAAACTGAAGTACCCGGCCGCCCGGCGACGTCGTCTGCATGTCGATTTCCTCAAGCCCTGTCGTGTTCTTTTGGGCCCGCACGCGGCCCAGCGCCTCATTGAGCGTTATCCGCGTCAGCCATGTCGAAAGCTCGGCCTCGCCGCGGAAGGTTGCCAGATTGGTGAAGGCTTTGACATAGGCGGCCTGCACGACGTCTTCCGCCTCCCAATCGCTGCGGATCACGGCGCGGGCCGTGCGGAACAGGCGCTGATTGTGACGCTGGACGATGGCGCGGATGGCGGGCTCGTCGCCCACCATCGCGAGCGGCACGAGCTCGGCGTCGGAAATTGTCGATAGAGGTAACCGGTGTCGCTCGGCCGGAACCGGAATGGCTGCCATGGAAAACCTCCTGCTCGCCTCGTCTTTCCAGGAGCCCGGCCCTAAGGCCGGACCTCCAGTTTGCCCGTCATGGCGGGATGAAAGCGGCAATAGAAATCGACCGCTCCCGCCTGGCTGATCGTCATCCGGCCCTCCGATTTCGGCGGCAGTTCGATATCGAAACTCTTGTCGCGGGCCGTCGCCGTATGCCGGAATATATCATCGTTTCGCCAGACGATCACATCACCGACATGCAGCTCGGCCGGCGGCGCACCGAATTTCATGCTCGCGATGGTGATCTGATATTCCGCCGCCGAGGCGACTCCGCTGCCAGCCCAAAGCAGTGCGAACAGCAGCGGCAGCAGTTTCGTCAGCGATCCCATCGCCACTCTACTTCATCATCGAAGAGAGATGCTCGGCATGCATCTGGTGCTCTTTAAACAGGGTCAGGCCCGTTTCCAGCAGCGACTTCAGCTCCTTGTTCTGAGCCGAAGGGATCAGCACCTTGGCCAGCGCATCGTTGACCGACTTGTGATAGGCGACTTCGTTGTCGATATAGGCCTTGTCGTAGGCCGCGCCGTCGAGGCCATCAAGCGTCTTCAGTTCCTTGCTCGCCTGGGTCGAGAGCGACTGGCTGATCTTGTTGTCCTCCGGCGTCACGTTCAGCTTCTTGACGAGGGCAAGCGCCTGGTCGTTGACGGCCTTGTGGTCGCGCTCCATGGTCTTGGCGAATTCGATGACCTCGGCATTCTTGCTCTTTTTCAACGCCTGCTCCGCGGCGGTGACGTCGATCTGCCCGGCCGTGTAGGCAATGTGGGCGATCTGGGGATCGGTCGGCTTGGCATCGGCGGCGAACGCGGCCGCGCCGAGCGACGCTGCGATGAAGGTTGCGCCGAGAATTCGTTTCAACATGATCTGTCTCCTTGTGTCCGTGCACGGATGCTTCCGGCAGCAGCGGTGCTGCGCCTTGTCAGCGAGTATTGGATGCAGATCGGTCGAAAAGGTTCCCGGAAATTCTTGCTGCGGGGGAATGCATGATTGCGGTGCGCCGGTGGGCCACGCTTTCCCGGACGAGTTGTTAGAACGCCACGGCGAAAAATGTGAACTATTTTCGGAAGACGTTATGCTCTAACTCTCTAATTTGGAACAAAATTCGGATTGCAGGCCTGCTGCCTAACCATCCGAGTGAATGACAGCCGCCGAAACGGCTATTCAACCGGCCGTCGCCGCTTCCAATCATGATCGAAATGCGTAGATGCTATCCATTCTGCGCGCAAAAGATCCGACCGTTTAGGCGCCGAAGGACTTTTTTAAGTGCTGCGGACTTGGATGGGGGCGCTCTTGTCACGGCGTGTGCCGGGCTCACTCGTGACAGTGGCATGATTGGTCACCAGCCCAGACGGGAATACGACATGGTCCATCGCACTTGTGCGCTTATGATCCGCCGCGGATCCTGCGGCAGCGGCGTTTCACGCTAGGGCTCCGCGCATGGTCGAGACAGCGAACGGCTCGGTAACCGATCTCAAAGATCAGAAGGCCCGATTCTGCGCCGAGATTGCAGCATTGGTGGCTGCGGTCATCAGCGGAGACCTGACGCGGCGAATGGACGTCGATTATGCCGATTCGGATCTTTGCCGTTCGGCGGCCACCCTCAACGAACTGATCGCGTCGATCGACGATAACCTTGACGATTTCAACAGGGCGGCGGCGGCTCTTGCTCTTGGCGATCTCCATGCAAGTATGCGGGAGAAGCACCGTGGGGCGTTCGGGCAGTTGCAGAGGAACTTCAATCTGGCCATCGCAACATTCCGCACGGTGCTGGGGGAGCAGGGCTCGGATCAGTTCACGGACAAGGCGACCAAATTCCGCCGTATGCTGGCGACCTTGAAATCGAACGAGGTCTCTTTCGAACTTCGGATCTCCGACGAGGATCCGCGCCCCATCCCTTCGCCTGCCCATGATCTTTGGCTGATGCTTGCCGACGCGCTGAATGATCCTCAGGGCGATTCCAGCAAAAGTGCGTAAAGCCCCAGCAAAAGCGGGCAAGGCAAAGGCAGCGCCGCAACTGCAATAGTCGTCGCGGCGCCGGTGATGCCTTGCGTCGTCAGAACGGATAATGCTGCGCAGGATCCTCCACCGTGATCCAGCGCAGATCGGTGAATTCGGCGATCGCGGCCTTACCGCCGAAGCGGCCGTAGCCGCTGCCCTTGACGCCGCCGAAAGGCATTTGCGCCTCGTCGTGCAGCGTCGGGCCGTTGATGTGGCAGATGCCGGATTCGATCCGCGCCGCAACGGCCATTGCCCGCTGTACGTTGCGGCTGAAGACGGCCGAGGACAGGCCGTATTCGGTGTCGTTGGCGATGCGGATCGCTTCCTCCTCACCGGAGACGCGGATGATCGGCTTGACCGGGCCGAAGGATTCTTCCGAATAGATGCGCATGCCGGGCGTTACGTGATCGAGAAGCGTCGCCTCGACGACGGTGCCTGAGCGTTTGCCGCCAGCGACGAGTTTCGCGCCCTTGGCCTGCGCATCGGCGATCAGCTCTTCCATCTTTTTCGCCGCGTCGAGGCTGATCAGCGAACCCAGAACGACGTGGCCGCGCGGGTCGCCGGCAGGTAACTGGCCGGCGCGGGCGGCCAGTTTGGCGACGAATTCATCGGCAATCGTCTCGTCGACGATGATCCGCTCCGTCGACATGCAGATCTGGCCCTGATGCATGAAGGCGCCGAAGATGGCGGCATTGACGGCGCCGTCGATATCGGCGTCGTCAAGGATGACCAACGGCGCCTTGCCGCCGAGCTCGAGGAGGGCGGGTTTCAGATGCCTGCCGCAGGTCTCGGCGATGATCCTGCCGACCTTGGTCGAGCCGGTGAAATTCACCCGCCGGACGGCGGGATGGGCGATCAGCGCCGCAACGATTTCAGGCGCATCTTCCGGCGCATTGGTAATCACATTGATGACGCCGGCGGGCAGACCCGCTTCAGTAAGCGCCGTGGCGATCAAACGATGCGTGCCGGGGCATTGTTCGGATGCTTTGAGTATGACTGAATTGCCGCAGGCGATCGGCATGGCGATGGCGCGGGTGGCGAGGATAACGGGCGCATTCCAGGGGGCGATCGCCAGGCACACGCCGGCGGCCTGGCGAACACCCATGGAAAGCGAGCCGGGTTTGTCGGAGGGGATGATTTCGCCTGAAATCTGCGTCGTCATGGCGCCCGCCTCGCGCAGGATATTGGCAGCGAGCATGACGTTGAAGCCGGCCCACGGTGCGGTCGCGCCCGTCTCTTCGATCATCAGCCTGGTAAACTCGCCCACCTTGGAATCCATGATGTCGGCAGCCTTCATCAGGATTGCGCGGCGTTGACTGGGACCGGTCTTCGACCAGCCGGCGAAGGCGGCGGAGGCGGCATCGACGGCTGCGGCGACATCGTCGAGGTTTGCCGCCGCAGCCCGGCTTGCGAGCTTCTCGGTGAAGGGATCGATGCGGTCATAGGTCCGGCCGCCGGAAGCTGCGCGGTCTGCGCCGTTTATGAGCAGGGCAATATTCATCGTGGTGTCTCCTGAAAAAAGAGTTAGAAGCCGAGCACGTCGGCGTTGATGGATGCTTCGAGGCCGCCGTCGGCGGCGAGATTGGCGCCGTTGATCCAGCGTGCGCCGTCCGAGCAGAGAAAGAGCACGGCGGGCGCGATATCGGCGGCGGTCCCGGCACGACCGACCCGGGTGATGTCGCTGTCGACCCGGGCATCGCCGAGCACGGCGCGGAACTGTTTAAGGATCGGTGTTTCCACCGGCCCTGGGCTCACCGCATTGACGCGGATGCCGCGGTTCTTGAACAATGGCTGGTGGGCCGCGCGCATGGTCCAGAGCAGCAGCAGCTCCTTGGAGAGTGGGTAGCCTTGCTCGTCCTTGAGGTCGTGTTCGGCGACAACAGCCGCCACATCGGGAAAGCCTTCGATTGAGGTAAGCGACTTGGCCCGTTCAAGATTGGCGCGCCAGCCGTAGCCGGCGATCGAGGCGACATTGACGATGGCGCCGCCTTCGCGCAGGCGGGGTGCCACGGCTTCCGACAGGGCGCGCAGCCCGTAGAAATTGACGGCGAGCGTCGAAACGATGCCGGTGTTGCCGGAAAGGCCGGCGACATTGGCGAGCGCCTCGAGGCGCGTCGGAAGCTGTGCGACAATCTCGGCAACGCCCGATGGCGTGGATAGATCGCCCTTGATGAAGGTGGCACTTCCATTTGCCGGTTCGCGCACATCGACACCGATGACCTCGGCGCCCATCTGGCCGGCCAGTTCCGCTGTGCGCGCGCCGATGCCGGAGGCCACGCCGGTCACCAGGATCGTTTTACCAAAAAGCATGGATTTCACCTTTCGCAAGAAAACCAGGAAGCAAGCCGGTTCATTCTTCCCATTTGATTTTATTCGGGCCGGGCAATTTCAGCCGGTAGCCGACGGGCAGGAGCTGGAAGTCGAAACGGCGCTCGACTTCGCCCCAGAGGCCGCGCGGCAGGTAGAGCGAGAAAATCAGCGCGGTGGCGCCGAGACCGATCAGATACCAGACCCCGGCCGAGCCGAAGAAGGTCTCGATCACGAAGAACAGGATGGCGCCGAGGATCGCGCCCTCGAACTTGCTGATCCCGCCGACGAGCACCATGAAGATCATGTAGGCCGTCCACTGGACGCTGAAATAGGTCTTCGGCTGGAAGGTCGTGGCGGTCGCGAGCCACAGGCCGCCGGCGACGGCGATGCCGAAGGCGGCGAGCACGAAGAGCAACCTCTTGGTCGCGATCACGCGCACGCCGACCGAGGTCGCCGCCTCTTCATTGTCGCGGATCGCCTGCATCGCCGCCCCTGCGCGGCTGCGCATCAGCATGAAGAGAGCGCCGAGCAGCGCCACCATGGACGCCAGGGCCAACCAGTAGATCGCGGCCCGCCGCGTCGCGCTGTCATAGACGTTGAGCGAGATCAGCGAGGTTCCCGTTTCCCCTTGAATGAGGCGGTCGAGGTTGACGAGCAGATGCGCGAGTTCGGCCACGACCCACATGCCGATCGCGAACTCACCGCCCTTTAGACGCAGCATGAACAGCGAAAGCGGGATCGACAATGCGCCGGTCACGATCGCGGCCGCAAAGACGGAGACGAAAGGATCGAGCCCCGCATCGGCGAGGCGAATGGTAAAATAGGCGCCGAGGCCGAAGAACACCTGCTGGCCGACAGAGACGAGCCCGCCGAACCCGGCAAGTGCATTCCACATGGCAGCAAGGATCACGTAGATGAACAGGGCGGTCATCCGGTCGATCGCGCCGGCGCCGAGCACGGCTGGGGCGAAGATCAGCAGGGCAAGCACCGCCGCCATGGAGGCGAGCGCCACCCGCGACGATTTCGTCCAGCGTTCTATCGATATTCCGTTGGAGACGAATGTCATGTCGGGCTCCGGAGACGGGCGTGAAATTTGAAGGATGCGCCAAGCTTGTCGAGAATCGGCATGCCGAACCCGGACAGCCTGACGAAGAGCACCAGCAGGAACACGGCATGGCCGCCGATCAGGAAGCCTTGCGGATGCAATTGCGCGCCAAGCGACTGGGCAAGCCCAAGAACGATACCGCCGACGAGCGTGCCCCAGAGCGATCCGGCTCCGCCGATGACCGCGGTCTCGAAGGCAAAGAGAAGCTGCGGGCCTCCCGCATAGGGGCTGAACGTCGCCCGCATTCCGAGAAATGCCCCGGCGATCCCGACCGTGACCATGGTGATGGCGGTGGCGACGGCGTTCACCCTGCGGGCATCGATGCCGACGAGCCCTGCCGTATCGGGATCTTCGGCCGTGGCGCGGATGGCGCGGCCCAGCGCAAATCGGTTGAGGAAGACCTGCAGCGCGCCGAGAACGACGACCGCGGTCACCATCATCAGGACGGCAAGCTTGCCGACGAAGATGTGACCCGGCAGTTGCCAGGATGCATAGGACAGGTTGCCGATGAAGGGTGCGAGCGATCTTGTGTCGGCGCCGAATTGTTCGAACAGCAGATTGTCGATGACGATCGACAGGCCGAAGGTCGTCAGAATCGGCAGCAGCGTGCCGCCGCGGGCGCTGCGTTCGAGAATGAAGCGCTGCAGCAGCCAGCCGATCACCGCCATGACGGGCAGCACGATCAGCAGGCCGGCGAAAGGCGGGATGCCGGCTTTGGAGGCGAGCAGCCACAGCCCGTAGGCGGCAGCGACCGCCAGGCTGCCATGCGCGAGATTGATGACCCGCATGACGGAGAACATGAAGGACAGGCCGCAGGCGATGACGGCGTAATAGCCGCCGAGCAGGATGCCCTGGAGCAGGGAATTGATCATGATGCGCTCCTTTGGCCGGCTGCCCGGTGCAATCCGAAATAGGCTTTGGTGACTTCGTCGCGCGTGACGGCGGCTGCCGTCCTGTCGAGGACGATGCGTCCTTCCAGCATGCAGATGACACGGCTTGCCACACCCATGGCCCGGGCAAGATCCTGTTCGACCAGCACGATAGTCGTTCCCGAGGTCAGCAATGCCTGCAGCTGGGCGTAGACGCGGTCGACGACCAAAGGAGACAGTCCGAGGGAGACCTCGTCCAGCAGAAGAATGTCGGGATTGCTCATCAGCGCCCGGCCGATGGCGGTCGCCTGCTGTTCTCCGCCCGACAGGTGCCCGGTTTTGGCGTGCCGGCGGGGTTTCAGGTTCGGGAAGGCGTCGAGAACGCGATCGATGCTCCACTCGCCTTTGCGCCCGCAGCTCTTGCCGAGAAGCAGGTTCTCTTCGACGGTCATCTGCGAAAACAGGCGCCGGCCTTCCGGCACCAGGGCGATGCCCTTGGCGATCCGCTTGTGGGAGGGGACGGTGGCCAGATCCTCGTCGTTGAGACGGACGTGGCCGGAGGATGGAAGATGGGCGCCGGCGATCGATCTCAGCAGCGTCGTCTTGCCCGCGCCGTTTGCGCCGACCAGCGCCAGCACCTCGCCTTTGGCGATATCGAAACTGACCCCGCGCACCGCCTGCAGCAGGCCGTGGCGGACGTCGAGGTTCTCAATGGAGAGGAGGCTCATGCGGGTGTCCCTCCGAGATAGGCCTTGACCACTTCCGCATTGCTCATGACCGATTTCGGTTCGCCATCGGCAATGATCCTGCCGGCATCCATGCAGATCAGCCGTTCCGCCACCTGCAGCAGGATATGAACGATATGCTCGATCCAGACGATGCCTATGCCGCGGCGGCGCAATTCCAGGATTGTTTCCACGAGTTCGCTCGCTTCGCCATCGGTCAGGCCGCCGCCGATCTCGTCGAGCAGCAACAGTCTCGGCTGCGTGGCGAGCGCACGGGCAAGCTCCAGGCGTTTGCGATCGAGGAGACCGAGCGTGTCGGCCGGGCGGTTGGCGACGCCAAGCATGCCGCAGAGCGAAAGCGAATCCACCACGCGCTCATAGGCCTCGTCGCGGCTTGCGGCATTGCCGTGCGAGGCGGCGACGAAGACATTCTCGAAGGTCGTCATGCCGCTGAAGGGCTTGGGAATCTGATGGGTTCGAACGAGCCCGGAACGGCAGCGCTCCGCCGCCGTCCGGTTGGTGACCTCAGTGCCGTCGAAGGTAATGGTCCCCGCACTTGGCGGGAAGGCGCCGGCCAGCACGGAGAGCAGCGTCGTCTTGCCCGCGCCGTTCGGCCCGACGATACCGACCGCCTCGCCATCGCCCATGGAGAAATCGAGATTCTCCAGCACGACGAGGGCGCCGAACCGTTTGTGGATTCCCTGGCCGAGAGAAAGGCTCCTCCGGGCCGTCTTTGAGCTTCCTGCAGCACTTTGCGTTATCCGTTGTAAGCGATGAGCTTGGCACCGACCGGGACATTGGGGTCGGTGGCGTTTTCGGTGACGACATAGTCGAGCGCGAATTTCGAGCCCTCCGGCGCTTTCACCCATTGCGTGCCGATGATCGGTCCAGGAGACACATTGGCGACGGGACCGCTGGTGAAGTCGACTTTGCCGGCGATCGTCGTGGTCTTCAGCGTGGCCAACGCCTTCGCCACCGCCTCCTTGCTCTTGACGTCGGTGCTCGCCTTCAGCGCATCGAAACCGGCGTCGAGAAGGGCGAGCGTGGCGCCAAGCTGCTGCGTCCACTGCTTGCCGCTTGCGGCTTCATAGCCATCGGCGAGTTCGGTTCCGGAGACGCCCGTCAGCGTGGATTTGTAAGGGAAGGCCTTGTGCCAGTAAGCGGCGCTGCCGATGTTGAGGCCGAGATCGCCGAGCGCTTCGATGTCTGATGGAAAGAGGCCGGTCTTGGCGACCTGGCAGATCTTGATCTGCTGGGTGAGGCCCTGCTGTGCCGCCTGACGCCAGAAGGCGGCGAAGTCGGGCGGGATCGGGAACGAGTTGAAGATCTCCACGCCCTCTTGCCGGAAGAGAGCGATCTGCGCGGAAAAGTCGGTGGTTCCGGTTTCATAGGCGCCGGGATCGACGATGGTGAAGCCCGCCTTGGCGAGCGCCGGCGCCAGATGGGCGCGGATCGCATTGCCGTCGGCATCGTTGGGATACATGACGCCGACCTTCTTGTTGGTCTCGATCAGGTTCCACTGCGAGACATAGGCCTTGTGGAATTCTTCGACGCCGAAGCCGAAATGGTAGGTCCACTTGAACGGCGAAGGCGCCCCGGGCTTGGCGCCACGGCCGAAATACCACGCTTCCCAGGGCATGACCGTCGACAGGCAGGGAATGCCTGCTGCCTCGCAGGCGTCGGCCACCGGATTGATCGTTTCGGGCGTCGAAACCGCGAGCATCAGGTCGATTGCCTGGTTGTTGATCAGGTCCTTCGCCAGCTGACCGGCGCGCGAGGGGTCGGACTGGGTGTCCTGGTCGAGAATCTCCACCTTCCAGGTCTTGCCGCCGGCCTGCAGGCCGTTCGCCAGTGCCTTGCGCGCCAGTTCGAGCACATAGCCGTCGGTCTCGCCGAAGCCGCCGAGAGGGCCGGTGCGCGGACTGATGAAGCCGATCTTCAGCGTATCGCCGCTCGCGGCAAAGGCCGTGCGGCCGGCAAGCGCCAAGGCCGCGCCGCCTGCCACGGTCGATGCGATGAAAGAGCGGCGGCTGAGCGATGCCGCGTTGAGTTTTCCGTTCATGTAATCATTCCTCCCTCTCGAGACGGGCCTCCCGCCCGTTTCCATGGTTCATCCCCGCCGATCCGGATTCAGATCGGGTAGTGCCGTTTCCCCGATGCCACGGTGACCCATCGCAGCTCGGTGAATTCGTCGATTGCGGCCTTGCCGCCGAAGCGGCCGTAGCCGCTTGATTTGACACCGCCGAACGGCATTTGCGGCTCGTCGGAAACGGTGGCTTCGTTGATGTGGCAGATGCCGGATTCGAGCCGCATGGCGACGGCCATCGCCACATTGACATCGGCGCTGAAAACCGCCGCCGAAAGCCCGTATTCGTTGTCGTTGGCAACCGTCACCGCCTCGTCGACGCTGCCGACCCGGATGATCGCCGCCACCGGCCCGAAGCTCTCCTCGCGATAGATGCGCATGGCCGGCGTTACGTGATCGATGACGGTCGCATCCATCAGCGTGCCGTGCGCCTCGCCGCCGCAGACGAGGACCGCGCCCTTCTGCAGGGCATCGTCAATGAGCGACCGGACGCGGCGGACGGCTTCGGCGTTGATCAGCGTACCGAGCGGCGTGTTGCCGTCTCCTGGATGGCCCGCGATCAGGGTTTCGGCCTTCGTCCGAAATTTGCCGACGAAGCCGTCGGCGATCTCGTCCATCAGGATGATCCGTTCGGTGGACATGCAGATCTGACCCTGGTTCATGAAGGCACCGAAGGCGGCGGCGCTCACTGCCTCATCGATATCGGCGTCGGCAAGCACGATGAACGGCGCCTTGCCGCCGAGTTCGAGCAGGCAGCGCTTGAGATGCCTCGCCGAGGATTCGGCGATGATTCTGCCCACTCGGGTGGAGCCGGTGAAGTTGATGCGGCGGACGGCCGGATGGGCGATCAGGGCGTCGACGATGGCGGCGGCATCGCTCGGTGCATTGGAAACGACATTGACGACGCCACGGGGAAAGCCGGCGTCACGCAGGATGTCGCCAATCAGGCCGTGGGTCTTCGGGCAGAGCTCGGATGCTTTCAGGACGACGGTGTTGCCGCAGGCCAGCGGCATGGCGACGGCGCGGGTCCCGAGGATGATGGGCGCATTCCAGGGGGCAATGCCGACGCAGACGCCGGCCGGCTGGCGCACCGCCATGGCGAGGCTTCCCGGAATGGCCGAAGGAATGAGCTCGCCCGAGATTTGCGTGGTCATCGCTGCCGCCTCGCGGAGGATGTCTGCGCCGAGCCCGCAATTGATCGCCGCCCATTGCGTTGTGGCGCCGGTTTCGCCGGTCATGGCGGCGATGAGTTCCGGCGTCCTGACATCGAGGAGATCGGCGGCGGCATTCAGCAGTCTGCGCCGCTCGCCAGGGCCGGTCTGCGACCAGTCGGGAAAGGCGGCAGCGGCCGCATTGGCCGCCCTCCTCATGTCGGCGACGGACCCCGCCGAGGCGATCGTTGCGACATCGCCGGTCAGCGGATCGAGGCGTTCGAAGGTCGCCCCCTCGGAGGCGTCCATCTCCTCGTTGTTGATCATCAGCTTCGTCAAAAACACCGCTTCACCCAATTCGTCACGTGTTGGCGCCTAAGAACCGCGCCTGCATCGTTGCCATGGGGAGAAAGACGAGCGGACGCGCCGGCCCAAAAGCCGCCTGACCGTTCCTGCGTTGTCGGAATGCCTCCTCCCAAAGGCTGATAACGACAAGGTTACGCCGATCAATTGCGGATGGAATGCGATTTATTGGGTTAATATTGTAATTATCCGGCGATAGCGGCACTATTTCAGAGGAGCGGAGGAGTGGCCTTGGTGACGGACGGAGGCATTCATCATTATGCCAGGGGCGAGTGGCACGGGCCGTCGCTGTCGCACCGGCGTATCCGTCTTCAAAAAGGGCTCTATACCGATTTTCACCACTTCCTGCTGCTTGGCGAGGGCGCGGCCGAGCTTCATTTCGAGAGTGGCGAAGATCGGCCGTTGCATGGGCCGCTGCTTGCCTTCCTGCCGCCGCAGGCGCGCTGCGACCTGTCGATCGCTGCGGGCAGTGCTGCGCATCTGATCGGGGCCTCGGCGCAGATCATGGTCGATGCGATCGGCGATAAGGTGGAATCCTATTCGCTGCGCATGTTCACCGAGCAGCGCAAGCTGGTCGAGGCATGGGACCCCTTGCTGGTAGCTGAAATCAGCCCGCTGATTTCAGGCTTCGTGCGGGAACTCGGCGATCCCTCCCGGGCCTCCTGGATGGTGGTATCGGCCTATCTCAGACTGATCCTGATGACGCTGTGGCGCGGCAGCGACGGCGAAAGAAGTGAGCAGCGCGGACGGGGCGAAACCGGATTGATCCTGCAGCGCTATCGCCAGCTGGTCGAGGCGGGCTTCCGCCAGCACCGGCCGATCAGCGCCTATGCCGCGGAATTGGGCGTTACCGCCGACCGGCTTCATTCAATCTGCCAAAGGGCGCTCGGCCGCGCGCCGATCCAGCTCTTGCACGAGCGCGTGGTGCAGGAGGCGAAGCTGAGATTGGAGCGCTCGGCCCGCAATATCCAGGAAATCTCCGACAGCCTCGGCTTTCGCGACCCGACCTATTTCAGCCATTTCTTCAAACGCAAGACCGGCCTTTCCCCCGCCGGCTACCGCGAAATCGCCCGCGCTTCCGCCGGCTCGGAAAACAGTATGCTGTCCTCGGGCTATGCGGATTGGCCTTAGGTCTGAGCGCATTGTGCAAAGCTGGAATTTGCCAGTTTTGGATCGCAGGTCAGTCGACACGAAATCCCAGGCCGGCGTATGACTGCAATGCGGCAGGAGCAGTCGTGGCCCCACATGAAGGAATGACCGATTTGGGGCCGGAAGGAGACCGGCCGCATCTGGCGGGCGAGCCAGAAATGCAGACTTAGGCAGTTACAGTTCGGGTTCACCTGCGAGGTGCTTATCAGTGCCGGGAATCGGATGTTACCTCTTACCACTTTGTTGACTCACCCGCGGCTGAACAGTAACTTGGGAACTCGGTCATTAGGCTTGTCCTCACATGACGGACCCATCTCTTCAGCGTCGCCTTGCCGCCATCGTCGTTGCCGATGTGGTGGGATATTCACGCCTGATGGAGGCCGATGAAGTCGCAACGCTGGAGAACCTCAGGGAACTCCGTTCCGGCACTATCGAGCCGGCTGTGATGCGCCACAAAGGTCGCATCTTCAAGGTCATGGGCGACGGTTTCCTGATCGAATTCGGCAGCGCGGTGGAAGCGGTCGCAGCAGCGTTGGAAATGCAACGGGCGACTGCTGCTGTCGAGGCTTCCGGAGACCGACGCCTGCTCTTGCGTATAGGCGTCAATCTGGGAGATGTCATTGACGAGGGTTTAGACGTCTTCGGCGACGGGGTCAATGTCGCGGCGCGCCTCGAGAGACAGGCCGCCCCGGGAGGCATCTGCATTTCGGGCGGCGTTCACGGCGAGATCCTCGGCAAGATCGACGACCGGTTCTTCGATGCAGGCGAACGCTACCTGAAGAACCTGACCCGCCCGGTCCACGTGTGGCATTGGCCGGATGCGCTGCAGAGCATATTGCCGCTGCCGGAAAATCCCTCGATCGCTGTATTGCCGTTCACGAATATGAGTGGGGATGAAGCGGACGCGCCTTTCGTCGACGGCTTGACCGAAGACCTGATCACCGACCTTTCCCGCACGGCTGGCCTGTTCGTCATCGCGCGCAACTCCGTCTACGGCTACAAGGGCAAGCCGGTCAACGTAAAGCTGGTCGCCCAGGAACTCGGCGTCCGCTACGTCCTGGAGGGGAGCGCCAGACGCGCAATGGGCCGTGTCCGCATCAACGCCCAACTGGTCGACACGCTTGGCGGCGGGCACTTGTGGGCCGAGAGATTTGACCGGACGGTGGAAGATGTTTTCGAACTGCAGGATGAAGTTAACGCCAAGATTGTTGAAGCCCTCGTCGGCCGGCTGACCATCCCGCCGCAGCGCAATCGGCCGAAGAACTTTGAGGCCTATGACCTGTGTGTGCGCGCCCGCCTCCTGACGGAAGAGTCGCCGCAAACCGAGCGTGAGGCCTATATGCTGCTCCAGCGTGCGGTCAAGCTCGAGCCATCATATGCCGAGGCGCTCGGTCTGCTCGCCTATAACCGTTGGCTGGCCTGGACTCATTTCGGCGAGCCTGAAGATCCCAACCGGAAGATGGCGACGACATCAGCGCAGAAGGCGGTCGACCTGGACCCCAACGATGCCGGCTGCCGTTACGTTCTGGGGACTATTTTGGCTTATGAGCGGCGATGGGAGGAATCGGAGGCCGCATTCGCCAAGGCTCTGGAGCTGGACCCCAACCACGCCGACACCTGGGCCGCCATGTCAGACGTGTCGGTACTGGACGGCAGGGTTGCCGACGGACTGGCGCAGATCGAAAAGGCTATGCGGCTCAATCCCCGTCCAGCCTGCTGGTATCTTTGTCATCTTGGGCAGGCGCAATACGCCGCGCGTGACTATGAGGCCGCAGCCGCTACACTCCGCAGGGAAGACACGTATCGTACCAACTCGCGCAAATTCCTGGCGGCCACGCTTGCACAGTTGGGCCACCGTGAGGAGGCGCGGCGAGAAGCAGAATTGTTCCTGATCGCCCACCCTCATTTCACGATCGCCCATTGGCTCAGTTCCCAGCCACTGCGCGATGCATCCGTACGAGACCACTTTGTCGACGGCTTCCGAAAGGCAGGCCTGCCGGAGATGTGACAGGGGGTGGAGACAATGACGACGCGTTCGAGGACATGAAGGCGACGACGCTTACTGCGCTATCGGCGGCGCAAAGATGCCGCTACCTTGAAACTATACAAGGTCTGCTTTCCGGCAGGTGCAAGCGCGCTTTGGCAACAGCGAAGGCAGGTTTCAGTCGCGCTTATATATACGCTTCAGCGCAGCCAGCAGCCCATCCATTTCGTCGTGCGAAAACAGGTCGATGAAACGCTGTTCGTGCTTGTCGATCAGCTTGCGCGCCTGCGCGAGCAACGTGTGTCCCGCCATCGTCAGATGCAGTTCCTGGCGGCGGCGGTCCGCTTGGGAAGGGCGGCGCTCGACGAGGTCGCGGGCTGCCAGCCGGTTGACGAGGGCCATCATGGTCGCGCGGTCGGTGCCGAGCGTATTGGCAAGGTCGATCTGCGATGCACCCGCATTGGTCGCAAGGAGCTCCATCACCGCGAGCTGTTTCTGCGTCAGCCCCAGCTCTTCCATGGTTTCGGCGAAGTCGCGGTAGATCGCGACATGCGCCATGCGCAAATGAAAGCCGAGGAGATCGCCAAGCCGGCCGACGTCGAGTGACGGCGTCGTCGAAGCATCCTCGCTCTCGAAATCATCCTGCGGCGGTTTTGCGGCCATTGTTCATTCTCGTCTGGTCAAGGCGCCATAACCATCAAAATCAGCAGGTTAGTCAATATCCGCCCAACGATTTCCCAGAGCTTGTCGAAGCAGTCGGATTTGCCGCGAGCAGCCTCTTGCATCCCGCTCAAAAAATATTAGTATGTGTTGCATACAAATTTGTCGGCCGCGGAGGAGCGGCAGGCATGGGAGGAAAAAATGGCGCATTCCTTTTCCGGAATGTCTTCGTCCGCCGATTGCGGACTGGTGGCGGATGATCCCGTCCTTTACCGCGCCCGTGTCGCGCCGGATCGTCAGGCCCTGTTCGAGATCGCCACCCGCCGGCAGCTTACCTATGCCGAGCTCGATACGCGGATCGCCCGCTGCGCCGGTTTCCTGAATGATATGCTCGGAGCGCGGCGGGAAGGGGCCCGGATCGCCATGCTGGCGCGCAACTCGATGGATTCGATCGTGCTGGCCTTTGCCTGCCAGCGCGCCGGCGCCGTTTATGTGCCGCTCAACTGGCGCCTCGGCCCCGCCGAACTGCAGCCGATCCTTGCCGATTGTGCGCCGGTGCTTCTGGTCCACGACGAGGAATTTTCGGCTGTTGTGGCGGAACTTGCGGCGATCAGCCCCGAGATGGAGGCGATCGCGACCGCAGACGGTCCGGCCGGGCTTGCCGCCCGGATCGAGGCGAGTTCCCCGGTCGGCTCGGTGTCTGGCGATGCCGATGGGGCGTGCGTCCTTCTTTACACCTCGGGCACGACGGGACAGCCGAAGGGCGTCGTCATTACCCGCCGCAACGCCTTCTTTGCCGCCGTCAATTTTTCCTTCGTCGGAGAAATCGGGCCGGCATCGGTCGCTTTGTGCGATCTGCCGTTCTTTCACACGATCGGGCTCATTGCCGTGGCGCGGACCACATTGATGCTGGGCGGCACGCTCGTCATTTCCGACCGCTTCATCCCGGCCCGTACGCTGGCGGCCCTTGCCGACCGGCAGCGCGCCGTCACCCATTATTTCGCCGTGCCGCAGATCGCGCTCGCCTTGCGCAACGACCCCGCTTATAGCGCCGCGGCTCTCTCCGGCCTGCATGCGCTCTTCGTCGGCGGTGCGCCGCTGACGCAGGCGCTGATCGAAAGCTATCTCGACGACGGCGTTGCGCTGGTCAACGGCTACGGCATGAGCGAGGCTGGAACGGTGCTGCATGTGCCGATCGACCGGCGCGCAGTGCAGGACAATCCCGGCAGTGTCGGCCTTCCCGCGCCATTGCTCGATATCCGCATTGTCGGCGAAGGTGGCAGCGACGTTAGTGCCGGCGAGATCGGCGAACTCTGGCTGCGTGGACCGTCGGTGACGCCGGGCTATTGGAACAAGCCTGCGGAAACCGCCGCCGCCTTCACCGATGGCTGGTACCGTACCGGCGATCTCGGCCGCTGCGAAGCAAACGGCTTCTATCGCATCGTAGATCGGCTGAAGGATATGTATATCAGCGGCGGCGAAAATGTTTATCCGGCCGAAGTCGAGGCCGTACTCGCAAGCCATCCCGATATTCTGGATACCGCGGTCGTCGGCATTCCCGACATAAGATGGGGCGAATGCGGCGTCGCCTATGTCGTGCTGCGGCCGGGTGCGGTGGCGACGGGCGAGGCGATCGCCGACCTTTGCGCGGCACGGCTCGCCGCCTTCAAGCGCCCGGCGCGCATCCTCTTCGTCGAAACCATTCCCCGCACCGCCTCCGGCAAGGTGCAGAAGCATGTCCTGCGCCAGCTGCATTCCGACGAAACCTTTCAACGACAGGCCTGATGAAGCGGCCCCCGGCTTTCATGCCGAAACCAATGGAGTGATCTGATGACTAAAAACCAATCGCCAGTTCTGGTCGAATTCGACAATGGCATCGCTTTCGTGACCCTCAACCGTCCCGAGAAGCGCAATGCGATGAATCCGGCCCTCAATGCCCGGATGCTCGACGTGCTCGATGAGCTTGAGGGCGACGAGCGCTGCGGTGTTCTCGTCCTGCGCGGCGCCGGCGAGTCCTGGTCCGCCGGCATGGATCTCAAGGAATATTTCCGCGACAACGACGACAAGCCGCGCGATGCCACGCTGAAGGCGCGGCGCCAATCCGGCGGCTGGTGGGGCCGGCTGATGTATTTCGAAAAGCCGACGATCGCCATGGTCAACGGCTGGTGCTTCGGCGGTGCTTTCACGCCGCTCGTTTCCTGCGATCTCGCCATCGCCGCCGAAGAGGCGAATTTCGGGCTTTCCGAGATCAACTGGGGCATTCTGCCGGGCGGCAACGTCACCCGTGCGGTTGCGGAAGTGATGCGCCACCGCGACGCCCTTTACTACATCATGACCGGGGAACTCTTCGGCGGGCGCAAGGCCGCGGAAATGGGCTTGGTCAACGAGGCAGTGCCGCTCGCCGAGCTCGAAACCCGGGTCCGCAAGATCTGCACGAGTCTGCTCGAGAAGAATCCGGTGACGCTGAAGGCCGCCAAGGACACCTACAAGCGTGTGCGCAACCTGCCGTGGGACCTCGCCGACGATTACATCTACGCCAAGCTGGAACAGATGCTGTTTCTCGACAAGACCAAGGGGCGCGACGAGGGGCTGAAGCAGTTCCTCGACGACAAGACCTATCAGCCGGGGCTCGGCGCCTACAAGCGCGGCTGAGGGCGCGGATTGATCTCGGGAGGAGGAAAATAATGAAAATCCATGCCGCGGTGGCGCGTGCGCCCCATATGCCCTTTTCGCTGGAAAGCCTCGATCTGGAGGAGCCGCGCGAGGGTGAAATTTTGGTTCGCGTCGTCGCGACCGGCGTTTGCCATACCGATATCGTCATGCGCGACCAGTATCTGCCGGTGCCGCAGCCGGTCGTGCTCGGTCATGAAGGCGCCGGCATCGTCGAGCGTGTCGGGCCGGGCGTCGCCAAGGTGGTCCCGGGCGATCACGTGGTCATGACCTTCAATTCCTGTGGTCGTTGCCCGAGCTGCAACGACCACGAGGAGACCTATTGCCACGAATTCTTCCCGCGCAACTTCTTCGGTGCACGCGCCGACGGTTCGAGCGGGCTCTCCTGCGAAGGAGAGCGGGTTCACGGCAATATTTTCGGGCAATCCTCCTTTGCGAGCCATGCCCTGTGCCATGAACGCAATATCGTGAAAGTGCCGAAAGATGTGGATCTGGCGCTGCTTGGCCCACTCGCCTGCGGCATCCAGACCGGCGCCGGCGCTGTGATGAATGCGCTGAAGGTTGAACCGGGAAAGGTGCTCGCGGTCTTCGGCATGGGTTCAGTCGGCCTGGCCGCCGTCATGGCGGCGCGAATTGTCGGCGCTTCCAGGATCATCGCCGTCGATCTCAACGAGACGCGGCTGGCGCTTGCGGCGGAACTCGGAGCGACCGACATCGTCAATGGCAAGGAGAGCGACGCGGTTGCCGCGATCATGGCGCTGACCGGTGCCGGCGTCGACTATTCTATCGATGCCTCCGGCGTGCCCGTCGTCATCGACCAGTGCGTGAGGGTGCTGGCGCCGCGCGGCACATGCGGCATCGTCGGGGCTTCGCCGCATGGTGCGACGCTGACGCTCGACCTCACCCATATTCTGTCTGGCGGACGTCGGGTGCGCGGCATCGTCGAGGGCGATTCCAATCCTGTCGTGCTGATCCCGCTATTGATCGACCTTCATCGCCAAGGGCGCTTCCCGTTCGACAGGCTCGTCCGTTTCTACGATTTCACCGACATCAACCGGGCGGTAGAGGACTCGGAAAGAGGCATCGTGCTGAAACCGATCGTGCGCCAGCCGGCCGCCTGACATCGTTCAAGGGAGGAACCAATGAACACCGTCACCCCAATCGCCACTGATACCAGCCCCGATACCATGAAGGCGCTGCTTGCCAGACAAAGGTCGTCCTTCCTGAAGGAAGGGCCGCCTGATATCGAGACCCGCATCGATCGCATCGACCGCGTCATTGCCCTTCTAGTCGATCATAAGGATGCGATTGCCGCGGCTCTTTCGGAGGATTTCGGCAGCCGCAGCGTCGAGGCAAGCCTGCTTCTCGACGTCTTCACCTGCGTCGGCTCGCTCAAATATGCCAAGGCCCATCTGGCCGAATGGCTGAAGCCGGAAGAACACGAGGCACTGTTTCCGGATGCGGTCGCCAAAGTGGTCTATCAGCCGAAAGGCGTTGTCGGAATCCTCAGTCCCTGGAATTTCCCCTATCAGCTCGCCCTCGCGCCGCTTGCCGGCATTCTCGCCGCCGGCAACCGCGCGATGATCAAACCCTCGGAGGTGACGCCGGCTTCATCAGCCTTGATGGCGGAGCTCATCGCCGGCGCCTTCGACGCCACTGAGATCGCCGTTGTTCAGGGCGGGCCGGCGACAGGCACCGCCTTCACCTCGCTTGCCTTCGACCATCTGATCTTCACCGGTGGTACTGCGGTTGCCCATCATGTCATGCGGGCGGCGGCGGAAAACCTGACGCCGCTGACGCTCGAACTCGGCGGCAAGTCGCCCGTCATCGTCGGCCGCTCGGCCGATCTCGCAGATGCGGCGCGCCGCGTCATGACCGTCAAGACGCTGAATGCCGGCCAGATCTGCCTGGCACCTGATCATGTCTACGTGCCCGAGGAAAGCGTCGAAGCCTTTGCCGAACACGCGGTGGCGGCGGTCGCCGCTATGTATCCGACGCTGAAGGAAAATCCTGATTACACGTCGATCGTCAACGCCCGTCATCATGCCCGCGTCCAGAGCCTGGTCGACGACGCCAGGGCCAAGGGTGCCCGTATCGTCGAGATCAATCCGGCGGGAGAGAATTTCTCCCAGCAGCCGGCCCACCGCATGCCGCCGACCCTGATCCTCGATCCCGCTGACGATATGCGTGCGCTCCAGGAGGAAATCTTCGGACCGGTGCTGCCGGTTCTTCCCTACCGCGATGTCGCCGACGTTATCGATCGCATCAACGCCCGGCCGCGCCCGCTTGCCCTCTATTACTTCAGCCAGGATCAAGAAGAGGAGCGCCGCGTTCTCGACAATACGACCTCCGGCGGGGTGACGGTCAACGACTGCATGAGCCACGTCACGGCGGAGGGCTTGCCCTTCGGCGGCGTCGGCCATTCAGGCATGGGCGCCTATCACGGTAAATTTGGCTTCCTCGCCTTCTCGCATCCGCGCGCCGTCTATCACCAGAGCAAGATGGTGGAAGCGGAACACATGATGCGCGCTCCCTTCGGCGAAGCGATGCGAGGCTTCCTGGCTGAGGCAATCTGCAAGTGAGGCTCCAGTTTTCCGATAGCCGGGCCTGAAAGGCAAATTCTCGGGCTGGCGCAGGACTTCGTCTTCTTCCCGCAATCGAGCTCGGATTGCGTTGGGTGCCGTACCGGACGCCGCCTGAAACATCGCAATGAATGCCGAGGTCGTGTTGTAACCCAGCTTGTGTGCGACCGTCTGAACGGAAGGCCGTCCGAAAGCATGACAACCGCCCGGGAGAGACAAAGCCGCTGTCGCCATTTCACGAAGCTCAAGCCGAGATCCCGTTTGCAGCGCCGGGCCAAGGTGCGCTCGGTGCTGTGAACATGACTTGCCCATTCGCCGGAGAGCGGCCGTCGCTGGGGTTCTTGCAGAGCGCTTCCAGCGCCGGCTTCAAGGCGCGGTCATCCGACAACGGCAGGAAGCTTTCCAATGGCGATCCGACACTCAGCTGATCGATGAGAACGCGCATCAACCGGGCATCATCCGCAGCCCGAGGCTCGCCTATACCACGCTTCTTCAAGTCCAGGAGGATCGCTTTGGCGACCGGCCCGACCGGGATAGTGCTCGCTTGACGCGGCAGACGGTCACAGAGCCTCTGTTCGACGTCCAACAATAGATATGAGGTCTCATCGCCAGCCCAGGCCAGATGCTCGGTCTCCGGCGGCAGCCACACGCCGAAGTCCAGTGGTGCTGCGTAGCGGCTGCTTTTCACGGTCAGCTCGATGACGCCCGCGACGGAGTAGACGAAGGTGATATTGCCTTCGGGGACTGTTGTGAACTGCCTTACCAGCCATAGCTGAAGGTAGCGCCACTGCCGTTATCCCCATCTTGCACCACGTCGGTTTCTGTATTTCGCCCATACTCGAAAATGCCATAAGCATTGTTGTTGCCATTCTGCCGCAAGGTTGCGGAATGACCATTGCCCCGCTGCCGGATGAAGCCGAGATTGCTACGGCCGGCCTGAGCGATGCCAGCCGCATTGCCCCGGCCCAGCTGCCGAATGTCGGCGTCTTTCAGACCGCGGTAGAGCGAATAGACGCGCAGTCCGGTTGAAAAAAGATCAGCATCCTCGACATTGCCTGGCGCGAGATTGATCGAGATCCGGCCGCCGGCAAAGGCCGGTGCAGACAAGGCTACCAGCCCTAGGCTCCCGGCAAGAAGAGTGACGGTAAGCGTTTTAAGCACGTTGCGGGTCATCCTGATCTCCATTTGCCGGCTGCCTTGGCCGATGATCAATCTTTGCATCTTTCAGCTGAACCCAGCCGGAATTGCCCGTTCAGTTGTTGTTCAGTCGTTTCAGCCTGATCGAAAGCAAAAGGGCGCCGGAAGCTGGCGCCCTTTCAGAGGGATTTGAAAAATGTGGAGGCCGTTCAGTTGCCGCCGATCTGCTTCGTGCAGCTGAAACTCTTATCCCCGATCACGACATCCAGTGTCGCCTCGTATTCGGCTCCCTTGGTGTCGAGCGAGACGGAGCTGAGGATCGCCGAATGTCCGGCTGTGGCATCAAAGTCGCCACTCTGGTTGATCGTGGAGCTTCCAGCGTCTCCTGACTTCTCGACATGGAAGGTGTAAGTCCCGCCGACATGCTTGTCGGCGTGGATGAGCGCATCCAGTCTCACCATAGCTCCTCCAGGCGTTGCTTTGATTTCGCAAATCTGCGCCCCGTCATTTTGGCTGGCGGTCGTCATGGCCGTAACTGTGCCGACGGGAAGCAGGACCAGCGCGAGAATGGCCAGCAGGCGGCGTGGATGCTTGACGCTATTTGGCATGGGTCGTCTCCCTTGATGATCTGCTGTTGCGATCCTGACGGCTTTCGCGTTACCGAGCAGCCGCTTACGGGCAGGCCTGGACGAAGGCCGCGACATTGCCGTTGCCACCCTGACTGACATTGGCGCTGCAACCATGGCCGACCTGAACGCCAGCCGCGATGTTGCCATTGCCGTCCTGGGTAAGGATGGTCGTATGGTTGGAGCCAAACTGGCCGATGCCGGCTACGTTGCGGTCGCCGCTCTGATAGGTGGCGCCGTAGTTGTCATTGCCTTCCTGACCCACAGCCGAAAGGTTATGGCGGCCATATTGATGCCCGACAATCCGGTTGTAGCCACCGTTCTGGTAGGTTCTGATCCGGTTTCCGTACCCTTCCTGCGCGCCACCGGCAGAGTTCTGCCAGCCATATTGTTCGATACGCACTTCGTTGGCCATGGTGGGGGCTGCGGCGGTGAGGCCAACGAGAGCGACGAGTGCGGTTGCAATGAAAGACGTGCGGATCATGACTGTGTCTCCTCAGGCGGATAGGACCGCGGTTGAACGTCTTTCTTTTAGACTCGCCCTTTGCAACGGAAGCTGAAGGCACCATTCAGTCGGGGTTCATTCGCAGAGAACTGCGCCCGCTCCCCGCAATTGAAGCGGTAAATAGGTCTATTATGGTGAGCTGTCTGGCGTGCTATCGCCTATGCAGCGACAGGGTTTTCACTGACTGCATGCAGCGCCTGTGCACGCTCCTCAAGGAAATCTCTCACTTTGTCCTGGGGCATCGGCTTTCCGAAGAGATAGCCCTGTAGAGAGGTGCAACCGAGTTCGAGCAAACTATGAGCTTGGCCAAGCTGCTCTACCCCTTCGGCGGTTACCTTCAGTTTAAGCTTTCGAGCGAGGTCGAGGACCAACTCGACAATCGCGAGGCTCGATGCGTCATGAGCCATCGTATCGATGAAACTTTTGTCAATCTTGATGATATCGACTGGTAAGCTCCGGAGGTGGGTCAGCGAAGCGAATCCCGTGCCGAAATCATCCAACGCCACCAGAACACCCCGTTTGCGCAGCCGCTGCAGTGTGCTCGCAACTGTCTCTTCGACACCTTGCATGAACACGGTTTCGGTCACCTCGATCGTAAGCCTGTCGAGCGGAATGCCTCTTGGGCCAAAGGCGGCACTGATGCGGGCTTCTAAATCACCGCGAGTGAAGTCCGCTGCGCTGACATTGAGACCAATGCGTGCGATCGATAGCCCTTGATCAGACCATCTTTGCAAGTCCGCAGCGATTTGGGCGACCATGGTGGAAGTCACGCGGTGGCTGAGATGTGGGTCGTCCAATGCTGCATGGAACTCGCCCGCAGATACGATGGAGCCATCATCTCGCTTCATTCGCACCAATGCCTCGAAGCCGACGACGTCGCCGTTCGCGCTCAGGATGATTGGCTGGTAATAAGGCATCAGCCGGCCTCCCACCAATGCGCGCTCGACCTCCCTGGTCGTTTCGATCCGAGTGGAAATCCGAGTGCGGAGACAGGGTTCGAATTGCACATAGCTGCCCCGCCGCGTTGCCTTGGCGTGATAGAGGGCGAAGTCGGCGTTTTGCGCAAGCGATGCCCCGTCCATAGCGGCCTCGAATATGGCTCCCCCTACGGTGACCTTGGGTATGATCGTGGATCCGTCGACGTGCAGTGGTTGCGCGACAGATTCAATGATGCTGCGCGCCAGTCCTGCCATCTTCCGTGCACTCATATTGTCTTCGATCAACACCGCAAATTCGTCGCCGCCTAGACGAAAGGCCTGGCCGCGGCGGACGGTTCTCTCGGAGAGCCGCTCTGCAACTTCCTTGAGGACGATATCGCCTAAGGCGTGACCGAGCGTGTCGTTGATCTGTTTGAGATGGTCGACATCGATGAGCAACAATCCCACTGACGAAGCTTGCTTTTCGGTGGCCGCATTGAGTTGAGAAACATAGGCAGTCCGGTTTCCAAGTCCTGTCAGGCTGTCGGTGTTCGCAGTCTTGAGGAGGCGACGTTCATATCTCACTCTCTCGGAGACATCCTGAAGAATGCCGAAGAGCCGTCGAGGCTGACCGTCGATCATTTCTATGTCGCTGACGATGTGCACCCATCTGTCTTCGCCTTCCGGCGTTATGATCCTGTATTCTCTGTCGACACCGGTGCTGGCGCCAGCAAGGGCATTCTTTATCCTTGTCCTCACCCCTTCGCGTTCTTCCGGAGCATAACATCCAATCACGATATCGGATGTCAACGGCAGTCCAACTGGCAGGCCCACGGTGCGGTAGATTTGATCCGACCAGACGAGGGCGCCAGTTTGCAGATCCATTTCAAATCCACCGACCTTGGCCGAGCGTTCCGTCTGTTCGAAACGCGCCTGCTTGAGTTCCAGTTCACGACGCTGTTCACTCAACAGCATCGTCTGTCTCTGCTCGCGGATCAACCCGACGGCGACGGTTGCAAGCCGTTCCAGTTTCGCTTGATCTGGCTCGCCGAACTCGCGCGGTTTTGTGTCCATCACACACAGACTGCCGTAACAAATTTCCCCCTCCATCAGGGGCATGCCGGCATAAAACGTTACCGTGGGAGGTCCTGCCACAAAGATGTTTGAGGCAAACCTCGCATCGCGTGTTGCGTCTTGAACGATCAACGCCGAGGCCCTTTCCACGACATGTCCGCAGAAGGAACCGGCGCGGGGCGCCTGTCCGAACGCGATGCCCACCTTGGCTTTGAACCATTGGCGATCCGTATCGACGAGGGAAATGAGTGCGATCGGACAATCGAACATGCAGCGCGCTAGCTCTACGATGGAATCGAACTCTGAGGATGGTGGTGTATCCAGGATCCTCGCTTCGTGAAGCGCTTGAATTCTGCAGATTTCGTCGAGTGGCATGGGCCTATGTCGCGTTGGTTGCTCGGCCGAGCAGTGTGTCAGATCCCTCATGGATCAGACGACCGGATCGATCATCATCCGGCGATGGATATCAAAACTGTTCCCAATTGCTTGCGGTTGTTGCCACAGCATTGCGGGCAGCACCGTCAAGTCTCTGGGGCCCGTGCAGAGTGGATACTGCGACGGATGGGGAAATGCTATTTCCTCAACGATGTTGGAGATTTCCTCGAAGAATTTCGATCTGATCGGTAGAAGGCGACAAACTCTATGAAACTCCTGGCAGCTTTTCATTCTGATTTTATTACGTATGCCTTAAAAAGCATTTAAGCGTTGTTTGTCTCTCCTGAATTCAAGGTCGACAAGAGGATCCGCAATTTTCGCTCGACTATTGGAGCAACTGGTTGAACGGTGAATGAGACGGCTTATTGCCCGGAAGCCCGGGAGACTTCGGCGTTGATGGAGGCGTCGCCTGCGTCTCGAACGTCGATGCCGCCTTACCCTTCGTGGCTGCGATGGTCCCGTAAGCCCTGAAGGGGCGTGGTCCGATTGCGCAAAAATATCCGGATGGCGCACAATTGCGTCGCGAGCGCCCTATCCCCGGGGCAGAGGGCGCGGTTGTTAAGCGTGCCTTATGGCATCGGATGCTAGCGGCTGAACTGCAGCGCGTTGCGGACATGATGTCTTCTGCAGTCCTTGGGCATGACCTTCCATCCGGTTTTGCGTACGTTTCATGTCGTCCACTCTGGCAGGGCGCATTCGCGCTCATACCTCCCCCATCGCCGCGGCGGCCGCCTGCTTTCTGGCCGTGGCATTCCTGCTGACCGGCCTTGAGACGCATGTCGTCATGACGATGATGCGGTCGGCAAATGAAATCGACGATGCGCGCGCCAATCGTGCAGCGCAGGCAGCACTCGATGCGCTTTCAAGCAGGCTCGGGGAGGCCGTCAAGGACAATGCCGTCTGGGACGACGCCTATGCGGCCGTCGGGTCTTCTGCCCCCGCCGACTGGAGCTTCGAGAACTGGGGCAAGCCCAGCGCCAACGATCCGCTCTATGATGCCGCGGTCGTGATCGGCCCGGGCGGCGATACCGTTTCCGCCTTTTTGAAGGGCAGGTCGTTCGAGCCGCGTCACTATTTCGGGAAGGCCTTCGACAGGCAGATCGAGGCTGCCGCAGGCCAGCAATCGACGCCGCTGATCCATTTCTTCGAGACGAAGACCGGCGTCGCGCTTGCCGCATCACAGGCGATCCAGCCCTTCGGCACAACCACCGGGCTTGCCAAGCTCAGTATCCTGACATTCTCCGAGGAGCTGACGCCCGAGGTCATCAACAGGCTCTCGAGGGAGCATGGGCTGGAGGGGTTACGGCTGCAATCGACACCTGAGCCCGGGATGCTCAGCATTGCTGTCACGGACATGGACGGCGGCGCCATCGCCTACCTCGTCTGGCCGAGCAAGGCGCCTGGAAATGCCGTCTTCGAAAAGGTGTATCCTTATATCGCCGCCTCCGTCGGCATTCTCATGCTTTTTCTGATGGTCGCGCTGTTGGCCGGCATGTTCGAGACGCGGCGCCTGCGCCGCGTGGCCGAGGCTGCGCGTTTCGTCGCCAGCCATGACGCTCCGAGCGGCCTGCTCAACAGGCACGGCCTGCTCGAGACGCTGGAACAGATCGACGGCGCAGCGCCTGTGGTGTCGCTCTACGTGATCGATCTCGACGGCTTCAAATCAGTCAACGACGCCTGGGGCCATACTGTTGGAGATGAACTCATCAATATCGTCGCCAACGCTCTCAAGAAATGCCACCCGGAAATCCTTACCACGGCGAGGCTTGGTGGCGACGAGTTCGCGCTGCTACGTCCTGGCTCTGCTGCGGGGAGCGAGATGGAGGAAGCAATCTTCGGGCTCTTTGCCGATCCGTTCAGGATTGGCGACCGGACGATCGAGGTCCGGGCGAGCATCGGGGTCGCGCTTCGAACCGACGACATCACTCCCTGTGAGTTGCTGCGCCGGGCGCGTATGGCCCTTTGCCGCGCCAAGCAAAACGGCAAGGACCAAGTGGTCGCCTATGATCCGGAGTTCGACCGCGAACGCCAACGCGTCGCCGAACTGGAAGGCGGATTGCGAAAAGCGATCAGCAATGGCGTGATCGAACCTGCCTTCCAGCCGCTCGTTTCGGCGGCGACGGGCGCCATCATCGGCCTCGAGGCTCTGGCGCGCTGGCGCAGCGCTGCCGGAAACATCAGCCCCGAGGTTTTCGTTCCGCTCGCCGAAAGATCCGGGCTCATCGATGCGCTCGGCGCGCATATGCTGCGCAGATCCATCGAGCATGCCAGGAACTGGCCGGGCCTTGAGCTGTCGGTCAACGTCTCGCCGGTCCAGCTTTGCAACCCGGATTTCGCGGCGCAGGTGACCGCCATTCTTCAGGAATCCGATTTCGATGCCACCCGGCTGACGCTTGAAATAACCGAAGGCGTGCTGATGACGAGCCCCGATCAGGCCCGCCGCTCCATCGATCAGCTCAGGAACGTGGGCATCAAGTTCGCGCTCGATGATTTCGGCTGCGGCTATGCCAGCATCGGCGCCTTGCGGCAGTTCGGCTTCGACCGCGTGAAGATCGACCGCTCGCTCGTCTCCGGCCTGGAGGAGAGCGAAAGCGGCGTCGGCGTTCTGCGCGCGACCATCGCGCTTGCGACGGCGCTCGGGATTCCCGTCACGGCCGAGGGCATCGAGAACCCGCAGCAGATGGAGACGTTGCGAGACTGCGGCTGCGATCAGCTTCAGGGTTTCCTGATCGGCAAACCCATGCTGCCCTACGAGATTTCGCTCAGACTGCTTCGGGAGAATGCAGGCGCGGACCTTTCGACCGACCGGTCGATGGTTCAGGACGGATCAACATCTGCGAGCAAATACAGCCCGATGGGCCTGCGATTTAACTAAGCTCAAACCAGTGTTGCTCTATGATCAGTGCGTTAAAAGTCTTGGAAGGTGAGATCCACGTGGTGAATGGCATCTGGACGCAATTCGGTGGCAATCTTTCCTTCGTGTGCCTGGCAATTTCGCTGTGGGCGCATTTCTCGACCCAGTTTCAGCGTCATTCGCCCCAGCGGCAAAAAATCGCCTTCGGCATCATAGCCGGTGGCGCCTCTATCGGCTCGATATTGCTTGCTGTCGAATACCATCCGGGCATCTATATCGATCTGCGCTTCTCACCACTTGCGCTGGCCGGCATGTTCGGCGGGCCGATAGCAGCGGTTTTTGCCGTGGTATTGGCGGTGGCTTTCCGTTTTGCCGTCGGCGGCGCGGCAATGGTCGACGGGATCGTCGCGATGGCTGGCGCGACCGGCATCGGCTTGATTGCGCATTTCTGGATTCGGAAGCGCTCGCCTGGTCTCACGGATGTTGCGCTGCTGAGCCTTGCGCTTGCCGGGGTGATTGTCGCATCGATGACGATGCTTCCCACCCTGTCGAGCGCCGATGTGCTGACCGGCGCCGGGTTTCCCGTGACGGCATTGAATTGCCTGGCGACAATGCTGTGCGGTTTCGTTCTCCTGAAGATGCAGCAATGGGAGCTGGAGCGCAGCATATTGGTGACCGCATTTTCGCAGTCGCCCGACTATCTCTACGTGAAGGATAGAAACAGCCGCTTCATCACCGTCAATGAGAACATGATCCGCCTCTACCGTTTCCGGACGACGGCTGAGATGACCGGATTGTCGGATTTCAACCTCTTGTCGCGGCCGCTCGCCGAGGAACTGTATCATCTCGAGCAGCAGGTGATGGAAACGGGCGAGCCGCTGATCGACTGCCCCGAACATATCGAGGGCAGATCCATGCTCGCCTCCAAGGTGCCGCTGCGGGATAAGCAGGGGCGGGTGATCGGTCTTGCCGGCGTGACGCGCGATGTGACCGAGCGTGCCGCGCTGGAGCGGGAGTTGCGCGAAAGCAAGAACCTGCTGTCGCATGCGATGGCCGGCATGTCGGATGGCATCGCCATGTACGACAAAAAGGGTTTCCTCATCTTTTGCAACGAGCAGTATCGCAGCGCGTTTCCGCTCTCGGGCGATGCCCGCGTGGTCGGCGCGCATATCAGCGACATCCTTCGCCGGGTCGCCGAAACGGAGGAGCGACCCGGCATTCCGGAGGACCTCGAGGCGTGGATCAAGGCCGCCACCGCCTCGTTGCACACCAACAAAGACGAGGAAGTTCAACTTCATAATGGCGACTGGCGCAGCATTCGCACAAGACTGGCCGAAGACGGCGCCGCAATGGCCGTCGTTTCGGACATCACAGCGACGAAGGAGGCCGAAATCGCCCTCAGGCTGTCGGCGGAGCAGCTGAGGAATCTTGCCGAGACCGATGGGCTGACGGGTATGGCCAACCGCCGGGCCTTCGACGAGGCTTTCGCCCGCGAGACCGCCGGCAACGCCAGGAAAAACACGCCCTTCAGCCTTCTCATGGTCGATATCGACCGGTTCAAGGCCTATAACGACACCTATGGCCATCCCGCCGGAGACCAGTGCCTGCGTGTGGTCAGCAAGTGCCTGCGCCAGTCCGTCAGCCGGCCGGCGGATATCGTTGCGCGCTACGGCGGCGAGGAATTCGTGGTTCTGCTTCCCGCGACCAGCGCGAAAGGCGCGATGATCGTAGCGGAGCAATTCGCACGTCGCCTGGCCCAGGAGAACATCGTTCATTCCGGCAGCGAGTTTGGGCGGGTGACCGCCAGCATCGGCATATCCTGCGCGACGGGAGCCACCCTGCGGATCAACCCGAACCGTCTCCTGAGCGAGGCCGATGCCGCGCTCTACGACGCCAAGACGCAAGGCCGCAACCGTATTCTCGCCCATGCGTCGGACGAACGGCATGGCATGAAGGACGTCGGCTAAAACGAAATCCTCAGCCGAAGCGGTCCTGTATTCCTGTTGATAGATTTTTTCTATCGAACCATCGCACCTGCGGTCTTGATGTTTTCCGAGCTTCGTCAATACAGGGCGCATGGACACAAAATTCATTGGCAAGAAATCGGCGGCAGCCGGCGGCTGGGGCGCGTTGAAGAGCTGCGGCAAGCAATTGCTTCAAAGCGGTATGCCCATATCAGGGGCGCGAACCATGCTGAAGGCGAACCAGCCTGATGGCTTCGATTGCCCCGGATGCGCCTGGGGCGATCCGGAACATGGATCGTCGTTCGAATTCTGCGAGAACGGCGTGAAGGCCGTCGCCTGGGAGGCGACGGAGAAGCGGGCGACGCCCGCCTTCTTCGCGGCCAACACGGTGTCCGAGCTAAGCCGGCTGTCGGATTACGAGCTGGAGCTCAATGGCCGGCTTACCCATCCGATGCGCTACGACGGGGCGAGCGACCGTTACCTGCCGGTTTCGTGGGAGGATGCCTTTGCCGAGATCGGCGGCATCCTGAGAGGCCTCGACGACCCCGACCGGGCGGAGTTTTACACCTCGGGCCGGGCGAGCAATGAGGCCGCCTTCCTCTATCAGCTGTTCGTGCGCATTTACGGCACCAATAATTTTCCCGATTGCTCCAACATGTGCCACGAGGCGAGCGGCATTGCCATGAAGCAGGCAGTCGGCGTCGGCAAGGGTACGGTGCTTCTCGAGGATTTCGAAGAGGCCGATGCGATCTTCGTGATCGGCCAGAACCCGGGCACGAACCATCCAAGGATGCTCGGCGACCTGCGCCGCGCGGCGATCCGCGGCGCGCGCGTCGTCGTCTTCAATCCCATCCGCGAGCGCGGCCTGGAGCGCTTCGCCGATCCGCAGGACAAGATCGAGATGATGCGCGGCGGTTCGACCGATATCGCCAGCCATTATTTGCAACCGCAGCTCGGCGGCGATATGGCCGCCGTGCGGGGAATGGCGAAGGCCGTTCTGGCCGCCGAAGATGCGGCCGTCGCCGCCGGCCTGCCCTCTGTTCTCGACCATGCGTTCCTCACTGAGCATTGCGCGGGTTTTCAGGAATATCGAACCGCGCTCGAGGCGACCGGCTGGGCTGAGATCGAGGACCAGTCGGGGCTGAGCCGTGAGGAGATCGAAGTGGCGGCCGAGGTCTATATCAAGGCCGAACGGGTCATCTGCACCTGGGCGATGGGCGTCACCCAGCACCTGCATTCGGTCGCGACGATCCGCGAAATCGCCAACTTCATGTTGCTGCGCGGCAATATCGGCAAGAAGGGCGCAGGCCTCTGCCCGGTTCGCGGCCATTCCAACGTACAGGGCGACCGCACGGTCGGCATCAACGAACAGCCGTCGGAGGATTTCCTCGATGCGCTGGAGAAGCACTTCGGCTTTACTGTTCCCCGCAAACATGGCCACAACGTCCTTGCCGCGATCGGAGCGATGTTCGATGGCTCGGCCGAGGCCTTCATCGGGCTCGGGGGCAATTTTGCGCGCGCCACGCCCGACAGCGCGCTCGTCGAAAAGGCGCTTCGGCGGCTCAAGCTGACAGTTCACATCGCGACCAAGCCCAACCATTCGCATCTCATGCCCGGAAAGACGTCTTTCATCCTGCCGTGCCTGGGGCGCACCGAGATGGACCGCGACGCCACGGGCGGCTCGCAGCTGGTGAGCGTGGAGGATTCGATGAGCATGGTGCATGGTTCCGCCGGCATCAATCGTCCGGCCTCGCCGCATCTTCTTTCGGAAGTCGCCATTATCGCCGGCATTGCGGAAAGGGCGGTCGGTTCCGCCGTGGTCGACTGGGCAGAGCTTGCCGGCGATTACGACCGGATCCGCGACCATATCGAGGCGACCATTCCGGGCTTCGAAAATTATAACGAGCGCCTGCGCAAGCCGCGCGGCTTTCATCTGCGCAACGCGGCCTCCCATCGGGAATGGGAGACGCCGGCGGGAAAGGCGTCATTTTCATCAGAGGCGCTTCCCGAGGAGACGGTGCATCAGCGGGCGCGCAAGGGCGAGGGGCGTTTTGCCCTGCAGACGTTCCGGTCGCACGATCAGTACAATACGACCGTCTATGGCCTCGACGACCGGTACCGCGGCGTCTACGGCGAGCGGCAGGTCATCTTCATCCATCCCGATGACCTCACGGCGATGAATGCCCAGGCGGGTGAGAGGGTCGATGTGATCGGCGAGCATGATGACGGCATCGAGCGCATCGCGCGGGATTTCCGCTTTGTGCCCTATGACATTCCAAGGGGCAGCATCGCGGGTTATTACCCCGAACTGAACGTGCTCGTGCCGCTTGGCAGCGCCGGCAAGGAGAGCGATACGCCGACCTCCAAATCGATCATGGTGTCCTTCCGCCGGCGAAACGGCGCGTGAGCGAAGAGCTCTCCGACGCCGACCGGTTTCTCGCGCTCGTCGCCGCGGCGCAGGGGCGGGATAGCCGGCTGACGTCCATACAGGCCGGTCTGCTCGTCGCTGGAGAGTTCGGCATTGCAAGCGACAGCCGCTCATTCGCGCGTATATTGGGGATTGCGCATTCCCTCGTGCTCCGCGAGCTCAATGCACTGGCCGAACACGAAGGCGTGCTTGAGATCGTCAAGCGGGATGCGAGGACGATGAGGGTGCACTATGAGGTGCCGCCGCGGGACGAGACGCTGTAGGAAAACGCGGCCGTCATGGACGGCCCATGCGCTTCCTGGTGTCGGAAGGATTTTCTCCATATGTCGTTTTATAGACTGCGGAAAACCGGCCGAAATGAAAGAAGCCCCATTTGAGGCAGATCGCTTTCATGGTCTCCCTGTTCTCGGGATCAAGCAGGTCCTGGCGCGCCGCGCGCAGGCGAAGCGTCAGCAGATAGACGGCCGGAGACGTTCCCCGGAAGGCGCGAAAGCCGGTTTCGAGCGCCCGGCTGGATACGCCGGCCGCCTCCGCGACCTTCGCCATGGTAATCGGCTGATCGATGTTGGCGTGCATGAATTCGATCGCCTTGCGGACGTGCCGGGGCGCGATCAGGGCGGGCCCTTTTTCCAGGAAGTGCGATAGCCGGTGAGGCAGCAGGCGCACCACCAGATCGGCCAGCGCCTGCGTCATATGGGCCATGGCGAGCGGCGATTGCAGAAGCGGGCCGTCGTCACGCATGCCCGACATGATCGTTTCCGTCAGATTGCCGATCGTCTGGCCGATCGGCGTCGACAGATCCAGTTCGGGCAAGAGGTCGAGAGATCCGCTGAACGGTATTTCGAACGTTTGACCGACGGTCTGGAGGATGACGGACCAATTGATCAGCAATTCGTCGATGACGTTCGATTGCCCGTGCATGATGACGCTGTCCGGCTCGAAATTGTTATAAAGAAGCAATTTCCCTTGACCGGCCTCGGCGATACGGTCGCCATAGGTCACTGCCATGCCGCCGCTGCGCGGCACCACAAGCGACAAATACTCCGCCGTATCAACGGTCGGCTCGATATTGAATTGAAACTCCGCCTCGTGATAGCCGGTGAGCATGACCGCGCTGTTGCTTGCGGAAAAATCCAGCCCCCAACGGAAGCTCTCGGCACGGCCGACAGGTGCGGCATCAAATGCGCCAAAAGCACCGCCGAGGGTTTCGACCATATCGTCGAACGACGAACCGCGAAATCGAAACGAGAATTGCGGGGCGTTATTTTCTGACATGCTGCTCCCATTGTTGAATGCGCGTGTCGACCCCTCTCGACCGCCTGCAGATATAGGCTCGGCGTTTAGGCCGAATTTTTTGATGTACGTCCCTCTTTTTGCGTCGTGCTTTCCCCCCGCTCGTTGTTCTCCGTTGGCCCAGCGCCCGGCAGAGGGCGTGCAGTCGACGAAGGCACACGGGATATTAGCCGATCGGAGCCTGAAGTGCAGCAGGTCATGGTTGAGTTGGTGGATTTTGACGCCAGAACGCCGCGATCACTCAAAATCGCTCATCGCGCCTAAGGTCTTTGATTTTCCCCAGCCGTGATCGCAAAGCCGCTGTCCCCTCGCGCGTGCTGCCGAATGCCGGCATCACGGAAAAGTTGAATCAGGCTGAGGCGGAATTGTCATCAAGAAAACCGCCCCGTTAAACGCTCTGCCGATGGTCCCTTTCCGGCGGGATTTTCTCCCGGCGGGACGGCAGGAATTGACCGAGGTCGAGGCGATTAGCGAAGATCGGGCTGCCGATTTCGACACGGTCTCGGGATGAGACGATCGCGATCAAGCAAAGATATTTCTCTCTGTTCACCGGGGGAGGCTCAAGCGCGGTATCGGCGCAGAGCGGTTGCCTGCCGAAGGTTCTAGTGGACCGCTGAGAGGGCCTCCGGCAGGCAGACAGGCAAGCATACGCACGGGATGAAGTGCGTATGGATGTAGTCCCATCCATCCCGTTGGGGTGATCGATGGAAGGGCTTTGCTTCGGGACCGCAGACCATCATGGCCCTGGTCGAAAGTCATATTATTGTTCCCGGGCCACAGAGCAATTGTCGTACCGCGATATTATCCGCGTCTCTGTCTTTCGTGACGCAGACCGGACTCAATCTGCGCAAATTGTACATTGAGGTACTGTCATGAAGCCGTTGGTCCGGGCGGCCAACCTCCGCGGGAGGAGATCTTGGGTGACCGATTCAAGACGAAGGAAGAGTCCACTTATGGCGCCGCATTCAAAACTGCAATGCCCGCAGCGCGTCCGAAAAGACGCAGTGCGGGCATCGTAAGCCGCGTGGCATTCCGCCTCGCGCCCGCTGTTGCTTCAGAGCGCGACCGAAAGGGGGCTATCGTGCTGAGCTGCCATCTCTTTCGAGTTCACCATCGCGCTCGCGAGCTGACGGATGGTGACGAGACCCAGCGTTTCCCCTGAAGGGGAGACCACCTTGGCATTGCCTTCCGGCGCGGATGCCAGCATCCGGACTGCCTCTTCGACGGTCGTTCCCGCCGCAATCGCCAGTCCAACCGGTGCCGCGCCGGCGTGCAGCGGCGTCATGACGGCTTCGACATGGATGACCCGGCCGCGATTGACCTCCTTGACGAAGTTGGCGATGTAATCGTCGGCCGGGCGCAGCACGATGTCCTGGCTGGTGCCCTGCTGGATGACTTCGCCGTCGCGCAGGATGGCGATCTGGTCACCGAGGCGCAGCGCCTCGTCGAGATCGTGGGTGATGAAGACGATCGTCTTCTTGATCTCTTTCTGGATGTCGAGCAGCACCGTCTGCATGTCGGTGCGGATCAAGGGATCGAGGGCCGAATAGGCCTCGTCCATCAGCAGCACCGGCGCGTCGTTGGAGAGAGCCCGCGCCAGGCCGACGCGCTGCTGCATGCCGCCGGAAAGCTGGTTCGGATATTTCTGCTCGAAGCCTTTGAGTCCGACCCGCTCGATCCAGCGCATGGCGACGTCGACGGCTTTCGCTCGCTCCATGCCCTGCACTTCGAGACCGAAGATGGTGTTGTCGAGGACGTTGCGGTGCGGGAGAAGCGCGAACTTCTGGAACACCATCGCCGTCTGCTGCCGGCGAAACGTCCGCAATTCGGCCTCGTTCATCTTCACGACATCGACGCCGTCGACCAGCACTTCGCCCGATGTCGGATCGATCAGGCGATTGATGTGGCGGATGAGCGTCGACTTGCCCGATCCCGACAGGCCCATGATGACCTGGATGCGGCCGGAGGGGATCTCGACATTGATATCCCTGAGCCCGAGCACATGGCCGTGCTTTGCGTTGAGTTCGGTCTTGGTGAGGCCCTTCTGAACCGCCTCGACAAAGGCGGAGGGGGTGGGACCGAAGATCTTGTAGAGATTGCGGATCTTGATGCCGCCGAAATGATGCTCAGCCATGGACGGTCTCCCGATGCTTCTGGAGCCTTTTGCCATAAGCCTGGCTGACCCGGTCGAAGATGATGGCGATGCCGACGATGGCAAGGCCGTTGAAGATGCCCAGCGTGAAGTACTGGTTGGCAATCGCCTTCAACACCGGCTGGCCCAACCCTTGCACGCCGATCATCGAAGCAATGACCACCATGGCGAGCGCCATCATGATCGTCTGGTTGATGCCGGCCATGATGGTGGGCAGTGCGAGCGGCAGCTGCACCTTGAAGAGCTTCTGCGAGCGCGACGTGCCGAAGGCGTCGGCCGCTTCCAGAACGTCCTTGTCGACGAGCCGGATGCCGAGATCGGTGAGGCGGATCATCGGCGGGATGGCGTAGATGACGACGGCGATCAGACCGGGCACCTTGCCGATGCCCAAGAGCATGACGACCGGGATGAGGTAGACGAAGCTCGGCATCGTCTGCATGACGTCGAGGATCGGATTGACGACGCGCTGCAGCCGGTCGGAACGCGCCATCAGGATGCCGATCGGAATGCCGATGGCGATGGACAGAACCGTGCAGACGAAGATCATCGAGACCGTCCGCATCGTATCGTCCCACATGTCGAAATAGCCGATCAGGAGGAGCGTCACGAGACAGCCGAAGACGATCTTCAGGCTGCGGCTCGCAAACCAGGCGGTGGCGAGGATGATCAAGGTGATGATCGGCCACGGCGTCTGCGTCATGAAACGTTCGGCCGCGATGAGGAAATGCTGAAGCGGGATGAAGAGGTTTTCGATCCCGTCGCCATAGGCGCGGGTAAAGGCGCGAAAACCATCATCGATCGCCTTCTTCAGATTGCGAAGCGCGTCGTCGTTCATATGCGGGAATTTATAAAACCATTCCATTCGGTTCCCCTTTTCTTCAAAGAGCCGTGGCAGTCTTTTTGATTTTATCGGCGGCGAGAAGCGGTGCGCTTTCGCGCACCGCGATAGTCAATATTAAAGCGCAGCTTCGATCTTCTTGGCTGCCTCAGGCGAGACCCACTTGGTCCAGATGTCCTTGTTTTCTTCAAGGAAGTGCTTGGCGCCGTCTTCGCCGGTCGCCTGGTTGTCGGTCATCCAGGCCATCAGCTTGTTGACCGTGTCGTTGCTCCAGGAGCGCTTCTTCAGGTAGTCCATGACCTCGGGGCCGACCTTTTCAGAGAAAGGCTTGGCAACGAGGGTGACGACGTGATCGACCGGCCATGCAGCGGCCTTGGGATCGGCGCAATCGGCAACCGTGATGCAACGCTTCCACTCGGCTGCATCTTCCGGCACGCCGGCTTCGAGCTTGACCATCTGATACTTGCCGAGCAGCGCCGTCGGCGCCCAGTAGTAGCCGACCCAGCCTTCCTTGCGTTCGTAAGCCTTGGCGATCGAGCCGTCGAGGCCGGCAGCCGAACCGGTGTCCACCAGGGTGAAGCCGGCCTTATCGGCGGCGAAGGCCTTGTAGAGCTGCGAGGTGACGACGGTGCCGCCCCAGCCCTGCGGGCCGTTCACGACGGCGCCCTTTTTCGGATCCTCGGGATCGGGGAAGAGTTCCGGATGCTTCAGCGCATCGCCGATCGTCTTGATATCGGGATGGGCGTCGGCGAGATACTTCGGAATCCACCAGCCCTGCACGCCGCCGTCCGGCAGCGGCGAGCCGACCTGAACGATGCGGCCTTCGTCCGTGCCCTTCTTGACGACGTCGGGCAGCAGGTCGATCCAGGCTTCAGGCGCGATATCCGGCTGGCCCTTTTCGGCCATGGAGGTGATGGTCGGGACGGTATCGCCAACGGTGATATCGGCGCTGCAGCCATAACCTTCGTTCAGGATGAACTTGTCCAGGTTGGACAGAACTTCGGCGCTCTGCCAGTTCATGCTGGCGATGGTGACGCTGCCGCATTCGGCGGCGCTGGCGAAAGACGCCCCGCCGATCAGGCCGAACATCAGACACGTCGATGCGAGTAGTTTCTTCATTCTCGTTCCCTCTGCTTAGCGGCTTGTCTTGTCGAACGGGGCGCCGCAGAACCCGCTCCAACGGTCGTCAGGAGGCTTCTCCCATACTCACCGATTTCTTGAAGGCCGCCGACAGTCCGTCGGCGACCGAAGCGTCGAACCCGGCAGCGCGCATGCCTTCGATGGCCGCCGCGGTGGTGCCGCGGTAGCCGAGAAAGGTTTGAACGACGTCGCCGGGAGATTCGTCATGGCGTTCGAGCAGGCGGCCGGCGCCCGATATCACCGTGTTGACGGCGCGGCGCGCAACCTCCGCCGGCAGCCCGCGGGCGACGGCGTCGCGCATCATGGCAGCGGCAAGCAGGGCCGGGAATGCCGGCCCCGAGCCGGAAAGGCCCGTGAGGTAATCGATATCGCTTTCCCTTGCGACCTCGTCCTGCGTTCCGCAGGCTTCGAAAATGGCCCGAATGACAGCGCGATCATCTTGCGTGACGTCGCGTGCTGCGATCCAGGGCGTATAGGATTTTGCCACTTCTGCGGCGGCGTTCGGCAAGGCGCGGACGACGCGGCCGGTCTTGTGGCGTTCGGCAAGGGCAGCAAGGCGGATGCCGGCCATGACCGAGATGACGAGCTTGCCGCCGGCATCGACCGCAAGGGGATGCCAGTCGTCAGGGCGGACGCAGAGGAGGATCACGTCCGAACGGTCGGCCAGCTCCTGATTGTCGGCGGTCCAGAAGGCGTTCGGGAAACGGGACGGCGGCTCCCCGCGATAGGAAAGGGAGAGATTTTGAGAATCGACCAGGCCGGCATCGAGGATCGACCCGGCGATTGCCCCGCCAAGCCAGCCGCTGCCACCGATCATGCCAATTCTCAAAGGAGCGCTCATCTCGGGTTTCCTAATCCGGCCTATAGCCATGCCGGGCGAAGAAGCGGTCGAGCTCCCTCTGCTGCGGCACTTCACCCGTGTAGATCGCGATATATTCCGGAATCCGTTTCATGCGGACGGCGATATCCTCCCTCGACTGCATGGAAATATAACCGATCTGTACGAGGTAAGTTGTTCGGGCTCTGACATCTGATGTCGTTTCTGGTAGACCGAAGCGCATGAACATGCGCTTGAGCGCCTCCATGCGAATTTGATCCGCCTGTTGGACTTCTGCGAGAAGTTCGCCAGACTGCAGCGCCCAGCTTCGCACGGAAAATTCGAATTTGGCGTCGAAAAGATCGGTGTTCAGCCAGCAATCGAAGACATTGAGCATCGCCTCGGCCAACGATTCCGCATAGGCTTCGGACTGTTTGACGATATTGCCGGTGTTTTTCTCCCGCCACCGGGCCACCAGTGCGCTCAAGAGTTCCTCCCGATCCTTGAAGAACCAGTAGAAGCTCGTTCGCGAGAGATTGAGCTTTTTTGCGAGCGGCAGAATTTTTACCGAATCCACGCCGGATTCCAGCAGTGACTGGTAGGCTGCTTCCAGCCATCCCTCCTGCGATCCACGCCAACCGGTGTCGTTAAAAGACTGGTCCATAGGCTATCTCCTATCAAATAATCGAGAGGCGCACAAGAAAAATGTACATATGTGTCAGAATAAATGACTTCCATGTTTTCTTCGTTGACACGTATGTACATTACCCTTAGCGTCTGCTTCGTCGTTTTTAATCCGGAACCACGGCCCATGTCGAATGATCCCCTTCTCCAGCCCTACCAGCTCAAGCATCTGACGCTGCGTAACCGTATCATCGTGACCTCCCACGAGCCGGCTTATCCCGAGGATGGCATGCCGAAGGAGAAATATCGCGCCTATACGGTGGAGCGGGCAAAGGGCGGGGTGGCCTTGACGATGACGGCGGGTTCCGCCGCGGTTTCTAGGGACAGCCCCCCGGTCTTCAACAACCTTCTCGCCTACAAAGACGAGATCGTGCCCTGGATCAGGGAAATGACCGACGCCGTGCACGAAGAGGGAGCGGCGATCATGATCCAGCTCACCCATCTCGGCCGGCGCACCCGCTGGGACAAGGGCGACTGGCTGCCCGTCGTCGCCCCGTCGCACCATCGCGAAGCCTCGCATCGCGCCTTCCCGAAGAAGCTGGAAGACTGGGACATCGAGCGTATCATCAAGGATTTCGCCGATGCGGCCGAGCGCATGAAGGCGGGCGGCATGGACGGTATCGAACTGGAGGCCTACGGCCACCTGATCGACCAGTTCGCGTCTCCGCTCACGAACGAACTCGACGGTCCCTATGGCGGGTCGCTCGAAAACCGCCTGCGCTTCTGTTTCGACGTGTTCAAGGCGATCCGCGAGAGGGTGGGGAATGAATTCATTCTCGGCGTGCGCTACACGGCGGACGAATGCCTGCCCGGCGGCAACGGGCAGGCGGAAGGCATAGAAATATCGAAGCGGCTGCGCGACAGCGGCCTCATCGACTATCTGAACGTCATTCGCGGCCACATCGACACCGATGCGGGCCTGACCGACGTCATTCCGATCCAGGGCATGGCAAATTCCCCGCACCTGGACTTTGCCGGTGAAATCCGCGCCGCGACCAATTTCCCGACCTTCCATGCGGCGAAAATTCCCGACGTCGCCACCGCGCGCCACGCGATCGCGGCCGGCAAGGTCGATATGGTCGGCATGACCCGCGCCCACATGACCGACCCGCATCTCGTCCGCAAGATCATCGAGAAGCGGGAGGAGGATATCCGTCCTTGCGTCGGCGCCAATTACTGCCTCGACCGCATCTACCAGGGCGGCGCGGCCTATTGCATCCACAATGCCGCCACCGGCCGCGAACTGACCATGCCGCATGTGCTTGATAAGGCCGACGCCAGGAAAAAGGTCGTCATCGTCGGTGCGGGCCCGGCCGGCCTGGAGGCGGCGCGCGTCGCCGGGGAACGCGGCCACGAGGTCGTCGTCTTCGAAGCGGCCAACAATCCCGGCGGCCAGATCCGGCTCACCGCCCAGAGCGAGCGTCGCAGGGAAATGATCAGCATCATCGACTGGCGCATGAGCCAGTGCGAGAAGTACGGCGTCACCTTCCACTTCAACACCTGGGCGGAAGCCGACACGATCGAGGCCGAGAAGCCCGATGTCGTCATCATCGCGACCGGCGGCTTGCCGCACACGGAGATTCTTTCGCGCGGCAACGAGCTGGTGGTCTCCTCATGGGACATCATCTCCGGCGACGTGAAGCCGGGTTCGAACGTGCTTGTTTTCGACGATGCCGGCGACCATGCCGGTCTTCAGGCGGCCGAATTCCTCGCCAAGGCGGGGGCCAAGGTCGAGATCATGACCCCGGACCGCTCCTTCGCGCCTGAGGTGATGGCCATGAACCTGGTGCCCTATATGCGCTCTCTCCAGAAGCATGACGTGACCTTTACCGTCACCTATCGCCTGGAGGCGGTCGAAAAGAGCGGCAACCAGCTCGTCGCCCATGTCGGCAGCGATTACGGCGGAATTGCCCGGGAGCAGAGCTACGACCAGATCGTCGTCAACCACGGGACAATCCCGCTCGACGAGCTTTATTTCGAGCTGAAGCCCAGTTCCAGCAATCTCGGCGAGCTCTCGCACGACGAGCTCCTTTCGGGAAAACCTCAGTCCGTCGTTCGCAATCCCGAGGGGCGGTTCCAGCTGTTCCGCATCGGCGATGCTGTCGCTGCGCGCAATACGCATGCCGCCATCTATGACGCGCTGCGCATCGCAAAGGATCTATGATCGCGGCAGCAGCCGGATCGCCGGCCATCGTCTCGGGAGGGGGTGAGATGAGTTTACGCAATGAAAGCCTCCAGCATTTCCTGGAGGCGGCGAATGTGGCTTTCGATCAGTTGGCGAAAGCTCCGGAAGCCCGCCGCTCGATCGGTCAGATCTTTGCGGCGCTGGAGCGTCCGGGGATCGCGCGGACAGGAAAAGGAAGCCGGTTGCCCGTCTGTGCTCAGCTCGATATGGCGCTCTCGATCGATACGTCCTATGCTTCGCTAGCGCGATTGATCGAGGGCTTCAGGGGCATAGAGCCAATGCTTGAATGGCATCGGCGCACCAAGTATGACCACACGGCCAGCGACAATTTCGTCGATGGGCATGCCAATGCCTTGATCATCGGCCCGGGCGGATTGGAGGAGCGAAACGACCTGTGGCTCGGCGTGACGTTGATGGCGCCTCACGTGCGCTATCCCGATCATGATCATGCGCCGGAGGAAGTCTATCTTGTGCTTTCCGAGGGAGAGTTTCGACAGGGGGAGGGGGACTGGTTTTCGCCTGGGATCGGCGGATCGTTCTACAATATCCCCGGAATCAAACATGCCATGAGATCGGTCGATACGCCGCTCTTCGCCTTCTGGGCACTGCTCGCCGAACGGCCGCACTGGCGGCCGCCATTGAAGATATAAAGAGGTTCGCAAATGAAGATTCTCGTGCCCGTCAAGAGGGTTGTCGACTACAACGTGAAGATCCGGGTTCGTCCGGACGGCACGGGTGTGGAACTTGCCAATGTGAAGATGTCGATGAACCCGTTCGACGAGATCTCGGTGGAAGAGGCGCTGCGGCTGAAGGAAGCCGGCAAGGCCGAGGAAGTCGTCGTCGTTTCGATTGGTCCGGCCAAGGCCGAGGAGACGCTGCGGACGGCGCTGGCCATGGGTGCCGACCGGGCGATCCTCGTCGAGACCGACGATGCGGTCGAGCCGCTGGCCGTCGCCAAGATCCTCAAGGGTGTGGCGGACGCCGAACAGCCGGGCCTGATCATCGTCGGCAAGCAGGCGATCGATGACGATTCCAACCAGACCGGCCAGATGCTCGCAGCCCTGTTGGGCACGGCCCAGGCCACCTTCGCCTCGAAGATCGAGATCGAAGCTGCTGTCCCTGGGGGCAAGGCGACGGTGACCCGCGAGGTCGATGGCGGCCTGCAGACGATCGAGATCAAGCTGCCGGCGGTGGTGACCACCGATCTCAGGCTCAATGAGCCGCGCTATGCCTCGCTACCAAACATCATGAAGGCGAAGAAGAAGCCGCTCGACAAGAAGAGCCCAGCCGACTTCGGCGTCGATACGACGCCGCGGCTGAAGGTGCTGAAGACCGAGGAGCCGAGTGGCCGCAAGGCCGGCGTCAAGGTCAAGTCGGTCACTGAGCTGGTCGACAAGCTGAAGAACGAAGCCGGCGTGCTCTAATCAGGCGGAACAGGAGTAAATATCATGACCATTCTTCTTCTGGCCGACCACGACAATGCCAGCCTCTCCGACCAGACCGCCAAGGCGCTGACGGCCGCCTCGCAGATCGGCGGCGATATTCATGTGCTGGTCGCCGGCAAGGCTGCGCAGGCGGCGGCCGATGCGGCGGCCAAGCTTTCCGGTGTGACCAAGGTGCTGCTTGCCGAAAGCGACGAGCTTGCCAACAATCTCGCCGAACCGCTTTCCGATCTGATCGTCTCGCTCGCCGGTTCCTATGACACGATCATCTCGGCTGCGACCTCGGTCGGCAAGAACGTGCTGCCGCGGGTGGCAGCCCTTCTCGACGTCGCCCAGCTCTCCGAGATCATCGAGGTGGTGTCATCTGACACCTTCAAGCGTCCGATCTATGCCGGCAATGCCATCCAGACGGTGCAGGCCAGCGATGCCAGGAAGGTGATCACCGTGCGCACCGCCTCCTTCGCCTCTGCGCCGGCAAACGGTTCGGCCGCCGTCGAGGCGATCCCGGCGATCTCGGATCCGGGCCTGTCGCGGTTCGTCTCCGATGCGCTGTCGGCCTCCGACCGTCCGGAACTGACCTCGGCGAAGGTCATCATCTCGGGCGGCCGCGCCCTCGGCTCTGCCGAGAAGTTCAGGGAAGTCATCCTGCCGGTTGCCGACAAGCTGGGTGCTGCCGTCGGCGCAAGCCGTGCGGCCGTCGATGCCGGTTATGCCCCGAACGACTGGCAGGTCGGCCAGACCGGCAAGGTGGTGGCGCCGCAGCTTTATATCGCCTGCGGCATATCAGGCGCCATCCAGCATCTGGCCGGCATGAAGGATTCGAAGGTGATCGTCGCCATCAACAAGGACGAGGAGGCGCCGATCTTCCAGGTCGCCGACTACGGCCTCGTCGCCGATCTCTTCGACGTCCTGCCCGAACTCGAAAAGGCGCTCTGAGCGGGGAGACCGAACGTGGCGCGCGCGGTGGGACGTCCAATCAAACCTGGTGCAGACCTTCTTCTGAACGATGACGAGAAGCCGGCATACATTCGGCTGCACGACATCGGCAGGGAAAGGCGGCCCGGGCCGCTGCAGGAATTCCTGAACGACGTCGGCGGCCTGATGCTGTCGGCGGAAGCTCCAGCTGTGGCCAGTTTCGTTGCGGGCAAGGTCCTCCAGAGGCTGCTGAAAACAGGAAAGGTGCGTCCGGAGGGCGGGACTCTTCCCGGCGCGCCCGAGGGGCTCGACGAAGCCGTCCGCCATCTTGCAAAGTCGGGACGGAAATATGAGGCGATCGCCGGCCAGTTCCAGAGTCTCGCCGACAAGCTGCTCTGGAGACGCGGCCGCTCCGGCCCGTTCGCAAGCCTGAATTTCGGCAATACGCATTCCCATGCGGTCGTGGTTGGCCCCGGCGGCATGGAGGAGCGCGCCGATCTCAGGGTCGGCGTCATCTATATGGATCGCTACACCCGGTTCCCCGATCACGTTCAGACGCAGCCGCGCGCCTTCATCCTGCTTTCGCCGGGTGAAATCTGCCTTGGCGATTCCCAATGGTTTTCTGCCGCTACCGGCACAGTCTTTGCAAACGATGCCGGGCAATCCTTCGCGATAAGATGCACGGCCCAGCCGCTTCTGGCGGTCTGGTGCCAGGTCGAGCCGGGATGACCGGGGCGAGGCCGAACCAGATCGTTTATCCGCATACGCAGCCACTGAATTCAGTTTAATAGGAGGGATTATCAAATGGACGTTCGCGCCGCCGTTGCCGTTCAGGCAGGAAAACCGCTCGAAGTGATGACCGTGCAGCTCGACGGCCCGAAGGCCGGCGAAGTGCTGATCGAGGTCAAGGCGACGGGCATTTGCCACACCGACGATTTCACGCTGTCGGGCGCCGACCCGGAAGGCCTCTTCCCGGCCATTCTCGGCCACGAGGGCGCCGGCATCGTCGTCGACGTCGGCCCGGGCGTCACTTCGGTCAAGAAGGGCGACCACGTCATTCCGCTTTACACACCCGAATGCCGCGAGTGCTATTCCTGCACATCGCGCAAAACCAATCTCTGCACCTCGATTCGATCAACCCAGGGGCAGGGCGTGATGCCCGATGGTACCTCGCGCTTCTCGATCGGCAAGGACAAGATCCATCACTATATGGGCTGCTCGACCTTCGCCAATTACACGGTGCTGCCGGAGATCGCGCTTGCCAAGATCAACCCCGACGCGCCCTTCGACAAGGTCTGCTACATCGGCTGCGGCGTCACGACAGGCATCGGCGCCGTCATCAACACGGCCAAGGTCGAGATCGGCGCCACCGCGATCGTCTTCGGGCTCGGCGGCATCGGCCTGAACGTCATCCAGGGCCTGCGCCTTGCCGGCGCCGACATGATCATCGGTGTCGATATCAACCCGGACCGCAAGGCCTGGGGCGAGAAGTTCGGCATGACGCATTTCGTCAATCCGAAGGACGTCGGCGACGACATCGTTCCTTATCTGGTCAACATGACCAAGCGCAACGGCGACCTGATCGGCGGCGCCGACTACACCTTCGACTGCACCGGCAACACCAAGGTGATGCGCCAGGCGCTGGAAGCTTCGCATCGCGGCTGGGGCAAATCGGTCATCATCGGCGTTGCCGGCGCCGGCCAGGAGATCTCCACCCGGCCGTTCCAGCTGGTCACCGGCCGCAACTGGATGGGCACCGCCTTCGGCGGCGCGCGCGGCCGCACCGACGTTCCGAAGATCGTCGACTGGTACATGCAGGGCAAGATCCAGATCGATCCGATGATCACCCACACTATGCCGCTCGAAGACATCAACAAGGGCTTCGACCTGATGCACAAGGGGGAAAGCATCCGCGGCGTGGTCGTGTATTAAGCGATGAAGACGATCTCGACCGATAAGTCCTACGGCGGCACTCAGGGCGTCTATGTCGAGCGCTCCGAGGCCTGCGATTGCGACATGACCTTTGCGGTATTCGTGCCGCCGCAGGCCGCCGAGCGCAAGCTGCCGGTGCTGTGGTATCTGTCCGGCCTGACATGCACGCATGCCAATGTCATGGACAAGGGCGAGTATCGGCGGCTTGCCGCCGAACTCGGTCTCGTCATCGTCTGCCCGGATACCAGCCCTCGCGGCGACCATGTTCCCGATGAAGCGGACAACTGGCAATTCGGCAAGGGCGCCGGCTTTTACGTCGACGCCACGCAGCCGCCCTATGCAGCGAATTATCGCATGTACAGCTACATCGCCGACGAACTGCCGAAGCTGATCGCGGCCGAGTTCCCGGTCGATATGGATCGCCAGGGCATCTTCGGCCACTCGATGGGCGGGCATGGCGCGATCACGATCGCGCTCAAGAACCCGGACCGCTTCCGGAGCTGCTCGGCCTTCGCGCCGATCAGCCATCCCTCGGTCTCCGGCTGGTCGAAGCCGGCGTTCCGGAAATATCTCGGAGCCGACGAAAAGACTTGGCGGGCCTATGACGCCTGCTCCCTGATCGAGGACGGGCATCGCTTCCCGGAACTCTTCGTCGACCAAGGAACGGCGGATAGCTTCCTGGAGGATGGGCTGCGTCCCGGCGAGCTTAAACAGGCCTGCGACGCGGCCGATATCAAGCTCGAGCTTCGCATGCAGGAAGGCTACGGCCATTCCTACTTCTTCATTTCGACATTCATGGAGGACCATCTGCGCTGGCACGCGCAGAGGCTGGGAGATCGGAAATAACGCAGAGCTCGGCCGGGCATAACGCAAACGGCCAGGGAGGAAGGGAGTGAAGCAATGACCAGCATAGCCATTCATCCGGCAGTGGATTCAGGTTTTCGAGCGACTGACGCTGCTTTCGCGGGCGGGACGCTCGTGTGCAAATGCGCAAGCAATCCGGTCAAGGTCAGGATCAAGGGGGACATCGCCCACAACCACGCCTGCGGCTGCACCAAGTGCTGGAAGCCCGAGGGCGCCGTCTTTTCGGTCGTGGCGGTTGCGCCGACCGAAAGCGTCGAAGTGCTGGAGAACGGCGACAAGCTCGCCGTCGTCGATCCCGCTGCCCTGATCCAGCGCCATGCCTGCAAGCAGTGCGGCGTGCATATGTACGGCCCGGTCGAGCGCGAACATCCATTCCAGGGATTGTCTTTCGTTCATCCCGAGCGGTTTCAGGAAGGCGGCTGGGCAAAGCCGACCTTTGCGGCCTTCGTCTCGTCGATCATCGAAAGCGGCTTCGACCCCGCCAAGATGGACGCCGTCAGGGCGCAGCTGAAAGCGTCCGGCCTCGAGCCCTATGATTGCCTTTCGCCCGGCTTGATGGACTATATCGCAACCTGGACGGCCAAGAAGAGCGGCGTTCTGGCCGCCTGATCCCGGGCGGCCCATCCAGCGCCCCGACAAATCAGCCGCCATCAGCCATTGCCTGATGGCGGCACGCCGGCTCACCGGCGCCAGGCCTCACCGCCTGATGACCGGCATTGACCCGCCGAGAGCGCGGACGCCGGATACAGAGAATTTTCGAACAGATCTTTCACGATAATCCGCAGGGAAAACAACGCGATGGCTGACGCTGCGCGTTTTTCCGCGTGCGATCGCCATCCCACTCTTCGCCTATTCGATTCCCGGTCTTCGCCGGAAGCTCGGCGCGCAATCGCATCCATCGCTGCTATTGTGTATTTTTGGAATACTAATTGTGTACGTAGAGTACACAATTATTGACTCTGCCGACGAGGCGTGTCATCTTCCCTGGAGTAGAGCAACAAGAGGCCGGAGATCGACGATGGCGAAGACACCCAAGAGCAATCTCTACGACGACCTGAAGCGTCAGATCCTGACGATGGAGCTGGACCCGGACGCTGATCTGGACGAGGCCAGCCTGAGTGAAAGATATGGGCTGTCGCGGACGCCGGTGCGGGACATATTCCGTCGCCTGGCCGGCGAGGGCTATGTCGATATCCGCGAGAACAGGGGTGCGCGGGTCATCCCGATGAACCACTCGACGCTGCGGAATTTCTTCCTCGTCGCCCCGATGATCTATGCGGCGATCGGCCGGCTCGCCGTGCAGAATTTCAAGCCCACGCAGCTTGCCGACCTGAAGCAGACGCAGGAACGCTTCCGCACCGCCAGCCAGGATATGGATCCCTTGGCGATGGTCATCGAGAACAATCGCTTCCACGAGATCTTCGGTGAAATGTCGGCCAACGACTATCTGCAGCCGAGCCTCGGCCGGCTGCTCATCGACCACGCGCGCATCGGCCACACCTTCTTCCGGCCGCGGAACGAGGACATGAAGCGGCGGCTGCAAATCGCCGTCGACCATCATGACGGCTTCATCGAGGCTCTCGGCGCTCACGACGAGAATGCCGTCGTCGACCTCGTTTTCGAACACTGGGAACTGTCGCGCGAGAACATGGAGATGTTCATCGCGCCGCAAGGAATGAAAGCGGACGCGCTGGTCGAAAGGCCTGTCGCATCGATGGAGAAAACGTCTTGAAATTCGAAGGTATCTACACCCCGGCGATCACGCCGCATGGGCAGGATGGGCAGATCGACCGCGAAGCCTTCGCTGTCGTTCTGGAATCGCTCATGGAAGCCAAGGTCCACGGCATCATTATCGGCGGATCGACGGGCGAATACTACGCCCAGAGCCCCCAGGAGCGCCTCGACCAGGCGGCCTATGCCAAAGAAGTCATCGGCACGCGGATTCCGCTGATCATCGGTACGGGCGCGACCCGCACCGAGGATTCCGTGGAATATGCCGCCGCCGCCAGGGAAATCGGTGCCGATGCGATCCTCGTCTCCTCGCCGCCCTATGCACTGCCGACCGAGCGCGAAAACGCCGTCCATGCGCTCACCATCGACCGCGCCGCCAATCTGCCGATCATGCTCTACAACTATCCCGCCCGCATGGGCGTGATGATGGGTGACGAGTATTTCTCGCGGGTGGGTAAGTCGAAGAACGTCGTAGCGATCAAGGAAAGCTCCGGCGACATGGCCAATCTGCATCTCCTGGCCCGGAAGTTCCCGCATATCAACCTGTCCTGCGGCTGGGACGACCAGGCGCTCGAATTCTTCGCCTGGGGTGCGAAGAGCTGGGTTTGCGCCGGCTCGAACTTCCTGCCCCGCGAACACGTCGCCCTCTACGAGGCCTGCGTGCTCGAGAAGAATTTCGACAAGGGTCGGGCGATCATGACCGCCATGCTGCCGCTGATGGACTTCCTGGAATGCGGCAAATTCGTCCAGTCGATCAAGCATGGCTGCGAGATCATCGGCCTCAAGGCCGGCCCGGTCAGGGCACCGCTGCGCGGCCTGAACGCCGAAGAAAAGCGAACACTCCAGACTGTCGTCGCCACGCTGAAGCGCACGGTCGCCCAGATTACCTCGGGAGCCAACAATGCATGAACCTTTGACCGCAGCCGAATATAAGGCGATCGCCGCCGGTCTGCAGCTGCCCGCCAACGCCTTCATCGATGGCGCCTTCCATCCGGCCAATTCCGGCAAGACGTTCAGGACGACCAATCCGGCAACCGGCGAGCTGCTGGCCGAGATCGCCGCCTGCGATGCCGGCGACGTCGACCATGCCGTCGCCAAGGCCAAACAGGCCTTCGACGATGGCCGCTGGCGTCAGCGCACGCCGGGCGAGCGGAAGGAAACGCTGCTCAAGCTTGCCAAGCTGCTGGAGCGCAACCGTCACGAACTCGCGGTCATGGAAAGCCTCGACAGCGGCAAGCCGGTCCGCGAATGCCAGACCGTCGATGTCCCCGACACCATCCACACGATCCGCTGGCACGCCGAGCTGATCGACAAGCTCTATGACAACACCAATTCCGTCGGCCCCAATGCACTGGCGATGGTCGTTCGCGAACCGATCGGCGTCGTCGCATGCGTGTTGCCGTGGAACTTCCCGCTGCTGATGCTCGCCTGGAAAATCGCACCGGCGCTGGCTGCTGGATGCTCGGTGATCGTGAAACCGGCTCAGGAAACGACGCTTACGACGCTGCGCGTCGCCGAGCTTGCTCATGAAGCCGGCATCCCGGCCGGCGTCTTCAACGTCGTCACCGGCAGCGGCAGGGAGGTCGGCGAACCGCTCGGTCTGCACATGGATGTCGATATGGTGGCCTTTACCGGCTCGACGCCGACCGGCCGCCGCTTCCTGCACTATTCGGCCGACTCCAACCTCAAGAAGGTCGTGCTCGAATGCGGCGGCAAGAATCCGGCGGTGGTGCTTGAAGATGCCGAGGACCTCGACCTCGTCGCCGAGCAGGTGGTCAATGGCGCCTTCTGGAACATGGGTGAGAACTGCAGTGCGAGCTCCCGTCTCATCGTCCATGCCAGCATCAAGGATGAACTGCTCAAGCGCATCGGTGCCTATCTGCGCGAGTGGAAGACTGGTGACCCGCTCGACCCGGAAAACCGGATCGGTGCGCTGGTCAGCAAAAACCATTACGAGAAGGTCAGGTCTTTCCTCGACGATGTGAAGACCGAAAAACTCTCCATCGCTTTCGGTGGCGAAACGCAAAAGGACATCTTCATCGAGCCGACGGTCGTGGATGGCGTCACGCCTTCGAGCCGTCTCTTCAAGGAGGAGATCTTCGGGCCGATCCTGTCGGTGACGACCTTCCAAAGCCTGGCCGAGGCCGTCACTTTGGCGAATGACACGAATTACGGCCTGACGGCCTCCGTCTATACCGGAAGCCTGAAGAACGCGATCAGGGTATCGCGGGACATCCGCGCCGGGCTTGTCACCGTCAACTGCTTCGGCGAAGGGGACGCCTCGACCCCGTTCGGCGGCTACAAGGAGTCCGGCTTCGGCGGTCGCGACAAGTCGATCTTTGCCCATGACAACTATTGCGAACTGAAGACGATCTGGATCGACGTTTCGGAACGTTCGGTGGACGAGACGATCCGATGATCACGAGACCGGTCAAACGTCTGCCGGTCGAGAATGGCATCTCGGGCTGGGAGGCGATCAGCAAGCGTTCGTTCCCGGTCCGAAGCCTGGAAGGCAACGTTACCGCAGACTGGCTGATCATCGGCGCCGGCTTTGCGGGCCTCTCCGCGGCCCGCCGTCTCCTCCAGCTTCGACCGGACGACAAGATCGTCGTCCTCGATGCAAGCGAGGTCGGCAAAGGCACGTCCGGCCGGAACTCCGGCTTCATGATCGATGTCCCGCATAATCTGGCGGGCGGCGAATATTCGAGCGGAGGGGTAGACGCGACCCGCTTGGAGATGGCGCAAAATCGCTCGGCGATCGCTTTCGCCGCAGAAGCCGCGCAGGAATACGGCATGCCGCGCGAGACATTCGACCCCGCGGGGAAGATCAATGCGGCGGCCACGAAACGGGGCATGAAGCTGAACCGGAGCTTCGGCGAGTCACTGAAGGGGGCCGGCGAGAAGCACGGCTTCCTCGACGCCGCCGAAATGCGCGAGATCACGGGATCGGACTATTATTTCGGCGGCGTCTATACGCCGGGTGCCGTGCTGATCCAGCCTGCCGATTATATCCGCGCGATTGCTGCCGGGCTCTCGGGCAAGGTCGACATTTTCGAACACTCGCCGGTTACGTCACTGAAGCGCGAGAACGGAACCTGGACGGCGGCTTGTCCACGGGGCACGGTCACCGCACCCAAGGTGATCGTGGGCGTCAACGGTCATATCAACGACTTCGGGTACTATCGCCGCCGTCTGATGCACTTCTACGGCTATGCCTCGATGACGGCCCCCTTCGCGGCGGAAGACCTCGGACGCAAGGCCAGCGGCCGCGACAGATGGGCACTGCTTCCGGCGGACGCCATGGGGGCGACCGTTCGCAAGATCACGTCAGGCGGTCAGTCGCGCATCGTGCTCAGGACGCGATGGACCTATGACACGACGATAGCGTTGACCGAGCGCCGGCTGCGAGCAATGGCCGAGGAACATCGGCGCTCGCTGGACGCACGTTTCCCCGGCCTCAAGGGCATCCCGTTCGAGCATAGCTGGGCCGGACGCATATGCCTCAGCCTGAACCATGTGCCCGCCTTCGGCGAAGTCGAAGAAGGACTTTACTCCGCGTGCTGCGAGAACGGACTGGGAACCGTCAAGAGCACGCTCGCCGGCATGATGGCGGCCGAACTGGCGACCGGGACCACCTCCCGGCATCTCGAAGAATTCATGGATCACCCCGAACCGTCGAAGATTCCCCCCGAGCCGTTCGCATGGCTGGGCATCAATGCGGTGATCCGTTTGCAGGAATTGCGTGCAGGTCGCGAGGGATGATCCGTCGCCGCGCAATGTGAAGACTGCCCGTTCGCAGACTTCAATGAGAATGGGAACGAAAAACAGGAGAAATAGCAATGAAGGCTTTGTGGAAGGCGCTCTGCGCCGCTGCGATGATCGGGGTGAGCATCCTTCCCGCTCGCGCGGAAGAAAAGACGATCACCATGGGTACGATGTCGTGGGAGGACCTGACGCCCATCACCGGTATCACCAAGAAGGTTCTCGAAGACGCCGGCTACACCGTGAAGGTGACCGAGTTCTCCGAGTGGGGCATCGCCTATGCCGCTCTCGCCAAAGGCGACATCCAGGTTCTCGCCTCGCAGACGGACTATGTCGCTCAGGACTATTGGGATAAGAACAAGAACCGCCTGGAAAAGATTTCGCCGGTTTCGCACGGCCTCTATCAGGGCGTCGCCGTTCCCAAATATGTGCCGATCGACTCGCTGGAACAGCTCAATGAAAACGCCGACAAGTTCGGCGGCAAGATCATCGGCATCGAGCCGGGCGCCGGCCTGATGCGCGATACGGCGAATGCGGTCAAGGATTACGGCATCAAGCTCCAGCTCGTCGAAGGCAGCACGGCTGCGATGACGGCGGCTCTGAAATCCGCCTACGACCGCAAGGAGTGGATCGCCGTCACGATCTGGGAGCCGTCGTGGATGGTCCAGAAGTACGAGGTCAAATATCTCAAGGACCCGAAGGGCATCTTCCCGCCGCCGCAGAGCTATTACTGGATCGGCCATAAGGGCTTCTCCGAAGAAAACCCGCGCGCTCGCGAAGTCATGGCCAGCGTCTACGTGCCGCTCGCCGACATCACCGCCATCAACGGCACGGTCAACGAGGGCAAGACCATGGACCAGGCCGTGCAGGCTTGGATCGGCGCCCATGCCGACCTGATCAAGCGCTGGGAAAATATCAAGAAGAACTAAACGCCTCGTGGCCGTCCGATCCGTCGGGCGGCCGCCCTTTGAACGTAGAAGAAGCCAGCGCCGATTGGCTCAAAAGGGGATCGCCATGAAAACCGTAAACGTCGATGCCAAGGATGTCCTGATCGACTGCCAATCCCTCTGGAAAGTCTTCGGGGACAAATCCGCCGCGGCCATGAGATCGATCAAGGAGCGCGGCCTCGGCAAGAAAGAGGTGCTGCAGGAATTCAACTGCGTCGTCGGCGTCTCCGAGGCGAGCCTCCAGGTCCGGCGCGGCGAAATCTTCTGCATCATGGGTCTGTCGGGCAGCGGAAAATCGACGCTGATCCGCCTTCTCAACAAGCTGATCACGCCGAGCGCCGGCAAGGTCCTCGTCAAGGGACGCGACCTCGCCGCCTTGTCGCCGGTTGATCTCAGGGAGATGCGCGCCAAGAACATCGGCATGGTGTTTCAGAGCGTCGCCCTGCTGCCGCACCGGACGGTTCTCGAAAATACGGCATTCGGCCTCGAGGTCCAGGGCATGGCCAAGCCGGAGCGCAACAAGACCGCGACCGCAGCACTCGAAAAGGTCGGCCTTGCCGATTGGGTGAACCGGTATCCGAACGAGCTTTCGGGCGGCATGCAGCAGCGCGTCGGCCTTGCGCGCGCGCTCGCCTCCGACCCGGAAATTATTCTCATGGACGAGCCGTTCAGCGCGCTCGATCCCTTGATCCGGCGCCAGCTCCAGGATGAGTTCCGCCAGCTGACTAAGTCGCTCGGCAAGTCCGCCGTCTTCATTACGCACGATCTCGACGAGGCGATCCGCATCGGCGACCGCATCGCCATCATGAAAGACGGCGTCATCATCCAGACCGGCACCGCCGAGGAAATTATCCTCAATCCGGCCGATGACTATGTCGCCGAATTCGTCGCCGGCATTTCCCGCCTTCATTTGATCAAGGCGCATTCGGTCATGCGCAGCGTCGCCGAGTTCCAGCAGGGGACGCCGAATTCCGACCTCGGCTCGCTCGCGCGCACGACGCCGGACGCCGATATCGACGAGCTCATCACATTGACGATGCAGTCGGAGCGCGACGCCATCGCCGTCGTCGACAAGGGTCAGGTGGTCGGCGTGGTCACGCCGCGCAGCCTGCTGATGGGCGTCAAGGGAACCTCCGCCCATGATCTGACGGTGGCGTGAGCCAGAGGAGCTGATCGACATGGATACTTCAGCCTTCACCGATCTTTTCGACCAATGGACGGACTCGGCGCTCGAATGGGTGAGCGATAATGGCGAGTTCCTCTTCGACTATATCAGGCAGGTTCTCGAAGGGCTCTACGACGGGATCCTTTGGCTCCTGCAGCTTCCGCCCTTCTACGTGATCGCCGTGATCGTGGCGCTCATCGGCTGGCGGCTGGTCAACGTCTGGTTTGGCGCGCTCGCCGGTATCGCATTGGCGCTCTGCTTTTCCATGGGGCTCTGGCCGGAAACGATGAGCACGCTCGCATTGGTCCTGACCGCGACCTCGCTCGCTCTGGCGATCGGCATCCCGATCGGCATTGCCGCCGGCTTCTTGACCGGTCTCGACCGTTTCATGGAGCCGGGTCTCGACCTGATTCAGACGCTGCCGCCCTATATCTACCTGCTGCCGGCGATCGCCGTGCTCGGCTACGGACCGGCCACCGCAATGATCGCAACCGTGATCGTCGCCATCCCGCCGGCAATCCGCCTGACCTCCCTCGGCATCCGGATGACGCCCAGGGAGTTCATCGAACTCGGAGAGGCGCTCGGCATGACGCCGGCGAAGATGTTCTTCAAGATACGTCTTCCCTTTGCGCTGCCGAGCATCATGGCAGGCATCAACCAGAGCCTGATGATGGCTTTCGGCATGGTCGTCATCGCCGGCATCGTCGGTTCCGGCGGGCTTGGCGAGACGATCTACGGCGCGATCAGGACGCTAGACATCGCGACCTCGATCAACGGAGCGATCGCCATTGTGGTATTGACCATGGTGCTCGACCGGATAACCCAGAGCGCGGCTCGCCTGGGAACAGGGAGGAAGTCATGAACTTTTCGGTCCTGCAGTTTTCGCCTGGTACTTTCCTCGCCCCGGCGGTCGACTGGCTCAATACCAATCTTCACCCGTTGTTTGCGGCGATCAGCGCCGTGGTCGAAGCGGTGCTTTCGGCAATCGAGGCCGCACTCCTCCTCATGCCGCCCTATGCGCTTATCGCGATCGTCGTCGTTCTGGCGTTTTTCGCCGTCAGCCTGCGCGCCGCCATCCTCGCCGGCCTTTGCCTCGGCTTCTGCGTTCTTGTCGGGCTGTGGACGGCATCGATGCAGACGCTTTCGCTGGTGACCGTCGCCGTGATGATCTCCGTGCTCATCGCCTTCCCGATCGGCGTGCTCTGCTCGCGCTACAAGACGCTGGAGGCGATCGTCCGTCCGGTTCTCGACGTGATGCAGACCGTGCCGCCATGGGTTTACCTCATTCCGGCGGTGATGATCTTCAGCCTGGGACGGGTACCGGCGATCATTGCCACCATCGTCTACGGCATTCCGCCGATGCTGCGCCTCACCACGCTCGCCTTCAATCAGGTGCCTGCCGTATTCGTCGAGCTTGGCAACGCCATTGGCGCGCCGCCGCGCTCGATACTCTGGAAAATCGAAATTCCGCTCGCCAAGCAGACGCTGCTCGTCGGGCTCAACCAGTGCATTCTTCTGTCGCTCGCCATGGTCGTCCTGGCCGGCCTTGTCGGTGCGGGCGGTCTCGGCGCGGAAGTGACCCGCGGCCTGACGCGCATGGAAATGGGGCTCGGCCTGAGAGCAGGCCTCGCGATTGTCGCGGTCGCCCTCCTGCTCGACCGGCTGTCCCGTGGCCTGCTCGACCGCGACCGGCTGCCGAAGTCGAGATGAGCAAGGACATGGTGGAATGAGAAAGAGCTTCTTCTGCATCGACGCGCATACCTGCGGCAATCCCGTCCGTCTCGTCGCCGGCGGCGGTCCCTTGCTGCCGCATGCACCGATCGGCGAGCGCCGGGAGATATTCCTGCGCGACCATGACTGGGTGCGCAAGGCGCTGATGTTCGAACCGCGAGGGCATGACATCATGTCCGGCTCGATCATCTATCCCGCCTACCGGCAGGATTGCGATTTCGCCGTGCTTTTCATCGAGGTGAGCGGCTGCCTGCCGATGTGCGGCGCCGGCACCATCGGCACCGTGACCTCAGCAATCGAGGAAGGACTGATCAAGCCGTGTGAGCCCGGAAGGGTCGCCATCGAAACGCCGGCGGGCAGGGTCGACGTCACCTATGAAGAGAAGGACGGCTATGTCGATTCCGTTCGTCTCCACAATGTCGCGAGCTATCTCCATGAAGCCGATGTCGAGGTGGATGTGCCCGGGACTGGCCGCCTGCGCGTCGATATTTCCTACGGTGGCAACTATTATGCTGTCGTCGAACCGCAGGAGAACTGGGCCGGGCTCGACGGCATGAGCGCATCCGATATCGTCGGCTATAGCCAGAAGCTCCGGGAGGCACTTGCCCCAGTCTGCAATCCCGTCCATCCCGACGATCCCAGGATATCCGGCGTGCATCACGTGATCTGGTGCGACCGTCCTGTGAACGACGTCTCGGACGGGCGCTGCGCCGTCTTCTATGGCGACAAGGCGATCGATCGCTCGCCGGGGGGCACCGGCACATCGGCGCGCATGGCCCAGCTTCATGGCAAGGGACGGCTTGCCGTTGGGTCGAGCTATCGTCACGAAAGCCTGATCGGAACCATCTTCGAAGGCCGGGTCGAAGCGGAGGCTGAGATCGGCAGCTATCGCGGCATTCTTCCGAGCATCGGAGGCTGGGCGCGCGTCATCGGTCACAACACCATTTTTGTTGACGACCGTGATCCGCTGGCGCACGGTTTCCAGATCTGATAAGCGTGTTTGCAGGCTCAGCGCATCGGCCTGTAAAAATCGGAATCGCTTGCCGGAAAGCGCGATGCGAGGATTGAAAAAAATGTTGCAGCGTCCCTTACGCGTCCGAAAGACGCACGGCGCTGCAGGAAGTGGCGGGGAGACTGATATGCGACCGGAGCAGCATCGGCAGGGAGACGGCGCCGGCAAGCCCGTCGCTCGGCTCAAGGTAGGGTTCGTTCTGTCGCGGTCATTCACGCTGTCGGCCTTCGCGCTCTTCGTCGATACGTTGCGGCTTGCCAGCGATGAACAGGATCGTTCCGGAAGGGTGCTTGCCGATTGGCAGGTGATCGGCAGCACACGGCATCTGATCACCTCCAGTTGCGGCGTCCAGGTCGCTCCGACGTCCGACTTCGTCGATCCCACGCGGTTCGACTATATCGCCGTCGTCGGCGGGCTTTTGACGGTGGAGAACCCCGTCGACCAGCAGACTATCGCCTTCCTCAAGCAGGCGGATGCCAAGAAGGTGCCGCTGATCGGCGTCTGCACCGGCACGTTCATCCTTGCCGCGGCGGGCCTGATGAAGCGGCATGAATCCTGCGTGAGCTGGCTGCACTACAAGGAATTCCGCGAGCGCTTCCCCGATCTCAACGTCCGTTCCGACCGGCTCTTCAATCTCGACCGCCAGCGCGGATCCTGCGCCGGCGGCAGCAGCAGCGCCGATATGGCGGCATTGCTCGTCCGGAAATACATCAGCCGCGATGCCGAACGAAACGCGCTTGAAGTGCTGCAGATCGAGAAGGCCCGCGCCCCGGCCGACATCCAGCCCCGGCGTCCGCTCTACGATGATTACGACGATGCCCGCGTCAAGGCGGCGATGATCACGATGGAACAGTTCGTCGATGGCAGCATGCCGATCGAGAAGCTCGCCGCCATGGTCGGGCTCTCCAGGCGGCAGCTGGAGAGGATCTTCATCGAGAAGACGGGCATGTCTCCGGCCAAGGCCTATAATCGTGTTCGCATGGAGCGGGCAAAGTCGATCCTTGCCCAGTCGAAGGCGCCGCTGATCGAGATCGCGCTCGATGTCGGCTTCGAAAACGCCTCGCAATTCACGAGGACGTTCAAGCGCACGTTCGGGCAAACACCCTCGCAGCATCGTGCGGCTTCGAGAGCGCACTGAGCGGGAAGACCATTCAGATACTCGACGGAATCGCTTTCGTCTCGCAGCATCCGAACGGTTCCCTCCGGTCTGTAACAAGGCGAAGTTGCCGTCGCTCAGCGCTCGATGACGAGATCGCTGAGCGGCTTCGAGCAGCAGGGCAGGAACAAGCCGGCGTCGATTTCCCTCTGGCGGATGCCGCCATTGTGGTTCATGTCGACCGTGCCCGACGTCAGCTTCGACTTGCAGGTGCCGCAGACGCCGTTCGCGCAGGAGGATGGTATTCTGACGCCCGCTTTCTTGGCGCAGGAAAGCACGCTCTGATCGCTCGATACCTCGATGCTGCGGGCCTGCTTGGAGAAGCTGACCTGAAACACCTTGGTGGCCGCGTCCTGAGCCGCTGGAATCTCCGGCTCGTCGATGACAGCGGCGTCGAAGCTCTCTTCCACATAGTGCGAGGCGGGCACGCCGAGGTCCCCGGCGATGCGGCGCGCCGCCGCCATGAACGGAGCCGGGCCGCAGCACATCACGGTGCGCTCGGCGATATCGGGAACCGCAAGCCGCATATACTCCGCCGAAATGCGGCCGGTCAGACCCGGCCAGGATGCCTCGCCCGCGACGGTCTCAGGCAGAAAGTGCAGCCGAAGGCCTTTCAGCCTGCGGGCGATGCAGGCGAGCTCGTCGCGGAAGATCAGATCCAGCGGCGTGCGGGCGGCGTGCATGAAGACGACATCGGCGGGTTCGCAGCTGTCGGCGAGTTCACGCAGAATGGACATGACCGGGGTGATGCCGGAGCCGCCCGAGAGCAGCAGCAGCTTCTGGCCCGTGCCGGATCGCACGAAATGGCCGAGCGGGCCGTTGGCCTTGACCGATGCCCCCGCGACCAGCGTGTCGTGAAGCCAGTTGGAGATTTTGCCGCCGGGAACGCGCTTCACCGTCACGGAGAAGGCGTTGGTGCGATGCGGCGAGGAGGAGATGCTGTAGCATCGGCTTTCGGCCTCGCCATTGTGTTCGAGGTCGAACAGAAAATATTGTCCGGCCTTGAACGCGAAGCGCTTGCCCGCGCGCGAGGCGAAGGTGAAGGTCTTGACGTCATGGGTCTCCTGTTGGACGTCGAGGCAGACGAGCGCGTCGTCTTCCTCGGGATTCCAGAGGTCGGCGAGGGCGGCCTTCCCGGGCAAGGGCTGCGGGCTCCTAGTATCCATGGGCGCGCATCCGATCGATGTACCAGGTGGCGAACTTGTCGAGGTTCGTCTCGGAGAAACGGGAATAGGGGCCTGGCTGATAAGCGAGATCAAGCGTGCCGGCATGCGAACGGGCGACAAGGTCTGCATCCTGATCCGTCGTCGCGATCCAAACATCCGTCAGCTTGTCGAGATCGTAGTCGATCCCTTCGACGGCGTCCTTGTGCACAAGCCACTTGGTGCGGACCAGCGTCTTGCCGGCCGACAGGGGAATGACGGTCGCGACCACGGCATGGTCGCCCATGAAGTGGTTCCAGCTGTTGTGGCCCCAGAGATGCGTGTCGCCGAGATCCTTGCGGGTCATGTGGCCGAGCAGCTTCGACGATGCGGCGGTGGCGTCATGGGTCTGGGATTCGCCGGCGCCTGCGATGATCAGCCGCTGCGTGCGGAAGTTGGTGGCGCAGTCGGCGAGTTGTTCGACGGCAGCCGAGGGAAAGCCGTCGGCTTCCCACGCCTTGGTCCGCTCTTCATAAAGCCGGAAATGCTCTTCGGCCTGCTCACGATCCTCGGGGCTCAACGTTTCCGGGTCGAAGCCGAAGTCGAGATCGACGAAGGAGACGCAGAGTTCCGGATGGTTCGCGGAGCAATGGTAGCATTCGCGATTGTTCTCCATCGTCAGCTTCCAGTTGCCGTCCTCGATGACGTCGGTCTGGTGAGCGATCCTGGCGTTCCTGATGTCATAGGGCGCGAGGCGCTCCACCACGGTCTGCTCGAGGACGTCGATGTCTTCGGGCGGATTGTCGGAAAGGCACACATAGATCAGTCCGCCGATCGATTTGAAGGTGACGGGCTTCAGACCGCGACAGTCCTTGTCGAAGTCCTTGCCCATGTGGGGAGCGTAGCTCAGCTCTCCCGTCAGTTCATAGGTCCAGGTGTGATAGGGGCAGACGAGCTTGGAGACGATCGTCTTGCCGGGATCGAGAAGGCGGGAGCCGCGATGGCGGCAGACATTGTGCAGGACGCGGATCTCGCCGTCGTCGTCGCGCAGGAGGATCAGGCTCGTCTTGCCGATATCGATGACAGTCGCATCGCCTGGCTCGGGAACGTCACAGTCGAGGCCGACGCAGATCCAGTGCTTGTGGAAGAAGACGTCGATATCAGCTTCGAACACGTCTTCCCTGGTGTATAGGCCGGCCGGCAGGGAATGGCCGTCGGCACGGGCGTCGAGAAGGGCTGAAATGGAAGACGGAAGCTTGTTTAGCATGAGAACCTCTTATGTGAGAGTTTCCCTAGATTGCTCTTGCAGTTACGGGCTTTCAACGGCATAAAAAATTACGCTCGCATAATATTTTGTCATGCGAAAAGGAGTTCGAATGCAGTTTCGAAAACGGCTCCCCTCGCTCACCGCATTAGTGACTCTGGAAGCGGTGCTGCGCCGGAAGAGCTTCACGCTTGCCGCAGGCGAACTCGGCGTCACCCAGGCTGCGGTCAGCCGGCAGATCGCCGCTCTGGAGGAAGAACTCGGCCAGCCGCTGTTCCTGCGCAAGCACCGGGCGATCGAGCCGACCGCCGCCTGCGTCAGCCTCGGAGCCACGCTCGCCAGGAGCTTTGCCGATATTGCCGAGAGCGTGGAAGCGATCCAGTCGCGCGGCCAGGACGTGGTGACGATCGGGGCGACCGTCGCCTTCTCGTCCTTCTGGCTGCTGCCGCGGCTTGCCGAATTCCGTCGCGCCAATCCCGGCATTCTGGTGCGGGTGATCTCGCAGGACAGCGCGATTGCTCTCGACGACGGAGAGATCGACGTCGCCATCCGCTACGGCATGCCGCCCTTCAGCGATGGAACCGTGATCGCCTCGTGCGGCGACGTCATTACTCCCGTCTGCTCCCCCGACTATCTCAAGCGTCGCGGACATGGGTCGCTTAGCCCCGCCGACGAATTCATCGAAACGGACGTTCTCGACCGTTCCTGGTATAGCTGGTCGCAATGGTTTTCGCTGACCGGCGCCAATATCGAGGTCAAACCGTTGCTTCGCTTCAACCATTATACCGAAACCATCGCCGCCGCGCGCGCAGGCCAGGGGATCGCCTTGGGATGGCGCATGCTGATAGGCACCTTTTTGGAGGACGGAACCCTGGTGCAGGCAGACAGTAGCGAGCTTGCCGCCGAAGGCCGCTATAACGTGATCGTGCCCGTCAAGGCCAAGCGTAGCAACGCGCGCAACCTCGCCGCTGCCTGGCTGACGGCGTCACTGCACGGGTGACCAGACGCCATAATCACAAATCCAACCCCACAGTTGCCGTTCGGTGGACGCGTTTGGGAACGAAGGCGAACTGATCTGACAGGCCGGAAATCGGCCGCCGCACATCGATCATCGGCGACGTGCTGAGCCATCTGGAAACCTTGAGGTCGAGTTATGCCGCGTTAAGGAGTTCAGCGCTGACCGGCATTCCCATATGAAAGCCCTGGACGCGGTCGATGCGCAGATCCTTGAGAAGGGAAAATTGTGCTGCCGTTTCGACGCCTTCGACCAGGATCGTATTTCCACGATTGCGGATAAGAGCAATCATGTCCTGAAGCATCGTCAAGCCGCGTGGGTTCGAGCAGTCGTGCAGGAAGGTTCTATCGACCTTGACCGTCTGAAACTCGATTGCCCTCAGCCAAGAGAGGCCCGCGAAGCCGCAGCCGAAGTCGTCAAGCCAGATCTCGACGCCGAGTGCCCGCAGATCGCCAATGCATTTAAGCACCTCCGACTGCATATCCATGTCCAGGCCCTCGGTGACTTCTAAGGCTAGTCGCGACCCGCAGACACCGCACCGAGCAAGGATATCAGCGACACTGGCAGCAAAGCCGGAGGAACGCAGTTGTATTGGCGACACGTTGACGCTGACGGTAGCCATGCGATCGGTCATGAGTATATCACGGCATGCCGTCTCGATCGCCCACCTGCCCAGTTCGAGGATAGCGCCACTTCGTTCGGCAACCGGAATGAACGTCTTCGGCGAAACCGCAGTGCCGTCCGGCATCCTAAGACGCATCAACGCCTCGACAGCTCTTGCTTTCTCGTTCGTCAGGTCGAAGATCGGCTGGTATACCAGCGAGACCAGTTTGCGATCGATGGCGGCCGCCAGCAGCGGGACGAGTTTGCCAGCATGGTCGTCGGGGCGAGGCAACAACGGATCAAAACTACGAATGCAGTTTCGGCCACTTGCTTTGGCATTGTAGAGAGCGAGGTCGGCTTCACGCACTATTCGTTCAACTTTCTCTCCAAGTTTCTCACGAGTGAAGGCGACGCCGATGCTGACGGTTACGGTCGACATATCATCTGGTCGCTCGTCGTGAGCTATCGCAAGAGACTCGACTTCCATTCTGATCTTCTCGGCGAGAGTCATCGCGACCTTGGGCAGGGCTGCCGGCATGACCACGATAAACTCCTCGCCGCCATACCTGCCGATCATGCCATCGGACGCCTCTACAACCGCCTTCAGCGCGTTGGCGATGACAGTCAGGCATCGGTCTCCTTCCTGATGTCCGTAGCGATCATTGAAGCGTTTGAAAAAGTCGACGTCGATGAGGAACACGGAGAAGTCGCGGCGTTCGTCTTTCCATGCGGCCCAGCATTCATCAAGTCGTCGATCCAGCGCGCGTCTGTTGCTTATGCCTGTCAGGTAGTCAGTATGTGAAAGCTCGAGCAGTGACCTTCCCCGCTCGGACGCTTCCCAGTGCTGGTGGCGAGCCTCCGCCGCGTTCAGCAACACGTTTCGACGCTCCACGTTCAATCGCCAATTGACGAAAGACGTGAAGACAAAGCACGAAATGTAGAACAACCCGAAGGCAAGCTTGTAGGTCTGGCTTGAAGGAAAAAATTCCTCAATCGTAACGAAAAATACGCATAGAACGAGGCTTGAGGTGAGCACCGAAAGCCGAAACGGGAAACTGAAAAAGAGGTTGGCGCCCATCATGAAGATGGCGCCGAATATCATGTAGTATGACATGGCGGTGACGTCGCGGGTGGCAATCGCCGGGTAAAGCCAGCCCACATAGCCCACAAGCAGTGCAGCGGCACATGTGATGTCAAACCAGACGGTTTTCGCATTTGCCAGTCGCAAGGTTTCGAAAACCAGCAGAGCGATCGTTGCAACGACGAATCGCGCGGCGATCGTCACAGGGGCAACATCGGGGATCAGCCATCGGTCGGGAAGTGCGAAGGCCACATAAACGGCGACCGCCATCCAAAGACCATGCCGTGAGCTCCGCCTTCGGACAGCATCATTTTCAGTTTTCAGAGATTTAAGGGCCTCGGCGAATGAAAAGCTGGCAGCTGATCCGTCGCGTTGGACATTAGCGTAAGCCGCGATGATGCAACAATACCGGTCTGACAGCCATCTAAAGCAAGTTGAAAAGTAAGCCATACTTCGGCGCCCTCCAAGATCGCGTTCGGCAATCTGCAACCGGTTTGTCTTATTGCTTAGCTTTGTTAGAGGGGTAGCATCTAACTCGCAATAGTAGAAATACCCTTATCCCGTGTAGATTCTAGTCGCATCCTATTTCGAGGTTGATTATGCTTAATGCCATGTCAAAGGGATCTCGAAATGGCACAAAGCCTGGTCTTGGACGGTGTAAGTCTTGTTGCGCCGGGTGAAATTCGTCGGGCGGCAAGGAGGGCTGCTGCTCCAGATCCCGGTGACCTTGTCGTTGCCAGAGCCGAGATTGCCCTTAGCCTTGAGGTGTCGATGCGTCAGTTCAAGTCCGGCGTCGAGCCTAATGCGATAATCGAGCGTCTTACCGACGCCTTGCATCAGATGCGGCGGCGCTTTCATCCGGAGGTGTGGGACGTCATCGTTCCGATCGCGCAATCTCATCCAGTTGCTCATTATCTTCATCAAGATCCGTTGACCCGGTGGTCGTTCGAAAAGCCGCGCGGCTATTCTGGCGACGCACGCCTTCTCGACTTCATCTACGGCAGACCTGAGATTGAGGACGCCGTCTTGTCAGCCAGCAACTTGGGACGTTCGATCTACGCCTACACTCAAAATGCTTCGTCATCCCTAGCGGTAAGGGAGCGTCGAGACATTCTGGCTCGCCGCGTTGACGAAATTGCTTCGGCTCGGCCTGGTTCCACCGAAGTCCTCGCCATCGCGGCCGGGCATCTTCGTGAGGGGCCTTTGTCGCGCGCCCTCGGCGTCGGCGCGATCAAACGCTGGGTGGCTTTGGATCAAGACCCGATGAGCGTTGGAACCGTAGCCCGCGATTTCGCCGGCACGTCCGTCGAGGCGGTGAGCGGTTCGGTCAAGTCTCTGATCGGCGGAAGACATGCGCTGGGAATGTTTGATTTCGTCTATGCCGCGGGTCTCTATGACTATTTGCCGGACGCGGTGGCCGTAAAACTGACCAGGAAGTGCGTCCGCATGCTTAAGCCTGGCGGCACATTCCTATTCGCCAACTTCTCTCCGGAGACGGATGTCGATGGCTATATGGAGACATTTATGAACTGGGCGCTGCTGTTGCGATCAGAACGAGAGATGGGCTTGATCGCCAATGAAAGTGTGGCTGGGGCGGATATGAAGGTGTCTGTCTGGTCCGGCTCAAACCGCAGCATTGTCTATTGTGAAATTCAAAGACCGCAATAGGCCGCACGTCCGCTGGCGACCGATCTGCGGGGCGCGTGCCCGCTTGCATTAGACGGGTTGGGCCGTGGGCCGGAACAGGATTTCGTTGATGTCGATGTCATCAGGCTCGTTGATCGCGAAGGCGACCGTCCGGGCGAATGTGTCAGCGCTGACGGCGATCTTGCTGACGAATTCCTTCGTGCCCGCCTGGATGTCCTTTTCGCTGATGTGCTCGAGGAGTTCGGTGCTGACCGCGCCAGGTGAAATGATCGTGGTGCGGATGTTGTAAGGCTTCACTTCCTTCCGCAGCCCTTCCGAAAGCGCGCGCACGGCGAATTTCGTCGCGCAATAAACGGCGGCACCCGGATCGACCACGTGGCCGTAGACGGAGGACACGTTGATGATGTGTCCGGATTTCTGTGCCTTCATGTGGGGGAGCGCTGCCGCGATCCCGTAGAGCACGCCCTTGATGTTCACGTCGATCATGCGATCCCACTCGTCGACTTTGAGCCGTTCGAGCGGCGCAAGCGGCATCAGGCCGGCATTGTTCAGCATCACGTCGATACGACCGAACGAGTTGACGGCCGTGTCGACGAGGTTCTTGACCTGACGTTGCTCCGTGACGTCGGTCTGGACTGCCTTGGCCTTGTAGCCCTTGGCTATCAGTTCCTCGGCCAGCAGAGCGATGCGGTCGGCTCTGCGCGCGCCGAGGACGACCGAGGCGCCGCGCTCGGCGAGGTGACGCGCCGTGGCTTCGCCAAGCCCGCTGCTTGCGCCGGTGATGACGACGACTTTGTTTTCGATTCCTTGAGACATGACGATCTCCTGTTTTGAGGTTTCGGAAGGTTCAGGCACGGCGGCCCGCCAGGGCGGCGAGAACAGCCGAACCTGCGAGAAGGCAGGCGGCCAGCAGGAAGGTGCTCCACCATCCCGCAGTGTCGAACAGCATGCCGCCGGCAAAAGCGCCGCCTGCAATGGCGAACTGGATCAGCGCCACTTGCAGTCCCCCTGCAGCTTCCAGCTCGCCTGGGACGATGGCTGCCATCCAGGTGTTCCAGGCGACGGGAATCGGGGTCGAGAAGAATCCCCACATGACGAGCAGAGAGGCGGTTGCCGCCGCGAACGGCCCGAGAGCGATCAGCAACAGGGCAAGGATCGCAAGAGCAGCCGGCAATCCGACAAGAACGAGGAGGAGGTGACGGCGGGCGACGAAGCCGATGACGGAGGTTCCGGCGACACCGCCGACGCCAAGGCCGAGAAGCACCATGGACAGATTATTCAATTCCAGTCCCGTGACGCCTTCGAGGAATGGGCGAAGGTAGATAGACAACGCGTTCTGGCCGATGAAGGCGAGACCGGTCGCCGCCATTCCGATCGCGAATCTGCGATTGCGCAGCAAACCGAATATTCTGGCGACCGAGACAGTGGCCGTTGCGGGCATGCTCGGCAGGACGACCAGTTGCCACGCGAGCCCCGCAATTCCGATCGGCACAGTGATCAGGAAAGTGGCGCGCCATCCGATCAACCCGCCGAGAAAACTGCCGAGCGGCGCAGCAAGGACGAGCGCGAATGCGGTGCCGCCCTGAAGCAGGGCTATGGCCTTGGGCAGGTCACGGCTCGAAGCCAGGCGTGCCAGTATAGCTGTCGATAGCGACCAGAAGCCGCCGATCGAAACGCCGACCAGGGATCGTCCAATGAGAAAGACTGGGAAGTCGGGTGCCAGCGCAACCGCCAGGCTCGAAGCAGCCAGGACCGCCGTATAGAGGAAGACGATGGTCTTCCGGTCGATCTCCGTCAGGATTGCATTGCCGAAAAGGCTGGTGGCAACCGCGAAGGCACCGGACACGGTGATCGCCAGTCCGGCCTGCCCCTCCGATACCGAAAGATCCCCGGCGATCGGGGTCAGAAGGCTCACCGGGAGAAATTCCAGCCCGACCAGAAGGAAAGTCAGAAGTGAGAGACAGGTCACCGCACTCCACCGCGTCGCCGCGCCTTCTCTGAGCGCGGTCTCATTCAATGTCAGCTCGATGCTCATGCATGGTCTCCTGTCCGTTGCAAGAGAGATAGCTGGACTGGTTTTGCACGACTAGAAGCTATAATCTGAATGCCGTGATGAAGGAGATTCAACAATGCGGCGGGACGAGTTCACCGAAATGCGTGCGTTTCTGGAGGTGGCTCGCGAGCGGAGTTTTACGCGCGCCGCATCGAAACTTGGCGTCACGCGCTCGGCGCTCAGCCACACGATCAGCGCGCTCGAAGCACGGCTCGGCGTCCGCCTTCTTTCCCGCACGACGCGTGATGTGGCGCCGACGGCAGCCGGCGCGCGCCTCGTGGAAAGCATTCAACCTCATTTCGAAGGCATCGCAGCCGAGGTCAGCGCCATCAGCGCACTGCGCGACAAACCCTCGGGCCATATCCGGGTCGTGTGTCCCGACGATGCCGTGGACCTGGTGTTCCGTCCAAGGCTGCCGGCATTTCTGCGTGATTATCCGGATATCACCGTGGAACTTATCATCGACAACGGTTTCACCAATATCGTCGAACGCCAGTTCGATGCCGGCGTACGGCTCGGCGAAGCGATCGCGCGCGACATGGTGGCCGTTCGCATTGGTCCCGACGTCTCCTATGCCGTCGTGGGATCGCCGGGATATTTTACGGGCCGCATCACGCCATCGACCCCGCACGACCTGACGGACCACAATTGCGTCAACCTGCGGCTTCCCAGTTCAGGGGCGCTCTACGCCTGGGAATTCGAAAAGGACGGTCGCGAGTTCAGCGTTCGCGTGGAGGGCCAACTGGTGATGAGCAACATCGGACCGGCGATCAATGCCGCTCTCGATGGTGCGGGTCTATCCTATGTGCCGCGGGATCTCGTTCGGCAATATTTCGACAGCGGTCAACTGCAGGAAGTGCTCGCAGACTGGGCGCCGACGTTCCAAGGGTATCATCTCTATTACCCGAGCCGGCGCCATCCATCTCCTGCCTTCTCCGCCTTCGTCGAAGCCTTCCGCTATCGGCATCGATAGTCCTGAGGGGCGCAATACGCTGCGCCCTCCTTCGCCGACTGCTACCGAGCGCTGTCGATGATGGCGCCGCCGTCGGGAGTAAGGCTGTAGCCGGTGATGAACTGCGAATCCTTGCTGGCAAGGAACAGCACCACCGGCGCAATGTCCTCTTCCGGCGAGCCGAAACGAGCGAGTGCATTCGCGGGCGGAGGAACCTCCTTTTCGGCAGCGCCCCAGGTATCGGCGATCGGCAGGACGTTGTTCACGGTGATCTTGTCGGCGCCCCATTCGCGTGCCGCCGTGCGGGTCAGCGCGCGCACGGCTTCCTTGGCCATGTTGTAAGGGCCATAACCGGCCAGTCCGCTGGTGGCCGCCATCGAGCCGAAGTTGATGATCCGGCCTTCTCCGCTTTCCCTTAGATGAGGATAGCAAGCCTGCATGAAGCTCAAATAGGCGATCGGCCCGGTGTCGAAGTTCCGTTGCAGCTGCTCGACCGAGAGGTCGATAACCGAAGACGAGACCGCGGAACCATCGAAAGCATTATTCACGAGAATGTCGATGCGGCCATATGCGGCCACAACCTGGTCCACCGCGGCCGTGATCCGGTCGGTCTCTCCGACGTCGCAGATGACACCGAGTGCTGCGCCGCCCGCTTCGACGATCTCTGCGACGACACGTTCGACGCCTTCTGATGTGCGCGAGAGAATTGCGACCTTCGCGCCTTCGGCGGCAAAGAGCTTTGCAGTGGCGCGGCCAATGCCGCGGCTTGCGCCGGTGACGATGGCAATTTTTCCATTGAGTCGACCCATTTCTATCTCCTTGGTTGGGTTAGGTTATCGGACGTCAGCGCATGGCGGCTTGAACGTAGGGGGAGGGGACCATGCGGGCGTCGTTCTGCGTCATGAACGAGGTGACGAGCAGCGCCAGGCCGATCGCCGCGGGCAGGGCGCCGGCGGGTTTGCGAACGCCGATATGTGCGAGGCCCGAGAGCAGCAGGTGGAAGAAGATGCCGGCATAGGCGAGATCGCTGAGCGGCATGCTGACGCGTGAAAGGATCGCGACCGGGCCGAGAACCTTGATGACGATCATGAATGGAATGAGATAGGAAGCCTTGTATCCGAGTTCCGCCAGAACCTGACGAACCCAGTCTCGCTTGGTGACATAGATGGTGGCCGAGGCGAGATAGAGCGCGGACAGAAGTGCCGTGCTGATCCAGTACACATAATATTCAGGCATGAGTTCATCCCTGTCGCTGCCCACGCAGCAACATTCCTCTCGTCGAGTCTGTCGTTTGTTTCGAGGGGCGCTTTTCCCGCGCTTCCCTGTGCATGCAGAGAAATGTCGTCTAATATCTATATTTGCAAGTAGGATGATTTACTTGCTGTTAGTATGGAAAAGCAGACTATGGCCGAAGAAGAAGTCAATATGCATGAAGAGATGCGGCGGGCCTTCGCGCTGCTTTCCGGCAAATGGAAGCTGGAAATCATGTGGCTGCTCAATCAGCGGATCTATCGGTTCGGCGAATTGAGAAAGGCTATTCCCGGCATCACCCAACACATGCTGACGGCGCAACTTCGCGAACTCGAAGCGGACGGTCTGGTATCCCGCACCATCTTTGCGGAGGTTCCTCCGCGCGTCGAATATGAGATCACGCAAAAAGCGCGGGGCCTCGGCCCCACGATGGAAGCTTTGACGGCATGGTGGAACGAGTATGGCAAAAGCGTGCCGGTGAAGCCGAGCGCACGCGGCCGGAAGGCGAGAGGCGGCTGAACTGCATCACATCACGAAAGACTTGAACCGAACTTGTCCCAGCCTTCCTTGATCGTCTCCATCGCGACGTTCGTCGAGGTGTTGGCAACGTGGGGCAGTGTGGAGATGCGTTCGCCCAGCACGCGGCGGTAGCGGCCGATGTCGCGGGTGCGGATTTTCAGGAGATAGTCGAACCTGCCGGCGATCATGTGGCATTCTTCGACCTCCCTGATCTTCTTGATGGCCTCGTTGAAGCTTCTCAGCGCATCCTCGCGGGTGTCGGAGAGCTTCACCTCGACGAAAGCGATGTGGTCGAGCTGCATTTTCGCCGGATTGAGGACGGCCCTGAAGCCTTCGATATAGCCTTCGCTGATCAGCCGCTTGAAGCGAAGCTGACAGGGCGTCTTCGAGAGCCCGACGCGCGCGGCCAGATCGGTGATCGACAGCCTGCCATCCTCGGCGAGCGCCGCGAGGATCTTTCTGTCGAACTGGTCCAATTCACTAAAGATGTCCGGTTCGTTGGCCATTTTAACTCTCGAATGCAATTTAATAAGTTCATACAGGTTGAAAATGGTGAAAATCAAGTGAGATCGCGGTCCGCGATCTGTGATACCTTATGCGTCGACAATGGGATGGAGGGCGCAGGCGCTTGACGCATCGTCAGGATCGCATCGGCGCCACACGCAAAATGGGGTCATGCATGGGCAGGGAAAAACAGGATGACGACGAGAAGCCGGACCTCATCGCCCACTACCGGCCGGTAGCGATCAGGGCCGTGGCGGCAGCGCTGACCGTCAAACGCGACAAGCCGGCGCGCCCGCTTCGCGAGACGGAATATTCCGGCCCAGCCGTCACGGATGATGCTAGCTGGAACGATGAACCCGGCGTCTCATTCATCCGTTAAACCAGAGATCGATTGATAGGGACCTCCATGCTGAACGCAGCGCTCGACACCACGCCATCCAATTCCAACGGCGCGCCGTTCTCGGCCTTTGCACCGCCGATCCGCCCGCAATCGGAACTTCGCCAGGCGATCACGGCCGCCTATCGCCGCCCGGAGACCGAATGCCTGCCGCCCCTCGTTGCGGCCGCGCGCGTTTCCGAGGCGAAGCGCTACGACATCCGCAGCACCGCCCGTACCCTGATCGAGGCGTTGCGCGCCAAGCACAAGGGCACCGGTGTCGAGGGGTTGGTGCAGGAATATTCGCTTTCCAGCCAGGAAGGCGTGGCGCTGATGTGCCTTGCGGAAGCGCTGTTGCGCATTCCAGACACGGACACCCGTGACGCGCTGATCCGCGACAAGATCGCCGAGGGCAACTGGACCTCGCATATCGGCGGCGGCAAATCCATGTTCGTCAACGCCGCCACGTGGGGCCTCGTCGTCACTGGCAAACTCACTTCGACAGTCAACGACCGCAGCCTGTCGGCGGCGCTGACACGGCTGATCGCGCGCGCCGGCGAGCCGGTCATCCGCCGCGGCGTCGATATGGCGATGCGCATGATGGGCGAGCAGTTCGTCACCGGCGAAACGATCGAGGAGGCGCTGAAACGCGCCCGCCCGCTCGAAGCGCGGGGCTTCCGCTATTCCTACGACATGCTGGGCGAGGCGGCGACGACCGCCGCAGACGCCGAGCGTTATTTCAAGGACTATGAAAAGGCGATCCACGCCATCGGCAAAGCAGCGGACGGGCGCGGCATCTATGACGGCCCGGGTATCTCGATCAAGCTTTCGGCCCTGCACCCCCGTTATGTCAGGTCGCAGGCCGGCCGGGTGATGGGAGAACTGCTGCCGAAGGTCAAGGCGCTCGCCGCTCTCGCCAAGTCCTACGATATCGGCCTCAACATCGATGCCGAGGAAGCCGACCGGCTGGAGCTTTCGCTCGATCTCCTCGAAGAACTCTGCTTTGCCCCCGAGATTGCCGGCTGGAACGGGCTCGGCTTCGTCGTCCAGGCCTATGGCAAGCGCTGCCCCTTCGTGCTCGACTACATCATCGATCTCGCGCGCCGCTCCGGGCGCCGGATGATGGTGCGCCTCGTCAAGGGCGCCTATTGGGATGCCGAGATCAAGCGCGCCCAGCTCGACGGTCTCGACGACTATCCGGTCTATACCCGCAAGATCTATACCGACGTTGCCTATATCGCTTGCGCTCGCAAGCTGCTGGCCGCCGCCGATGCCGTCTTCCCGCAATTCGCCACCCACAATGCGCAGACGCTCGCCACGATCTATCATCTGGCAGGCCCCGATTTCGCCGTCGGCAAATATGAATTCCAGTGCCTGCATGGAATGGGCGAACCGCTTTATGACGAGGTCGTCGGCAAGGAGAAGCTCGACCGGCCCTGCAGAATCTATGCACCTGTCGGAACACATGAGACGCTGCTTGCCTATCTCGTCCGCCGCCTGCTCGAAAACGGCGCCAATTCCTCCTTCGTGCACCGCATCTCCGATCCGAATGTTTCGGTCGAGGCGCTGATCGCCGATCCGGCCGAGACCGTCGGGGCCATGCCCGTCGTCGGCGCGCCGCATGTGCAGATCGCGGCACCCAAGGCCCTTTACGGCAGCGCCCGCGCCAATTCGAGCGGCCTTGATCTCTCGAGCGAAACCACGCTTTCTAACTTGGCAGAGGCGCTCGCCTCCACGGCCTCAGCCCCGTGGCATGCGCTTCCGCTTCTTGCCGACGGTTCGACGGACGGTGTGACGCGCGACGTCCTCAATCCCGCCGATCACCGCGATGTCGTCGGCACGGTCACTGAACTCAAGGTCGAGGAGGCTGCCCGTGTCGTTGCGATGGCGGCCGAATATGCGCCGCAATGGGCCGCCGTGCCGCCGGCAGAGCGCGCCGCCTGCCTCGATCGGGCGGCCGATATCATGCAGGCCCGCATCAAGGTGCTGATGGGCATCGTCATGCGCGAAGCCGGCAAGTCCGCGGCCAATGCGGTCGGCGAAGTGCGCGAGGCGGTTGACTTCCTACGTTATTACGCCGATCAGGCCCGCAAGACCCTCGGGCCGTCGCATTTGCCGCTCGGCCCGATCGTCTGCATCAGCCCGTGGAATTTCCCGCTGGCGATCTTCACCGGCCAGGTTGCCGCGGCACTCGTGGCCGGCAATCCTGTGCTGGCGAAACCGGCCGGCGTTACGCCGATCATCGCCTCCGAGAGCGTCAAGATCCTCCATGAGGCCGGTGTGCCGGTCGGCGCGCTGCAGTTCGTGCCCGGCAGCGGCCGCCTCGGCGCCGGCATGGTCGGAGCCCAGGAAACCGCGGGCGTCATGTTTACCGGCTCGACTGAGGTTGCCCGCATGATCCAGGCGCAGCTTGCCGAACGCCTGTCGGCGACCGGCAAACCGATCCCGCTGATTGCCGAAACCGGCGGCCAGAACGGCATGATCGTCGATTCCTCCGCCTTGGCCGAACAGGTCGTGGCCGACGTCGTGACCTCGGCCTTCGACAGCGCCGGCCAGCGCTGCTCGGCGCTGCGCGTTCTCTGCCTGCAGGACGACGTCGCCGACAGGACGCTTGCCATGCTGAAGGGCGCTTTCCGTGAGCTGACGATCGGCCGCACGGATCGCCTCAGCATCGATGTCGGCCCTGTCATCAACGACGGCGCGAAGGCGGAGATCGACCAGCATATCGAAGCGATGCGCGGCGCCGGCCGCAAGGTGGAGCAACTGCCGCTGCCGGAAAGTGCCGCGGCGGGAACCTTCGTTCCGCCGACGATCATCGAGATCAAATCGCTGTCCGACCTGACGAAGGAAGTCTTCGGGCCGGTGCTGCATGTCGTCCGCTTCAAGCGAAACGGTCTCGACCGCCTCATCGATGACATCAACGCCTCGGGTTACGGCCTGACATTCGGGCTTCACACCCGGCTCGACGAAACGATCGCGCATGTGACGAGCCGCATCAAGGCCGGCAATCTTTACGTCAACCGCAACATCATCGGTGCGGTCGTCGGCGTCCAGCCTTTCGGTGGCCGTGGCCTGTCGGGAACCGGCCCGAAGGCCGGCGGTCCGCTCTATATCGGCCGACTGGTGCAACGCGCCCCGGTGCCGCCGCAGCAGGATTCCGTTCATACCGACCTTGCCCTGCGCGACTATATCATCTGGCTCGACAAGAAGGGCCTGCCGGGTGAGGGCGAAGCGGCCCGCGGCTATGCGAACCGCTCGGCGCTCGGCCTCGAACGCGAACTCGCCGGCCCCGTCGGCGAGCGCAATCTCTATGCGCTCCACCCTCGCGGCCGCATTCTTCTCGTGCCGCAGACGGAAAGCGGGCTCTATCGGCAGATCGCCGCCGCCCTTTCCACGGGCAACCATGTCGTCATCGACGCGGGCTCCATATCGAAGTCGGCGCTGGCGAACCTGCCTGCCGCTGTCGCCGGCCGCGTTTCCTGGACCTCGGATTGGGAAAAGGACGGGCCGTTCTCGGGTGCGCTCGTCGAAGGGGATCGCGACAGGGTTCTTGCCGTCAACCGGAAGATCGCCGCGCTTCCCGGCCCGCTTCTGCTGGTCCAGGCCGCGACCGCCGAGGAACTGGCGAGCGACCTCGAGACCTATTGCCTCAACTGGCTGCTGGAGGAGGTGTCGACATCGATCAACACGGCGGCCGCCGGCGGCAATGCGAGCCTCATGGCCATCGGCTGAACGAGACAGGTCGAGGGCGCAGACAGCGTTCCTCCGGGCCACGGGCACTGCCTGCCGACTTCTCCTTCGGCATGCTCGGGCTTGTGCCCCGAGCATCTGCGCCCGGTCGATATGGAGCAGATCGTCGGCACAAGGCCGAGGATGAAGCCGGATGGGCCCTCGACCACATCTCCAACGGCTCTAAACGAACTCGACACTATTGACCATTTTTTTAGCAGTTGCGGCTATCGTCGCGCGATCAGGCGTGACCATTCCTGGGGCGGGGATATTTTATGGCATTCATTGATCGACTGTTGCAGCGCATGCGGATTGTGACGAAGGTTCTCTTCTTCGTGGTGCCCCTGGTTGTGCTCATCGCCGGTATCGGCCTTTTCGGCTATTTCACCGCCGGCACGCTCAAAGGCCAGATGACGCTGACGCGGCAGACAATCGACACGCTTTCCAGCTTCCAGCAACTACGGTCGGCGCTGACGGCCTTTACCGACCTTCCGACGTCAGCCACGCGCGATCGGCTGATCGCTGGCATTTCCGATCAGGAAAAGGGCGCAGCAACGCTCGATGCCATGCTCTCCGATCCCGCGCAGAAGCAGCAGATCTCCGCGGTGCGCGAACTTGGCGGCAAGATGCAGGGCGGCGCCGACGCGCTCTGGGCGATATCGCAGGAGCGGGCGAATACCGAACACGAGATCGACGACGCCGTGGCGCAGCTTTTCAAGGAAAGCCAGACCGCCCGCAAGCAGCTCGACGTTCTCCAGGATCAGGCGAACGGGAAGGAAGCCTTCGTTCGGGCGCTGCTTCTCGATGCCTCAGCCTACAAGAATATTGGGCAGCGCATAACAAAGTTGCGCAAGGCGACCGCGCAGGCAACTGCGCCAGCGGATATCGCCGGCGCTCTCGGCAGCCTCTTGCCCCCACTCGTCAAGGAGATCGGCGCGAGCGCCGCACTCGCCTCCGACAAGGCCCAAAGCCAGATTGCCGCGCTGAAGCCGGTATTGGATAAGCTCGCCGCGACGGCCAAGGACAGCGCCAACCTGACGCTCGAGAGCTATGCTCCCGTCGACCAGGATCTGCAGGGCTTTGAGGAGAAGTTCGGAAAGCTCGCCTCCGGCAATGCCGATATCGCGATCGAGCGCTATGTCGGCATGGACGCGAACATCGCCACGCTTCGCTCGATGGTGACGATCGTCAATACCGCATTCAAATCGATCGACGATCTGCGCCTGCACCTGAGTGAGCTGAACAGGCGGGTCGATGCCGAAGCGCGGGATGCCGTTCTCGCCGATCTCAAGGCGCTGCGCGAAAGCGCCGCACAACTCGTACCCTTGAGCGGGAAAAATGCCGCCTTGCAGGAACTTGCAAAGAAGATCGAGCCGTCCCTGGCCTCAATCGAAAAGGATAGCTCGCTTCTGATATCGATCGCGGACCGGTGGCAGAAGAACAGAGAAACGGCGACCGAGCTTGTGGCGTCGGCAAGCCATACGCTCGAGCAGTTTGTCAGCACGGCGCAGGAGAGCGGCAGGGAAATCAGCCAGCGCTCGGCCACGATGTCGCTCTCGGCGATGATCGCGGGCACCGTGCTTGCGATCATCGGCGGCCTCATGCTGATCGAAACGTTGCGCGGGCCGCTGAAGCGGATCACCCAAACCATGATGAGACTTGCCGACGGCGATCTCAACGTGCCGATCGGCGACGGCAAGCGCGGCGACGAGATCGGCGACATGATCCGCTCCGTCACCGTCTTCCGCGATCAGGCGCTGGAGAAGACCAGGCTGGAAGAGGTCGCCGAGGCAAACAGGACGCGCGACGAACGGGAGCAGGCCCGCCGCGCGGCCGAGCAGGCGCGCATCGAGGCCGAACAGAGCGAGGCTCTAAGCGCCCTGTCCGATATGCTCGGCAAGCTTGCCAATGGCAATCTCGCCGCCGAGATGAGCGAGGATCTCGCCGCCGAGTATGTCGCGATGGCGCGGACCTACAATCACGCCATCGATGCGCTGCGCCTAACGCTCGCCGAGGTTCGCAACACGACCTACGAGATCGCCGAGGGCAGCACCAACCTCTCGGGCGCGGCCGACGATCTGGCGCGCCGCACGGAGCAACAGGCAGCGGCACTTGAAGACAGCTCGCGCGTGCTCGGCGAACTCACCGTCAGCGTGCGGGCGACGGCCGAAAACGCGAACCAGACGTCGCGCTCGGTCGCCGAAGCCTACCGCCAGGCGGAGCATTCCGCTGCCGTCGTCGCCAAGGCCGTCGATGCCATGGGCGCGATCAACCGGTCGTCGGAGAAGGTTACCAGCATCATCGGCGTGATCGACGAGATCGCTTTCCAGACCAATCTTCTCGCGCTCAATGCGGGTGTGGAAGCCGCCCGTGCGGGAGAGGCCGGCAGAGGTTTTGCCGTCGTCGCCCAGGAGGTTCGCGAGCTTGCGCAGCGTTGCGCCACCGCCGCCCGCGAGATCAAGGGGCTCATCTCCAACAGCGCATCGCAGGTCGGCGCCGGCGTCAAGCTCGTCGAGGAGACCGGCGAGGCTCTGTCGGCGATCATGGAGCACTTCACCTCGATCAACGGGCTCGTGCAGGTCATCTCGTCCTCGACGACCACGCAGTCCAAGGGCATCGAGGAGGTCAACAACGCCGTTCGCGACGTCGAGCACATCACCCAGCACAACGCCGCCATGGTGGAGGAAAACACCGCGGAAATTCATAGGCTCCGCCAACAGGTGGAAGTCTTGAACGAAAGTATCTCGTACTTCCAGACCGCTGTCGCCGATGGCGGCAGGACGCAGGCGGCCGGCCGGTCGATGCCCCTGGCCTCCTGAGGCGGCCTGCTCTCGGCAAACCAGGGATTTCCACGCGCTTCAAACTCCGGGGTGACGGATACCGGCTCACGGTGCATTGAAATTATATCGTAGTACGATATATTATTGGATGTTCATCAATGAGGAGCGAACTCCGTGATAAATCGATTGCATTCGAAACTCCATCATCCCGCGCCTTATCCCGCTGACGAGGTGTTTGAAAATCTCAGGCAAAGGCTTCGCGTCCTGCTTGATGATGGCGATGTGAGCCGCTGGGCGCTTTTGCGAGCGGAGTGGGCCTATGACGTGGCCCTGCTGGCGAATGATTTTCGTCTCTGGATGCAGCACCTCGACCGGAGCTTCGATGCCGCACGATAGGCGTCGTTCTTGGCCGCTGGCCCGGATGGCTCAACCGATCGAGCGCAGCCCGAGATAGGCCGCCAGGCTGACGGCGGAAAGGGCGATCGTCAGCCTCGGCCTCGCATCGTCAAAGGTGGCAGCCAGCAAGAGGCCGAGCATCAGGATGACGGATTTTGCCCAGAGATTCTGATCGGAGACGGTGAAGGCAATCGTCCCCAGAAAGACGGCGCTGGCGACAACCGTCACCGGAGCTGACTTCTCGGCGAGATCGCCGCCCGGAAAATAGGGCAGAAGAAAACGCCGCATGCTGAGGCCTGAAGCCACGCTCAGGAGAAGACAGGTCAAGACAAGATGCAACATGGGGCGGTCGCCGATCGATCTGCAGATGGGAATGTCGATGCAAGCCCCATGCCAGCCGCAAGGCCCGGAATCGTCAGCGGCAGAGGCAATGTCGCGGCCTGCATGGCTATTTACTCGGCGTTGCGATCCTTTTTTCGGCAACCAAGTCCCACTTCGTTGGGGCAGTCCAAATTATGTCGCAATACGACTTGAGTGGCGGAAATGGTTTTTATATAGAGAATTGTCCGCCTCCACGAAGTCCTGAGTGCGATGAAAGGCAGAGAGATCAGGCTGTCGACGAATTAACCGCCCGCCTTCCCCGCTCTCCGCCCGATAACTTCCCTCAACATTGGTCTTGTCATGCAGTATCCCGTTTCCCCGAAGGTGGGACCGAGCCGCTTCCGCCGCTTCCGCTTGTTTTCGCCGATCCTGGCCGGAGCAACTTTACGGGAGCGATTGATCGCATGCCTCGGCGCCTTGATGGCGATCGGCCTCACCGGCGTCATCAGCGGTTATCTTTTCGGGCAGGGGCCGCATCTTCCCTTGATCGTCGCGCCGATGGGCGCTTCCGCCGTGCTTCTCTTCGCTGTGCCCGCAAGTCCGCTCGCGCAGCCGTGGTCGATTATCGGCGGCAACACCATTTCCGCGATGATGGGCATCATCGCCTCCTATTTCATCCGTGACCCGATCATCGCGACCGGCGTCGGCGTGTCGCTTGCGATCGGCGCGATGTCTTTCACGCGATGCCTTCATCCGCCGGGAGGGGCTGCGGCGCTGACCGCCGTCCTCGGCGGTCCCGTCGTGGCCGGCTGGGGCTTCCTCTTTCCCTTCGTGCCGGTCGCGCTGAATTCCTGCCTCCTCGTCGGCCTCGGCCTGTTGTTCCACAAGCTTTCCAGACGAAACTATCCGCATGTCGTTCCCAAGCCCGCTGAGAATACCCATCAGACCGTCGACCTGCCGTCTGCCGCCCGGGTCGGTTTCCGCGAGGAGGATGTCGACGCGGCTCTCGAAGCGCTCGACGAAACCTTCGATATCGATCGGGCCGATCTGAGCCGGCTGTTGCAGCAGGTCGAGCTGCAGGCGACCATCCGCTCGAACGCCAAAATCAGCTGTGCCGATATCATGTCACGCGATGTGATCGCCGTCGGCGAAGCTTCCGAGCCGGAAGCCGCACGGCATCTGCTCCTGAAGCACAATATCCGCACGCTGCCGGTAAAGGACCCGGAGGGCCGTCTCATCGGCACCGTCGGCTTGAGGGAATTGTCGACGAGCGCCGATACGATCTCGGCCGCGATCTCGAGACCGCCGGTGGCAAGGTCTTCGGATGCCGCACTTTCGCTTTTGCCCGTTCTGACGGACGGGCGCACGCATGCCGTCATCATCGTCGATGACGATTACCGGATCCTCGGCCTGATATCGCAGACGGATCTCCTGAGCGCCGTGGCGCGGCTGCTGCCCAACGACAGCGCCGCCATCTCGGCCGTGGCCTGAGCCTGATATAGGCGGAGAATAGCGGTGCTGATCGAACGCGACGCAAATGGGGACTTTATCCTCGATTCATCCGAACTCGCCGAGCGGTTTGGCCTGTCATTGGCCGATCTCCGCCGCCACATGCGGCATGGCTCCGTCGCCAGCACCGTGGAGATCGGCACCGGCGAACACGAGGGCACCAAGCGGGTGTCGCTCCGCCTCGGCAACAGGCTTTGGCGCGCGGTGCTGAACGATGAGAACGAAGTGCAGCACGAAGAGATGACCGTCATTCGGCCGAACTCGCCCGGGCGGCGGCTGCGCTGAGCCGCGCCATGGCAAATCAGGACGTCGGCTCATCGCCACTTGCTGGCGCGAACAGGCCGCGGGCGGCCTCGACCATCACCCGCAGGTGAACGGGATCGCGCACGCCTTGCCGGTAGAGCTCGATGATGATACCCGCCATTCGTTCGGCTTCGTCGCTGTCCTTGGCCACCGCGTAGTCGGATCTGATCTTGTCGAAGACGCGCTGGCAGGTTTCGAGATCGCAGGAGTCCAGCGGAACCTGCGATCGGTTTACGATCGTTTGAACCATCTCCATTCCCTCGGAAAAAAGGCCCGTCCGGCGATGCGGACAGGCCGGTGATTGTCAGAAATCCATGCCGCCGGGAGGCATTGCAGGAGCAGCCTCCTTCTTAGGCTTCTCGGCGATCATGGCTTCCGTCGTGACGAGGAGACCGGCGATCGACGAGGCATCCTGAAGCGCGGTGCGAACCACCTTGGCCGGATCGATGACGCCCTGGGCGTAGAGGTCGCCATATTCGCCTGTCTGGGCGTTCCAGCCATAGGAGAATTCGCTCTTCTCACGCAGTTTGCCGACGATAACAGAGCCTTCCGCCCCGGCGTTTTCGGCGATTTGGCGCGCCGGCGCTTCGAGTGCGCGGCGGACGATGTCGATGCCGACACGCTGCTCGTCATTGGCGGTCTTGACGGTGTCGAGTGCCTTGACGGCGCGCAGCAGCGCCACGCCGCCGCCCGGCAGGATGCCTTCCTCGACCGCCGCGCGGGTTGCATGCAGCGCGTCGTCGACGCGGTCCTTCTTTTCCTTCACTTCGACTTCCGTCGAACCGCCGACGCGGATGACGGCAACGCCGCCGGCGAGCTTGGCAAGACGTTCCTGCAGCTTCTCGCGATCGTAGTCGGAGGTGGTTTCTTCGATCTGCGCCTTGATCTGAGCGATGCGGCCCGAGATGTCCGATTTCGACCCGACGCCGTCGATGATGGTCGTGTTCTCCTTTTCGATCGAAATCTTCTTGGCACGGCCGAGCATGTCGAGCGTGACGCTTTCGAGCTTGATGCCGAGATCTTCGGCGATGACGGTGCCGGCAGTCAGGACGGCGATGTCTTCCAGCATGGCCTTGCGGCGGTCGCCGAAGCCCGGAGCCTTGACGGCAGCGATCTTGAGGCCGCCGCGTAGCTTGTTGACGACGAGGGTTGCGAGGGCTTCGCCTTCGACGTCTTCAGCGATGATGAGGAGCGGCTTGCCGGTCTGGACGACGGCTTCGAGAACCGGGAGCATCGACTGCAGGTTCGAGAGTTTCTTCTCGTGCAGCAGGATATAGGGATCCTCGAACTCGGTCCGCATCTTGTCCGGATTGGTGACGAAATAGGGGCTCAAATAGCCGCGGTCGAACTGCATGCCTTCGACGACTTCGAGTTCGGTCTCCGCGGTCTTGGCTTCCTCGACGGTGATGACACCGTCATTGCCGACCTTTTCCATGGCTTCCGCCAGGAAGCGGCCGATTTCGGCATCGCCATTGGCGGAGATCGTGCCGACCTGGGCGATCTCGGAATTGTTGGAGATTTTGCGGGCGTTGGTCTTCAGTTCGCCGACAATGGCGCTGACCGCGAGATCGATGCCGCGCTTCAGGTCCATCGGGTTCATGCCGGCGGCAACGGCCTTGGCGCCTTCGCGAACGATCGCCTGGGCAAGAACGGTTGCGGTCGTCGTGCCGTCGCCGGCGATGTCGCTGGTCTTCGAAGCGACTTCGCGGACCATCTGGGCGCCCATATTCTCGAACTTGTCTTCGAGTTCGATTTCCTTGGCGACCGAAACGCCGTCCTTGGTGACGCGCGGCGCGCCGAAGGACTTGTCGATCACGACATTGCGGCCCTTCGGGCCGAGCGTGACCTTGACCGCATCGGCGAGAATATCGACGCCGCGCAGCAGCTTGTCGCGGGCTTCGACGCTGAATTTGACTTCTTTAGCAGCCATGTCCTCACTCCTTCATAGGCAGCTGGCGTTATTCGTATGGGCAGGCTGTCTCAGGCGGCCTGTTGCTTTTCGCCCTGCGCCTCGATGATGCCCATCACATCGCTCTCCTTCATGATCAGCAGCTCTTCGCCGTTGATCTTGATCTCGGTGCCGGACCATTTGCCGAACAGGATGCGGTCGCCGACCTTGACGTCGAGCGGCTGGATCTGGCCGGCGTCGTTGCGCGCGCCGGGTCCGGCGGCGATGACTTCGCCTTCCTGCGGCTTCTCCTTGGCGGTGTCGGGGATGATGATGCCGCCCTTGGTCTTTTCCTCGGAGCTGACCCGGCGGACGAGAATGCGATCGTGAAGCGGTCGGAACGACATGTCTTCCTCCATGGGTAAACGATGGTGTTGCTCCCGGCCGGACTGGATGCTCAGCCAGGCGGGGACCTCGCTCAGTGGCCTGCCGAACCCACGCGGGCGGGTGCGGAGCCGCGAGCGTTTCGTGCAAATGATCTGGTTTGGCGGGTGGCGATTTCAAGAGGCTGGAGGAAAAATTTGGCACTCTCGATCGTTGAGTGCCAACGCCGCCCGGGAACGGAAAATCGGTTTCCGCGTTGGAAATAAAGGCGATAGTCGTCGCGCTCGGATTTCGAAGGCGAGTTCAGGCTGCCTCAAGGCTTGAAACCGGATTTCGGCATTCCCAGCTCTGGGTGATCGAGGCTCGATGAGCTCGGTTGTGTCCCACGTCTTCAGGAGTGGCTGAAATGGAAGAGAAAACCAATCTAATCAAAGACCTCAGCATCGAGGAACGCGAAGAAATCTTCGTCGATATCGCTCGTACGCTGGAAGATACGGCGCGCGAGGCGCTGGTCGAAGGCAACAGGCAGTTTGCGGACCTTTCCACCAACATGGCCGAGGCGATCCGCGTCAATGCCGACGAGCTCGCCCGTGACGATCCGGAAAATGCCGAACGTGTTTTGCAGGAGGCAACGGCGATGATCCTGCAGTTCGAGGCCGTCCATCCCTATCGCATGGTGAGCATGGCCGTTCACTGACGCCGTCCGGCTTCAATCAATCTTCACTTCCATCCGCGCGAGACGGAACTCTCCGGGCCTGCAAGGGTTATTGGATCACGATGGCGAACGCTGATCCATGACGCCCGCGCCTTGAGGCAGGCCATGGCGCCTTCGCACCAAGGGAAGGAGGATCGTGGCATGATTATCATATCCACCGTGCCGCCCGAGAGCGGCACTGACGATGCGCGTTGTGCCGATACTGAAGAGGCGGAGAACGATCGCAAAAGGGCATTGGAAGCCGCCCAGCGCAACGCAAGAGACACACCGGCCCCCGGGATCGACACCGAAACCCAGAGCCTGCGGCTTGCCAGGGAATATCTGCGTCTTGGCGGCCATCGCCGGGCCAAGATAGACGACAATATCATCACGGTGCGCCACTGGGAGGCGGATCCCCCGGAGGCCGAGGACTTCTGGAGGGAGCGGGTGGAGACGCTTTCAAGAGCTGAGCGCCAACAGGTGGAACATTATCTTCCAACCATCAACACGCCCTGAAAGCCTCGAGCGCAGCCAATCGCGAAAGGGTCGGAGACATACGGTAATGCATCGATGCCTGGCGAGCTGCGTCGAAAGCTGCCGGGAGATGGCGGTCTGACGTCCTCGATCGGCTGCCCGGATTGGAGGAGATCATGGCCATAGACAAGCACGAACAGATTCGTCGCCGCGCCTACGAGATCTGGGAGGCCGAAGGCCGGCCCGAGGGCGCGGAGATGCGCCATTGGCTGCAGGCCTGCGACGAACTGGCCGGCGAGGACGAGTATGAGACGTTGCAGGACATGATCGACCAAGATGACCGAGACGATGCGGCCCTGCTTCAAGGGGCCGGCGAGAGCGGAGACTTCGATCCGCCTCGAACCACGCCCGGTAGGGCTGCCGAGACAATGCCGGAGATCGAGATTGCCGCCGGCGCGAAAAGCCCTCGGTCGGAAAGATCGGAGGGCCGTGATCCCGTGCAACATTTCGATCATGCCGTTCAGATCGCTCTCGAAGCGCATGAGGGGCAGAAGGACAAGACCGGCCGGCCCTACTTCGAACACTGCCAGCGGGTCGCACGCAATGTTTCCGGCGACGAGGAGCGAACGATCGCCTACCTCCACGACGTCGTCGAGAAAGGAAGCGGCTGGACGCTCGACAGGCTGAGGGAGGAAGGCTTTTCGCCGGCAGTGGTCTCCGCCGTGGACGCCCTGACGAGGCGGCCGGACGAGCCGGACGACGATTTCGTCAGGCGCGCGGCGGCAAACCCGTTCGCCTTGCCGGTCAAGCAGGCCGACCTTGAAGACAATCTCCAGCAGGCCGAACAAGCCGGCAAGAGCCCGGAAAAATACCAGCGCGGCCTGGCTCTTCTCCGCGATATCAGCAACGGTTCATAGTTTTTCCGAGCGGATTATTTTTCAAACCTTGAATGCAGAATAGCTCGGTTTCGGCCAGAGGTGAGGTGCGGCTTGAGGAGTTCGACCCTCGCGAGGTGCGCCGCATTCTCGCCGGCCGTTATGAGCTGCGCTATGAAATCCAGCAGTCGACAATCTATGTATTACGGCTTTGGCGTGAGGATCGGTAAAGCCGTCACAGCCGCCTGGTCGATTCCCCTCGGACGAATCTCGGCGTGAGGATGATGTCCCGTGGCGGCTCGGCGGCGGCCTCGGGGCTTGCGATCCTAGTAAGCAGGCGCTGTGCGGCGAGTTCGCCGAGTTTCTGCGCATCCTGCACGACCATGGTGATGTGGGGGGTGATGACGTTGCTCCAGGGCACGTCGTCGACCATGGCGAGCGACACGTCGTCGGGGCAGCGGAAGCCCATTTCCTGCATGACCTGCAGGGTCGCCAGGCCTGTCATGTTGTTGGCGCCGATGATGGCGGTCGGCCGGTCGCGGCGAGTGAGCAGGCGCATCGCCTGCGCGTGGCCACCGGCCCTGGTATAGCCGCCCTCGACCACCAGCGAAGGATCGACTTCGACCCCGGCGCCGGCCATCGTGTTCAGGAATCCCGTCAGGCGCTCGTTGGCGGTGTACAAGCTGCTCGGGCCTGAGATCAGGGCGATGCGCCGGTGGCCGAGCTGCAGCAGGTGCTCCGTCAGGATGGTCGTCGTCAGCGCATTGTCGGAGCCGACGAAATCGCGTCCCGCACCTTCCACTTTCTGGTCGAACATCACGATCGGCGTCCTGAACTCACGCAGGAAGGTTGCATATTCCTCGCCGTGTCCGTTTGCCGCCAGCGCGATGCCGGCGATCTTCTGCGCCTCCAGCCGCTCCAGCAGCGCACGCTCGAGATCGGCCCTGCCGGAGGAATCCGCGATCAGGACGAAATAGCCGTTGTCGAGCGCCTGGTGTTCGATCTCTCGGCGGACGTCGCCGAAGAACATGTTGCCGAGATTGGCCGCAACGAAGCCGATCAGCGAGCTTCGCCCGCGCGCCAGCGTCTGGGCCACCGGATCGATGCGGTAGCCCGTCGATTTTATCGCCTGCTGGATGCGGTCGAGCGTTTCGGCGCCGACCCGCTTCGGGCTGTTGAGCGCCAGCGAGACGGTGGAGATCGAAACCCCCGCAATGCGCGCGACGTCACGTATGGTCGTCATATTTATCGAACCGGTTCTAAAGCCTTCTTTTGTCAGATTTTATGCGCCGTTGCAATATACGTTGCTCAATTGTCCGACAAATAGGGGCTCTCTCTAAAGTTTTGTGATTTCCGAATTTCGGCTTGACAGGCGCAGGTTCAGGCAAGATGATCCGTCACCGAACCGGTTCGACATGATGTGGATCGGAAACAGGGAGGAGAAACCTGTGACAAGTTCGGAGCGCCAACTTGAAAATTCGGTGCCGGGAGCGGGAAAGCACGCCTGGTTCAGCCATGACCGCCTCGGCATGTTCATCCACTGGGGCCTCTATGCCCTGGGCGCCCGGCATGAGTGGTTGAAGAACCGCGAAGAGCTGACCGACGACCACTATCAGCGCTATTTCGACAATTTCGATCCCGATCTCTACGATCCCAAGGAATGGGCGCGCCGCGCCCGTCTCGCCGGCATGAAATATGTCGTGGTGACGACCAAGCATCACGAGGGTTTCTGCCTCTGGGACAGCAAGTTCACCGATTACAAGGCGCCGAACACGCCCTGCGGCAAGGATCTCCTGACGCCGCTGGTCGAGGCCTTCCGCGCCGAAGGGTTGAAAGTCGGCTTCTACTATTCGCTGCTCGACTGGCACCATCCGGATTTCCCGATCGACCTGCACCATCCCTTGCGCAACCATCCGGAAGCCAAGGCGCTGAATGCCAGCCGCAACGTCGCCAATTACGCGGCCTATATGCGCGAACAGGTGCGCGAGCTGCTGACCGGCTTCGGCCGCGTCGACATCATCTGGTTCGATTTCAGCTATCCCGGGCCTGCGCGCGAATATCGCGGCCTGCCCGGCAAGGGACGTGACGACTGGCAGAGCGAGCGGCTGGTCGCGCTGGCGCGCGAGCTGCAACCCGAAATCATCATCAACAACCGCCTCGACCTGCCGCCCGGAACTTTGCCCGACATCACAACGCCGGAACAATACACGCCCCGCGTGGCGCCTGCCATCGCCAGCCAGGGTGTGCTCTGGGAAGCCTGCCACACCTTCAGCGGCTCCTGGGGCTATCACCGTGACGAGGATAGCTGGAAGAGCCCGGAACAGATCATCCAGCTGCTGATCGATTCCGTTGCGCTCGGCGGCAACCTGCTGATGAATGTCGGCCCGACCGGGCGGGGCACGTTCGATGCGCGCGCCATCGAGGCGCTCGAAGTCTACCGGAAATGGATTGAGGTCAACGGGCGCTCCATCTATGGAGCCGGCCCGTCGGAACTTCCGGCGCCGGCCGGCTGCCGCTATACCCAGCGCGGCAACCGGCTCTACCTGCATGTCTATAACTGGCCTTACCGCCACATCCATGTCGAGGGCATCGCCGGCAGGATCGCCTATATGCAGTTCCTGCACGACGCCAGCGAGGTGCGCTGGCTTACCCACACCAGGGATGTGGATCCCAATGTCGGCGTGATGGTGCCGGAAGGCATCGTCATGCTCGAACTGCCGGTCCGGCGACCCGATGTCACCGTGCCGGTGATCGAGATCGTCCTCAAGGCGTAGTCGATCCCACTTGCGTGTCCATTGCGTTCATGGAGGGAGGAGAAACCCATGAAGGTGTTGAAGAAAACGCTTATGCTTGCCGCAATCGGCAGCAGCCTTTTTGCCACAGCCGCATCGGCCGAACAGGTCAACCTGACCTGGCAGATGTGGACCGGTTCCGATGCCGATACCAAGAGCTGGCAGCACCTCGCGGATATGGTGACTGCCAAATATCCCGATATAAAGGTGACGCTGACGACGACCGGCTGGGTCGATTACTGGACCAGGCTGCCGGTGCTGGCGGCATCTGGCCAGCTCGCCGACATCGTTTCCATGCAGTCGCTGCGCATGCCGAATTTCTATTCGCTGCTCGAGCCGCTGAACGATCGCATCGCCGCCGACAAGTTCGACGTCGGTGCTTTCACCCCTTCGATCATCGGCGGCATGTCCGTCGACAAGCAGCTCTATGGGCTGCCCTATGACGTCGGTCCCTGGGTTATCTACTATAACCAGGACGCGCTTGAAGCCGCTGGTATTCCGCTGCCGAAGCCGGGCTGGACGCTTGCCGAGTTTACCGATGCCGCCAAGAAGCTGACGAAGGACGGCAAGTACGGTTTCGGCATCACCCCGCAGAACTATTCGGTCCTGGCCTCGGCCTGGGGCGACAAATATATAAACGACGCTGGGGAGCTCGACCTGATCAATCCCAGCGCCGTTGCCGCTGCCGACAAGGTGATCGGCTTTGCCGCCAAGGACAAGATCGCGCCGCTGGTGCCCTCCAGCGCCGATGCCGGCAACGTCATCCAGGGCCGGTTCAATTCGGGCAACGTCGCCATGTATATCGACGGTCCCTGGTCGATCATCGGCATGAAGGGCAAGGCCAACTTCAAGATCGGCCTCACCACCCTGCCGCGCGACCAAGGGGAGCTTTCGGCCGTCACCGCGGGCTCGGGTTTCGGCATTGCCACGACGAGCAAGAACAAGGATGCGGCCTGGAAGGCGATCCAGGTGCTGACCAGCCCGGAAGCACTGGCCTACCTTGCCGAGGGAGGGCGTGCGCTGCCGGCGCGCACCGCTTCGCAATCCTCCTGGTACAAGGTGGCGGCCAAGGACATCACCAATGGCGGCGAGGCCATCGACTATTCCCTGGCGCATTCCGTGCCCTACGTGATCACCAATAACTGGGCGGCGGTGGAAAACCTCTTCAACCAGTACTTCCCGCCCGCCTTCGCCGGCAGCGCCGACGCCAAGCAGACGATGGACGCCATCCAGAGCCTCGCGCAGCAATAGGCGCCATGCGTCACGGGACGCACCGTCGCTTTGAATCCGCGCATGATCCCTGCGAAATCGATTACCACTGGGGTCATGCGCCAGCTCTCGCTCTGGCAGGAATTGCCGCGCATGGAGGAAGATATGTCGGAAAGCGCCGTCGCCGAACTTCCCTTGCAGCCCGTTCAGTCACGGCGCTTCCTGAAGCCGGAGACGCAGACGGCGATGGTGTTCCTGCTGCCGAGCTTCCTCGGTTTCATGATCTTCATAGCCCTGCCGATCATGGCGTCGCTGGCCCTCAGTTTTACCAACTGGCAGCTGATCTCGACGCCGGCCTTCGTCGGCTTTCAGAATTACATCAAGCTCTTCACGGTCGATCCGGCCTTCTACACCATATTGAGCAACACGCTGTTCTTCGCCGTCGAATATCTGGCGCTGAACGTCATCGTCTCGCTGACGCTCGCCGTCTGGATATCGAGCCTGAAACACGGCAAGGCGATCTTCCGGGTGATCTTCTTCCTGCCGACCTTTACCCCGACGATCGCCGCCTCCGTGGTGTGGCTGTTGATCTTCACGCCGGATGGGCTGGCCGACACCATCATCCGTTCGCTCGGTCTCGGCCTGCCGAATTTCCTGCTGAGCTCGAGCTGGGCAATGCAGGCGGTCGTGCTCGTCACCCTCTGGGCCAATGTCGGCTACAACGTCGTGATGTTCAACGCGGCGCTCGACCTGGTGCCGAAGCAATATCTCGAAGCGGCGATGATCGACGGTGCCGGGCCTTGGCGGCGCTTCTGGCGCATCCGGCTGCCGCTCATCTCGCCCACGGTCTTCTTCGCCACCGTCATGACGGCCATCACCTCGCTGCAGGTCTTCGACGAGATCTTTGCCATGACGCGCGGCGGCCCGGGCTCGGCGACGGCGACACTCGGTTTCGCCATCTATCAGAAGGGCTTTACCAATTTCCAGATGGGCTATGCCTCCGCTCTCGCCTGGGTGATGTTCGTCATGATCATGGCGCTCACCATCCTGCAGTTCCGCATGCAGCGCAAATGGGTGCATTATGACGAATAGCCCGATCTCACGGCCTCCGCATTCCGTCTCGGCCAACCGGCATCGCCTGCTGCGGCGCATCGGCGCCTTCGCGAGCTATGCCGGACTTTCGCTGGTCGCGCTGCTTTTTCTCTTTCCCTTCTTCTGGATGGTGTCGAACGCGGTGCGCTCCAATGAGGAGGTGCTGGCCGTGCCGGTTCGCATCTTTCCCGAGGCGTATCAGTGGGGCAACTTCGTCGAGGCCCTGGTTTCGTTGCCCTTCGGGATTTTCCTGCTGAATTCCGTCATCGTCGCCTGCGGCGTCACCGCGATCGTGATCGTGGTATCCTGCCTTTCCGCCTATGCTTTCGCCCGGCTGAAGTTCCCCTGCCGGGAAGGGATGCTGCTCACCTATCTCAGCACGCTGATGATCCCGCAGGTGATGCTGGTCATCCCGCTTTTCCTCGTCGTCAGCAAGCTCGGCTGGATCAACACCTATCATGGCATGATCCTGCCGGTCGCCTTCTCTTCCTTCGGCACCTTCCTGCTGCGCCAGTTCATCCTCGGCATTCCGAAGGACCTCGACGAGGCGGCGATGATGGATGGGGCTTCGCGCCTGCGCATTCTCGTCGCGGTCATCGTTCCGCTTGCCATGCCGGCGATCGGTCTGCTCGCGCTCTTCACCTTCATCGCCCAATGGAAGAGCTTCCTCTGGCCGCTGATCGCCACGAGCGGTCTCGACAAGGCCACGCTGCCGCTCGGCCTCACGCTGTTCCAGACACGGCAGGGCACTGCCTGGAACTACATCATGGCCGGCGCGACCATCTCCATGGTGCCGGGCGTCATCCTGGCGATCGTGCTGCAAAGAGTGATCTACAAGGGCATCAGCGTCAGCTCCGGCTTCGGCGGGCGATGATTTATCATAATAAACAAAGACTTGATTTCATCCCATCAAGTCTGGCTTGATGCTTTTCCAAACCGGCTGGCCGCCGGTTCATTTTCGTTTGCCTGCGCAAAGTAAAATTTAACTATGATTTGAAATAAACGAAATTCTATCCAGTTCGCGCAGGAAAATTCATGAGAACTGCAACGCTCGCATCCATCGCCCTGGCGATGTCCGTCTCCGTCGCCAACGCCCAGACGATCGGCGTCTCGATGTCCGATCTCGACAAATTCAGGACGGTGCTCCTCAACGGTGTCGTCTCACATGGCCAGACGATCTCCGGCCTCAAGCTCGTCACCGAAAACGCCAAGGGCGACAACGAGCTGCAGAAACAGCAGGTCCAGAAGCTCATCGCCGACAAGGTCGACGCGATCATCCTGGCGGTTTCCGATGGCGACCTCGGGCCGCAAATGACCAAGATGGCGGCGGATGCCGGCATTCCGCTGGTTTACATCAACAACGTCCCCTCCAACCTGCTCGACCTGCCGGAAAATCAGGTGGTGGTTGCCTCCAACGAGAAGGAATCCGGAACGCTGGAGACCAAGCAGGTCTGCGCGCTCCTCAAGGGCAAGGGCCGCGTCGTCGTGCTGATGGGCGAACCCTTCCACGCCGCTGCCCGCGCCCGCACCCAGGACATTTCGGACGTGATCGCGACACCGGAATGCAAGGGTCTCGAGATCGTCGAGCGGCAGGCGGCCTATTGGTCACGCGACTACGCCGATCAGCAGATGCAGGAATGGCTCGCCGCCGGCGTCAAGTTCGACGCTGTTATCGCCAACAATGATGAGATGGCGCTTGGCGCGATCCGCGCCATGAAGAAGGCCGGCATGCCGATGAAGGATGTCGTCGTCGCCGGTGTCGATGCGACCGACGATGCGCTCGCCGCGATGGTATCAGGCGATCTCGATGTCACCATTCTCCAGAGCGCCGTCGGGCAGGGCGCGGCCGCGGTCGATGCCGCCGTGAAGCTCGCCAACAAGGAGAAGGTGCCGCGCGAAAACAACGTTCCCTTCGAACTCGTGACACCTGACAACATCGCCAAGTACCTGCCGAAGAGCCAGTGAGCATAAGAGGGTCATAATGTTGCATTTCTGGAATAAATTCGGCATTCGCGCACAGATCACCTCGGGTTTCGTGCCGTTGATCCTGCTGATGAGCCTGCTCACCGTCAGCGCGATTTCGGGCATGAACGGGCTCGCCTCGATCTTCGCATCCTACCGCGCCACAGCAGGCCAGAGCCTCGCCATCTCCGGCTACAGCGATCAGCTGCACGAGATACAGATGTCGGCGGAAGCCTTCCGCTCCACGCCGACCCAGGCGGTCGTCGACAGTTTTCGCGCCGGCGTGAAGGCTTTCGAAGCGGATGATCCGCGTTTTGCCGGCAACAAGGATCTGCAGTCTGGTCTTGCGACGATCCGTCAGGACATCGCCGCCTACGGCAAGGCCTTCGAACAAATCGTCTCGCTTCAGGCCCGCCGTGACCTGCTGATCTCCAAGGTCACCGAATTCGGCCCCTGGACCAGCATCGCGCTCAACGACGTCATGCGCAGCGCCTGGCGCCAGAACGACGTGGCTCTGCTGCACATGACGGCGGCGACGCTGGAGGCGCTGAACCGCAGCCTCTATTTCTCCGAACGCTTCGTGCATTCCAACGATTTTGCCGCTTACGACACGGCGCAGGCTGCTCTTGCCGAAGCGGTTTCGCTTAACGATGCCGCCGCCGCGGCCGCGAAGAACGAACTGCAGAAGAAGCGCTTGATGGGCGCCGGCCAGCTCATGCAGAACTACACCGCCCGCCTCGTCGACATGAAGGACGTGCTGCAGGCCTCCGGCAATGTCCGCCAGACGCAGCTCAACGTGCTCGCGCCGAAAATATCGGGCGAATTCAAGGATCTGCAGGCGACGGTCACCGGCGCGCAGAAGGACTTGGACGGTTCCGTCGAATCCATGGTCTCCTCGGCGACCAGCGCGACGCTGGTCATCAGCGGCCTCCTGATCGTCATCGGTCTCGTGCTCTCCTATTTCGTCGGCCGGCTGATTTCTTCCGCCGTTCGCGGCATGGCGCAATCCATGCAGCAGCTTGCCCGCGGCGACGAGGCCATCGTGATCACGGGCGTCGAACATCGTCATGAACTCGGCGCCATGGCGCGTTCGTTGAAGGTCTTCCAGGAAACGGGCCGTGCCAAGCTGATTGCCGAAGCCAATGCCGAACGCGCACGGCTGGCCGCCGAAGAAGAACGGCTGCGCCAGGAAGCCGAGCGCCTCAGCGACGCGCAGGTGATGGAGCATGCCTTCCGCCAGATTTCGCTCGGTCTCGACGCGCTCTCGAAGGGCGATCTCTCCGTGCGCGTCGGCGACGTCGATCATCGCTATGTCAGGATCCGCGATCACTTCAACAGCTCGGTCGCCAGCCTCGAAGAGGTGATCGATTCCGTCATCCGCGCGGTCACGACCATCCGCTCCGGCCTTGCCGAAATCTCGACGGCCTCCAACGATCTTGCCCGCCGCACCGAGCAGCAGGCCGCGTCGCTCGAGGAAACCGTCGCGGCCCTCGGAGACGTCACCCGCGGCGTCAACGGAACGGCAGAGGGCGCCAGCCGCGCTCAGGCTGTCGTTGCGACCGCCCGCACCAATGCCGCAAAGGGCGGCGAGATCGTCTCCCGCGCCATCGCTGCGATGACGGAAATCCAGAACTCGTCGTCGAAGATCGGCAACATCATCGGCGTCATCGACGAGATCGCCTTCCAGACCAACCTGCTGGCGCTGAATGCCGGCGTCGAGGCGGCCCGTGCGGGCGAAGCGGGCAAGGGTTTTGCCGTCGTCGCCCAGGAGGTGCGCGAACTCGCCCAGCGCTCGGCCAATGCGGCAAGAGAGATCAAGCAACTGATCTCCACCTCCTCGACGCAGGTCAAGGCGGGCGTGGAGCTGGTCGGCGAATCCGGCGTTTCGCTCGAACAGATCGTCGAGCAGGTGACTGCGATGAATGCGACCGTCGCCGAGATCGCGGTGGCGGCCCGCGAGCAGGCCACAAGCCTGCGCGAGGTTTCGGCCGCCGGCGACCAGATGGACAAGGTCACGCAGCAGAACGCCGCGATGGTCGAAGAGACCACGGCCGCCGCGCAGAGCCTGACGCAGGAAACCGAAAGCCTTGCCGAATTGCTGCGGCGGTTCAGGACACGCAGCGGCCGGGCGTCGGAGCATCGCCATTACGCAATGGCCTCCTGACGCTCTGATGCAGGCAAGCACACGCCGCCGCCTCGAAAGGGCGGCGGCGTTTGCGTGTCTGTGGCGTGTCAGTGGCTTCCGGATATCGGGCTGTGCGGGGCGCCGGCAATGCTTCTGCGAACGTGACGAACGGCGGTCCAGACGGCGAAGAGCACCAGCGGGATGGCTGCGAGCACGGCGAGCTTGGCCATATGCGGATCGACGCCCAGTTCGGAAATGCTTTCGAGGCAGATCTTGGCGAGGCCGACGGTGTAATAGGTGATGGCGATGACGGAGAAGCCTTCGACCGCCTGCTGGATGTGCACCTGGATGCGCGCCCTCTCTTCCATCGAGGTCAGCAGCGAAGCGTTCTGATCTTCGAGCTGAACCTGCACGGTGGTTCTGAGCAGATCGCCGGCGAGACTGACCCGTTCGGCGAGTTCATCGAGGCGGCGCTCTGCGGCATGCACGGAACGCACGGCCGGCTGGAAGCGCCGTCCGATGAAGGTGCCGATCCGCTGGCGCTGCTCGACGCGCTCCTCGCGCAGCTCCGATACCCGGCTGGCGACGATCTCGGCATAGGCTTTCGTCGCCCCGAAGCGGTGGCGCGCAAGGGCCGAGAAGTTGAGGACGTCGGAGGAGAGCCTGGTCACTTCGGAAAGCAGCGCCTTGTCGACTTTGACTGCGCTTTGCATGTGCGTGATCAGGAGATCGAGGCGCCGGTCGAAGGCCGAGAGCTGCGAGATGGTCTCGCGCGCCATCGGCATCGCCAGCATCGACATCATCCTGTAGGTTTCGATTTCGAGGACGCGCCGGACCATGCGGCCGGTGCGATAGGCGTTAAGGTTGCGGTTGAAGAACAGGAATTCGACGAAACCGCCCTCGCTCAGGCGGAAATTCGAATGCACTTCGGCATCGCCGCCGCCGACCTTGGAGGCGACGTAGTCGAGGTTGGGTTTTTCGAGACCGTCCTTCTCGTCACGCACCAGCACCCGGACGGCGGCGATCACCTTTCCGTCGATCCTGTCGCAGCAGGCCTGGAAAGCCTCGGGCGGATGGCTGCCGGGCGCAGACGCTGCCGGCGTGACGAAGGTGAGGGTGAGGAACTCGGTATGCGCCTCCCATTTCAGCCGGCCGTCGCCGAAGCGGCCGATGCCGTGGTTGCCTCCGAGAGTGGTCGAGACGTCCTCCAATCCCGGCAGGGAAACCGGCAGCGGAGGCGAGCCGTTGTCGCCGACGATGGCGACATGCCAGACATCGGTATCGCCATCGAAGTAAAGCGACGGCCGCGCATGCAGCTCGTCATGCAACTCCCTGCGCAGCGGATGCTCGGAACCCATCGGCATGGAAATGCACCTCTAAATGGTAGACGGATCGACGGCTGACGTGACCGGGGTTGCCGGCCTTTTGAACTGACCACGACGCCTATAGCCTCTCCGGCGGCGCGTGTCACGACGACTTCACCGCGGATGCGTAAGAGGACCTGAATATACTTGATCGAGCCGCAATACTGGGGAAGTTGCTCCACTGTACGGTAACGTCGGTCCCGGCGCGATGCCGGTCGGCGGCGATCCGATCTCTTCCGCGATATGCCGGCCGGCCGGAAGCATGAGCCGAAGCATGGGCAAAAAAACGATCAGCCACGGCCCCTTGCAAGGTCGTGGCTGATGCAGCGCGCAATCTGTGGGAGACAGGCGCGGCCGTTACTTGTTGGCGGCGAGCGCCACGTTGATCTTGTCGACGTCCGCGCTCATCGCCTTGAAGGCGTCTTCGAGGGAAAGCTCGCCGACGATCAGCTGGCTCATCCGCTGCACGATCAGCTGATACATGGCCCCCGATCCCTTGAGGCGTTCCAGGTCGCGGGCGGCCTGCGGCGCGCTGTCGCGGGCTGCGAGGAAGACGGCCATGGCGTCCTTGGCATTCTTGCTGGTCAGCTTGTACTGCGGATCCTTGATGTTGGCGCCGGTCAGGATGACGTAGTTTTCGGCGATTTCACGTTGGACCTTTTCAGAGCCGAGGAACTCGATGAACGAGGCGACGGCCTGCGGATACTTGGTGCGCTTGAAGCCGACGATCGCAGTACCACCCGGCATCGCATAGCAGCCGGCATCGCCGCAGGGAGCGCTGATTGCCGTCCAGTCGAAGCCGTCGCCGATCTTCTGCTGGAACGGATTGACCATCCAGTTGCCGGCAATATAGGTCACGACGTTGCCGTTGACGAACTCGTCGCCCATGTTCTTATACTGGGTTCCGCCGGCAGCACCCCACATTTCCTTGGGGAAGGAGCCGTCTTTCGTCCAGTTGTAGAGATCGGTGATGTAGCGCTTGGCGGCATCGTCGGGGAACGAGAACTTGCCGTCCTTGACGTAGTTCGAACCGTAGGAGAAGGCCGCACCGGAGAAGCGGTGGCCCGAGCGGTCCATCGTGAAGGGGATCTGGGCGCCGGTCGCCTTGGCGACGCGGGCGGAAGCTTCGACGATCTCCTTCAGCGTGGCGGTCGGCTTCGGAAGCGGTTCCTTGGCCTGGTCGAACAGCGTCTTGTTGACGAAGGGCAGGTTGAAGGTCTGCGAGGCGACGTAGCCGTTGATTGAGTTCGGATCGTTGACGCCGGGGAAACGAAGCGTGTTCAGGCTGTCACCGTGCAGCTTGGCGAAGCCGTCGGGATCCTTCATCAGCGGGCGCATGTCGAGGTAATAGGGCGCCAGCTGCCAATCGGTGATCTTGGCGACGTCGGGACCTTCGCCGATGGCGAGCTGCACCGGCAGCTGCTTGGCGACGGCATCATAGCCCGACGAAACGAAATTCACCTTGATGTCGGGATGCGCCGTCTCGAATTCCTTGCTCAGCGCTTCCATCCGCTCGACGTAAGCCTGGTCGTCGTCGGTGAAGAGAAAGGTGATCGTCTGGGTTTCCGCCATGGCGACGCTCGACCAGGCGAAGGAAACGGTGGCCAGCGCCAATGCGAAAGCCCCTGAGAGATAGGTTTTCATTTTCATCCTCCCATGAAAACATTTTCATCAATCGTGGCCTCGGCCATCGATATGTGAATTTCATATACTTGACATTCCTCCCGTCAAGCTATTTTCTACGTCAATAGCGACGTTTTTGAACATTTCTCAAAGGTGGCGCGCGCAAATGAAACAATGAAAATATTTTCATAAGATTGCGGAGGAGGCGATCTGTGCAGACGGAAAGCGTCAAGCAGCCGGACGACATGGCGCCAGCCTATGGCGTTGCCAAAGGCCAGACGATAACGGCATGGGCCGTGTCCGGCCTCATCGCCGACTATTTTCCCGGCGAGCCGGCTGCTGCCGAAGATCGCGTGAACTATCGCTTCATCAACGGTTTCGTCGATGTCGGCGACCTGCCCTGCCGCAAGGCCTTTTGGTCCACCATGGTGGGGCGGCAGCTTATGCCCGACACGTCCTGGCCGACGAAAAGCCTCTATCTCCCCGGCTCGAACCGCCGCGTCGAGTTCACCAGCTTCTGGCATGTGCCGACGCATGTCAGGAAATGGCTGAAGGGCACGTTCAGAACAGAAGTCCCGCGGGCGCTCAATCTGGCGCTGAAGACCTGCGGCGGGGTGCGCATATGGCTGAACGGGCAGGAAGCGGTGCGCTTCGAGCCGTTCAAGCGCAATGTCGAGAGTGCGACTGAGATCAGTTTGCAGCTCGAAGCCGGCGACAACGAGATTCTCGTCCACGCCGAAGACCTCGCCGAGCGCGACACCACCTGGTTCTTCGAGCTTGAAATGCTCGATGAGGAACCGCTCACGGTGCTGCTGCCTGTGGCGCTCGACCAGGATGAGGTTCGCGAGCTCGAGGGCCTTGTGCGCGGCGTTCGCCCGGCCCGCGACGTCTTCGTCAACCAGCCTCTGGAAATCATCTTCGACACCGCGCCCGAGCGCGACCTGCCGGTGGAGATAAAGGTCGTCGGCCATGGTCACGAACGGCCGCTCCTCGCCCATGTGAATTTGACCCTGCATGCGCACCAGAACCGGTTGATCGCCAAGGATATCAGCGGCATCGCCGACGGTTATCACGGTATCCACATGACGATCGGTTCCGGTCCGGGCTCGGTCACCCGCGTTATCGACGCCGCCTTCATGAGCGCCATTTCTCCGTTGCCGGCCGAGGCATCGCTTGCCGCCCGCAAGCGGCAGGCGCTGGAATACAGCGCCCGCTTCGGCGCCAACCGCGCCGGACGTCTCATCGCGATGATGGAAACCGGTCATGATGACCGGGAAAGCTTCGACCGCATCGTCGACGCGACGCTTGCCTCGATCGATGCGCGCGAGGATTGCTCGGATTTCATCATGGTGCCGCTGCTCTGGCTGCTCGGCGCCTATGGTGACCGGATGCCCGAAGCCACGGTCGAGCGCATCCGCCATTCCGTTCTCTCCTACCGCTACTGGGTCGACGAGCCGGGCAATGACGCGATGTGGTTCTGGAGCGAGAACCATGTGCTCTGCTTCCACACGAGCCAGCTGCTGGCCGGGCTTCTCCTGCCCGAAGAGGTCTTTTCCGCTTCGGGACGAACGGGCCGGCAGCAGGCGGAACTCGCCGTTGGGCGCCTCGGGCGCTGGTTCGACAGCGTCGAGGCCCATGGCCTGGCGGAGTGGAACTCGGCCGCCTATTATCCGATCGATTTCATCGGCCTGCTGGCGCTGGAGCGCTGGGCCGAGAGCGGGATTGCCGACCGCGCTCGCGGACAGATCGATCTCATCTTCCGCATGATCGCCCTTCACACGCTCGCCGGCGTTCCCGCAGGGTCGCAAGGGCGCGCCTACGACAAGGAACTGCGCGCCGGCCCGCTGACGGAGCTTGCGCCCTTCGCCCAGGTCGCCTTCGGAACGGGCTGGCTCAATAATGGGGTCGCAGCGCTGACCATGTTCTGCGCCGGCGATTATGAGCCGCCGGCCGATCTAGCCGAGCTTGCCGCACTTCCGCGAGGGCGAAGCGTCGAGGCGCGCTACAGCCAGGGGCTGGAGAGCGGAAAGCTGGTACTGTTCAAGAACGAGGCCGCGCAGCTTTCGACTGTGGTCGACCACAAGGCCGGCCGCAAGGGGCATCAGCAGCATGTTCTCGACATCAGGCTTGCCGGCCATCCGATGGCAAGGCTCTGGGTCAACCATCCCGGCGAAGACGATCCCTGGGGCAATCAAAGACCGTCCTACTGGGCCGGCAACGGCATCCTGCCGCGAGTCGCCCAGCATCGTGACGTCGCGCTTCTGATCGAAGATACGGCAGATGCACGGCATGCATGGACGCACGCCTATATCGGCCGCGACGGGCTCGACGATCTCATCATTGAAGGCAAATGGCTGATCGCGCGATCGGGCAGGGGATTTTCCGCCCTCTGGGCGTCGAACGGGCTGGAGCTGGTCACCGAAGGCCCGACCGCCGGCCGCGAGGCGCGCTCTTACGGACCGCTCGGCGGCTGGGCCGCCATCATCGGCTGCGGCAACGGCGACGCCTTCAAGGCCTTCATCGAGCGTCTGTGCCAGACGACGGTTTCCTTCGATCTCGCGTTTCGCCGTCTCTCCCTGACGCCCCCGGGCGGCCCGGCGCTCTCTCTTTCCTATGCCGACGGTCTTTCGATCGGCGGCGTGGCACGGTCGTTCACGCACGACCAGCCGCATCCGATCCTCACCCACGACAGTGCGGCATCCGTCGCCGGCACTGACGGGCCCTTCTACTCCTGAAACATAGGTTTCCAGCATGAACACAGCATCTGTCGATAGCGCCGCCCTCCAGACGACGATCGATCGCGTGGCGACGGCTTTCAGCCGGCTCAAGGGCATCAAGGAAGGTCTCGTCACGGACAATGGCGCCTCCGGCATCCAGTTCGACGAGTGGGACTGGGAGGTCGGCGTCGGTCTTTACGGGTTCCTCAGACGTGCGATTTCCGCCAATGACCAGAAGGCGCTGCAGCAGCTCGTCGCCTGGTACGCCGCCCAGATCGAACGCGGTATTCCGCCGCGCCAGATCAACAGCACGGCGCCGATGCTGCCGCTGGCCATCCTCGTCCAGCATGTCGACCGCCCCGATTTCCGCGCGCTGGTCGAAGACTGGGCCGACTGGCTCGTCAAAGAATTGCCGAAGACCGAGGATGGCGGCTTTCAGCACGTCGTCAAGGAGCGCCTCAACGACGGCGAATTGTGGGACGACACGCTGTTCATGGCCGGCCTCTTCCTCGCCCAGGCCGGTGTGCTCTGCGGGCGCAACGACTGGATCGACGAGGCCGTCTATCAGTTCGTGATCCACACCCGCTATCTCTCCGATCCGGTGAGCGGCCTCTGGTATCACGGCTGGACCTTCAACGGCCGGCACAATTTCGCCAATGCCTTCTGGGCGCGGGGCAATGCCTGGATCACGGTGGCGATCCCCGAACTCTTCGATCTCGTCCCGACGCTCGCCGAGAAGGACCGGCGTTTCCTGTCGAACGTCCTCGTCAGCCAGGTGCGTTCGCTGAAGAAATACCAGCGGCCGGACGGCATGTTCACGACGCTTCTCGACGATCCGTCCTCGCCGCTCGAAACCTCGGCTACGGCTGGGATCGCCTACGGCATCCTGCGCGCCATCGATGCCGGCATTCTCGACGAGAGCGACAAGGTCTACGCCGAGCGCGCGCTTGCGGCGGTGCTGGCTGAGATTGACGAGGAAGGCGTCGTCCACGGCGTCTCCGACGGCACGCCGATGGGCCATGACCTCGATTTCTACCGCCGCATCCCGAACCTGCCGACGCCTTACGGCCAGGCGCTGACCATGCTGCTTCTGACGGAAGTCCTTATCGAAAGCGGCCGCCGCCAATGAGTGGCACCTCGCTCGTCGCGATCGAGCCGTTCGATGGCGACAATACCGACCGTCTGCAAGCTGAGATCGACAGCCTTTCCGCCTCCGGCGGCGGGCGCCTGGAACTCCTGGCAGGCATCCACATCTGCCGGGGCCTGCGGCTGCGCTCCGGCGTCGATCTGCACCTTGCCGCCGGCGCGATCCTGCGTCCCGTGCCCGATTATGCCGCTTATCTCAATACGACGGTTTCGGTGATCGCCGAGAAGTCGGATCGCGGCATGATCGTCGCGAGGGATGCGCGGCGGATCAGCCTGACGGGAGAAGGGCGCATCGAAGCCGGTTGCGACAGCTTCATCACAGGCGACGACGAGACGGTGGGAACCTTCATCCCGGCCGAATTCCGTCCCCGTGTCGTCGTCTTCGAAGGCTGCGACGAGGTCGAGATCAGTTCGATCCATATCAGCCGCTCGCCGATGTGGACGCTGCATTTCGTCGACTGCACCGATCTCACGGTCCGCAACGTCACCATCGAAAACGACCGCCGCCTCCCCAATACGGATGGCATCGTGCTCGACGCCTGCCGCGGCGCCACCATCGAGAATTGCAAGATATCGACCGCCGACGATGGCATCTGCCTGAAGACCAGCATCGGTCCTCAAGGTGTCGCCATCGGCCGGTGCGAAAATATTCTCGTGCGCCGCTGCACTGTGCAAAGCTTGAGCTGCGCCCTGAAGATCGGCACGGAAACCCATGGCGATGTCACCAACGTCGTGTTCGAGGATTGCGATGTCTCGGCTTCCAACAGGGCGCTCGGCATCTTCTCACGTGACGGCGGCCGGATATCGAACGTGAGGTTTTCGAGAATTGCGGTGGAATGCCGCGAAACACCGGATGGTTTCTGGGGCTCGGGGGAGGCGCTGACCGTCAACGTCGTCGACCGCGTCGCCGAACGGCCCGCGGGCGCCGTCGAAAATCTCATCGTCGAGGACGTGGCCGGGCGCATGGAGGGGGCGATCACGGTCATTGCGGCGGCCTCGTCAGGCATCCGCAACGTGTCGCTGGCCCGTATCGCCATCGATCAACAGCCTGGTGCGCTCGGCACCGGCCGGACCTACGACCTGCGCCCGACGAACGCCGACCTCGCGCCGAAGGCCGATGGTGGCGGGCGGGCCAATGCCTGGACCCGAGGTTCGGACGGTCGGGTCATCGGCCTGCAGGACTATCCCGGCGGAATGCCGGCCGTCTACGTGGCCGGTGTCACCGGGATATTGATGAACGAGGTGCGGATCACACGGCCGGAACCTTTGCCGCAAGGCTGGAACGAAAACGACGTCGTGGAAACGGCGGCACCTGATGGGAGTGGGGCATGGCAGAACTGAAACTTTCCACCGTCAACAAGGCGTACGGCACGGTCAAGGTCCTGCATGACGTCGAACTCGATATCAAGGACGGCGAATTCGTCGTCTTCGTCGGCCCGTCTGGATGCGGCAAGTCGACCCTGCTGCGCGTCATCGCCGGCCTCGAAGAGGTCACTGAGGGCAAGATCGCGATCGGCGGGCGCGACGTCAGCGCGCTCTCGCCGGCCGAGCGCAAGATCGCCATGGTCTTCCAGTCCTATGCGCTCTATCCGCATATGAGCGTGCGCAAGAACCTCGCTTTCGGCCTCGAAAACCTGAAGTTCAAGCGCGCCGAGATCGAGGCGCGGATCGCCGAAGCTGCGAGAATGCTGGCGATCGAACCCTATCTCGACCGGCGTCCGAAGCAACTTTCCGGCGGCCAGCGCCAGCGCGTGGCGATCGGCCGGGCGATCGTGCGCGAACCCGACATCTTTCTCTTCGACGAGCCGCTGTCGAACCTCGACGCGGCGCTGCGCGTCCAGACCCGCGCCGAGATCACCAAGCTGCACCGCGAGATCAAAACGACGATGATCTATGTCACGCACGACCAGGTCGAGGCGATGACCATGGCCGACAAGATCGTCGTGTTGCGCGCCGGGCGGGTCGAGCAGGTCGGCGCACCGCTAGAGCTCTTCGATCACCCGCGCAATCTCTTCGTCGCCGGCTTCCTAGGCTCGCCGCGCATGAACATCATCAAGGGCAAGGTCGCAGCCATCACGGAAAGCGGCATCGCCATCGATGTAGCCAGCGGCGGCAGGATCGTCAGCGACGCCGATCCCGCCGGCATTGCGGTGGGGCAGGAGGTTCTCGCCGGCATCAGGCCGGCGCATTTCTCGCGCTCCAGCGGGCAGGGTCTGCCTTTCGTCGTGCAGTATCACGAGGGCTTGGGCACCGAGACCTATGTCTACGGCAATCTCGAAGGACAGGACGAGCAGATCATCATCCACGAGGCCGGCCATTTCGCACCTCACCAGGGTGACCGGCTCGTGATCGATGCCGATCCGGCCCGTATTCATTTGTTCGATCCCAAAACCGAGCTTGCTTTTGCCCGTCGATCGGGACAGGGGAGGCGCTGACCATGGCGGCTGGTGCATTGCTCTCCCAGACAGGCGAAACGGCGATGAGGGTGGTCGAAGCTCCGATGAATGCGGTGGAGCGCGTCTTCGGCCGCAAACGCATGCCCTGGCTGTTCCTGGCGCCGAACCTTGTTCTGTTCGCCATTTTCACATTTCTGCCGATTGCGATCGCCGTTGGCTATGCCTTCACCGGCGGGACCAATCTTTTCGTCTCGGAACGGCCCTTCGTCGGCTTCGACAATTTCCGCGCCCTGCTCTCCTGCGGCAATTACCTGCAGCCCGGCACCTGCCAGGAATCGCTGTTCTGGACGGCCGTTTGGAACACGCTCTGGTTCGTCGCCTGCAATGTCATCGCCACATTGCTGGTGGCGCTGATTACGGCGCTGATCCTCAATCGGGCGATCTTTGCGCGCGGCTTCTTCCGGGCGATGTTCTTCTATCCGGTTCTCTTGTCGCCCGTCGTCATCGGCCTGATCTGGAAGTGGTTCCTCGATCGCAACGGCCTCTTGAACGCGTTCTTCCAGATGCTCGGCGTGCCTCCGGAGATCTTCCTGCTCGATGTCGGCTGGTCGCGCTTCTTCGTGGTCGTCGTATCGGTCTGGTTCCACATGGGCTTTTACACCCTGATCCTGCTCGCCGGCCTGCAGGCAATCCCCAAGGAGCTCTACGAAGCCGCCTCCATCGACGCCGCTTCACCGCGCCGCACCCTGTTCCGGATCACGCTTCCGCTGCTTGCGCCGAACCTGCTCGTCGTGTTCATCCTGCTGATGATCAAGTCCGTACAGATCTTTGACGAGGCTTGGGTTCTGACCAACGGCGGCGGTCCGGGCACGGCCAATAGCTTCATCGTCCAGTATATTTACCAGATGGCATTCAGCAGCGATCTTCGCCTCTTCGGGCTTGCGTCGGCCGCATCCGTTCTCATGGGGCTGGTGCTTCTGGTTCTCACCCTCATACAGCTGCGCTTGGGCAAGCGAATGGAGTCCTGAGATGAACCCGATCCGCTTTCTCTCGCGCACGCGCCGGGCCGGACGCATCGATATCACCGACATACTGTCCTGGGTCTGGCTGATCGGCGGAACGCTCGCCGTGCTCATTCCTGTCGTCTGGGCGGGCCTTTCCTCGCTGAAGCCGGCGGCCGAGATCACCCGCTTCCCGCCGACGCTGCTTCCGCGCACCGCCGTCGAGCAGACCGTGCCCGGCTATGACAAGCCGCTCAGCCTCTGGCAGGTGACGGTTGACGGTCAGTCACGCGAAATGGCCATGATCCGGCGCATCGGCCTCAAGGCCCAGATGGTCGATCCGGCAAATCCCGGCCCGCCCGTCGGCGTCGACGTAAAAGGGATCACGCCCGTGCAACGGCTGACCATGGCGACCGAGAACTACACCGATCCGCTGACACGCTTCAACTTCCTGACCTTTCTCAGGAACTCGGTATTCGTGACCGTAGTTGCCACACTTCTGACGCTCATCGTCAACGCCATGGCGGCCTTTGCGCTGTCGAAATACAAATTTCGCGGTGATACTACCGTCTTCGTCATCATCATTTCGACCCTGATGATCCCGCTCGCCGTCGTCATGGTGCCGGCCTATCTCGTCATCGTCGGGGTCGGGCTTGCCGACAATCTCTGGGGCGTCATCCTGCCGACGATCGCCTCGCCCACGGCCGTTTTCCTGCTGCGGCAATATATGCTGACCATTCCCGACGAACTGATCGAAGCGGCGCGTGTCGATGCGGCGAGCGAATTCTGCATCTTCTGGCGCATCATCCTGCCGCTGACGGCGCCCGCTCTCGCGGTGCTGGCGATCTTCTCGGTGCTCTGGCGCTGGAATGACTTCCTCTGGCCGCTCATCGTCCTCAACAGCCGCGAGAATTTCACCCTGCAGGTGGGTCTCAACGCCTTCCAGGGCGAGTTCTCGGTGCAGTGGCACTATATCCTGGCGATGACCTTCCTCAGCCTGCTGCCCGTCACCGTCGTATTCCTGTTCCTGCAGAAATATATCACCACGGGCATCGCCGGAACGGGCATGAAGTGAACGAGGCGGGCGCACAGCGCCTCGGCCCGAGTTCTGATATCGGAGCAGCAATATCGGTGGGGAGGCTCAGTCTTCCCGCTTCGAGCCGGAGCGGTTCAGGCGTGATTGCCGGAGCCGCTCCATCTGTTTTGACAAAGCCTGACTTAACGCGGCGGCGCGATGCTGCCGCGCAGGACGAGGTGGCAGCCGAGTTCCAGGCGGTGGGCCGGGCGTTGTGGGTCGTTGGCGATCAGGCGCTGCTCGATGAGTGCCAAGGCCGCCGCGCCGAGACGGTCGGTGGGCACGCTGACCGTCGAAAGCGGCGGGCGGCTGAATTCACCGGGGACGATGTCGTCGAAGCCGAGGACCGAGATGGCTTCGGGCACGCGTATGTCGCGGTCGGCCAGAGCCTTCAGGCAGCCGAGCGCCAGGTTGTCGGCGGCGCAAAAGACTGCGGTGGCGCCTTTCATCCGGGGATCGCGGTCGAGCAGCGCGTTGATGGCGGCTTCGCCGTGTCTCGGCTCGTATCCCTCGGCCTCCACGATCAAGTCTTCGGGCACGGGAAGCTGGGCGGCGAAATAGGCATCGGAAAAGCCATCATACCGGCGCCGGATCGTCGTGCGGCCTTTCCAGGTCAGGTGCAGGATGCGGCGGTGACCGAGCCCCAGCAGATGATCGATGCCAAGTCGTGCGCCGAAGCGGTTTTCCGGCGTCACCGTATCGACCAGCATGGCCGGATCCTCGCCGTTGACGATGACGACGGGCATGTCCGAAGAGGCGAGGCTGCGGATGAGCTCGGGCTGATCGTCGTTCAGCACCACGATGCCGTCGGCGCGCTCGGAAAGCGCGATCTGCCGGACCTGAACTCCATCGATCCGTCTGCCGGCACTGACGTAGGGCACGATGCGGATGCCACGGCGCTCGCACTCCTTGCGAAGACCGTTGAGGATCGTCCAGCTCACCAGGTTGAGATCGCTCTCCGGGGCGGCGTCGTCGGGAATGGCAAGAAGCAGCACGCGCAGCGTCGCAATCGTCGCCTTCTTCCTGCGGCGGTCGAGGTAGCCGAGACGTTTGGCCGAATCCAAGACCCTCTCGCGCACCTCGATCGTCAGGGGCGCGGTTCCGTTCAGCGCGTGCGAGGCCGTGCTCAGCGATACATCGGCGTCGCGCGCGACATCCTTGAGATTGACTTTGCGTTCCACGTTATTCCGTCACGATTGCGGTCGTGCCTTAAAGGCATAAGCTAACTCGATGTTTTCACATAAAGAGTTCAGAAAATCCATGTGCCCTGCGCCGTATTTTTCGTGGCCTGGACAAAGACGGGTCCCGGCGCTGCGGCAAGCAAGCCCTGCCGGGCGGAAAACCGAGGAAAACGCCGCGGCGTCTTTGCTGTGGAGTCTGCATCGGCCCGGCAGAAATTCGCGGCCAAATTTCGGGAAAATCGCTTCCTTAAAAACCTCTTTGCCACTGAATATGAATAGAATCAATGGGTTATGATTGGCAAAGGGGTTTGTAAGGAGACCAAACATTTTAAAAAGTGAATGCCGCAAAGATCCGCCGTCGATGCTTTGCGCATTTTTTGAAAATGTTGGGCCTCCTTAAAAACGTCCTTCCAAACCTCGATGGCTGAGGTGACGGTCAGCGGGGCTTGGTGAGCAGGCCGTTGAACAGCAGATCGAAATAGACCCGCAGGAAGGCGGCCTTATCGGGGGTGGGAACGCGGCGGTCGTCGAATATCAGCCGCAAAACCGTCGTCGTCAGAATGGGTGCGACCACGATGTCGGAGAATTCCACCGGGACTTCGCGAAATTCCGCTGACGCAACCCCTTCCACAATGAGACCGTCGATCTTGGCGATAACAGGTTCGATGAACTGATCGTGGTGGCGGTCGATCAGGTCGGGGAACCGGTGGCCTTCCGCAATGACGAGCCGCGTCAGCTCGCGGGTCGTCCGGTCTTCGGCGATTTGGTCGTAGAGCAGGCCGAGAATGGACATCAGCCTGTCGGTGACGCTGCCGCTGAGGCTCTCGGTGATTGCTAGCAACTGCTGGAAGGGCACGGAGAAGTGGTTGATCATGGCCTCGAAGAGCTTTTCTTTCGTCTCGAAATAGACGTAGACCGTGCCCTTGGTGACGCCGACCCGGTCGGCGATGTCTTCGACGCGCGTGCCCGCGAAACCGCTTCTGACGAATTCCTCGAAGGCTGCATCCAGGATCTGGATCGGCCGCAGCGCTTTCTGTTCCGCGCGTGTGAGCTTCTTCTGAGCTGCCATTTTTTTGCCTCGCCTCCCTTGTCGTGCACGCCCTCGTCTCTGCGGCACAAAGTTTCATTGACTAATGCGTCAGTCAATTATATAGCAGCTGCCGTTGAGAGCAAGAGGTCAACTATGAGAACCATTCTGGTCGCCACAGCGATCGTATGCGCCATCGGTCTCGGATCATGCAGCGATGCGGGCGGGCCGGCCGAGCCGGCCCGGCGCGAGGTCGGCGTCACCGTCGCCAAGCCTGAGCCGCTGGTTCAGGGCGGCGCGATCACGGGAGAAGTCCGCGCCCGTGTCCAGACCGATCTGTCCTTCCGCGTCAGCGGCAAGATCACCGATCGGCTGGTGGAGGTCGGCCAGTCCGTCAAGGCGGGGCAACTGCTCGCGCGCATCGATCCGGAAGAGCAGAAGGCGGACCTTGGTGTGGCGACGGCCAATCTTCAATCGGCTGAAGCCCAGCAGACCCAGGCGCAGCTTGCATATGACCGCCAGCAGAGCCTGTTTCGCACCCAGGTGACGACGCGCGCGGCACTCGATCAGGCGCAGGAGGCGCTTCTGACCGCTCAGGCTTCGACGAAGTCGGCGCAGGCGCTCTTCGAAACCGCCCAGGACACGCTGTCCTATACCGAACTCAAGGCGGACGCCGACGGCGTGATCACCGCCCGCAACGCCGAGGTCGGGCAGGTGGCGCAGGCGGCGCAGGTGGTCTTCACCCTTGCCCATGACGGCGACCGGGATGCCGTCTTCGAAGTGGTCGAAAGCGCATTCCTGCGCCCGATCGATGGCGACGGCACGGTGAACCTGCTGTCGGACCCCTCGCAGAAGATCACGGCCAGGGTTCGCGAGATTTCGCCGACGATCGATGCCTCCACCGGAACCATCAGGGTCAAGGTTGCGATATCGAGCGACGCTCCCATTCCGCTCGGCGCTCCCGTCGTCGGCAGGTTCCGTTACCTCTCGCAGGACGTCATCCAGCTTCCCTGGTCCGCAATGACGTCCAAGGACGGCAAGCCCGCCGTCTGGGTCGTCGATCCGGCATCATCAGCGGTTTCCGTCCGGGCAATCGACGTCGCCGGCTACGAGACCGGCAGCTTCATCGTGAAGTCGGGCGTGTCGGCAGGGGAGGTCGTGGTGACCGACGGGACCAAGTTCCTCAGGCCCGGCGAAATCGTGTCTTATGTCAAGGAAGCTTCCAAGTGAGTATTCGACTCAAGATAATCGCACTGATGATGGGGACGGCCCTGATCTCTTCCTGCACCAAGCAGGAGGAAAACAAGGAGGAAGCGCCCCGTCCCGTGCTGTCGATAACAGTCAAGCAGACGCCAGCGACCAGTCTCGGGCTGACCGGCACGATCGAACCGACGATCGAGACCGATCTCGGCTTCCGGATTCTCGGACGGATGATCGCCCGCAACGTCAATGTCGGGGATATCGTCAAGCGGGGTGATGTCGTCGCCGCCATCGATCCGCTGGCGCTGGAGCTTGCCGTGCGCAGCGCTCAGTCGGACGTAGAAAACAGCGACGCCCAGCTGAGGAACGCGGTGACGACGGAACAGCGCCAGCGTGCGCTCCTGGAATCGCGCTCCGGCACGGAAGCCTCGCTGGAAGAGGCGGAACAGGCGAGACGGTCCGCCACGGCCGCAGTCGCCAAGGCGCAAGCCAACCTCGACAAGGCGAAGGAACAGCTCGGCTATGCGCAGCTTCGGGCCGAATTCGACGGCGTCGTGACGGCGACCTCGGCCGAAGTCGGGCAGGTCGTGTCGGCCGGCCAGACGGTCGTGACCATCGCCCGGCCGGACAAGCGCGACGCTGTGGTCGACGTGCCCCAGGCCGCTGCCCAGAAACTGAAGATCGGCGCGCCCTTCGAAGTGACGCTGCAGCTCGAACCATCGATCCGCACGACGGGCGTCGTGCGCGAGATCGCGCCGGAGGCGGAGACCGCCACGCGCACGAGCAGGACCAAGATCGCGCTCACCGATCCGCCTGAAGCCTTCAGGCTTGGCTCGGTCATAACAGCCTCCGCAACCATTGCCGCCGATCCCGAGATCGTGCTGCCGTCTTCCGCCATCCTTGTCAGCACCGACGGCCCGAGCGTCTGGATCGTCGACGTGCCGGCCAAGAAAGTATCGCTGCGCCACGTGAAGATCGACGGTGACGTCGTCGAAGGCGGCACCGTCCGGATCACCGAAGGGCTCACGCCCGGAGAAAGGGTGGTCGTGGCGGGCGTGCATAAACTTGAAGATGGCCAGGCCATCAGGATCGACCAGGAGATCAGCCAGTGAAGTCCTTCAATCTTTCCGACTGGGCGCTCGAGCACCGTTCGCTCGTCTGGTACTTCATGATCGTGTTCATTCTCGCCGGCGCCTTCTCCTATCTGAACCTCGGCCGCGAGGAAGACCCGAACTTCACCATCAAGACCATGGTGATCACCGCCCAATGGCCCGGCGCCTCTGCAGAAGAGGTGACGCGGCAGGTGACCGACAGGATCGAGAAAAAGCTCCAGGAACTGGAATCGCTCGATTATACCAGGAGCGAGACCGTTGCCGGCCAGACGACCGTCTTCGTCGAGCTGCTGCCGACGACCAAGGCGAGGGATGTCGCGCCGACCTGGCTGCGCATCCGCAACATGATCTCCGACATCAAGGGCGATTTTCCGAGCGGGGTCGTCGGTCCTTTCTTCAACGACCGCTTCGGCGACGTCTTCGGAAACATCTATGCTTTTACCAGCGACGGCCTGACGCAGCGCCAGCTTCGCGATCTCGTCGAAAACGCCCGCTCCGAGGTTCTGACCGTGCCCAACGTCGGCAAGGTCGACGTGATAGGCGCCCAGGACGAGGCGATCTATCTCGAATTCTCCACGCGCCAGATCGCAGCGCTCGGCATCGACCAGCAATCGGTGATCCAGACCCTGCAGGCCCAGAATGCGGTGACGCAATCCGGTTTCGTCGATGCCGGGCCGGAGCGCATCGCCTTGCGGGTGAGCGGACAGTTCACCTCCGAGGAGAGCCTCAGGTCGATCAACCTTCGCATCAACGACCGCTTCTTCCCGCTGAGCGACGTTGCCACGATCAAGCGCGGCTACGTCGATCCGCCATCCTCGCTATTCCGCTACAACGGAGAGCCTGCGATCGGGCTTGCGATCGGCATGAAGCAGGGCGCCAACCTCCTGGAGTTCGGCGAGGCGCTTGATGCCCGCATGAAGCAGGTCGTTGCCGATCTTCCGATCGGCGTGGACATCAAGCGCGTGTCTGATCAGCCTGCTGTCGTCGACGAAGCGGTTTCCGGGTTCACCCGCGCGCTCTTCGAAGCGATCGTCATCGTGCTCGTCATCAGCTTCATCAGCCTCGGCCTTCGCGCCGGCATGGTGGTGGCGATCTCCATTCCCCTCGTGCTGGCGATCACGTTCGTGGTGATGGAGTATTCCGGCATTTCGCTTCAGCGCATCTCGCTCGGCGCGCTCATCATCGCGCTCGGGCTGCTCGTCGACGATGCCATGATCGCTGTCGAGATGATGGTGGCCCGCCTGGAGGCGGGCGACAATCTGAGAAAGGCCGCCACCCACGTCTATACATCGACAGCCTTTCCGATGCTGACGGGAACGCTCGTCACCGTCGCGGGCTTTATCCCGGTCGGTCTCAACAGCAGTGCGGCCGGCGAATTTACCTTCACGCTCTTCGTGGTCATCGCAGTTTCGCTGGTGGTTTCCTGGATCGTCGCCGTGCTCTTCACGCCCCTTCTCGGCGTCACCATCCTGCCGAAGACGATGAAATCGCATCACGAGAAGAAGGGCCGCTTCGCCGCCGTCTTCTCCTGGCTCTTGAAGCTCGCGATGCGCTGGCGCTGGATCACCATCATTCTGACGGTCGGCGTCTTCGCCCTTTCGGTCGGCGGCATGGGGCTGGTGCAGCAGCAGTTCTTCCCGAATTCGGACAGAACCGAACTCGTCATCGACTGGAACCTGCCCCACAACAGCTCGATTGCCGAGACCAACAGGCAGATGGCCCAGTTCGAAAAGGAGATGCTGGCCGGCAACAAGGATATCGATCACTGGACGACCTATGTCGGCCAGGGCGCGCCGCGCTTCATCCTGTCCTTCGACGTGCAGACGCCCAATGTCACCTTCGGGCAGACCATCATCGTCACCAAGGGCCTCGATGTGCGCGACAAGGTGCGGGCGGAGCTGCAGGACTATCTGACGAAGACCTTCCCCGGCACCGACGCCTTCGTGAAGCTTCTCGACATCGGCCCGCCCGTGGGCAAACCGGTCCAGTACCGGATCAGCGGCCCCGATATTCAGAAGGTTCGCGACATCTCCCAGCAATTTGCCGGCATCGTCGGTTCGCATCCGCTGTTGTCGAACATGGTGCTGGATTGGAACGAGCCCTCCCGCGTGGTGAAGGTCGATGTCCTGCAGGACAAGGCGCGCCAGCTCGGCGTTTCCTCCGAGGATATCGCAACCGCGCTCAACGGCATCGTCGAAGGCTCCACCGCGACGCAGATTCGCGACGATATCTATCTGGTCAATGTCATCGGACGGGCGAGCGCCTCCGAGCGCGACTCCGTGCAGACGCTGCAGAACCTGCAGCTCTCCACCTCCAACGGCAAGGTCGTGCCTCTCTCGGCCGTGGCGAATTTCCGCTACGAGCTCGAGCAGCCGGCGATCTGGCGCCGTGACCGGCAACCCACCATCACGCTCAAGGCTGCCGTCATCGGTTCGACGCAGCCGGCCACGATCGTCGATCAGCTGAAGCCGAAGGTCGAGGAGTTCCAGAAGAACCTTCCCGTGGGATACAAGGTGGAAATCGGCGGCGCGGTCGAATCCAGCGCCGACGCCCAGGGGCCGATCGCCGCGGTCGCTCCGCTGATGCTCTTTATTATGGCGACGATCCTGATGATCCAGCTGCAGAGCTTCAGCCGCCTCTTCCTGGTCTTTGCGGTCGCGCCGACGGCGCTCATCGGCGTGGTCGCGGCGCTGTTGCTGAGCAATGCTCCCATGGGCTTCGTCGCCATCCTCGGCATTCTGGCGCTGATCGGCATCCTGATCCGCAACTCCGTCATCTTGGTCGTGCAGATCGAGCATCTGCGCGCCGAGGGGATGGCGCCGTGGCAGGCAGTCATCGAAGCGACCGAACACCGCATGCGGCCGATCATGCTGACGGCGGCGGCGGCGACGCTGGCGCTGATTCCGATCTCGCGCGAGATCTTCTGGGGGCCGATGGCCTACGCCATGATGGGCGGCATCGTTGTGGGAACCGCGCTCACCCTGCTGTTCCTGCCGGCGCTCTACGTGGCATGGTTCAGAATCCCGAGGGATGAGAAAGCCAGGGCCGAAGTCGCGGCAGGGGCATGAGGACAGGCCTTGACGGCCATCGCCTACGGCCGCCGTGGCGACCGCCGCAACACGGGCCGTTAGAAAATAGGTGGGATGGCGAAGGCGATGCCATCCCACACCGGAGCGGGATCATGTGCCGGATAACGAGATCGGCGGATGCGCCCGAAAGCCTTTAGTTTCCAACGGAACGGATCGATGATGAAAGAGTATCCCCGGGAGTTGCTGACGGCAACTCCCCGACGGCTGTCGAAGACAGTTTCGACCATCGTCGTCGCGGTCGGCCTGGCGATGCTGGCGGGCTGCGCGACGAGACCATCGCCTGAAGTTCTGAAGCCTGTTCATCTGAGCGGGCCGGTTCCTTCCGAAACGGCTCCGGATCGCGTGGGCGTGCTCGCTGCGACCAACCGAACCCCCGACAACGTGCGGGGTGGCTTCGGCAGCACCTGGGCCGGGAAGCTTACCTATGAGGAATATGCGTTTTCGGTTCCTCCGGGCCGGAAGGACACCGCCATCAATTATCCGACGGCAAAGCCGGATCCGGAGCGGCAATTTGCCGTCGTCGGGCGCAAGCAGCTGCCGAAGGACGCTTTCGTGCAGCAGGCGCTCGCCTCCGTGCAGGCTGACGGCACGATCGGCATCTTCGTGCATGGCTACAACTACAGTTACCAGGAAGCGCTCTATCGCACCGCCCAGATCGCCGCGGATGCCAAAATACCGGGCGCGCCGATCCTGTTTTCCTGGCCTTCGGCAGCATCCGTGGCCGGATATGTCGCCGACCGCGATGCCGCACTTTCCTCTCGCAGCGAACTCAATTCCCTAGTCACATCGCTCTCTGCCTCCGGCAAGGTGAAGCGCATCATCCTGTTCGGGCACAGCATGGGTGGGTTCCTGGTGATGGAGACGGTGCGCCAGCTCAAGCTGCAGCACCGCGACGACGTCGTCGGCAAGCTGGCCGTGGTGCTTGCCGCGCCCGATATCGACATCGATGTCTTCCGTTCCCAGCTTGCGGATATCGGCCAGATGCCGATCCCGATCTCCCTTCTCGTTTCCAAGGACGACCGGGCGCTCGGGGCTTCGAGCTTCATTGCCGGGGAGCGGGCGCGCGTCGGCCGCCTCGATATCGACGATCCCGTCATCCGGGAGGCAGCGTTGAAGGAGCGACTTCGGGTCATCGACATCACGTCGATCCAGACTTCCGATGGATTGGGGCACGACCGTTATGCGTCCCTCGCGAAATTCAGCGCGCAGTTTGCCAGCTTCGAAAATGGCAAGCGTTCCAGCGCAGGAGATGTCGGCGCCTTCGTCTTCGATGCCGCCGGCGCCGCCATCGCAAGCCCGTTCCGTCTGGCCGGGCGCGTCGTCGCTGGGCAATGAAGCGCGAGGAGCGCGCTCGGGCGGCAAAGGTTCGTCCCGAGGTTGCCGCCGGTGCTCATATATAAGGCATGCACGAAGATTGTGTACAATGTGACTATTAAATTGTCAGATGCATAAATGAAGAGCAGACTTCCGCCTGTGGTCGAATTTGACCTCGAGGACATGGGGAGGGCATTCATGAACGTACGAAATCCGTCTCCCTCGTTGTATAACGAGGATCTTGCACCCGCCGAGGAGCGCAAATGGGGTGCATTCAGCATTTTCAACGTCTGGACATCGGACGTTCATAGCCTGTGGGGATATTATCTGGCGGCAAGCCTGTTCCTGCTCTGCGGCAGCTTCGTGAATTTCGTCATCGCCATCGGCATCGGCTCCCTCGTCATCTTCTTCCTGATGAGCCTGGTCGGTAATGCCGGCGTACGCACGGGCGTTCCCTTTCCGGTTCTGGCGCGCGCCTCCTTCGGCACGTTCGGCGCCAATGTTCCCGCACTCGTCCGGGCGGTGGTCGCCTGCTTCTGGTATGGGGCACAGACCGCTGCCGCCTCCGGCGCCATCGTCGCCCTGCTGATCCGCAACGAGAGCCTGCTCGCCTTCCATCAGAACAGCCACCTGCTCGGCCATTCGACGCTGGAGGTGATCTGCTATGTCGTCGTCTGGGCGCTGCAGCTGCTGATCATTCAGCGTGGCATGGAAACGGTCCGGAAATTCCAGGATTGGGCAGGCCCTGCCGTCTGGATCATGATGCTGATCCTTGCGGTCTATCTGGTCGTCAAATCAGGCACCTTCTCCTTCGGTTCCGAGATCCCGCGCGACGTGCTGATCGAAAAGACCAAGGATGCCGGCGTGCCGGGCGAGCCAGGCTCCTTTGCCGCCCTTGCAGCGGTAGCGGCCACCTGGATCACCTATTTCGCAGCGCTCTACCTGAACTTCTGCGATTTCTCTCGTTACGCGACGAGCGAAAAGGCACTGCGCAAAGGCAATCTCTGGGGCCTGCCGATCAACCTGCTCGCCTTCTGCCTCGTCGCGGGCGTCACCACCACGGCCGCCTTCACGGTCTATGGCGAGGTCCTGCTGCATCCCGAAATGATATCGGCGAAATTCGAAAGCTGGTTCCTGGCGCTGCTTGCCGCGCTGACATTCGCGATCGCAACGCTCGGCATCAACGTCGTGGCGAATTTCGTGTCGCCGGCCTTCGACTTCGCCAATGTCTTCCCGCGCCAGATCAATTTCAAGCGTGGCGGATACATCGCCGCATTGATCGCTCTCGTGCTCTATCCGTTTGCTCCCTGGGAGACCGGTGCGGCGCATTTCGTCAACTTCATCGGATCGACGATGGGGCCGATCTTCGGCATCATGATGGTGGACTACTATCTCATCCGGAAGAGCCAGCTGAACGTCGAGGCGCTCTACCATGAGAACGGCGAGTTCCGCTTCCAGAACGGATGGCACGGCAATGCGTTCATCGCCTTTGTGGTGGGGGCGCTCTTCTCCTCGATCCTGCCGACATTCACCTCGATCCTGCCGGACTGGTGGGGCACCTACGGCTGGTTCTTCGGCGTCGGGATCGGCGGGGCGATCTATTTCGTGCTGAGAATGGGCGCACGGCGCAATCCGGCCTTCGCGTCCTGACATAAAAGAGGCGCCCGGCGATTGGCCGGGCGCCTTCATTTCGGTTTCCATGAGCGGCGATTGGCAGGCGCCGTTCAGCGGCGCGCGGCAACCGCGTGCATGGCTGCGCGGCCGGCCGGCTCAGCCATCGATCTTGCCGCCGAACGAAGGGCTGCCGATTGGCTGACGCCTGCATCGTCGAGCCTGAACTGGGCGACGAGCTCGCGAAGCTTCTGGGCTTCCTGCGCCAGAGAATCGGATGCCGCCGTCGATTGCTGCACCATGTGCGCGTTCTGCTGCGTGGTCTGGTCCATCCGGTTGACCGCGCCGTTGACTTCGCCGAGGCCGATCGACTGCTCTTTTGCCGACGTTGCGATCGAATCCATATGCTGGTTGATCTGGGTGATGAAGCCGCCGATGGTCTTGAGCGCCTGGCCGGTATCGCGCACGAGCTTGACGCCGCCTTCCACTTCCTTCGAGGAATTCTGGATCAGGCCCTTGATTTCCTTGGCAGCACTTGCCGAGCGCTGGGCGAGTTCGCGCACTTCCTGAGCGACGACCGCGAAGCCCTTGCCGGCTTCGCCGGCTCTTGCCGCTTCGACGCCGGCATTGAGCGCCAGCAGATTGGTCTGGAAGGCGATCTCGTCGATGACGCTGATGATGTTGGAAATCTGCTGCGACGAGGTCTCGATGCGTTCCATCGCCTCTTCGGCGTGGGAAACGACATCAGCGGAGATGACGGCGCTGTGATTTGCTTCGGTGGCGACCTTACGCGTCTCTTCGGTCCGCTTGGTGGAGTTGGTGACGTTCGCGGTGATCTCCTCCAATGCGGCGGCGGTTTCTTCAAGCGAAGCAGCCTGCTGCTCCGTGCGCTTGGAAAGATCGCTTGCGCCTGAGGAGATTTCCCGCGTGCCTTCGTCGATCGTGCCGATGCTTTCGGAAATCGCCCTCAGCGTTGCGCCGAGCTGGGTGACGGACTGATTGAAGTCGTGGCGCAGCGCCTCGAAATCAGGTGAGAAGGTCTCGTTGAGCTGGAAGGCGAGATCGCCGGCCGCCAGTCGCTTCAGGCCGGTCGCAAGCCCCGAGGTGGCGATGCGCAGCCGCTCCGAGGCGTCGGCTTCCGCTTGGTTCTGGGCGGCAATGCGGTCGGCCTCCGTTCGGCTGCGGCTTTCATCCGCTTCCATTGCCATCCGCTTGTTGGTGATCGCGGCCTGGCGGAAGATCTCCACCGCCGCCGCCATCGATCCGATCTCGTCGGCGCGGCCGGCAAACGGAATATCCGAAGTGGTGTCTCCTTCGGCGAGCCGCCGCATTGCGGCCGTGATGCCGATGATCGGGTTGGCGATGCCGGTCAGCACGAAGAACACCGCGCCGAGAACGAGCAATCCGGCAAAGCCGATCGCGGCAAGCAGATAGAATTCTACGGAAGCGAAGACCGTCTTGCTGAGTTCGGCGGCCTGATTGCTGCCGCTGACGTTCAATTCGACCAGGGTCGCTACGGCTTCCTTGAGCTTGTCGGAATAGGACTTCATCTCTCCGCCCAGATACTGGCCGGCTTCCTCGGTCTTGTTGGCGCGGGAAAGGACGAGCAGCTGGGCGCTGCTGGCGATGTAGCCTTCCACGCTCTCCTTGATCGTCTTGAGCAAGTCGCGCTCGCGCTCGGAGGAGATCAGCGGGAGATAGGCGTCCACCGATTTGCGGATCGTGCTCTCGGCAACGGCGATGGTGTCTTCGCGCGTCTTCTTTTCGGCCGCCGACTGCGCGATGATGTGATCGCGGTAGGCGAGGCGTAAATTCGTCATATTGAGATTGATCGTCTGGGAAGCCTGCACGCTCGGCAGCCAGCGAGTCGCAATTTCTTCGGTCGAGCCGTTCGTCTTGCGAAGGCCATCAACCGCGAGATAGGCGACCAAGCCGAAAAGAAGAGCTATGCCGCTGAAAATCAACAACAAACTCGATTTGATATTTGGACGGCGCATGGAAAGCCCTCAATCGAATTGCCGGTTTCAGACCGGATTGATGGGGAAATTTCTAACAAAAAAAATTTAACGATTTGCTCAATGCGTAAAATGCCGTTTACCACCTTGCCGCCCGACGCCGGAACCAGTCTATGGTGTCTCGCGGCTCGTTCGTCGCGCTACGGTTCTGCAAGGTCGGCCTGACTGGGTGTACCCGCGCGTCATCGGCTGTTGTTCGTCTGCCGACCAGCCTCCCATGTGCCGCGACTTGCTGCAGGAATATGGATGAAGTAGCATGAAAGCGATGCCCGGCAAGAAATGAAGGCCGAGGATTCGACCCGCGGAAGGTCGATATCGCTGCACCAGCGGGTGGGGTGGATACCATGAGCGGTATCGATGATGGCCTCCTCGAACGAAAGATGACCGAGATCGAGCGGGCTCGATCCTGGAGCCCACGCGTGATTTCCAAGTTTGAGGCATTGATCCGCAGCAGCGAGGATTTGTCGCTCTACCGGGTCAATCCGCTCGCTTTTGCCCGTGACCGTGCGATCGGCGACGGCGAGTGCATCGACCTTTTCCTCCACGCCGCGCGCTGCGGCCTGTTCGAGATGCATTGGGACGTGCTTTGCCCTCAGTCCGGAATGGTGCTGGATAGTTTCGGTTCGCTTAGGACGCTGAAAACCCATTATGTTTGCGGTTTGTGCGACGTATCGGGTGAAACCGACCTCGACGATTTCATCGAGGTGACGTTTTCCGCCTCGCCGAGCCTCCGGCGTCTTTCGTTTCACGATCCGAGTTCTCTTTCGGTTGAGGACTTTCATTGGAAGTTGCGGTTTGCCGGCGATGGCAAGCTGCCGGGCCAGCCGGTGCGGTTTGTCGATATGCTGCGCGGCTTTGTACGCAGCCTCTCCTATCTGCCGAGCGGGGCGACGGTCAGGCTGCCGGTAGAGTTAGGGCCTGGCGTTTTGGCCGGGGTCAACGTCCAGACGCAGGCTGCCTTCATGGTCGAGATCGCCGGTGAGCCGGGGCCGGAGCCGGCAGTGCTGCGCGTTCGCTACGACGGACAGCGCTTCGCGCCCGACCGAGCGGTGGTGCCGCCGGGCCGCTCTGTTGTGGAAGTCGACAACAGCGGAGCCGCTCGCGGTTCGCTGATGCTGATCAACTGGCCGCCCGAGATCGTGGCGCTGCCGAGTAAGCCGGCGTTGGAATTCGAGCCATATGTATCCGGCGGAATGCTGATCGCGCGACAAACATTCCGGCGGCTGTTCCGCTCGGAGCGGGTCGATGAACGCGAAGGGCTTGGCATACGCCAGGTGACGTTCTTGTTCACCGACCTGAAGGGTTCTACCGCGCTTTACGAAGAGCTTGGCGATCTCAATGCCTATGCTCTGGTGCGAGAGCATTTCGCCTTGCTGGAATTGACGACACAACAGCATGGTGGTGCCGTCGTCAAGACGATCGGTGACGCCGTGATGGCGGTGTTCTCCAGGCCGGCGGATGCGGTTGCGGCAGCACTCAAGATCCTGGACGAAATCGAGCGCTTCAACATCGAGCATGGCGAGCCGGGTATCATCCTCAAGATTGGCGCCCACTGCGGTGCTTCGATCGCCGTTACGCTGAACGAAAATCTCGATTATTTTGGCCAGACGGTGAATGTTGCGGCACGTGTGCAGTCCCTGGCCGATGCCGGGGAACTCTGCATCTCTGAAGCACTCTATATGGCGCCAGGAGTGCGGGAGCTTTTGTCGGAACAAACAGTCGTGGAGTTCGGAGCGCCGCTCCGCGGCGTCGAAGGGAACGCATCTGTCTATAGGATCACTCGTAGCTGATGGACGTATTGGATAACTTCGCTCGCCCTAGACTCGGGAAAGCCTGTAGCGGCGCAGCCCGCAAAATGCGCGTCGTTGGATGGTGATGGCCTCCAACCATGATGCCCATCCGACACTGAACATCATGCAGGCTCTCATGATGCGCCATGCGTTGAGAGCCTGTTTACCGTCGGCACTTTTACGCTCCCGCCGAGACGGATGCATGTTTTGCGAAATGGCATTATGATCGACGCAACGCCCGGCCGACGTCGGTTGCGGATGCGTGCTTCGGGAGGCGCGCGACATGCGATCCCGAAAATAGGGAGGATGGCGGAATTTGGAACGGGTGAAGGATCTGGAGAGTGTCCCCGCAAGGGAAGGTAGCGGTTCGGCGTCGGCTCGGCTTGAACAACGGCCGGGTGTGGTGGCGGCCGCCGTCTACCAGCATGGGCAGCGCATTCGCGACATCCGGATAGAGGAGGCCGGCGAGTGGCGAAACCGGGAGAACGCCATCGTCTGGATCGGCCTGCACGAGCCGGATGAAATGCTGCTGCATCAGATCCAGGCCGAGTTCAATCTCCATGCTCTGGCGATCGAGGACGCGGCGCAGCCCCACCAGCGCCCGAAGCTGGAGATCTACGGGGAGGCGATGTTCATCGTCGCCCGGACCGCCCATATGAAGGACGGCGAAATCATCTTCGGCGAAACGCATCTCTTCGTCGGCCGCGGTTATGTTGTCTCCGTTCGCCACGGGGAATCCTCCTCTTATCTGGCTGTCCGGCAGCGCTGCGAGGCAACCCCGGCAGCCCTTGCCCATGGCGAGAACTACATTCTCTATTCGATCCTCGATTTCATCGTCGACAACTATATGCCCGTCATCGAGGTGGTGCAGGAGGAGGTCGAGAAGCTCGAGGACCTGGTGCTGCGCGAACAGCTGGGAAAGTCCGACATCGAGCGGCTTTACCTTTTGCGGCGCAAGCTGCTGCGGCTGCGCAACGCCGTTGTTCCGCTCGTCGACGTCTGCCGGCGGTACGAGCATATCGACCTTCCCGGCATGGATCCGACCCTCCAGTCGCTGTTCCGCGATGTGACAGACCATGTGCGCCGGGTGCAGGAGGATATTGACGCGCTGCGCGAAGTGCTCGCCTTCGCCTTCGAGGCCAGCGTGATGATCGGCCAGACGGAGCAGACGGCGATCGCCCGCAAGCTCGCCGCCTGGGCGGCCATCCTCGCTGTTCCCACGGCCATCGCCGGCATCTACGGCATGAACTTCAGCGACATGCCGGAACTGAAATTCCAGTATGGTTACTTCGTCGTGCTCGGCGTCATCTGCGTTCTTTGCCTTGGCCTGTTCACCTTCTTCCGCCGGAGGAAGTGGCTCTAGTCAACTGAGAATTTCCACCAGCCGGTTCCGGTGCATGCCGATATAGTCGATGTCGTTAAGATAGAGGCGGGCATCCCCGGCATCGACGTCCTCTGCGAAGGTCTCGTCCCCGGCTGCCGCACTTGCCAGCATGAAATCGACGAGGGCCTGGAGCCGTCTGCAGATCATCTCCGGGAGGTCGCGCCGTTCTTCCTCTGTCGCGCCATAAGCAGCGCAGAAGATTTTCGCGCGCCGCAGCTGTTCGTCGAGGCCGAACGCTACGGAAGGATTGGTGGGGTCGGAGAGGGGCGCCCAGCGATAGACCGCATAGGCGAGATCCCACAGGCGCGGTGCGGGATGGGCGGTGTCGAAGTCGATGATCCCGGTCGCTTCGCCATCTGACGCGGCGATGTTGTAAGGCGCAAAGTCTCCATGGCAGACGATCTCGCGCGGCTCCCGCGGCGCCAGCATCCATGTTCGAGCCTCGCCATCCAATTCCAGGAAACCTTCGGATGCCGAATGAAAATCCCGAAGCAGCCTGGCCGCCGAAAGCAGCATGCGCTCCGATCCGGCAATCGGATCGCCGAGATCTTCGCAGACGCGCCCGGCGACATAGCTGACGACCTCCCGGCCTTCCCCTGTTATTTCGATGGCCTCCGGCGCCGCCAGAAAGCCTCGGCTCCTCAAATGACGCAGAAACCGGTGCACCGTCGGCGTCCATGCGCCTGACGGCCTGATGACGGCATCGCCATTGCGCCAGATCTGCCCAGTTCGCCCGCCCTCCAACAGTTCCACGCCATGGCCTCCTATGCGGATTTCAGCGTTTCGATACGGGCCTGAACCGTCGCGCCAAGGTTCGTCTCATGGCAATTCCGGTAGAATGCCGCCGTGTCCGAAGGCATGCCGCCAGGAATGGCGACGAAATCTTCGAGCCGGAAACCGCTTGCACTGCCGAGTTGCGGATCAGCCAACCGGCTTTCGCTCAAGCCGCCGACACGATCGGCCAGGGCTTCGAAATAGGCGAGATTCTGATCCACCGTCGAAGGCGACGATGTCCTGCCATGCGCGGGGATGACCAGTCTTGCATTGAGGTCACGGATGCGGGTGAGCGAGGCGCGGATCAGGCGAAGGTCTTCGGAACGTTTGCTCCAGACTTCCGGAATGGGGTATTCCACAGCATCGACCGCCAGGCAGGTACGAAGTTCTGGAATCCAGACGGCGATATGGTCGGGCGTGTGCCCGGGCGTATGGATGAGTTCCAGCGTCAGGTCGCCGCCATTGAGAACCATCGAGCCGGAAAAGGTGATGTCGGGGCCGATGAGCTCGACATTGCCAAACCGCGATTCCTGGCTCGCCTTGTCCTTCAAGACCTGTAGCGTCGAGGGATCACGCAGGCGTTCGAGCGCTGCGGCATGCGCGATGATCGGAGCACGCCCTGATATGGCGGCATTGCCCCAGAAGTGATCCCAATCCATGTGCGAGTTGATGACGATCAGCGGCCGAGCCTCGGCCTGCTCCGCAAGCAGATCGAGCGCTGTCCTACATTGCTCCGGCGTGCCGAGCGTATCGATCAGGACATTGAATCTGTCGGTCCGAACGAACACGGCATCCACTTCGTCCCCCGCCCTGACGATCACGATCCGGTCGTCAAGTCCCGGATAGGAGCTCAATTCCACTGATGGATTCACGTCAGGTGCCTCCGTTGCAACCGCAATGATCTTATCCAGTACATCAAATCTTGTTCTGGTGCTGTCTTCAGGAGTGCCGAGGTTTCTGCTGCACCGGTACGAACACATCCCAATGTCTCATCACGGTGTTCGGCACGGCGTCCGCGCATATCACCGTCACGCTGGGTTTCGAGCGGCCAAGGCTCTTCGGCGTCCATTCCGCCCGGAGCGGGACCGCGCAGCGGGGGACCAGCACCTTCGCGTTGGGCTCCAGCACGTCCCATTGCTCCTGGCCCCTGGCGTTCTCCTGCGCGATGAAGCGCCTGGCCTGCTCGCGGATTTCGAACAGGCCGTGCTTCTCAGGCGTCGAACGATCGGTCTCGATGCTCCAGGCGGCAAGGCACGGTACGCAGGCCGACAAGCTTGCGGCAAAGAGTATGGGTCGAAGTAACGATGCGCTGTCGGCAGCCAAATGGATTACCCTCCGGGACGGCTGAAATTAGCCGGATGCGATACGAAATCTCAAGCTCTCTCCGCGTCATCACCTTGGATCATGTTTCCCCGATCCGGCACTGGCAGAGCCGGGTGCGCTGCCCGCAATTTGGCAGGACCGGTGGAACAACAACCGCCAAAGGAAGTTTGCCAGAAAAGCAACCTCGAGGCGGCGGCCGATGTTACTCTCTGTGAAGCAGGGTGTGCCCAGCACCCCACCCCGGATCTACTACGTCAATCCGCTACTCCTTCAAGGCATCGATGCGTGGCGCGAGGTCTTCGACCATGCGGCGGACATCGGCTTCGAGCAGGTGCTGACGGCGCCGCTGTTCGATCGGGGCGGTGGCGGCGTCTTTGCCTCCCGGAATTTCGATCGTCTCGATCCTGAACTGTCGCTTGGAAGCGCCATCGAGGATGGGTTGGCGCGCTTGGCCGAGGCTGCCGGTAAGAGCGGCGTCAGTTTGATCATGGACCTGATGCTTGACGGCAAAGCCCGAGACCCGCAAGCGGGCTTTCGTCCCGTCGATCCCCGGCGCTCGCCGCTCGACCCGGCGGAGCCGATGACCGACATGGGGGCGGAACGCCAATCGCGATTGCTGGGGGAATGGAGCGAACGGCTGCGGCGGCTCACCGGCCTCGGCCTTTCCGGCTATCGGGTGCTCGGGATCGATCGCGCGCCGTCGGCGTTCTTCAAATCGCTGATTGCTGTGGCGAACGAAAAGGCGCAGGCGCAATTCCTCGCCTGGACGCCCGGCACCGACTTCGCAATCCGACAGGCGATCGCGGATGCGGGTTTTGCAGGATGTTTTTCATCGATGGCCTGGTGGGATCTCGACGAGAGGTGGTTCGTCGAGGAACATCGCGTCCAGGAGCCGCTCGGCTGGCAGGTCGCCTTTCCCGAGCCGCCGTTTGCAAGACGCATCGCGCATGGGACCGAGAGCCGTGAAATTCTCGAGCGGCGCGCCGTCAGAGCGCTGCGGCTTGCTGCCTCGCTCGGTGGCGGCCTTATGGTTCCCATGGGCTTCGAATATGGTGCGGCGACGCCGCTTGACCCGACCCATGGCGATGGCTCCGGCTTGCGGAAGCTGCGCCACGATCTCGCCTTCGATATCTCCGCCGAAATTCGTGTCGCCAATAGCGAGATCGGCAGGCTCAACAACAAACGCGCTCCGTCGCTCCGCCTGATCCGCAACGCCAACGGGCCGGTTTCGGCGCTTCTGCAATCGGAGGCGCGGGATTTGCGCAGCGCATCGAATGTGCGCTTCATCCTGCTCAACCGGGACCTCCGGCGCAGCGCGCCCGCGCCGGTGACGGCGCTTCGCGAGGCGGCATCCGGTTTTCTCCCCGTCACTGCCGACGGCGCGGCCCTGCGCCTTCGGGCAGGGGAGACCCTGGTTATCGAAGGCAAGGCGCCGACACAGATTACATCCCGGCCCACTCTCGACGCCGACAATGCGATAGCCTCGCCGCGGCTTGCCATCGAAAATATCATGCCGCGGGTCGATGACGGGCGCTTTCCCGTCAAGCGCGTCGTCGGCGACATTGTCACCGTCGAGGCTGACATTTTCGCCGACGGTCACGACCCGATCGCAGCCGTCCTGCTCTGGCGGCCACACGATGCCATGGCGGAGTGGCGCGAGACAGAGATGCAACTGGTCGAGAACGACCGCTGGCGGGCCGAATTCCTGCTGGAACGCATCGGGCGTTACGAATTCGCGGTCGAGGCCTGGAAGAACCCGTTCGCGATTTTCCGCTACGAGCTGACCAAGAAGAACGATGCGAGGCTGGACCTCAGGCTGGAGCTTCAGGAGGGATTGAACCTCGTTCTCGCCGCGAAGGCCGAAGGGCCGGCAGCACTCGGTGCCGACTTGCAGGATCTGGTCGACAACCTGGAGAGCGCTTCGGATGGCGAACGCACGGCCATCCTCCTCGATCCCAGGACATCCGAGCTGATGAACAAGGCCGACAGGCGGCCGTTCCGGCTCCGCTCTTCGGTAAGTGCCGTCGATGCCGAACGCAAGGCGGCAGCCTTTGCCAGCTGGTACCAGATCTTCCCGCGCTCGCAGAGCGGCGATCCGAACCGGCACGGCACCTTCGACGACGTCATCCCGAGGCTGCCCGCCATCCGCGATATGGGTTTCGACGTGCTCTATTTCCCGCCCATCCATCCGATCGGAACGACCAACCGGAAGGGGCGCAACAACAGCCTGAAGGCAGCACCGGGTGATCCCGGCAGCCCCTATGCCATCGGCTCCGAGGAGGGCGGCCATGACGCCATCCATCCCGAACTCGGCGATTTCGAAGATTTCGGCCGGCTGGTCGAGGAGGCGGGCCGGCATGGGCTGGAGATCGCTCTCGACGTCGCGATCCAGGCTTCGCCCGATCATCCCTGGCTGAAGGAGCATCCCGGCTGGTTCGATTGGCGCCCCGACGGCACGATCAAATATGCCGAGAACCCGCCGAAGAAATACGAGGATATCGTCAACGTCGATTTCTACACGAAAGACGCGCTGCCCTCCCTCTGGGTGGAGCTCCGCGACATCATCCAGCTCTGGGTCGATCAGGGCGTCAAGCTGTTCCGCGTCGACAACCCTCACACCAAGCCTTTTCCGTTCTGGGAATGGCTGATCGGCGATATCAGGGCGCGCCATCCCGACGTCGTCTTCCTTTCAGAAGCCTTCACCAAGCCGAAGGTCATGTACCGGCTGGCGAAGATCGGCTTCTCCCAGTCCTATACCTACTTCACCTGGCGCAATGCCAAGTGGGAGCTCGAGCAATATATGCGGGAGCTGACCGAGACCGCGCCGAAGGAATTCTTCCGCCCGCATTTCTTCGTCAACACCCACGACATCAATCCGGATTTTCTCCAGAACGCGCCGCGCCCGGCCTTCCTGATCCGCGCGGCCCTCGCCGCCACGCTGTCGGGCCTGTGGGGCGTCTATAACGGCTTCGAGCTTTGCGAGGGGCGTCCCGATGCCAAGCGCAAGGAATATGCCGACAGCGAGAAATACGAGATCCGCGCCTGGGACTACGACCGGCCGGGCAACATCATCGCCGAAATCAGAATGCTGAACCGCATCCGCAACGAGAACCCCGCGTTGCACTCGCATCTCGGGCTGACCCTGCTGAATGCCGGAAATGACAACATCCTGTTCTTCGAGAAGGCGAGCCGTGCCCGAGACAATGTCCTGCTGATCGCAATCAGCCTCGACCCCCACAATTTTCAGCAAAGCGATGTCGAGCTGCCGCTCTGGAAGTGGTCGCTCGGGGATGGCGGCGCGCTCGACGCCGAGGATCTCGTCGGCGGGCATCGTTTCAGGTGGAACGGCAAACGGCAGACAGTCAGTCTGAACCCTCAGATCCTGCCCTTTGCGATCTGGCGCGTGCGCGCAGCGGAGGCATGAATGGATACGCTGAACCTCGGTAATGCTGAGCAGCCGCTCTGGTACAAGGATGCGATCATCTACCAGCTGCACATTAAGTCGTTCTACGATGCCAATGGCGATGGTGTCGGCGATTTTGCCGGCCTGCATCAGAAGCTCGATCACGTCGCAGCCCTCGGCGTCAATGCGATCTGGCTGTTGCCCTTCTTTCCCTCGCCACGCCGCGACGACGGTTACGATATCGCCGACTACGGCAATGTCAGCCCCGACTACGGGACGGTCGAGGATTTCCGCGCCTTCGTCGAGGCCGCCCACCAGCGCAATATCCGCGTCATCATCGAGCTCGTCATCAACCACACCTCCGATCAGCATCCCTGGTTCCAGCGCGCAAGAGAGGCGCCGGCGGGCTCGCCGGAACGGGATTTTTATGTCTGGTCGGACAGCGACCAGAAATTCCCGGAAACGCGCATCATCTTCCTCGATACGGAAAAGTCGAACTGGACCTGGGATGCGGTCGCAGGCGCCTATTACTGGCACCGGTTCTATTCCCATCAGCCGGATCTCAACTTCGACAGCCCCCTCGTCATGGAGGAATTGCTGAAGGTGATGCGCTTCTGGCTGGAAACCGGCATTGACGGTTTTCGCCTCGATGCGATCCCATACCTCGTTGAGCGCGAGGGAACGATCAACGAAAACCTGTCTGAAACCCACTCCATCTTGAAGCGCATCCGCGCTGCCCTCGACGCCACCCATCCGGGCGTCATGCTGCTTGCCGAGGCCAATCAGTGGCCGGAGGATACGCGCGAATATTTCGGCGAGGGCGATGAATGCCACATGGCCTTCCACTTCCCGCTGATGCCACGCATGTATATGGCGATCGCCAAGGAAGACCGGTTCCCGATTACCGACATCCTGCGCCAGACGCCTGAGATCCCCGAGAATTGCCAATGGGCGATCTTCCTGCGCAATCACGACGAACTGACGCTCGAAATGGTGACCGACGCCGAGCGCGACTACCTCTGGGAGACCTATGCATCCGACAAGCGCGCCCGCATCAACCTCGGCATCAGGCGGCGTCTCGCGCCGCTGATGGAGCGCGACCGCCGGCGCATCGAGCTGATGAACGCTCTTCTTCTGTCGATGCCGGGAACGCCTGTGATCTATTACGGCGACGAGATCGGCATGGGAGACAATATCTATCTTGGCGACCGGGATGGGGTGAGGACGCCGATGCAATGGTCGCCAGACCGCAATGGCGGCTTTTCCCGCACGGACCCGGCGCGGCTCGTCCTGCCGCTGATCGCCGATCCGCTCTACGGTTTCGAGGCCGTCAATGTCGAGGCGCAGAGCACGGACGCGCATTCGCTGCTCAACTGGACGCGCAAGATGCTGGCGCTGCGCGGCAGGCATCCGGCCTTCGGGCGCGGCTCGCTACGTTTCCTTTCGCCCGAGAACCGCAAGATCCTCGCCTATCTCAGGGAATATGACGGCGAGACGCTGATGTGCGTCGCAAACCTCTCGCGGCTGCCCCAAGCGGTCGAGCTCGACCTGTCGACCTTCGAGGGGCGCGTGCCGATCGAGCTGACCGGCATGTCGCCCTTTCCGCCGATCGGGCAATTGACCTATCTCCTGACGCTGCCGCCTTACGGTTTCTTCTGGTTCCAGCTGGAGGCCGACGCCGATCCGCCGGCCTGGCGCACGGCGCCGCCCGAACAGCTTCCCGATCTCGTGACGATGGTGATCCGCCGAGGCCTCCTCGATCTCGTTGACGAACCCGCGCATGCGCGCGTCCTCAGCAACGAAATCCTGCCCGCCTATCTCGCCAGGCGGCGGTGGTTCGGGGCGAAGGACCAGCCGCTTCAGGCGGCGCGGCTGGTCTCGGCAACGCCGATCCCCTATGCCGACGGCGTCGTTCTCGGCGAGCTGGAGGCGGTGCTGCCGGATCACACCGAATCCTATCAGTTGCCCCTGACGGTCGCCTGGGACGATGCGCAGCCGTCGGCTCTGACCCAGCAGCTGGCGCTCGGGCGGGTTCGCCAGGGCAGGCGGGTCGGCTTCCTGACGGATGGATTTGCCGTGGAGCGGATGGCCCGCGGCATCCTGCGCGGGCTTGCCGACCGCTCGCGCATCACCGGGCGCACCGGTACCCTCGAATTTCTCGGCACCGAGCGGCTCGACCGCATGCAGGTAACCGACCACATGCCGGTCCATTGGCTCTCGGCCGAACAATCCAACAGTTCGTTGATCGTCGGCGACACCGCCATGATCAAGCTGATCCGGCACATCTTTCCCGGTATCCATCCGGAGGTCGAGATGACGCGGTTTCTGACCCGTGCCGGCTACGACCACACCGCGCCGCTGCTCGGCGAGATCGCGCATACCGACTCCAGCGGGCGCCGCTCCACCTTGATCATCGTCCAGGGCGCGATCCGCAACCAGGGCGATGCCTGGAACTGGATGCTGAACAATCTGCGCCGCGCGGCCGACGAGCTGGTGCTGAACGACCCTGCCGTGGAGCCCGGCGACGACGTCTTCCGGGCGCTGATCAGCTTCGTGGCCATGGTGGGCCTCAGATTGGGCGAGTTGCATGTCGTCCTCGCCGGGCAGAACGCGGACGAAGCCTTCAGCCCGGTCGTGGCGGGCGACGGTGAAGTCGAGGCGATCAAGAAGGCTGTTGCCGGCGAGATGGCCTATGCCATGTCGAAACTGGCAGAACGTGAGGAAAACGCCGATCCGGCGGTCGACCTCCTGGGCACGCCGCTTCTCCAGCGCCGCACCGAGTTGGTCGAACTCGCGGCGAAACTGGCCGAAAGCGCCAGGGGCGCGCTGATGACGCGCACGCATGGCGATTTCCATCTCGGCCAGATCCTCGTCAGCGAGGGCGATGCCGTCATCATCGATTTCGAGGGAGAGCCGGCGAAAAATCTCGCCGAGCGCCGGGCGAAGACCGTTCCGCTGCGCGACGTCGCCGGGCTTCTGAGATCGCTGAGCTATCTCGTCGCTACTGCACAGCTCGAAAACGACGCCGTGACAGAGCACGAGAACGAAGTCCGCCGCGACGCCATCGCCCGCTTCGGGCGCAATGCCGAGGAGGCTTTTCTCGGCGCCTATTGGCAGGCGGTCTCGACATCGAAGGAGCTTGCCATGCCGATCGATCCGCGACGGAGGCTACTTGATGCCTTTCTTCTCGAAAAGGCCGCCTACGAGATTGCCTATGAGGCCCGCAACAGGCCGAAATGGCTGCCGATCCCACTCTCCGGCCTTACCGAAATCCTATCGCGTCTGACGGGAGGCAAGGCATGAATGTCGAGCGCTCGGAACTTCTCGCCGGCATCGGGCACGATGCGCTCTGGGCGCTGATCGAGGGACGCCACGGCGATCCCTTCTCGATCCTCGGTCCGCACGAGAGCGGTGGCATGACGGTCGTACGCGTCTATCTGCCGGGCGCCGAAGGCGTCGATCTCGTCGAAGCAGAGAGCGGCAGGATGGTGACGCCATTCAGCATCGCTCACCCCTCCGGCCTGTTTGCGGCGGCGACGGCTTCGAGAATGCCTTATCGGTTGCGGATCACATGGCCGGATGGCGAACAGATCACCGAGGACCCCTATAGTTTCGGCCTGCTGCTCGGAGAACTCGACCTCCATCTTATATCCGAAGGCACCCATTACAGCCTGAGCCGGACGCTCGGCGCGGTGGAGATGTCGATCGACGGCGTCGCGGGCGTTCGTTTCGCCGTCTGGGCGCCGAATGCGCGCCGCGTCTCTGTTGTCGGCGATTTCAACGCCTGGGACGGGCGGCGAAACCCGATGCGGCTGAGGCAGTCGGCCGGCGTCTGGGAGCTCTTCATTCCCCGGCTGGCGCCCGGCGAAAGATACAAGTTCGAGATTGTCGACGCACAGGGAAATTGCCTGCCGCAGAAGGCCGATCCGGTGGCGCGCGCGAGCGAAGCCGCCCCGTCCACCGCCTCGATCGTCGCATCGTCGACGCGGTTTCGATGGACCGACGACGTCTGGATGAAGAGCCGGTCGCGACAGGAAACACTGGAAGGCGCGGTCTCCGTCTACGAGGTGCATGCCGGCTCCTGGCTGCGGGAGAATGGCGGGCGGTCGCTCGACTGGGTCGAACTCAGCCAGAGGCTCGTTCCCTATGCAAGCGAGATGGGATTTACCCATATCGAGCTGCTGCCGATCATGGAGCATCCCTTCGGCGGCTCCTGGGGTTATCAGCCGCTCGGCCTCTTCGCTCCGACCGGCCGCTACGGCACGCCTGAGGATTTGGCCTATTTCGTCGACCGCTGCCACGGCGCCGGGATCGGCGTGATCCTCGACTGGGTGCCGGCCCATTTCCCCACAGACGTCTGGGGGCTTGCCCGCTTCGACGGCACGGCGCTCTACGAGCACGAGGACTCGCGCGAGGGCTTCCACGGCGACTGGAACACGCTGATCTACAATCTCGGCCGCAACGAGGTGAAAGGCTTCCTGATCGCCAGCGCGCTCGAATGGCTCGAACGCTACCATATCGACGGACTGCGCGTGGATGCCGTCGCCTCGATGCTCTACCGCGACTACAGCCGCAAGGAGGGGGAGTGGATTCCGAACAAATATGGCGGCCGGGAGAACCTGGAGGCGGTTGAGTTCTTCAAGCATCTGAACAGCATCATTCACGAGCGCTGCCCGCATGCGGTGACGATTGCCGAGGAATCGACCGCCTGGCCGGGCGTGACAAAGCCGCCCGAAGAAGGCGGGCTCGGCTTCGACATCAAATGGAATATGGGCTGGATGCATGACAGCCTGAGTTACATCTCGAAGGACCCGGTCTACCGAAGCTACCATCACAACACGATGACCTTCGGCATGATCTATGCCTATTCCGAGCGCTTCATGCTGCCGATTTCCCACGATGAGGTCGTTTACGGAAAGGGCTCGCTGCTCGGCAAGATGCCCGGCGACGAGTGGCAGAAATTCGCCAACCTGCGCAGCTATCTCGCCTTCATGTGGGGCCATCCTGGCAAGAAGCTGATGTTCATGGGCGGGGAGATCGCCCAGCCCGGCGAATGGAACCATGACGCGTCGGTCAGCTGGGACGTGCTGGACCGGCCGGCGCATGCCGGGCTTCAGCGGCTGGTCAAGGATTTGAACGGCTTCTACGGGCAGGAGCCGGCCTTGCAGTTCGGCGACTTTCATCCCGAAGGCTTCGAATGGGCGGCCGCCGACGACGCCGTCAATTCCGTGCTCGGCATGCTGCGTTATGCCCCCGATCGCTCCTCCTCGGTGCTCGTCGTCTCGAATTTCACCCCGGTGCCGCGTTACGGCTACCGGATCGGCGTGCCGCGGGACGGGATGTGGATCGAGAAGATTACGACGGATGCCCGCGAATATGGCGGCTCGGGCCTCGTCAACGGGGCAGTGTCGAGCGAACCCGTGCCCGCGCACGGCAGGCCTGTCTCGCTATCGCTGACGCTGCCGCCGCTGGCGACGATCTTTTTCAAGGGGCCGTCGCCCTGACGGTTTCACGCTGTTGCGGTCATTCCGCGTGCGGAGCCGGATGAATGTAGGGCCAGGGGCTTGCCTCGGACCCTTTTTCGATCGGCACCTCGATAAGGACTGGCTCATCGAGTGAGAGCGCCTTCTCCAATATGTCTCTCAATTCGCCAGGGCTTGCCACCTTGAAGGATCGGATGCCGAAGCTTTCGCCAAGGGCGACGAAATCGGGGTTGGTGAGATCCGAGCCGAGGTAGCGGCCCTTATAGGTCTGCTTCTGGTCGCGCAGCACATTGCCGTAGGCAGAGTTGTTGAAGACGATGGCGATGACGTTGATCTTATGCTGGACGGCGGTGGCAAGTTCCTGGACGCCGAACATGAAGCCGCCATCGCCTGAAACGGAGATCACCGCTTTGTCGGGATTGGCGACCTTCACGCCCAAGGCGGTGTTAAAGCCAAAGCCGAGATTGTCCTGATAGCCGCATGTCACATATTGGCGCGGGCCATAGACCGGGAAGGCGAAGCGGGCGGTGAAACCCATCTGGCTGACTTCCTCGACGAAGAAACCGTCTCTCGGTAAAGCTGCGCGAATGGCTTGGAGATAACCAAGCTGCGGCTGGACTGCCGAGAAGCGAGACTTGGCCTCTTCGTTGAATTCGGCAAATTCCCGCGTGCGATCCTCGCGGACGAACCCAGCCAGCGCATCGGTCAGCGCCTGTGTCCCGTCGCTTGCATCCGCGACGATGCCGACATCGGGCTTGAGGCGGACCATCTCCGTGGGATCGATGTCGATGCGGATGATCTTGAGCCCTTTCGGAAGCCACTTCCAGCGCATGAACTGCAATTCGAGCCGGCTGCCGATCCCGATCAGCACGTCGACCTTCTTCCAGTATTCATAGGCGGCGACGAAATTCAGATAATTGGGGTGGTCGTCTGCGACGATGCCCTTGCCGGAGCGATGGGAGGCGACGGGCGCCTGAAGCAACTCCGCCAGCGCAGCAATCTCCGCGCCGGCATCCGCCGCGCCGCCGCCGACCATGATCATCGGGTTCTTGGCGCCTGATATCAGCGCCGCCGCCGCGGCGATCTGATCGGGATTGACGGCCGGGTGAGGCGCTTTCGCGGCAACGGGAATGTCGATCTCGGGTCCGGATTGTCCGAACACGTCCCAGGGAGCTTCGATCGCTCCCGGACCCTGGCGACCGGAGAGCATCTTGGAGACGACTCCGGCCATCACGGAACCGGCCTCGGACTGATGATTGATGCGTTCCGCCGTCTTGGTGATCCCGCGCATCGTCGCGAGCTGATCCGGCAGTTCGTGCAACTGTCCTCTGCCCTGGCCGATCAGATGGGACATGATGTTGCCGGTGATGCAGAGCACCGGCGCGTTGGCGCCGTAAGCGGTGCAAAGCGCCGCGCCGGAATTGAGCACGCCCGGGCCGGGCACGACGGTATAGGCGCCGATCCGGCCGGTGGATTTGGCATAGCCGTAGGCCATGTAGGCCGCACCCTGTTCGTGCCTTGTATGAATGAACCGGATCTTATCGCCGGCGTCATAGAGGGCGTCGTTGAAATCATACATATGGGCGCCGGGGATGCCGAAGACCGTGTCGATGTCATGGGCGACAAGCGAACGGGTGATCGCCTGGCCGGTCGTTTCTTTCCTGCTCATTCGGAGGCTCCAATGCCGCGTTCGGTTATGACTTCAGGCAGCCTTCGGTCCGGAGCGCTGCGACGATGGCGCCGGCATCGGCGGGCTGCATGCCGGCAAGGTTCATGCGCCCGGAATCGGCCATGTAGATGCCGTGGTTTGCCCTGAGCGCGACCGCCGTTTCCTTGGACATGGAGAGATTGGAAAACAGCCCGCGCTGCCGGCTGATGAAGGCGAGATCGGGAGAGGCAGCGGCAAGTGCCGCACGATTGCCGTTGACGCGCTGGCACATCTCTTCGAGTTCGGCGCGCCACATCGCCGTCATATCAGGGCTTTCGAGAATACACCTGACGATGGCGGCCCCATGGTCCGGCGGCATGGACCAGTTGACACGGGCGAGTGCGGCCATGTTGCTTTCGGCTTTCTTCACGTCATCGCCATTGCGAGCCACGACATAGAGCGCGCCGACGCGCTCGCGATAGAGGCCGAAGTTCTTGTCGCAGGAATAAGCGATCAACGCCTCATCGACCGCATTAAGGATCATGCGCGTTGGCGCGGCATCCTGTTCGAGACCGTCGCCGAGCCCCTGATAGGCAAGATCGATGAAGGGCACGAGCCTGTGTGTAACGAGGAGATCGGTAATCTCTTGCCACTGCTCCATGGTGAAGTCGATGCCGGTCGGGTTATGGCAGCAGCCGTGAAGCAGCACGACGTCGCCTTCCCCAGCGGAAGACAAGGCGGCAATGACGCTTTCGAATTTGACCTGCTGTGACGTCAGATCGACAAAGGCATATTCCTTTACGGCCAAGCGTGCCGAGGCGAAGATCGGTGCATGATTGGGCCAGCTGGGGGTTCCCAGCAGAACCTTCGCCGATGGATTTGCCGCCTGGATGAGTTCGGCGCCGAGACGCAAAGCGCCGCTGCCGCCCGGCGTCTGAATGCCGACGAGGCGATGAGCGAAAACAGGCGCGTTTCCGAAGATGATCGGCTCAAGCAGGCGCACGAATTGCAGGTCGCCTTCCGGGCCGAGATATTTCTTGCTGTCCTGGTTTTCCAGCAGAAACTGCTCCGCCGCCTTCACGGCCCGCATGACGGGCGTGCGTCCCATCGCGTCGCGATAGACGCCGACGCCGAGGTCGATTTTTCCCGGGCGATCGTCGGCCTGGAAGGCCTTGATGAGGGCAAGAAGGCTGTCAGCCGGCCTGCTGTTCAGTTTGTCAAACACAGTTCCACCTCGCTTTTCCAAGTCGCTGGAGATTAACTGAAATCTCGCGGCGATTTTCTGCGATTTTCTCCCTGTATTGGCGTGAGTATGCAGACTTTCGGTGAAAGGAGGCTATAATATGCAGAAAATCACCGTCGGGGAGGGGTGGTCATGCTTGACCCGTTCGATATCAAACTGCTCGCCGCTCTCCAGCAGAACAGCGAGTTGACGCAGAGCGAACTGTCTCAGAAGGTCAATCTCTCCGCGACCCAATGCGCCCGCCGTTTGGAAAGGCTGCGTAACGAGCAATATATCCAGAGCGTGGTGGCCATCCTCAATCCGGTCAAGCTGGGTTTCACCGTCGTCGCCCATACGCTTGTCAGCTTGAGAGCGCATACGGAGGGCGGAAATGAGCAGCTCCATCGCTTCATCGAGACCGCGCCGGAGATTCTCGAATGTTATTCGCAGACCGGAGACGCCGATTTTCTGATGAAGGTCATGACACGCGACCTCGAACATCTCAGCCAGTTTCTCGAAAGAATGATCCGCGTCACCGACAATCTCGCCTCGGTCAAATCGAGCATCGTCTTGAAGACGCTGAAAAAGACGACGGCTTTGCCGCTGCAGATCCTGACGTGAGAGCGGTCGCTCACTTGAGATAATGGATGTGCGGGCGCGAATGATAGGGTGAGGCTTCGACGCGGGCCTCGATGGAAAAGACCTCGCGCAGAAGCGTCTCGCTCAGCACCTCCTCAGGCGCCCCCGAGGCGACGATCCTGCCCTGCTGCATTACAACGAGTTCATCGCAGAACATGGCGGCATGGTTGAGATCGTGCAGCGCGACGATGCTGGTGATCGGCAGGCCGGAGACGAGCCGCATCAGGCCGATCTGGTGCTGAATGTCGAGATGATTTGTCGGTTCGTCGAGGATCAGCTCCTGCGGCGACTGGGCGAGCGCCCTGGCGATGTGGGTGCGCTGTTTTTCGCCGCCCGAGAGGCTCTGCCAGCGCTCGTCGCGCTTTTCCGCCATGCCGGCGCGCGCCAGTGCGGCCTCGACCGCCTCTTCGTCGGCTCTCGTCCAGCCGGAGAACATCGACCGGTGCGGGAAGCGGCCGAGCTTGACGACGTCGACGACCTTCAGATTGGCGTTCGTCGTCGCGTGCTGCTCGACGAAGGCGATGCGCCGGGCGATCGAGCGGCGGCTGATCTTGCCGATATCGCTGCGGTCGAGCGTGACGCGGCCGGAATGCGGGCGCTTGAGGCCGGCGAGAAGCCTGAGCAGCGACGTCTTGCCCGAGCCGTTCGGCCCGAGCAGGCCGAGCATCCGGCCGGGCTGCGCCTCCATGGAAACGCCGTCCAGAATGGTCTTCCTGCCAATTTTCCAGGTGAGGTTGTCGGCCTTAATGCTCATGACGCGCGCTGGAACCGGTAGAGGATGATCGAGAAGAAAGGCACGCCCACCAGCGCCGTCACGACGCCGATCGGCAGGATTTGACCGGGAATGAGGGCGCGCGAGGCGATGTCGGCGAGGACCATGAAGATCGCTCCCGCGATGGCGCAGGCCGGAAGCAGGCGGATATGGAGCGGCCCCACGGCGAAGCGGGCGACATGCGGCACGACAAGGCCGACGAAGCCGATCGAGCCGACCATGCTGACGATGGTCGCCGTCATCATCGCGGTCAGCGCGAAAAGCACCATGCGGGCGCGGCCGACATTGACGCCGAGCGAGGATGCCGCTTCGTCGCCGAAGGCGAAGGCATCGAGCACGCGGGCGTAAAGCAGACAGGCGGCGAGGCCGAAGGCGACGACGACCGAGACCAGCGCGAATTCCGGCCAGCGCACGCCGCTGAAGCTGCCGAGCAGCCAGAACATGACGTCGCGGGCCTGCTGCGCATTGGCCGAGGTGGTGACGATATAGGAGGTCGAGGCGTTGAAGAGTTGCGATGCGGCGACACCGGCAAGGATTGTGCGGTCCGCGCCGCCGCGCGTGCCGTTCGACAGCAGCGCCACGAAGAAGAAGGCCGAGAAGGCGCCGGCGAAGGCGCCTGCCGAGAGCGATACAGCGCCAGCGCCGACGCCCAGGATGACGATCGCGACGGCGCCGGTAGAGGCGCCTGCGGAAATGCCGAGAACATAGGGTTCGGCAAGCGGATTGCGCAGCAGCGACTGCATGATCGCGCCCGACAGCGCCAGCCCCGCGCCGCAGAAGGCGGCGACGAGTGCGCGGCTCAGGCGATAGTCCCAGATGACGGTCTCATGGATGTGGTTCAGCTCGACCGCGGTCCAGCCGAGCCGATTGGTGACGGCGGAGAAGGTGGTCGCAAGCGGAATCGGCAGATCGCCGATCCCGACGCTGACGCCGATGGCGACAGCGATGAGGCAGAGGGAGGCGAGGAGCAGTGCGGTGACGGCTCCCAGCTGCCGGAAGAGACGGCCTGCGTCGGTCACTTCAGCAGACCAAGCGCCTTCAGCTGCTCGGCCACCTGCTCGGCGCCGTAGATCGTGCGGATGGTCGGGTTCATCGCCTGGCCGTCCATGACGACAAGCGCCTTGTTCTTGACGGCCGGGATCTGGCTGACGGCCGGATCGGTGTTCAGGAAGTTGATCTTGGCCTCAGGCTTGTCGAGCTCCCAGCGGTTGCGGTCGAGGCTGGCGACGACGATGACGTCGGGATTGGAGGCGATGATGCCTTCCCAGCCGACGGTTGGCCATTCCGCTTCCGCGGTAATGGCATTGTGGCCGCCGAGGAGGTCGGCGATGAAGCCGGAAGCGCTGTTCTTGCCGCCGAGATAGGCGTCGGCCGACGGGCTGGGGCTCGAGAACCAGAAGACGTAGGAGAGATTCTTGCCGTCCTTGGAAACGCTGCCGCGAAGCTTGGCTTCACGCGCCTTGAAATCGGCGATCAGCGCCTGGCCGCGATCGGCAACGTCGAAGATCTGAGAGAGTTCGTCGATCTCCTTGTAGAGAAGATCCATGTTCCAGAGCTCGGCGCGGCTGCCGTACTGATCCTTGACATCCTTGGTGCTGAGGCAGGTGCTGGGCGAGAGATAGGTTGAAACGCCGACCTTGTCGAAATCTTCGCGCTTGGCGACTTTGCTGTTCGGCCCGACCAGGCTCGGCAAGGCGGCAGCAACGAAGTCGGGATTTTCGGCCAGGATCGATTCGAAAGTCGGCATTTCGACTGTGAGAAGCTTGACCTTGGCATTGGCGTCAGTGAGCTGCGGCAGGACCTTGCTCGGCCAGAAGGCGGTGCCGACCATCTTGTCCTGAAGGCCGAGCAGCAGCAGGATTTCCGCACTGTTCTGGCCAAGCCCGATTGCCCGCTCGGGCGCCTTCTTGAAGGTGACTTCGGCGCCGCAGTTCTCCAGCGTCAGCGGATAGGTCGTCGAACCGGCGAAAGACGGGGTTGCGGCAAGGCTGATCAGGGCGGAGAGGCCGCAGGCGGCCAGAAGTGATTTGAGGCTGGTCACGATGAAAATCCCGGTGCGTGAAGATATGCGGCCGGGGTATAGCCGCAGGAGCGACCGGAAAACAAGACTAAAAAGATCAACTTATCGCAAAAATCGACAGCCCGAATGCCGGCGCCGGATCAATGATCGCCGGTGTCGCAAGCAAAGCCGTCGAGCATGGTCAGCCGAGCCTGCCCACAAGCCTCGCGTAATCCGAAAACGTGGCCCCTTCGCCTTTGCGGCCGGCTTCGCCGGCGAGCTGCAGCACGCGGACCGGAAACAGGATCGCCGCGCGATTGGCTCCGGAGAGCTCGTGATCATCATCTTCCTCGATCGCCCGTTGAGCTTTCGAGAGCGCGGCATCGATTTCGCCACGCGTGAGCAATTCCTTCTCGACGATCGCGTCGCATAGCGAGGCCATCGCCATGATCAGGCCCTTGAGCTGCAGATTGGCCGTATTCATGAGAACTCCGATGAAAAGGAAGGAACCCTATTCCGGCTCCACCGAGCGGATGGTGTCGACCGACACCGTGCCGTCGAGAATGCCGCGTTTGAGATCGCGCCTGTGCCGGTCGATCTCGATGACAGTATAGAGCTTGTCGTCGCGGAAAGCACTGGCATTGGTCGTTGTCACATCTTCGGCGGGTGCGGCATCCACTTCCATGAAATCGAGTTCGCGGGCAGCGGCGACAATTCTGGCGTCGCCGGGCGTCCGGGCGGCCACGACGATGGTGCCGTGGCTCGGAGCATTGTCCCATCTGGGATCGTCGGGTCTGGCGATCGGTTCCAGCCGGTAGACGTTCAGCATTTCGCCGCCGGTTTCGGGCGATGCCTCCGCCGCCGCATCCCGCATCTGTGCCTGGCTCTCGACCGACCTTCCGAAAGTCGTCGGGCTGGTCGCGTTGTTGATCTCGTCCTTGCCTGTCCTTGAGACGTTCGACATGTCGTTCTCCTTGTCAAACGGAAACGACGGCCGCCGGGAAACTGTTCCCGCGCAGGCAAAGTTTGGCCTTCGGCGCCTGCCATGCCGGCCTCTGCAACCCTGCCGATCCCCCATACCCTTTTTCCAGTCGAGCCCTAATTACTTGTTTTCGAACAAGGGGGAATCCGTGAGCAAGCAAACCAGTGAATTTTCGCGCGACGACGCCGTGGCAGAGAGCCTTAACGGGCGCGACCACAAAACCATGGCGTTCGACGACGCCAGCGCGCTTCTGGAAGTCCTTGTCGCGGTCAGGCGCGGCGATTTTTCCGTGCGCATGCGCTCCGATCTCACCGGCGTCACCGGCAAGGTCGCCGATGCCTTGAACGACATCATCGCCGCCAATCAGCGCATGGCCCAGCAGCTCGAACATGTCGGCCAGGTCGTCGGCCGCGACGGGCGGACGAGCACGCGGGTGCGCTTCGGCCTGTCGGATGGTTCCTGGTCCGAAATGGAAGGCTCGATCAACGGGCTGATCGACGACCTCCTCTGGCCGACGACGGCCGTCACGCGCACGATCACCGCGGTCGCCAAGGGTGACCTGCTGCAGACCGTGCCGCTCGACGTCGACGGGCGGGCTCTGAAAGGCGAATTCCTGCGCTCGGCCGATATCGTCAACACGATGATCAAGCAGCTCAGCGTCTTTACCTCGGAGGTGACGCGCGTCGCCCGCGAAGTCGGCACCGACGGCAAGCTCGGCGGTCAGGCGCAGGTGCCGGAGGTGACGGGCGTCTGGAAGGACCTGACCGAAAGCGTGAACTCGATGGCGTCGAACCTGACGGCGCAGGTGCGCAACATCGCCGAAGTGACGATCGCGGTCGCCAACGGCGACTTGTCCAAGAAGATCACCGTCGACGTGCGCGGCGAAATCCTGCAGCTCAAGGAAGCCATCAACACCATGGTCGACCAGCTGCGCTCCTTCGCCTCCGAAGTGACGCGCGTCGCCCGCGAGGTCGGCACCGAAGGCAAGCTCGGCGGGCAGGCGCTGGTGCCAGGCGTCGCCGGCACCTGGAAGGACTTGACCGACTCGGTCAATGCCATGTGCGGCAACCTCACGGCCCAGGTGCGCAACATCGCCCAGGTGACGACAGCGGTGGCGCGTGGCGACCTCTCGCGCAAGATCACCGTCGACGTCTCGGGCGAAATCCTCGAACTCAAGGAAACCATCAATACGATGGTCGATCAGCTGAACGGCTTTGCCGGCGAGGTGACGCGCGTCGCGCGCGAAGTCGGCACCGAGGGCCGTCTCGGCGGTCAGGCGCAGGTGCCTGGCGTGGCCGGCACCTGGAAGGACCTGACCGACAACGTCAATTCCATGGCCTCGAACCTGACGGCACAGGTGCGCAACATCGCCGAAGTCTCGACCGCCATCGCCAATGGCGACCTGTCGAAGAAGATCACGGTCACGGTCTCGGGCGAAATCCTGGAGCTCAAGGAAACCATCAATACGATGGTAGACCAGCTGAACGCCTTCGCCTCGGAAGTGACGCGCGTGGCGCGCGAAGTCGGCACGGAAGGCCGTCTCGGTGGCCAGGCGAACGTGCGCGGTGTCGCCGGCACCTGGAAGGACCTGACCGAAAACGTCAACTCGATGGGCGGCAACCTGACTGCGCAGGTGCGCAATATCGCCGAAGTCTCCACAGCGATCGCCAATGGCGACCTGTCGAAGAAGATCACCGTCGACGTGAAGGGCGAAATCCTCGAACTGAAGGAAACCATCAATACGATGGTCGACCAGTTGAACGCCTTTGCTTCGGAGGTGACGCGTGTCGCCCGCGAAGTCGGAACGGAAGGCCGGCTCGGCGGCCAGGCGAATGTGCGTGGTGTGGCCGGCACCTGGAAGGATTTGACCGACAGCGTCAATTCCATGGCCTCGAACCTGACCGGCCAGGTGCGCAACATCGCCGAAGTCGCGACCGCGGTCGCCCAGGGCGACCTTTCCAAGAAGATCACGGTGACGGTGTCGGGCGAAATCCTCGAGTTGAAGGAGACCATCAACACGATGGTCGATCAGCTGAACGGTTTTGCCGGTGAAGTGACGCGCGTGGCGCGCGAAGTCGGCACGGAAGGACGGCTCGGCGGCCAGGCGAACGTGCTCGGTGTGGCCGGCACGTGGAAGGATCTGACCGACAGCGTCAACTCCATGGCCGGCAATTTGACGGCGCAGGTACGCAACATCGCCGAAGTCTCCACCGCGATCGCCAATGGCGACCTGTCGAAAAAGATCACCGTGTCCGTCTCGGGCGAAATCCTGGAGCTCAAGGAAACGCTGAACACCATGGTGGACCAGCTGAACCGCTTCGCCTCCGAGGTGACGCGCGTGGCGCGCGAAGTCGGCACCGAAGGCAAGCTCGGCGGCCAGGCGCAGGTGCCTGGAGTCGCCGGCACCTGGAAGGATCTGACCGAAAACGTCAACTCCATGGCCTCCAACCTTACCGGTCAGGTACGCAACATCGCCGAAGTCACGACGGCAGTGGCGCGCGGCGACCTCTCGCGCAAGATTACTGTCGACGTGAAGGGGGAAATCCTCGAACTGAAGAACACCATCAACACGATGGTGGATCAGCTCAACGCCTTTGCCGGCGAAGTCACGCGTGTTGCCCGCGAAGTCGGCACCGAAGGCAAGCTCGGCGGCCAGGCGCAGGTCTCTGGTGTTGCCGGCACGTGGAAGGATCTGACCGACAGCGTCAACTCCATGGCCGGCAACCTGACGGCGCAGGTGCGCAATATCGCCGAGGTGGCGACCGCCATCGCCAATGGCGACCTCTCACGCAAGATCACCGTCGACGTGCGCGGCGAAATCCTGCTCTTGAAGGACACGTTGAACACCATGGTCGACCAGCTTCGCTCCTTCGCCGGCGAAGTCACGCGCGTCGCTCGCGAAGTCGGTACCGACGGTCGCCTCGGCGGCCAGGCCGTCGTTCCCGGTGTTGCTGGTACCTGGAAGGACCTGACCGACAACGTCAACCTGCTCGCCGCCAACCTGACGACCCAGGTGCGAAACATCGCCGAAGTCACCACCGCCGTCGCGCGTGGCGACCTCTCGCGCAAGATCACGGTCGACGTGAAGGGCGAAATTCTCGAACTGAAGAACACCATCAACACGATGGTGGACCAGCTCAACGCCTTTGCCGGTGAAGTGACGCGTGTTGCCCGCGAAGTCGGCACCGAAGGCAAGCTCGGCGGCCAGGCGCAGGTGCCGGGTGTCGCCGGCACCTGGAAGGATCTGACCGACACGGTCAACGTCATGGCCGCAAACCTCACCGAACAGGTGCGCGGCATCGTCAAGGTGGTGACGGCCGTCGCAAACGGCGACCTCAAGCAGAACCTCACCGTCGCCTCCAAGGGCGAGGTGGCGGCGCTCGCCGAAACCATCAACAACATGACCAATACGCTTGCGACCTTCGCAGATCAGGTGACCACCGTGGCGCGTGAAGTGGGTGTGGAAGGCCGCCTCGGCGGTCAGGCGAACGTGCCGGGCACCGCGGGAACGTGGAAGGATCTGACGGGTAACGTCAATCTGTTGGCCGCGAATCTCACGACCCAGGTGCGCGCCATCGCCGAGGTTGCCACAGCCGTCACCAAGGGCGACCTGACGCGGTCGATCCAGGTCGACGCGCGCGGCGAAGTGGCCGAGCTCAAGGACAACATCAACACGATGATCGACAACCTGCGCCTGACGACGGAGCGCAACACCGAGCAGGACTGGCTGAAGACCAACCTCGCGCGCTTCACCAACATGCTGCAGGGCCAGCGCGACCTGACGCTGGTCGGCAAGATGCTGCTGTCGGAGCTTGCGCCGCTCGTCGGCGCCCATCAGGGCGTGATCTACCAGGTGGATGCCGACGAAGAGCAGCCGTTCCTGTCGCTGCTTTCGGTCTATGCGCAAGGCGTGGAAGCGGCGCATCCGCTGCGGCTCGACTTCGGCCAGGGCCTCGTCGGCCAATGCGCGAGCGATGCCCGCCGTATCCTCGTCACTGATCTTCCCGACAATGTCGTTCCGATCAGCTCCGGCGTGTTCACGACGCTGCCGCGAAGCGCCATTGTCCTGCCGGTCCATTTCGAAGGGCAGGTGAAGGCGGTAATCGAACTTGCCTCCGCCGGCGAATTCACCGAGCTGCAGCTTTCCTTCCTCGACCAGCTGACGACCTCGATCGGCATCGTTCTCAACTCGATCGAAGCGACCATGCAGACCGAAGGCCTGCTCAAGCAATCGCAGCAGCTCGCCGCGGAGCTGCAGACGCAGCAGCGCGAGCTGCAGCAGACCAACGAGCAGCTCGGGCAGAAGGCGCAGCAGCTGGAAGAGCGCAACGTCGAAGTCGAGGCGAAGAACCAGGAAATCGAGCAGGCAAGACGCGCGCTCGAGGAAAAGGCGACCGAGCTTGCGCTGACCTCGAAGTACAAATCCGAGTTCCTCGCCAACATGTCGCATGAATTGCGCACGCCTTTGAATTCGATCCTGATCCTCGGCCAGCAGCTCGGGGAAAACCCGGACGGCAACCTCTCGGTAAAGCAGGTCGAGTTCGCAAAGACCATTCACGGCGCCGGCACAGATCTGCTGAACCTCATCAGCGACATCCTTGATCTTTCAAAGATCGAGTCCGGCACGGTCTCGGTCGATGCCGAGGAGATCTACGTCAGTAACCTGCTCGAAGTCATGGCGCGGCCCTTCCGGCACGAGGCCGAAAACCGGAACCTCTCCTTTGCGATCGAGGTCGGCGCTGATGTGACGAAGAGCATCATCACCGACTCGAAGCGGCTGCAGCAGATCCTCAAGAACCTGCTGTCAAACGCCTTTAAATTCACCGCGCAAGGCGGGGTCACGCTGCGTGTGGCATCGGTGACGAGCGGCTGGTCGCCTGACCATCCCTCTCTCCGGCATGCGCCGTCCGTCATCGCCTTCGAGGTCGTCGATACCGGCATCGGCATCCCGCCCGAAAAGCAGCGCATCATCTTCGAGGCCTTCCAGCAGGCGGATGCTTCGACCAGCCGCAAATATGGCGGTACCGGCCTTGGTCTCGCAATCAGCCGCGAACTCGCGAACCTCCTCGGCGGCGAGATCCAGCTGCGCAGCACGCCGGGTGTCGGCAGCACCTTCGTCCTCTACCTGCCGCTCACCTATGTCGGCGCCGGCGCGGTCGCGCTGAAGCCTGTCGCGACGCCGGCAAACGTCGTCGAATTCGCGGAAGCGGCTGCGAGCCGCCGCGCCGAAAAAACGGCCGAGCATGTCGCGGATGACCGTCACCGGATCGAACCCGGCGACTCCGTGCTCCTCGTCGTCGAGGACGACGCGCATTATGCCCGCGTCCTCGTCGATCTCGCCCGCGACAATGGCTTCAAGGTGCTGGTCGCGATGCGCGGCAGCGATGCGCTCGTGCTCGCGCAGGAATACAGGCCGGCCGCGATCTCCCTCGATATCTTCCTCCCCGACATGCTCGGCTGGACGGTGCTGAGCCAGTTGAAGCAGAATTCGCAGACGCGGCATATTCCGGTGCAGATCATCAGCCTCGACGAGGACCGCCAGCACGGCCTGACCCGCGGTGCCTTCGCCTTCATGAGCAAGCCGACGACGCCCGAAGGCCTCGGCAAGGCGCTGTCGCGGTTGAAGGCCTATGCCGAACCGCGCCGTAAGCATCTGCTGCTGGTGGAGGATAACGAAGCCGAGCGCATGAGCGTCACCGCGCTCCTCGGGCACGACGACATCGACATAACGAGCGTCGGATCTGGATCGGAAGCGCTCGACATTCTCCGGCAGGGCTCGGCCGATTGCGTCGTGCTCGACCTCACGCTGCCGGATATGTCGGGCTTCGACGTGCTGGAACAGATACGCGACAATGATGAGATCGCCGAAGTGCCGGTGGTCGTCTTCACCGGCCGCGAGCTTTCCCCCGAGGAGGACGCGACACTGCACAGCATGGCTCGCAGCGTCGTGGTGAAGGGCGTCGAGTCCCCCGAGCGCCTGCTCGACGAGACGGCGCTGTTCCTGCACCGGGTGGTCGCCGACCTGCCGGCGGCAAAGCAGGCGACGCTGCAGGAACTGCACAGCTCGGACGAGGATCTGGTCGGCGAGACCGTGCTGCTCGTCGACGACGATGCGCGCAACATCTTTGCGCTGAGCAGCGTTCTCGAACGCCGTGGCATGAGGGTGCTGACCGCGACGACCGGCAGCGAGGCGATCGACGTCATCAACAACGAACCCTCCGTCGCGATCGTGCTGATGGACATCATGATGCCTGATATGGACGGCTACGAGACGATGCAGGTCATCCGCTCGGAGCCACGCTTCCGGCGGCTGCCGATCCTGGCGCTGACGGCCAAGGCGATGAAGGGAGACCGCGAGAAATGCCTGGAAGCGGGCGCGTCGGATTACCTGGCGAAGCCCGTCAACACCGAGCAGCTTCTGTCGGCTCTGCGCATGTGGCTGCACCGCTGAGGACCCGGCCATGAACCCCGTCAACATCCTCCTCGTCGACGATCAGCCCGCCAAGCTCCTGAGCTATGAGGTCATCCTCGAAGAACTCGAGGAAAACCTCATCAAGGCGCAGTCCGCCCGCGAAGCCTTCGAGCACCTGCTGCGCACCGAAATCGCCGTCATCCTCGTCGATGTCTGCATGCCCGAGCAGGACGGTTTCGAGCTCGTCGGCATGATCCGCCAGCACCCGCGCTACCAGAACACGCCGATCATCTTCGTCTCCGCCGTTATGCTTGCCGAACCCGACCGGCTGCGCGGCTATGCGGTCGGCGCCGTCGACTATGTCTCCGTCCCGATCGTGCCCGAGGTGCTGAGAGCCAAGGTCAGGGTCTTTGCCGATCTCTACAGGAAGACGCGGGAGCTTGAACGCCTGAACGCGGATCTGGAGGCTAGAGTCCGCCAGCGCACCGCCGAACTCGAAGCCTCGGCAGCGCAACTGCGTCAGCTCAACGAAGAGCTGGAGCACCGGATCGATCAAAAGACGCGCGAGCGCGAGGAGGCGCTTGCCCAGCTCTTCGAGGCGCAGAAGCTCGACACGATCGGTCACCTGACGGGAGGCGTGGCCCACGATTTCAACAATCTTCTGATGGCGGTGCTTGGCAGCCTCAACCTTTTGAAGAAGCGTCTTCCGGCAGACGAGCGCAGCGAACGCCTGGTGACGAACGCCATCCAGGCTGCCGAGCGCGGCACGGCGCTGACCCAGCGCCTGCTCGCCTTCGCGCGCCGGCAGGAATTGAAGCCGCAGGCGGTCGATTTCCTCAGGCTGTTCGAAAACGTCGAGGATCTTCTCGCCAAGGCGGTAGGCCCACGCATCGAGATCCGCAAAAGCATCCCGGCCGATCTGGCGCCGCTGCTGGTGGACAGCAACCAGCTGGAACTGGCGCTGCTCAATCTGTTCGTCAATGCGCGGGACGCGCTGGAAAGCGGCGGCGCCGTGACGGTGGCCGCCGCTGAGGCCGAAGAGCCGGCCCTGCCCGGTCTTGCAGGTGGGAATTACATCAGAATATCGGTGTCGGACGACGGCGAAGGCATGGACGAGGCGACCGTCTCGCGCGCCGCCGAGCCGTTTTTCACCACGAAAGGTGTCGGCAAGGGCACCGGTCTCGGCCTGTCGATGGTCCATGGCCTGGCGGCGCAATCCGGCGGTTCGATCCAGATCGCGAGCATGCGGGGGAAGGGCACGACCGTTTCGCTTTGGCTTCCCGTCGCCGAGGCTTTCGCCAAGGCGCCCTCTGTCGCCGAGGCTGCGATGGCAGAGCCGGCGAAACCGGTATCGAGATCGCTGGCCATTCTGGTGGTCGACGACGACGCGCTCGTCAGGACCGGAACCGTGGCGATGCTGGAAGATCTCGGCCATCTCACGCGGGAAGCGTCTTCCGCTTCCGAGGCCCTGGAATTCCTCTCCGACGGCCAGGATTGCGACCTGGTCATCACCGACCATGCCATGCCCGGCATGACGGGGGCCGAACTCGCGCGTCACCTTCGCTCCTCCTTCCCCGGCCTGCCCGTCATCCTCGCTTCGGGTTATGCCGAACTCTCGGAAGACAACGGCATTGGCCGGATGCTGAGGATGACGAAGCCTTTCACCCAGGAACAGCTTCAGGTGGCCATGGATCAGGCACTCTCGGGGAAGGTCGCGGCGGCTTGAAATTGAAGTATGAGGATGCTTGGCGACCGGGTTAATTTTCATCGCTTTCAAACTGCTGCCCAGCATAGAGGATGCGGAGGATGACAACTTCGGCTGCGTTGACCACGAACGCCACGCTTACCCGACGTTCAAAGCCGACAATGCGTAACCCAGGCCGGATGTCATCGTGAATGCTGCCACGTTCGGGATATGTCCCGAAGCCATCCACAAAGGTCTTGATGCGAGCCACGTAATTGCGGGCGACAACCGAAGATGCGGATTTCCTGCGTACGAAACGATAGATGCGCGCCAAATCCACCTCCGCCTCGGCGGTAAGGCGGATATCATAGCGCTTCATCAATCTTCTTCTCGATCGATCTCGTCCATGCGTGCTTCGAGCCGCTTCCAGACTTCATCGAGAGGTTTGGCCTTGGTGGGGTCGGCCATATGGACATCATAGGTGGCCGCGACTTCAGTTCGCAGCCAGTGTTCGACCGCATTCTCGCGTTCTTGCAACGCCCGAAGTCCCTCGCGAATGACTTCGCTTTCGGAGGCGTAGTCACCGTCGGACACCCGCTGCTTGACGCGCTTCGCCATTTCCATGGGCAATGTAATGCTCATCTGTTGCGTCGAACGCATCGGTTGCACTCCTGCTTTTCCGCATATTTCATAGCACGCAGTAGGATAAAATCCTACTGCTAACAGAGCGGAATTATACTCCTTCTATCTGCAGGGGCAGGCATTGCCGCCGGTTAGATGTGCGGTCCGCCTGCAGCGGCGAAACTTTTTGCCCTGTCAAAAGTTACCCCAATCTCATTCCAATTCATCCAAGGCTTTCCCTTGAGCAAAATGACGTTTGGCCCGGCATTCACCGAAGAGGGTATTCTCTTTCGCCTGTGGGCTCCCCTGCATGAAAGCATATGGCTGAAGATCGAAGGCGCGGAGTCGCGCCCGATGCAGGCGCAAGAAGACGGCTGGCACCGGTGCGCGGTGGCGGAGGCCCGTCCCGGTACGCGCTATCGCTTCCTTCTGCCGGACGGCCGCCACGTTCCCGATCCCGCCTCGCGGTTCCAGCCACAGGACGTGCATGGGCCGAGCGAAGTGGTCGATCTTTCCTCCTATCGGTGGAAGATGGACGCCTGGATGGGTCGGCCCTGGGAAGAGATGGTCATCTACGAGATACATATCGGCTGCTTCACGCCGGAGGGCACTTTCAAGGCCGCGATCGAGCGTCTCGATCATCTGCGGTCGCTCGGCATCACGGCGTTGCAGATCATGCCGCTCAGCGAATTTCCCGGCCGCTACGGCTGGGGCTATGATGGTGTGCTTCCCTACGCGCCTGATGCGAGCTACGGACGGCCGGAAGACTTCATGGCACTGGTGGATGCGGCGCATGAGCGCGGTATCTGCGTCTTCCTCGACGTGGTCTACAACCACTTCGGGCCCGACGGAAACCACATCCCGGCCTATGCGCCGCTCTTTACCGACCATCACAAGACACCCTGGGGCCACGGCGTCAATTACGATGGCGACGGTTCGGAGATGATCCGCGAATTCATCATCGGGAATGCCATCTACTGGATCACCGAGTTCAGGCTCGACGGCTTCCGCTTCGATGCTGTCCATGCGATCAGGGATGACAGCACCGAGCATCTTCTCCACGCGCTCGCGCGCCGCGTCAGGGCCGCGGCCGGAAATCGCCATGTTCATCTGATCGTCGAAAACGAGGAGAACGACAGCGATCTCTTGCAGCGCGACGAAAACGGTGAGGCTGGACTGTTCACCGCGCAATGGAACGACGATGTGCATCATGTGCTGCACATCGCTGCCACGGGCGAGACGTTCGGTTATTATGCCGATTACGCTGCAGACGCTGGAAATCTCGGCCGGGCGCTGGCGGAAGGCTTCGTGTTTCAGGGCGACCATATGCCCTATCGTGGGAGAAGCCGCGGCAAGCCGAGCGGTCATCTGCCGCCAACCGCTTTCGTATCCTTCATTCAGAACCATGACCAGATCGGTAACCGAGCGCTCGGCGACCGTGTCTTGGCGTCAAGCCCGGCCGATGCCGTCAGGGCGGTCACGGCAATCTATCTCCTGGCGCCCGGAATACCGATGTTGTTCATGGGCGAGGAGTGGCGAGCCGAAGAGCCCTTTCCCTTCTTCTGCGATTTCGATGAGGAGTTGAACGAGAAGGTCAGGAAGGGCCGCCGCGAGGAGCTTTCGCGCTTGCCGGGCTTCGATACCGAGGACCTTCTCGATCCGACGGCGCCCTCGACTTTTGCTGCCGCCAAACTCGACTGGTCGAAGCTCGCCTCTTCCGGAACCCTTGATTTCTATAGAACGCTTCTTGACCTCCGTCACCGAAAGATCATTCCCCTGCTGAAAGGCGCGGGAAACGCGGCTGCCTATCGCTCGGCGGGAAGCGCGGTCGCGGTGGATTGGAGGCTCGCCGGCAACCGGCGCCTTCATCTGCGCGCCAATCTCGGCAATGAGGCGGCGATGCTTCCCGAGGAACAGCGCGAGGAGGAGATGATCTTCCGTCTGGGTCACCGCGACGGGGGCGACCTTGCGCCTTGGACGGTGATCTGGAGCATCAGCGAGGCGTGAGCGCATGCGGGAAGGGGATCGAAGGATGAAATCCGCTGACCTCGACAAGCTCGCCCGCCGGCACGGCATCAGTCCAACCAGGCCGAGCCCGGACAATCGGGAGGTGGCGATCTCCAATGCGGCCAAACGCAAGATCCTGTCGGCATTGAAAGTCGAATTGCCCGCGGCGGCCGATCCCGAGGCGGGCGCATCACGGCCGGAGCAGGAGCCGGCGGATCAGAAAATCCCGACCTCGTTTCTGCCGGATTTCCTGGCCGGCACGCGGATCTGGGGCATCAGTCTGCAGCTTTACGAGCTGCGTTCGCCGCGCAACTGGGGCATCGGCGATTACCAGGACCTGGCCGAAATGGCAGAGCTTGCGGGGTCGCTCGGCGCCGATTTCATCGGCCTCAACCCGCTGCATGCGCCGTTTCTCGCCGACCCCGATCGCTGCAGTCCCTATGAACCCTCGAACCGCCAGCATCTCAACCCGCTCTATATCGCCGTCGACCGCCTGCCGGGTTTTGTCGCAAGCCCCGAACTCGAACGGCAATTGCAGCGCCTTCGGCGAGCCGATCTTGTCGATTATGTCGGGGTGGCGCAAACCAAACTTCAGGCCCTACGCGGCCTCTGGCCGGCTTGGTGGCAGCGCAGACCGGCCGACGAGATCTACGATCCCGATGATTTCGACGCCTTCGTCGCAGAGCGCGGCGACAGCCTCAGGCTGCATGCTCTCTTCGAATGCCTGTCGTTATCCATGGCGGAGAAGGGGAGGGGTGCCGGCTGGCGGGGATGGCCGGCCGATATCAAGCGCTTCGACAATCCCGCCGTCCGGGAATTCGAGCGCGGCCACGCCGATGATGTCCGCTTCCACATGTGGCTGCAATGGCTCGCTCACCGGCAGCTGCTGCAGGCGGCGGAGCGCTCACGCAAGGCCGGCCTGCGGCTCGGGCTCTATCTCGACCTTGCCGTGGGCGAGGCCCTCGACGGCTCAGCGACATGGAGTGAGCCCAACGTCTACATCTCGGAAGCCACGATCGGCAGCCCTCCCGATCCTTTCGCCGTGAACGGGCAGGATTGGCATCTCGCGGGATATCTCCCTTCCGCGATCGCCTCGGGAGACATGTCGCCTTACCGGCGCATGCTGAACGCGGCCATGCGATATTCGGGCGCGATCCGCATCGACCACGCCCCGGCGCTGCGTCGCCTCTTTTTGGTGCCGGCAGGAAGCGGGCCGGACGGTGGCGGTTATATCAGCTATCCCCAGCATCGGCTCCTGCAGACCCTCGCGGATGCTTCCGCCGAGCATCGATGCCTCGTCATCGGCGAGGCGCTCGGCATGATCCCTCAAGACCTGCTGGACGATCTGAAGGCGGCGCGGATCCTTTCCTATCGCATCCTTTCCTACGAGCAGGACGAGGAGGGCTTCAGGCCGGCGGACGCCTATCCCGTCCTCGCCTTGGCCTGCATCTCGACGCACGACCATCAGACCCTGGCTGGTTGGTGGCGCGGCGCCGACATCAAGGCCAGGTGCGACCATGCCATCGTGCCGCCCGATATCACCCGGGAGCATCTGAGGCATCGCAAGCGCGAACGCCGAAATCTCAGGGCGGCACTCGAGGCTGCCGGCTTGAACCTGCCTGCCGGACTTGCCGCAGGGGCAAGCCGGGACGTGCTGAGAGACCTGACCGTCAGCGCCTACCGCTTCATTGCCGGAACTCCGTCGCTCCTCGTCGCGGTCCGTCTTGCCGATCTCACCGACGAAAACAATCCGACGAATATTCCGGGCACGAGCGACAGCTATCCGAACTGGAAGCCGAAGCTGTCGGTTGCGCTTAGCGATCTGCCGGCGAGCCCGCTCTTTGTCCGCGTGGCGGCGGCGATGCGGGAGGAAAGACCGCGGCGGTGATTGAGAGCGGATGGACCCGTCGCACGATTTGCGTTCGAGGGAACCTCCTCGAGTTTCAATTGTTTGACTCGGCGGAACCAGGGAGAAATCAGCCTCACCAGCGACGGGCGGAAGACCTACCCGGGTTCCTATGACGACCATGATGGAAAACAGACTATGACGACCGCATTCATCCTAGTTGCATTGGCTCTCATCATCATCTTTGCCGGCCCGACATTGCTGTTCCTCTGTGTCGGCTATGCCGACTATATGCTGGAGCGGCGAAGACATCTGCTGGCTCTCAAGCACGCCGTGAAGCGTCGCAGCGACGAGCTTTGAGATGCCGGCGGCAAAAGCGGGCCATGATCATAAGCAATGTGTGGTTTTCCCCTCCTCAGGCCAGGACACCCGCGGCCATAGCGGCCTGAATGAAGCGCTGGCGCGCCAGTTCGGCGCTCCCACGCCTGCGAAGCGCATCGACGCAGCGCCGCTTCGCTTCGAAATAACCCCCGCCCCGCACGGTGGACCAACCGTGGTTCAGGGCGTCGAGGGCCGCATCCGGGCCTCCGATGCACTGCTCGTCGCTCTCGGCGGTGCGAATGAAAACGGGATATCGCCATACCAGCTTGAAATCGACCTCGATGATGTCAGCCATGATATGATCCACGGCGGTCGTTCGGTTTGCGGGGGCGCCCTCGGACGGTCCGGAATTGGACCGGCCATTGGATCGATTTTTCGGGGAGCATGTGAGATCTCCTTTGTCAGCCAAACTACGCCGTGGCACGGTTGTTCCTTTTCGCCGCTGCGGTCGCGATATTCCAAGGACACTCTCCGTCGCCGCTTGTTATACTGGGCGGGTGGCCGAGGCCGAAACAGCGGGAGGTTTCGATGAAGCGGAGCATGGGACTGGCGCTGGTTCTGGCCATTTTTCTGGCGGGCTGCACGACCGGCGCAGGCAGTTATTCGTCGGCGGGGCTCGCCCCCATTCCCGGCAGCATCACCTATAACGGTCAGCCTCGGACGAAATTGACGAAATCGCCGGTGGGCTCGTCCTTCCCGCACAGTTTCACGGATCAATGGGGACGGCAGGTCGAGGAGATCTACATCATCCAGCCGGACCGGAGCTTGCTGATCGCCGAGCGCCATTACCGGCCGGTCTTCTCGCTCGACGAAGACTGAAGGGATCTCAAGGCATGGTCCGGCGGGCGTCTAATAAGATTTCAGGATTGCCAGCTTGTCGATTTTGACCGACGCTGCTTCCTCTTAGGTGAGGGAAAAACATGCTCGACGTCCTCATACGAAGTACACTCGATATCGTCGGCCGCACGGAGCGCCTGATCGAGACGACGAAGCGCCAGCTCCATGACGGAGGCTTGGACGAGATCGAGCTCTACGAACTCGATTGCGAGATGGAACGGCTGAGGAATGTGCTCTTCGCCGCCGACGAAGCCATCCGATCGCTCGCTTACAAGGCTGAACGTTTGCCGCAGACGGCTGGGGAATACGGGCTGCACACGACATTGCATTGAGGCATCAGCGCCCCCTTAGGCGTTGAAATTCACGAAGCACGCACCGCTGCGTTCCCATGCGCTGAATGCATGTCACGCCGATGTCACGCGACCATGGCGGCAAGATGTGGTTGATAGGGATGGGCCGGAAGGCTTTTTGATTGGAATGCCGAAATTCGCCGTTTCGATATTTGATCGATTTTAAGCATGTTGGGGACGCCGATAAAGGACTTAAGGCCGGGGACTTGGCCTGTCCTTTTCGCTCGTCATCGTTTCGTTGGGGCATCGCGATGAGCATGAAAAAATTGAAGCACGAATCTCAAGCCGAGGAATTCATCTTTCCTATTCACACCAGGACGATCGCGGAGATTCGCTACGATATTCACAGCCAGATGATGACAGTGGTCTATCACGACGGCCGCTCTCGCACGACATCCGGCATACGGGGCCCTGCCATGCTCAGGATTCTCGCCCAGCAGCCGCTGGAGCGTTCTCCCTTTCTGCTGCAGACGGTGATCTGACGCCGGGGACAAGACCGCGCACCTGACAAAATAACCGGGAGTGGTGCATCCATTTCCGCCGAGCCGCGTTCATCCCCGAGAGCCAGATCCATGGAGGGAACGCCGATGACCTTTCCACCGCCCAAATCCGAAGCGCCCGCGCAACGCTTCGAAGAGGCGACCACCGCCGCGCGCACTGCCCTGGAAAAGCTGGTGGCAGCCGCCAACGAAGCCGGATGGGGAACCGCGGAAATATCGGTGGCGCTCCTCGAGGCCGCACGGTTCCTGAACGAAGCCAACAAGAAAGATCCCGATCCCGCCGAGGATCCCCCCATCAGCGACGCGCCCGGCAAACGGGAACAGATCGGCCACGGCGAGCTTTTCGACTAGGGAAGCGCTCGGGGCCGATGAGGTTTGCCGCGTCTGTCGCCTTTACCGAAGGGATTGGTGTCCGGCAGTCGAGCCGACGGTAATCCCGCGGAGCCATCCCACGTGGGTTATTTTCTTAGGAGCGCGACAAGCGATGTCGGCATATCAACCGAGAGAAAATCCATTGCCACGCTGATAATTATGGCCCAGGCCGCTATCAGGAAAATGAGCGCGGCAATCCGGATTTCTACCGGTCCCAGCATATGCGTCCCCCCGGACAAAACTTTCGTTATTCCTCATACAAACTCGCTATCCGCTAGGGATGGTGTGCGACTGCAGAGTGCGTGGGCGCCTGCCGCGCCGGAGTCTTGGCTTTCTCAAAGCTGATGTCGCTTTGGCTGATCAGATCGCCTGATCCGGTCTCGTTGTTTCGCTCGAGATAATGCCCTTCAAGGAAGGAGCGGTAGGCGTCTGCGACGCCCTCCTTTAGATCGATCTTGGGAGACCAGCCCAGGGCGTGAAGCTTGTCGACACTCAGGAGTTTACGTGGCGTGCCATCCGGCTTGCTGAGGTCGCGGGTAATCTCGCCTTCGAAACCGACGATCTTGGAGACGAGGCGTGTCAGTTCGAGGATGGAAATGTCTTCGCCGGAACCGACGTTCACGTGACTTTCGGCGGAATAGCTTTTCATGAGATGGAGGCAGGCGTCGGCGCAATCGTCGACGTGCAGGAATTCGCGCCGCGGCGTGCCGGTGCCCCAGATGCATATATCGTTCTGCCGGTTGACCTTGGCCTCATGCGCCTTGCGTATGAGCGCCGGCATGACATGGCTTGACCCGAGGTCGAAATTGTCCCCCGGACCATAAAGATTGGTCGGCATGGCCGAGATGAAATCTCTGCCGTGCTGTTTGCGATAGGCTTGGCAGAGCTTTAATCCGGCAATTTTGGCAATCGCATACCATTCATTCGTGGGCTCGAGCGATCCAGCCAGAAGTGAATCCTCGACGATCGGCTGAGCGGCGAATTTCGGATAGATGCAGGAAGAGCCCAGAAACATCAGTTTTTCGACGTCCGCCTTATGGGCTGCGTGGATCACATTCGCTTGAAGAATCAAGTTGTCGTACAGGAAGTCGGCCGGATAGGTAGCGTTCGCGAGAATACCGCCGACCCGCGCAGCAGCCAGGAAGACAGCGTCGGGACGATTCTCACTCATCCAGGCCTCCACCTCGTCCTGCCGTCTGAGATCGACCTCGGCGCGGGTGGCGGTCAAAATCTCGCAGCCCTCGGAAGCGAGACGCCGCACGATTGCAGAACCCACCATGCCGCGATGGCCGGCGACATAGACCCTTTTTCCGGCAAGGCTGTAGATCACCTCAGGCATAGGCAAAGCCTTTGGTAACACCAACCGACGGAACATTTCGTGCCATCACTTTCAGGTCCTCCCGGACCATCTCCGCTACCAGCTGCTTGCCGGTTTTTCTCATTCCCGTATCCATGGATTCCCCTCCAACTCAAATACTCGTTCAGAAGAAAACGCCTGCGTTTGATGTATTTAGGCTTTCAGTTTGTAGTATTTCATCAGGGATTTCGAAAAAAGCTCTGAGTCACTGAAGTTGTACAAAGCGTGTTTCTTGACATCTACCCCGTTGATCGCAACGATGATTTCCGAATTTCGCGAGCTTTTCATTTGTTGCAGGCCGAACTCGACGGCTCGGCGGCTCGTTTTTCCCCATCTGACAACGGCCAGTGTTCTTTCCGCCAGGGCAGTCATATGCACGGTATCTGTCGAGGCGAGCACAGGGGCGCTGTCGAAGATGACAATCCGGCCGGCCGCGCTCGCCGTCTCGATGATTTCTGCGAGGCGGGTCGGGCCGGTGCGCCGCTGGAGACTGAATTTTCCGGATGGAATGAAGTCGATACCGCTTGGATGGCGGTAGACGATGTCGCGGAGATCGGCCTGACCATTCAGGAATTCGTTCAGTCCGTACATGACCCCCGATCTGAAAAACGAATCGAGTTTTCCCCGCCTAAGGTCGCCATCGACCAGCAGCACCGGAATGGCGGCGGCCGCAAGTTCGATAGCCAGCGATCTCGCGACAAGTGACTTGCCTTCTCCGCTGTGAGCCGAGGTAACGACGATGCTGTTCGGCAACTTGCCGCCATTGGACTGCTTGAGTGAAAGCACCACGGTGCGGATTGCTTCGTCGAATATCGGAACCGGCATATGTTCGAACATCGTTTTCGGATTTTCCCGCTGCGCCAGACGCGGGATGAGGCCGGCCGGTATCGTGCGCGCTATTCCAGCTATTTGGTCGAAACTGCGGACCGACCGATCCCACATTTCGATCACGAAAGCAGCCGTTACCGCTGCCGAGACTGAAGCGATGAGAGCGCCCACCAGATAGAAGAGCCGTCCACGTCCCTGTGGCGCGAGCGGCACTGAAGCCGGTGAAAAAACCTCCAATTCCGCGCCCGGCAGCCTGGCCTTGGCGGCAAGGTCGCGACGCTGGTCCTCAAGCTTGTCGAGTGACCCCTGTTCCTTTTCGGCAATCCGCTGCAGCCGCGTCAATTCGGTCTGCGCGAGGGCATCGCGTGTGCGTTTTTCCTCAGCAACCGCCAGGATGGATTGCACCGCGTTGGCTTCATGATCGAGTGCGGCGAGCTTGGCGCGCATTGCTTGGAGATATTGTTTGGTCGCAAGGTCGAGATCGATGCGGGATTGCTGGATCTTCCCCCGTAAATCCACCACGGCCTCGGCATTGCTGTCGTATGTCTGAAGAAGACGGGCGAGATCTTGCTCCTGTGCGTGAAGATCGCGTTGCCTTGTGGTGATGCTTTCGGGGACGATGACGTTCTGCACCGCAACCGATGCGTTGTCCGTTGCCTCCAGCGCTGAAATCGTCGCCTTTACCTCAACCCGGCTTTCCTCGATCTTCCCTTCGCGGCCAGTGAGTTCCAGGAGCGTTTTGATACGTTCGTCCTGAGCGTCCTCTTTCGAGATGATGTCCATCGATTCCTGATAGTTGCGGGCAGCCTCGCGAGCAATATCCGCGCGACCCTGCTGCTCGGAGATGCGCTGCCGGATCCATTCTTCCGCTGCATCCAGGCGGCCACGGACACTGTCCCTCCGTTCATCGAGGTAGATGCGGATGAGCCGGTTCGGAACCGCGGCTGCAAGTTCGGCGTCCTTCGCGGTGAAGCTGATCTGGATAACTTCACTCTTGTCTTCGTGCCATACGCCGAGCGCCTGATAAAATTCCTGGATGGTGGCGTCGATGTTGTCTCGTACCGGCGCAGTGTTTTTTCCGGCGTCGAAAAGATCGCGCAACCTTGCCCGGATTCGGTCAGTCAACGAGATCTTGCGCAGCGCTGGATTGAATTCCTTCAGCGCGTCAAGCCGCATGTCGCGGACGACCCGCTCTGCGATGCCCCTGGATAGAAGCCGCTCAGTCTCCGATTTCACGTCAAGCAGATCACCGCGGCTGGTATCACCAGTACCAAGCGATGTCGCGAGCGGCTGCTGGACAATCAATCGGGCCCAAGCCTGATAGGTGGGCTTCATCCCAGAGATCATCATCGCCGCGGGCGCCATCAGCAGCCCTGATATCGCGATGATCAAGATCATTTTTCGCCTGACGAGACCGGCGATGGATGCCAGATCGAAATTGTCAGCCTTGGTCTCAGCCTGAAAGCGAGGATCATAGCGCATCGTCGAGATCGGAAGATTGCGGTCCGGCGGAACAGTGGAAATTGTCATCGTGCGCCGACCATTGCTTGAGGTTTCGCGGAAACGGTTTCGTAAAGTTTCTCGAGTGACCGCATATAGGCCCTCATGCTGAAGTGGTTGAGGTAATGTGTGCGCCCCTGGGCCGCGAGGCGGATGCGGATTTCAGGGTCGGACACCAGCTTCGCCAGGGCGGCAGCCAGGGCATTCGGGTCTCCGACGGGCACGAAGATTCCGGTTTCGCCGTCGGTAATGACTTCCTCATGCGCCCCGACACGGGTGGTAACGACCGCGAGCCCGTGGGACAGCCCTTCGAGCACGGCCATTGCCAGACCTTCGGCGTGCGACGGCAAGACCAGTATATCGGCACGCGCGCAGAGCGCCCGCGCCGCACCGGCGTCAAGCCAGCCGGGCATCTCGACCCGATCCGAAAGCGCCATGGCGTCGGCCTGACGGCGATAATCCTCGACAGGTCCGTCGCCTGCCAGCACAGCCCTCCACCGGAGTTCTTTCATGACCGGGTGGCTGAGCGCCAGCAGAAGCTCGGTGACACCTTTGCGTTCGCTCAACCGTCCGAGGAAAATGATCAACGGTGTTTCGCCCACGCGAATATTGTGCGCCCCGGGATCGGGAACGCAGTTGTTGGCCACCACCGCACGGCGCTCGTCGACGCCAAGAAGTGTCGTCAGCGTCATGCGATCGCGCTCGCCCAGCGCCACAACGCGATCGGCGCCCTGAAACATCCGGCGTATGAGCCGCTGCTGCCGCGGCGAGCGTTGCGCAAAGTCGCCGGCGTAATCGTAGTCGTGCAGGTGCAGCATGTGGCAGCACCCGAACAAGCGGGCAGCCTCCGTCAGGATCAGTTTTCGCGAGGTGCTGCCGCGGCCGGCGATATGGATATGATGAATGCGGTCCGGTGCAGCGATCCGGTCCTTTGCCATCGTCAGGATGGCGCCGAGCAGGCGTGCGGGTGAGGACAGCTTCGACCAGCGAGGCCCTCTGGTATCGGTGACGAAATGCTTCGCGCCGGTCTCTTTGGCTGTCTCCGTTATATAGCCGACCAGCCTCCCAATGCCGCCGCCATTCTCGCAGCCGCCCGGAACATAGTGGCGAACGCTCGCCGCGCTCCGTGCAGCCATTCGATTTCTGTCCGTGATGGCCTCCATCAGCATGATCCGACCACCTCCCGATAAACCGCCGCGGCCTGGGCGCCGACCCGTTCAGGCGAATTCGGTCCCTTGGCCCATTCGAGCGCATTGTCACCGAAAATGTTTCTAAGCGCGCCGTTGTCTGCCAACGTCCTGATCGCTTCCGCGAGCTCTTTGGCATCTCCGGGAGGGACCACCAATCCCAACGCGTTGGGCTGAACCGTGTCCCGCAACTCGCCGACGTCGGTAACGATGACCGGTTTGCCGAACGCGGCGGCAAGGTTGAGCACCCCGCTTTGAGATGCTTCCGTATAGGGAAGCACGACGATGTCGGTATCCAGGAAAAGCTGGGCGACCTCTGCATCCTCGATGAAGCGATTGCGAATGTCGTAACGGCTGGCATCCCCCATAAGCGACTGGAATACCAACGGATTGTCGCCCCGGCCCGCGACCGTGATTTGCAGGTTGGGAAGCACGTCCTTGAGCATCGCCTCGGCCCGGACCAGGTGTTCCAGGCCCTTATAGGCAAAAATCCGTCCGAAGAGCAGGACGCGGATCGCTCCATCCGCTTGCCGCGGCGTCATTTTCTGTTGCCGGGCGAGTTCCGCATAGCGAAGGATGGAGGGATGCGACAGGACATGGACATGGTCCGGCGATTTCGAATATCGATCGAGGATCAGCCGCTTCAGTCCCTCGCCGTGGACGACAAGATGTTCGGACTGCTTCACCATCAGTTCGGGGGCCCAGCCGGGCAGCGTACGCGTATCGGAATCGCCGGGATGGATTTGCACGTCATGAACGGTTGTCACAACCGGGATCGGGCGCCAGAACGGCACGGCGAGGTTCAGCCAAAGTGTGGAATTGCTGAGGAGATGGATGAGGTTCGGCCGCTCCCGCCGGATCAGGCGCGTAAGCTGGTACAGAAACCAGGGATTGGAGAGAGAGCGGTGTCTCGGCCAGTCCAGAAGGTGCAGGTCAACAGCTGGATCGATGGAAGAGGCGAGATGCGCATAGCGCCGGCGCGGCACGGCAAGCACGACATTCAGGTGTTGGGCGACGCCGCCGGCGAAGGAGATGGTGTAGTCTTCCAGTTCGGAAACCAACAGCAACGCCTTCATTTCACGGCCTCCGACAGGCCGGCGTTGAGGCCGAGCCGTGACAGGCTGCGCGCCGAGCGCAAACTATCGCGCAGCCGCCTGAGCAGGTTCGGTTCGCCGGCAAAGAAGAGCCCCTCGACGGCAAGCTTGAACCGCGTGCGCGCATCGGCTCCCTGCAGCTTCGCCGACGCGATGCGATAGGGATAGTGATCCGTCAGATGCAGCCTTGCCGGCAGCGCATGGGCTGAGAGAAACAGGTTCGTTGCTTCAACGGTCCGCTGCCAGTGCGTCATCCGCCGCCTCAGGGTTGCGGCATCCTCGGTCGAGCGATACCAGTTGTTATTGTGGATGCGGTAGAATCCAAGCGGATCCGGCATGGCAATGACATCCCCCAGAAAAGGATAGATCCCCACGAGCCAGGCGTCGGCCGAAATGCGGAATTGTTCGGGAATGTTGCCCGCGACATTCCAAGCGCTGCGTCGTACCGAGACGGCCGACGTCATCGGAAACGGCCACCAGCCGGCCGACCTGGTGAGCAGCGGCGACAAGGCCCCTGAACACAGGGTCCGGGGGATCGGCTTGGACGTCAGCGTGCCGTCGACGAGCGTCGGCTGCAGCCGGTGATAGACGAGCGAAGCCTGAGAGTTTGCGCGGAACGCCGCGGCGGTCGCCGACAGCTTGCCCGGCGCCCACCAGTCGTCGGCATCGAGAAAGCAGAGGATCTCGCCCGTGCTTGATGCGACAGCGGTGTTGATCGCAACGGCCTGTCCTGCGTTCTCCTGGAAGATCGCCTTCACCCGGCTGCCATAGGCTTCCAGAACAGACCGCGACTGGTCGGTAGAGCCGTCATCGACGACGATGATCTCGACATTGCCAGCATCCTGGCTCAACACGCTGTCTATCGCCCGCCCGATGAAGCGGGCGTAGTTATAATTATTGATGAGGACACTGACAGCCGGCCGCTCCATGGCGAGCCCTCAGGCAGGTTGCTGCGATGCACCGCTGCACAGCGGTACAAAGTTGCTCAAGAGATCGACCAGAGTCCCGTGTCGGCCGAACGGTATCTCGCGCAGAGCCGATGAGAATGCTGCTGACAATGCCACGACGCGTGCGGCGCTCGTCGTGTCGCACAGAGAACTAGGATCATGACGCAGAAACATAGCAATCCTAACCTTCCAGGCTTCGACTGCAGAGAGAGCCTCTGACAGAATTATTGCCTCATTCCAGTGAAGCCGCGGCTTGCTGGCCACGCATCACAAGACATTCATCGCCACGGTACCGGTGAACGGAGACGTGCAACATCTGCTCTTAAGGGCAATGCGTGGGCATGAAGACCCGTCTTTTGGGTGATTGCCGGCTGAAAGCTTAGGCGCAACATCGTCTTTGGGTGGAGCGGAGGTGCATTAGGCGTAGCCCGCCCTTCGCTAGGACAGGTTGACTGCGGATATGGCTGGGTGATTGCTTGAGAGCGGCGCCGCCACGAAGGCCGGCATCTGTTTTTGATCCGCCGCGATCCATAGTCGCTTGTCTGTTCTGATCAGTCGAGACGGATAATGAGAGTAGATAGCCTCAGAACTGCCGTCGGACCAACCATCAGTTGGCGGGCTATAGAATGCTGGGGCGCCGGCATATCCATTTTTCTTCAGGCAGGCGCCTTCCTGCCGCTGATCCTCGCAGATTCCGATGGAACGCTCAGCGAGATCTGCCAAATCCATCCTTCGGCTTCCTTGTTTCCCGGTCTACATATTTACGATTATTATCCTGATACGCAATTTTCCCCAGTTTCTACTGGCGCTCAGGCGAAACCTGATCGTTCCCATGATCCTGGTCATGCCATTTCTGTCGACGATGTGGTCAATAGACCCGACGACGAGCTTGCGGCGTGCAATCGGCCTTTTGTTTTGCGTGCTTCTTTCCTACGTTCTGGCGATACGTTTCACCCCAAGGCAGTTGCTGTTCCTGCTGTTCGTGACCTTCGGAGGCTGTATCCTCTTCAGCGTGGTCATCTCCGTGGTGTCGCCAAGCCTCGCCAACATGCCGGACGGCGCCATGCGGGGCGTCTTCATTCACAAGAACGTTCTGGGCTGGTACGCGTGCCTGATGATCCTGGTGGCCACGGCGGTCCTGCTCGACAGGACGCTCGGCCTGCGGCGAACCGCCTTCGTCTTTTTGGCCGCGGGGATCATCTGCCTTGCAAGCTCCGGATCGATGACCGCCATCATTGCAACGTCGGCGTCCTATTGCCTGATCGGCTTTTACACCCTTCTGAAGAAAAGCAGCAGCATCGGCCGCGTCGTCGTCGTTCTGTTTTTCGTTCAGCTGGCTGTCGGCATTCTGATTTCGCTGCACGAGTTCCTGGTTCCGGCCCTTGAAGCGCTCGGCAAGGACGCGACTTTGACCGGCCGGGTGCCATTGTGGGAGCTGGTCGATGTCGAAATATCCGATCGCTGGATGCTCGGCTATGGCTACCAGGCTTTCTGGACAGTCGATAACCCCCAGGCGACGCACATATGGCTGAAATTGGGATGGGCAGCACCCCACGCGCATAATGGATACCGCGATATCCTGTTGAGCTTTGGAGTCATGGGAATGGTCCCGTTTGTTCTGATGCTTCTGCGTGCAATCCGCCAGGGCGCGGTCCTTCAATGCCATGATCCCCAATATGGATGGCTGTGGCTCAATGTCCTGACCATCATGATCCTGGTGATGAACCTGACCGAGAGTTTCTTTCTGGTTCAGAACGACGCCATCTTCATCCTGTTTACCGCAGCCATCATCATGTTTTCGCTGTACGCGCCCGTCGTTTCGGTCAGCCGTTCGACATCCTGGCAGGCGCCCTCGCCAAGCCTTGCAAGCGGGCTGCAGATCTCATGAGGCCGCGTTTCGGAGTGATGCTCAGCATTTTGCCTGTCCTGCTCTCTCCGCAGTCCGGTAATCCGGCTCCGGCCGGGACGGAGATAGATGTGCCCGAACGCCTTCAGATGCTTGTCAGGGAGGCGACTTGCGCGGAAGCTCCCGCGACTTCGTCAGACAAGCTGGATGGGACCTCCTTAAGCGGCCTGTTGAGCGGCGGCACCGGGACGCGGACGATATTTTACGTTTCTCCTGATGGCAAAGACACCTGGAGCGGCCTTCTTGCGACCGCAAGTGAGCAGGGAGACGACGGCCCCTTCGCCAGCATCGAAAGAGCGCGCGATGCTGCCCGCGAGAGGGGCGGCAGCAATACGATCGCGCTCGGTAAAGGCGATTACTACCTCACTCAGCCGATCGTCTTCGATGCCCGCGATGCAGGCTTGATCCTCACGGCAAGATGCAATGAAGCGCCGATCTTGCACGGCGGGCTGCGCGTGGTCGACTGGGCACGGCAGCCGGATGGGCGCTGGACGGCGCCGCTGAAATTGCCGGGGGGTAACGGCGTGGGTGACCTCTTCGTCAACGGGATACGCCAAACACGGGCGCGTTTCCCCAACGCCCCCGCTGACGGCGATCCACGCAAGGGGTGGCTGTTTGCCGCCAAGTGCGAGCCTGCCATCGCCGCGCGGCAGGCAAACACGCGCTTTTGTTTCCATGCCGGCGATCTTCCGGCGATGGACGATCCAGGTGGCCTGGTCGTGAACATCGTTGGAGGGTATCAACCTGGAAGCCAGTGGGGCAATGATACACTTCCTGTCGTGTCCATCGATCGTGCGGGCCGGACGGTCCAAACGAAAGGCACGGACTACTTCTTTACCGCAGAAGGCAGCCGCTATTTCCTGACCGGAGCCAAGGCCTTGCTCGATGCAGCAGGGGAGTGGTGGTACGACCCCGCCGCGGGCGAGCTTTATTATATCCCTGTCGATCGGGCCTTATCCGACTCCGTCGTTGTTGCAGGGATTCTGCCGACATTCTTCAGGTTGGACGGCGCCGGCGGCATGGTTATTTCAGGGCTGGAGCTCAGGGATGGAGCCCCTGACGGCAGCGGCAAGTTCTACACCGAGACCAGAGGATTTGGCGCCATACGGATCGAGCACGCCGATGGCGTCAGGATTCTCGGCAACACGATCGAAAATGTCGGCGTCGGGCTGCATGTGACGGAAAGCAAGGATGCATTGATTGCCGGCAATGTGATTGCTGACGTGGCCGGCAACGGCATTTACGTCGGCACGAATTACGGCACGTTCGGCAAGTCGAGCGGCGCTAGAATCCTTTCGAACCACATCCATGACATCGGAAAGACTTATATCGAAACCGCCGGGATATGGTTTCAGGCGGCCGACAATGTCAGGATCGCCGACAACCTGATCGAAAACACGGCGCAGTTCGGGATCGCCGGCGGTTCGCTGTGGGGGTCCAATGACGCCGTTTACAACGCCGTCATCGAGCACAACGTGGTCCATAACGCCAATCAGCAGACGGCGGATGGCGGCGCCATCAAGATGATGGGCGAACAGGGCGACCGCCTGAACAGCACTATCCGCTCCAATCTCGTGACCGGGACCGATCAGCTCATGAACAGGGCCGATGGGACCTTCTGGCCTCCCCGATATGAGAATACCAACGAATGGCCGTCTCCCATCAGTTGGGCGATCTATACGGATGGCAAGGCGAGCGGGCTGCGGATCGAGGGAAACACGCTCTCGGGCAACGTCACGGCGATCGGCATCAATGGCGGCTGGAGCAACCTGGTGGTGGGAAACGTCATCACCGACGGATCGGGCGCGGCTTTCCGCGTAGATGACAGCACCGGCAGGGGCTGGCGTCCGCCATGGGCCGGCCCCAATCGCATCGAGGACAATACCGTATCGATCGACAGCAGCAGTGGGCTTGCAGCCTACGTCTACGCTCCTGACCATGGGGCCGGATACGTACAGTTCGCGCGCAACCGCTATATCGGCAATTTGAACGACAAGAGCTTCCGAATACATCCGGGGATCATGCGTTCGGGAGAATCTGGCAGCCTTCCGGATCTTCAGAAGGCGGGGGCGGACACCGGAAGCGTTGTCGCGCCGGCTGAGTAGCAGTATTCCTGCGCCAAGTATAAGCCGACACAAAGTATATCCCACTGTCCAGATCCTGTGGCCGGCTTGGCCCTGTCGGATGGCTCTGACGGCTCGCCGACCGGGCGTCATCTCGCCTTTTGGATTGCCATTTCTGTCGAGGCTTCGAGAAGGGCAAACCGCTCTTCCTGGACGGCACTCATCCAAAAGAGCAACGGCGCGAGTAGTAGGGGTATATTACCTTACCTCTAATATTGTAACTTATCCCGGCCTAAGGCGTAGAAATATGAAGTCTCATCTACGTCCAATAGTTGGAGCTGCAAGTATGGAGGCAAACGTCCTGAAAGCATATTCTGATGACAGTTTAGAACGCGAAAGCGCATGTCATGAGAAAGCAACAAGAAGACAGCAGACAGACTTCAGTTCTTAATCCGAAAGACTCCATGGGATGGACCAATGTCCTTGGGGTTCGCATTTCGGCGGTTAATCTCAAAAGCGCGACGGGATTTATTCAAAAAGCCATCGAAGACGGCAGGAAGGAATATGTGTGCGTTCGCGACGCACACGGCGTCATCAGGTGCCAGGATGATCCGGAGCTCCGCTCGATCCATAACCGGGCGTTTCTCGTGACCCCCGACGGCATGCCATTGGTCTGGGCCTTGAAGCATGCCGGCCATCTGGAGAGCGACAGGGTCTACGGACCTGATCTGATGTTGTCTGTTTTCGAGGCCGGCGCATCGAAGGGTATACGCCACTTCCTTTATGGCGCAACGCCCGAGACGCTGCAGCACTTGCAGGCCCGCCTCCTCGCGAAATTCCCGGAAGCTGAGATAGTCGGCTCCTATGCGCCGCCTTTTCATAAACTGTCACCGCAAGAGGAAGCCGATATAGCAGACCGGCTCAACCGATCCGGCGCCGATATCATCTGGGTGGGGCTGAGCAGTCCCAAGCAGGAACTCTGGATGGCGCGCATGCGTGATCGTCTGGATGCATCGATGCTTATCGGCGTCGGAGCTGCATTCGATTTCCACGCCGGCCTCAAGCGGCAAGCCCCAAGGTTCATTCAAAGAAGCGGCTTCGAATGGGCATTTCGTCTTCTGTGCGAGCCGCGACGCCTGTGGCGGCGCTATGCGCTCGTCGTGCCAGCCTTCATCTCATTGACAGCATTCCAGAGACTGGGACTTCGGGAGTTTCCGATCGAGGACGTCGTTTCCGGATCGGGTGCGTCGGGACAAATGCAGTAGGGGAGTAAAGCGTCATGTTTGCGCCGTCAGCGATGACAACAGGCCGCTCTAAGGCATCCAAATCAAATGATACGACGTCGCGGGCGATTCCGGCAGGTTCCGTGCCGCCGGTAGTCAAGACCGGCGACCCCTTTCTGCGGACAGAGTTGAATACCTCAGTCGCCGTAGGGCGCCGGCTTCCTCGGCTTGCAACATCGTCCGTTCTGTTTGCCGGTGACGTTGCAAGCTATTTGGTTGCCTATTTTATTCTGCTGTCTTTTCTTCCCGGTGGTTCGGAGAGCACGATAGCGGAGCGTGCGTTCACGATCGCGGCACTGTCAGCAATCGTTCTTTACGCATCGGCCGGCCTCTATCCTGGATATCGGCTGCATGACCACGAACATCTGCGGCGGCGCACCATAGCCGCCGTCAAGGTGGCTGTCCTGACGGCATTCGCAGCAATTATCCTGCCGGAGGCGGGAGGGCTGCTGCTTGCAGTAATTGCGTTCCTCGGCCTTGGGCTGATGATTCAGCCACTTCTACATTGGCTTGCACGAGGCCTGTGCTTTAGACTTGGAGTGTGGGGGGAGCCCGCGGTTATCATAGCGGGGCGCAACCTTACTCCCGCGCTTGTGGCGCATTTCAAGGACCACTGGCAGTCCGGCATCAGGCCGGAGCCCTTTTCTCCCGACAGTTTTGAGGAGTTGCCCGATGGCGGACCATCCATTGCCATCATTGCGGGCGACGCAGACTCGCTTGTGCCCGACTTGGCGGCGATGCGTCGGAAGTTCGCCGAAGTTATCTTGCTGTGCGACACTCCGAACCTCAAGGTAAGCGGATTGCGACATGCCGATGTCGGCGGAGAGATCGGTATTCGCCTGACCACCAGCGGGAGTTCGTTCAACTCGGATCTGGTTCGCCGGATCTTCGATCTCGCAATCGCCATCCCTGCAGCGATCGTGGTCACGCCATTCATCGCGTTTGCAGCGGCCGCAATCTACGCCATCGATCCGGGCCCCGTCTTCTTCCGGCATACCAGGGAAGGACGGTCCGGCAAGCCGGTGCACGTTCTGAAATTGCGGACGATGTACCAGGATGCGGAACAGCGCCTTGAAGCATTGTTCCGGGACAATCCTGCCATGCGTGCGGAGTGGCTGAGCCACTTCAAGCTCAAGGACGACCCGCGCGTCCTTCCCGTCATAGGACATATGCTGCGCTCTTCGAGCATCGACGAGCTCCCGCAATTGGCGAACATCATGGCAGGCCAGATGGCGTTCGTCGGACCACGCCCGTTTCCGGAGTATCACCTTTCGGCGATGGACAGCGAATTTCGAGACAAACGCCGGTCCGTCACGCCGGGACTCACGGGCCTTTGGCAAATATCCGAACGAAGCGATGCCGATATCGAGCGGCAGCAGCAACTCGACGAGTTCTACATCGACAACCGATCCTTGTGGTTCGATTTCCACATCCTTCTCAGCACAATTCCCGCGGTCCTAAAGGGCAAGGGAGCTTGCTGACCTGTTTCTCGTCTTGAAGGCAATCATCAACAACGGAGCACACCAATGCACGGACACAAGCGAATTATGGTTACCGGCGGCACCGGTTTTCTGGGGTCTTTCCTGTGCGAAAGGCTTTTGAGAGAGGGCAATGACGTCCTCTGCGTGGACAATTACTACACCGGTTCGCGTGACAATGTGCTGCATCTCCTTGACGATCCTCGCTTTGAGATCCTCCGCCATGACATCACCTTCCCGCTCTATGTGGAGGTCGACGAGATCTTCAACCTTGCCTGCCCGGCATCTCCGGTCCACTATCAGCACGATCCCGTGCAGACCGTGAAGACCAATGTGCACGGCGCCATCAATATGCTCGGCTTGGCCAAACGCACCAAGGCGAAGATCTTCCAGGCGTCCACGAGCGAAGTTTACGGCGACCCGGCGGTCCATCCGCAGCCCGAGGAGTATCGAGGCAGCGTCAATCCGATCGGTCCCCGTGCCTGCTACGACGAAGGCAAGCGCTGCGCCGAGACGCTGTTCTTCGACTATCATCGTCAATATGGCGTCGAAATCCGCGTCGCTCGGATTTTCAATACCTACGGGCCGCGCATGCAGACCAATGACGGCCGCGTCGTCTCCAACTTCATCGTTCAGGCGCTTCAAAACGAGCCGATCACCATCTTCGGAAACGGCACGCAAACACGCTCCTTCTGCTATGTGGATGACCTGATTGAAGGCTTCATTCGCCTGATGGGCGCGCCGGCCGGGGTCACAGGCCCGATCAATCTCGGCAATCCTGGCGAGTTTCAGGTCCGGGAACTGGCCGAAATGGTCGTCGAAATGACGGGGTCGAAGTCAGGCATTGTCTTCAAGCCTCTGCCGATCGACGATCCGACGCAGCGCAAACCGGATATCAGCCGCGCCAAGCAAGAACTGGGCTGGCAGCCGACGGTGAGCCTGCGTGAAGGGCTTGAGAAAACGATCGCTTATTTCGAGTGGAAGCTCTCCGGCGGATCGAGGAGCATGCCCAGCACAAGACCCGCGCAAACGGCCTATGCGCCTCTGCCTGTTCCGGCCGTCGGCCTTCCTGTTTCGGAAGCCACGCGATAGGGACATGAATAGCCTCGACACCAATCGCAAACCGAAGCTCGTTTTCTTTCAATGGGACCATCAGCCCAATGTGAACGCAGCCGGTTACCTGCTGCTGCATATGCAGCAGCAGGTCAAATGCCTCAGCACGCATTTTGATGTCGTCGTCGTAAACCGCGACTGCGATTACGCGGAGGTGTGTGAAAGGCACCAACCGGATCTGACGCTGTTTGAAAGTGGCTATCGGTCACACGGTTCACGACGGATAAGGATCAGCAATACCGGTGCCCATGCCGGCGTTCCGAAGCTTGGCCTTCACAATGCCGATCCATGGTGCGACCGGCGCAGTGGCTTCCTTTCCGATATGGAGCACTGGGGCATCGAGACATATTTCTCGATTGGAACCATGACTCCCGAATATATGCCGGAGCTTAGGGGGAACCTGTTCGTCTGGCCAAACTTCATCGATCCCGATGTTTATCGTGACTATGGCCAGCAGAAGGTCATACCGGTCACGCTCACGGGCCAGGTCTATGGACTCTACCCCTGGCGGCAGACTGTCTTTCCGATCATCCGCGACCACTATCCCTGCCTGGTCTCGCCGCAACACAGCTATGAGAGCAAGCTTGCCTCCCAGCTGTTGGCGGGAGAGGCCTATGCGCGCGTCCTCAATGCGAGCTTTGTCGTCCCCACATGTGGAACCGCGGGCGGCGAGGTCGTGCGCAAGCACTTCGAGATCCCCGGGGCAAACGCCTGTCTATTGACGGAGCGCACGGCAGCCGTTGAGGCCGCCGGCTTTTCCGACATGGAGAACTGTGTCTTTGCCGACCACCGCAACGTGGTTGAACGACTGGAATACCTCTTTGCTCATCCCGATGAAATGCAGCGTATCGCGGCAGCAGGCTATCGTTTGGTCCACTCGCGTCATACGCTGAGCCACAGACCCCAAATATATCAATGGTTCATGCTGAACAAAGGCCTGCGATCCGGCGAGAAGATCATCCAGCCCGGACCTTTCAGCGACCTCATAAAGGTCGAACACATCTCGCAGCGGGAGAGCGTCCATATTGTCGGTGAGGCGAGCGATCGCGCCTTGCTGAAGCAGGGCGATTTGCTTCTTGAGCAGGGCAGGGTGGAAGAGGCCAAGCACTGCTACCTCAACTGCCTGAACTATGTGTCCTACCTGCCCGAAGCCAAATTGCGCCTTGCCATCTGCGCATTGCTTGAGGGCGATGCTGATCGCGCCTATGACCTTATGGTGAACTTGATCAAGATAACGATGATCGATTATGGGGCGAGCGACCCAGATCCTGTGGAATGGGCATATTTCCTCCTTGCTTTGGTCTGCAAGGGGCATTTTGAGCAAGCGCGGAGGTTGCGGGACTTCTATCCGAGCCTGGCCCACGACGAACTCAGGCGCATGCGCCTCATTCTCGAGCAACCGGGTCGCGGCAATCGGGCTGCTTCAGAAAGTCGCCAGAAGGATCGAAAAAGCGTCCACCAGCTTCCCAAGCGGAGCGATCAAGAATGGCTTTCATGGGTCGCCGATATTCTTGAGCGTTGTCAGAAGCAGGATCTTGCAAAGGCTCTGCGTCACGTGCCCGTTGCGGCGAACGAAACTGGCGGGCGTGTAGCGTCTCTACACTTCGAACGTGATCTTGGTTGGCCCCTGCGATTCTACTTGGTCATGGATGACCTGATGATCAAACTGCGTCTGAACAGCTTAAGGCCGAATGTGCCACCTTTGCCGGAGTTCGGGTATGTCAGGTATCTTGCAAGGGGCATGGTGCCCCGCTCACAAAGAGGTCGGCTGCGCAGGATCCGAGTGGCGCTTTCCAGGCCTCCTTCGTGACCAAAGGCAATTGACCCGAACGTCTGTCATAGCAGTGCGCGAAAGCGCGTCACATCGAGCTGGATTCATGTGACGCGCTTTAGCTTTTTAATTTCATGCATGTCGGCAGGTCTCTGCCGGCGTATCAGCACAGTTCTCTGCTGATCCCAGAGCCGGAGAGACTATCGGGAAAGAGATCGTTGAGCTTGAACACAACCTCGGTCCTGTTCGTTGCCTTGACCTTTTTCATGATGTTGCGAACGTGGACCTTGACGGTGCTTTCCCGCAGGTTGAGCTCATAGGCAATGATCTTGTTCGCCTTTCCGCGCCGCAGTGCTGCTACGACCTCGGCCTGACGATCCGTGAATATCCCGGCCATCGGGTGCGCCGTCGTGTTGTTCGACTGCAGCAGGTGACGCATGGCGAACAGGGCGCTCGCGGGCACAAAAAGTCCTCCTGCTACCGACAGCGCGATCAGCTCCATGCAGACGCTGATGCTAACGGTGGCCGGTATATAGCCCTTGGCTCCATAGTCGATCGCCCTCACGATCTGGTCGAAATCGTCGCTATCAGCCAATACGATGACCGGTGTCGATGCGAATTCGGACGAAAGGTTCTTGATCTGCTCCGAAACCGCAGGCTCATCGACCATCCTGCCGCCAACGTTCAAGATGATTGCCGAAAGCGGAGGATATTCTTCGCGCTTGACCTTCCACTCATCAATTGATCCAAACGCCAGAACAAGGAAATCCTTCGTGTGGGCGGACATGCATTGCGCAAGGCAATGCCGATCAAGTTCTCTCTTGTCGAGAATGACAAGCGAATGCTTCGGACCTGCCGTTCGGGCAAGCAATGTCGAACCATTTTCGATCTCCAGGGGAAGAGATATGTTTTCTTGCCTGTGGTTTATAGTTACCGAGTTCAACGCCCGATCCTCCCTAGTTTTTTCCACGCTAAACAAAAAGTCGAATGTTCACACACCCCTGCGAACAAGGGAGTTTATTACCAATAGTGCTGATTTAATACCAAATTCCCGCAGTTCTCATAGTAATTAATAGTAGCTACCCCAAGACTTAAGTCCCATAAAAAGCTGTAAACAGTCGTATTTATCAAATTGATCCTTTCATCTCTAAGTCATCTGCATGTCTATATATGAAGTCGTGATATATATTCAGTCGGCTTGGCTAAACCCATGTAAACCAAGCCCGTCTTCGGTTTATGAGCGAGATCGAGTGTGACGTGATCTGCCGCCGATTGTGAGCATTGATCATAAACTTCGGCACGCGATCATCATCCAACCTTCGTAAGCGCCTACGCCTTTAGGAGCATGAGCTTAACCGTTTTGTTCCTTTACTTAGGTCGAGAAAACAATTCTTTTTGGAGGGAAAGAAATAGTTCGTTCTGCTGAAATGAAATCTTGAACGCATCACGCGATTGTCGATTTCAGACACAGCAGGGCTTGTTGAAGGGGTGCATGCGTAATGATTGCATCGAACGTCAGGCTGGATGATAGCTGCGTCATCCATCATCGAGATCTCGTGAATCTCTATGGGTGCACGATCGGCGCGCGAACGCGCATCGGCACCTTCGTCGAAATCCAGAAAAACGTCCTCGTCGGACAAGACTGCAAAATCTCCAGCCATTCCTTTCTCTGTGAAGGTGTGACGCTGGAAGACGGCGTTTTCATCGGCCATGGCGTCATGTTCACCAATGATACCTATCCGCGCGCCGTCAATTCGGACGGCGGTCTGCAGACGGAAGCGGACTGGGTTCTCATCCCCACTCTGGTCAAGCGCCACGCCTCGATCGGCAGCAACGCCACCATTCTGCCTGGCGTGACCATCGGAGAGGCCGCACAGGTCGGCGCCGGCGCTGTCGTAACGAAGGATGTGCCTGCCGGCGCCATTGTCGTCGGCGTTCCGGCCAGGATCATCGGTCACGTTCATGACCGATCAGTCACCATGCAAGCGTTGGGAGAAATGCGATGATCGGTATCGCCGTTGTTGGATATGGGTATTGGGGTCCGAATCTGGTTCGCAACATTTCGGAAGCGGCCGGGGCGCAGCTCATATCAGTCTGTGATCTCAATATAGAACGGCTGGCGGCCGTCAAAGCGCGCTATCCCGCCATAACGATCACCGATAAATTCGAGGAAGTTCTGGCCGATCCGAGAGTGGATGCCATCGCGATTGCGACGCCGGTCTCGACCCATTTCAAGCTCGCAATGCAGGCTATGATGGCCGGAAAGCATGTCTTCGTCGAAAAGCCGATGGCATCGACGACGGAGGAAGCCGCAAGGATGGTCGAGGAAGCCGCGCGCCGGCGCCTCGTGCTGGCCGTGGATCATACCTTCGTCCACACCGGCGCCGTCCGCAAGATGCGTGAACTGGTCGATAGCGGCCTGGGCGATATGTATTACTACGACTCCGTTCGCGTCAATCTGGGGTTGTTCCAGCACGATGTCAGCGTCATCTGGGACCTTGCGGTGCATGACCTCTCCATTCTGGACCATGTCGTGCAGGAAAGGCCGGTGGCTGTTTCAGCGACGGGCATGAGCCATGTGCTCGGCGAGCCGGAGAACATCGCCTATCTGACGCTGTTCTTCGAAAGCAAGCTCATCGCCCACGTTCACGTCAACTGGCTGGCACCGGTCAAGGTCCGCCGCACGCTGATCGGCTGCAGCAACAAGATGATCGTCTATGACGATCTGGAGCCCAGCGAAAAGATCAAGGTCTATGACAAGGGCATCACCATGTGCCCCAATTCCGATGCCTATGGCGAGAAGGTCCATCAGATGCTGGTCGGCTATCGCAGCGGCGACATGTGGGCGCCCAAGCTCGATATGACCGAGGCATTGAAACGTGAGCTGGATCAGTTCGTCGAATGCGTCGAGCAGAATTCGCGCCCCATTGCAGACGGCCAGGCCGGGCTGCGCGTCGTCCGCATCCTTGAAGCAGCAAGCCGGTCGCTCGCCCAGCGCGGTCGTATCATCGAGCTCGAAGAGGCGAGGCGCATCGCATGATCCCCTTTCTGGACTTGAAAGCACAATATCAATCGATCAAGAGCGAAATCGACGCCGCCGTGCTCGGCGTCCTCGCCTCGGGGCAATATGTGCTGGGCGAGGAAGTCATCCGCCTCGAGCAGGAATTTGCTGACTATTGCAACGTCAAGCACGCCATCGCCGTCAATACCGGAACGAGTGCCCTGCATCTGTCCCTGCTTGCTGCGGGCGTCGGCCCCGGCGATGAGGTCATCACCGTGCCGTTCACCTTCGTCGCGACTGTGTCGGCGATCTGCTACACCGGCGCAACACCCGTATTCGTCGATGTGGAGCCCGTGACGCTCACGATGGATCCGGCTCAGCTCGAAGCGAAGATCACCTCCCGGACCAAGGCGATCATTCCCGTCCATATCTACGGCCAGATGGCCGATATGGATGGCATCATGGCAGTGGCCGATCGGCATGGGATTCCGGTCATCGAGGACGCCTGCCAGGCACATGGCGCCCGGTACAAGGGCGCGCGCGCCGGCAGCATCGGCGCATCCGGCTGCTTCAGCTTCTATCCGGGCAAGAATCTCGGTGCCTGCGGCGAGGGCGGTATCGCCGTCACGAACAGCGACGAGCAGGCCAAGACGATGCGCATGCTGCGGGACTGGGGTCAGGAGCAGCGCTATCATCATCTGCTGAAGGGCTTCAACTATCGCATGGACGCCATCCAGGGCGCCATCCTGCGCGTCAAGCTCCGGCATCTCGAAGCCTGGACCGAGGCCCGTCGCTCGCATGGTCGCCGCTACTCCTCGCTGCTTGCGGGATCGCATCATTTGCGAACGCCTGTCGAAGCTGCCGAGCGGCGGCATGTCTACCATGTCTATGCCATCAGAAGCCACGATCGCGACGGCCTGCAGCGTGTGCTCACGGCAGAGGGCATTCCGTCCGGTTTGCACTATCCGATCCCTGTGCATTTGCAGAAGGCCCATGCCGACCTCGGTTACCAGGTCGGCGACTTCCCGATCTCGGAAGCCGCCGCACGCGAGGTTCTCTCCTTGCCGATCTATCCTGAAATGCCGGTACAGCACGTCGATCAGGTCGCGGCTGCGCTGGAGTATGCCTATGTCAGCTGAGGCTCGCATCGTGCAGGCCGTTCACGGCCGCAGCCAGAAGCCGGCAGATCCGGCCTATGTGGCGGGGCTCGCCGAAGAGCTCAAGCAATCCTATGGACGCGCCGGGCTGATCGAGCTCTACGGCCGCTTCGCGACAGGCGACGGCGTCGTCGACAGCCTGATGCGGAAAGCCATCTGGCAGGCGATTGCGCGGAGCTGCGGCACAGGGTTGCAGGTCGCAGGCGGTGCCGGTTTCAAACACCCGGAAACATTCGAAATCGGCGACGGCGTGTTCATCGGTGCCCAGGCCTATATCCAGGGACGTTTCGACGGCACCTGCAAGATCGGCAACAATGTCTGGATCGGCCCGATGGCCTATTTCGACGCGCGCGATCTGGAAATCGGAGATTCCGTCGGCTGGGGGCCGGGCGCCAAGGTGCTCGGCTCGACCCACACGGCGCTGCCAATCGATGTTCCGATCATTCGCACGGATCTTGAAATCAAGCCGGTCCGCATCTGTGCGGAGGCCGATATCGGAACGAATGCGACCATTCTTCCCGGCGTGACCATCGGGAAGGGGGCGATCGTTGGAGCGGGGGCCGTTGTCGTTTCGGACGTCGAGCCGTTCTCGGTTGCCGCGGGTGTACCTGCGAAATTCATACGTTGGCGTTCGGAGAATGATCCGATGACGAACATGTCGCGTGAGGGAAGATCATGAGAAACAAACGGGTGCTCATTACCGGCGGCGCCGGTCTGATCGGTTCGCATATCGCCGATCTTGTCGCATTGGAAAAACCTCGCGAGATCATCGTCCTCGACAATTTCGTTCGCGGGCGCCGGGACAACCTCAGCACGGCAATATCAAGCGGGTCCGTCAACATTATCGAGGGCGATATCCGCGACAGAGCGCTTCTGGCGAAAACCTTCGAAGGCGTCGACATCGTCTTTCACCAGGCGGCGATCCGCATTACGCAATGCGCGGAAGACCCACGGCTCGCTTTCGATGTGCTGGCCGAGGGCACGTTCAATGTTCTCGAAGCTGCCGTGAAGGCAGGCGTGTCGAAGGTCGTCGCGGCCTCCTCTGCATCGGTGCTTGGCCTCGCCGAAAGCTTCCCAACCACCGAACAGCATCATCCCTACAATAACCGGACGATCTACGGCGCGGCCAAGACCTTCAACGAGGGTTTGCTGCGCAGCTTCGCGGAAATGTACGGCCTACGTTATGTCGCGCTACGCTATTTCAACGTCTACGGACCGCGAATGGACGTTTACGGCGCCTATACGGAAGTTCTGATCCGCTGGATGGAGCGTCTTGCGGCCGGAATGCCGCCGCTCATCTATGGAGACGGCAGCCAGACGATGGACTTCGTCGACGCGCGCGACATCGCGCGGGCAAATATTCTCGCCGCGAAGAGCGACGTCACGGACGAAGTCTTCAATGTCGCGAGCGGCCAGGAAATAAGCCTCCTGGGACTCGCGCAGATGCTGAGCAGCGTCATGGGCGTTTCACTTGAGCCACAACACAAGGAAGCTCGCACCGTCAACGGCGTAACCCGTCGTCTCGCCGATATCAGCAAGGCCGAACGGCTCCTCGGCTTCAAGGCGGAGATTTCAATGGAACAGGGGCTTCGCGATCTCGTTGCCTGGTGGCAGCAGCAGACCGCTGCGGGAGGGGCTGCAGCATGAGTTCACCTCAATCCACAATTCCCGTCGCCAAGCCCGTCCTCGGAGAGGAAGAGGCCGAGGCCACGCGCCGCGTCATCCTGTCGGGATGGGTGACGCAGGGCCCGGAAGTCGCGGCTTTTGAGAAGGAATTCGCGGCCTTCGTCGCCGCCGAACACGCTTGCGCCGTTTCCAACTGCACGACGGCGCTTCATCTCGCCTTGATGGCGGTCGGCGTAGGTCCCGGTGACGAAGTCATCACGGTCAGCCATTCGTTCATCGCCACCGCGAACGCCGTTCGATACTGCAATGCGGTGCCCGTCTTCGTCGACATCGAGCCTGACGGCTACAATATCGACCCCAGCTTGATCGAAGCGGCGATCACGCCCCGCACCAAAGCAATCCTGTGCGTGCATCAGCTCGGCATGCCCTGCGATCTCCGTTCGATCGTGGAGATCGGCAAGCGCCATTCGATACCGGTCATCGAGGATGCGGCCTGTGCATCGGGAAGCGAAATCCTGTGGGAAGGGCGTTGGGAAAAGATCGGCAAGCCGCATGGCGATATTGCCTGCTTTTCCTTCCATCCCCGAAAGGTCGTGACCACGGGTGATGGCGGCATGCTGACGACTGCGAACCCGGACTATGACCGAAAATTCCGGCTGTGGCGCCAGCATGGCATGAGCGTCACCGACGCGGTCCGCCACGGCTCGAAGCAGGTGATCTTCGAGGACTATGATGAGCTCGGCTATAACTACCGTATGACCGACCTCCAGGCCGCTGTCGGACGGGTGCAACTACGGCGCCTGCCGGAGCTGGTCGCCCAGCGAAGGCGCTTAGCCTCGCTCTATTGCGAGGGACTGTCCACGATCCCGGGTCTGTCGATTCCGACCGAGCCCGGCTGGGCTCGCAGCAACTGGCAGAGCTTCTGCGTGAGATTGTCCGACGAAATCGACCAGCGGGCAGTCATGCAGACGCTACTCGATCAAGGGATATCGACGCGGCGTGGCGTGATGAACATTCATCTGGAGGGAGCCTATACCGATCAGAGCTCCCATCGCGCCGCCACCAGCCTGGCGCGAAGCGTTTCGGCGCAGCAGCAAACCGTCATCCTGCCGCTTTATGCCCAGATGACGGAGGTCGATATCGTCAGGGTCGTCGAGGCATTGCGCCAGGCCCTTGCTGAGGCCACCACCGGGCGCGTCGTCCGTCAGTCCATTGAGGACGTCGTACCGGCTTGAACTCCGCGGTGGATACGACATCAGGAAAGCGCGCATCATCCGATGCGCGCTCAACTTGTTGACGAAGCCTCCTCCGTCATGCTCGGCCTTGTGTCGAGCATCTGGCCACGGCGATTGCTTGACAGGAAAACGTTTACTTTCAGACATTTAATTGGATCGTGACAGATCCTTGGCACAAGGCCGAGGATGACGTCGCGGGTTTTGCGCTGGTTTGTCAGCAGTCTGAGCGCGCATCACCCGATACGCGCTTTTCCTATGCGGATTTCGCGATCCATCCTCTGACGATTGCGGGCACCGACTCCGGTGGAAGCAGTTCGACCAGCATGCGCAGCGAGTAAAGCCCGGTCACAACAACGGCGACGCAGCCGATCACCATCGCCGTCCATGCCGGCAAGAAGAAAAAGGCAGAGACGACCAATCCCGATGCTGGCAGGAAGAGAAGCGCGTGCCTGCGATTGGCGGGTGACCAGCGAAAGCCGGTGAGCCGATGCACGATGACGTAGATCAGAATACTATGCCAAACGTAGAGGCCGAAGAAGGCCATGCCGGCCCCCGGCGTGCCGAACTTCGATACGAAGAGCCAGGCCAGCCCGACGTGCACCAGCGTTGCTGCGACCTCCGTCCAGAAGAAGATCGTCTGAGCACCCTTCGCCAGGACGATGAAACCCATCGGCCAGGCGACGATCCTGAGCATCATTCCAAGGCAGATCCAGCGCAGAAGATCGACAGCCCCATGAAACTGCGCCGAATAGAACAAACTCATCACGAGCGGCGCCAGGGTCAACGTGGCGATTAGACCGGGGCCAGCCAGCAATATACTGATTTCCGCCTGCTCATTGACCAGCCGGTTGCACTCGGCATGATTGTTCGCGATTGCGGTCAAGCGCGGATAGAAGTCCGTTCCCATCGCCTGGAGGATGAAACCGGCGTAGAGGCCGCCAAGCGCCCAGGCCGCCTGATACAATCCCGCCGCAACCACGCCCCCTTCGTTCAGCACGATGATGCGGATGGCATAGGCTGCGCCGAAGGTCAGAAGTCCGCTTGCCATGAAAGCGACGCCGAGCCTGAACAGGGCTTTCGCTTCCCCGCCGAACTGGCGCGCCGACATCGGCGGCGGCTGCGTGGATATTTGCTTGCTGTACCACCAGGTGGGAAGGACCGAAACGGCCGCGATCGCCACGAGAGAGGGGGCGATCGCCTTTTCGCCGAACAGATAGATCAGCGGGATACTGACGATCGTGGCGAAGAGCCCCGACAGCACGTTGATGCGGGCAAGATTTGCAATGCCTCGCAAGCCCTGGATCAATGCAGCCTGGCCGACAGACACGAGCCGAAAGAAGACGGCCAAGGAGAGCAGCACAATGGCGCCCGCGTGCTGGTAGTCGCCGAAGGTGAATTTCGAGACCGGAAACGCCAGCGCCGCAAGCAAAAGCCCACCAAGCAGCCCGAGCACCACCGAGATGCGTCTGAGCGCCGTCGCCGACCGCGCGATCCTCTCTTCGTCGCCAGCACCCGCCGCCTCAGCGACCCGGCGCACACCGCTGCTGCTTACGCCCAGACCAGCGATCGCTTGCGCGATATCGAGGATTGCCCCGTAAAGGCCGAGAAGCCCGACGCCCTCAGGGCCGAGCAGAAGGGCGAGCGCCTTGTTGCGAACGATGCTAAGCGCGACATTGACCAGCGAGGAACCGCCCATCAGCATCGTCGATTTGAGGATTTGGGTATAAGTCTGACCGCTGGGCGGGATCATACGCAGGTTCATCACTCGACCCTAGCTGCCAGGTTAGATTCTTTGAGGCATGCGGCCTGAGCGCCTTGATGGCGCTCGAACCTCCGCTCCAACTTTGTTGAGAACACGTGCACGTCGCGGGTCACTGGCCGGCTCGATCTGCAAGCGTTTGGCTCTCGAAAGATGGGTTTGAGTCGGCCTGACGCGAATTATCCAAAATGTGCGGCTGAACGACTCTCACCACATCGCCCGGTGCCAGCGCCGTCGTTTCCGAGGCCTGGAACTGATTGATTTGTCCGGCGTTCCGACGGGTCACGCTAAAGGTAAGCGGGAGTTCCTCGACGAGGTTCCTGACGCCGTCATTGCTTCCAAGGTCCGCGATGAGCAGCTTCTGCAGTGTTTCGCGCTTCAGCTTGAATTGATCGAGACTTGCCCGTTCGGATTGAGCTTCGGTCGCCACTTCGCTCCGGCGTGCGTCGTAAAGTCCTTCGAGGCTCCGCGTCGTCTCGCTGATCGCCTGGCGGCCCCGCATGATGGCGGTGACAAGGTCGAGCTTGTCGGAGCGGTAAGTCGTGAGCAGCCGTTCCAGATCCATCTGCCTCGACGAGATCGTCAGGCCTTTCTGGACCAGGGACTTGACGCTGACAAGTTGGTCCTCGACCGATTTGATATTGTCGTCTGCGCCCGTCAGTTTCTCTTCCAACGTCGCCATTTCCTTGATCAAAAGATCGCGTAATTCCGTGAACGCCCTGGACTGCCTCTCCAGCGCATTGGCGCGAGCCCGAAAGATGACCCTTTCCTCGTTGTATATGCCGGCAGCAAATTGCTGATCGTCGCCGGTCGCCTGATCGAAGGTAATCTCGTCGGCTTCATCCATCTCCGCCTGGAGCCGCGCCAGCCTTGCGGTGCTGCGCAGGATCGAGTGATCGATTTCGCGTAATTCCCCGACGATCTGGATCGAATGCGTTTGCTGTTCATCTTTGGCGCGACGCGGCCCGCCGCTCATTGCGAGCGATTGCAGGACGGTCAGTCCGGGGCGGAAACTGTACTGCCCAGGCGTGGTTACGTCTCCCACGACGTAGATCGGCGGGTATTCGAGAATTTCGATGGTGACCGCCGGCGCCTGGACCAGGCCGATTTTTTCCTGCAGGCGCTTGGCTATCTCGTCTGTAAGGTCGGTGTTTGTCCGATTGCCGATGGAAAGGGTTCCGAGAAACGGCAGAAAGACCGTGCCGTCATCCGAGACGGTGTATTCGCCGCCGAGCGCATCCCATCGTTCATATTGGCCCCTGGATTGCATCCATTGGACGATCGTCAGGCGGATTTTCGTTTGTGGGGCCAAGGTTTGTGAAACCGGCGGCGCGCTGTCGGCGAGAGCCGGCGGCGCAGCTCCGGCAAGAAAGACAAGTGCTCCGATGACAGCTGTTGCACGAAAGAAGAGGTGGAGCGTGCGGTGCGATGAATTCATGTACATATCTCGCCTGCAAAACATCCTTAAACGGATGCCGGTCCAATGCCTTGACGCTGTTCGACGGCCGGACGACAGGCCCGAAACCGCATCGTTAGTTTGCAGCCTGGCGAAGCCTTGAGGAAGGTGAAGGCCGTTTGCTTTGCCTCATCACTATTGATGAGGTGGGGGCGAGTGCTTCACCCCATGTCGACCAGATGCATATATCCCTGCGCGGCAAAGAGGCATTATCTTTGAAAATCAAAGCTTATGCACGCAGAAATAGGCGCGCTCGCCGCGAAGGGCGGCGAAGGGGTACGGCGCTGGACCGGCCCGTGGCCGATCGGAGATGCCGCGATCCCAACGGCCTTTGCCGTCGCCCGAACCGTCAATACACGGCTTCGTGACTTCAGCTGTCTCGCCCATTTCTTGGCCCTGCGGCGCGGCCGTTCCAAAGGATGCCGCCGATAGAGCAAAAGGCGTAGGATATACTCGCCTGTTTTTCGACTATACTTCAGAGCTTCGTATGAAGCGATCCTGATAGATGATCCTGATAATCTTGCGAGAGGTACCCCCGCTATGTATCGCAACGCTCGCCGCTGGACTTCGCGCTCACTCCTGGTGGATGCATTGGTTCCCCGATGGTTCACTGTCGGCGGAGGCGAAAAAGGAAAGCCGCGCAAGCCTGCCGACAGGCACGGGGATAGCGCTCAACTTGCGGCATCGGTGCAAACTGCGACTGGAAACAATCAGGGCGCCCTTGTCGACGATCCCCATAAGGACGCGGCGCTCAGCGAGCGTGACGTTGGACAGAAAGAGGGCGTGAACGGCGACGCGGACGGTCGGGCCGACGATAGGCTCGTAGTGCCGCCCTTGCCTGACGCTTTCACAATCAATCGCGAAATAGGAGAGCGCAGCGGTGATCTGGCCGCGTCCGCATCATCCGCTCATACGCCAAGTTTTGTGCATTTCGCGCCGGACGCGGACAGAGTTGTGTTCGGGGCAGCTCCATCCCTTCCGCGCGCCTATACTGGAACGAGCTTCATAGGCGACGATCCTCTGGCTCCGTATTTGCCGCAGAACCCTGCGCCGACAGGTTCGGGGCAAGATTCTGCGACCATAGGGGGCGAGCGTTCTCACTCGGGCAAGGTCGTCATTCTCGAATCGACGCCATCGGCGCAGTCGAGTGCGCATCATGTCGGGCCGAACGCGCTGGCGGTTGGCATGCCCTTTGGGGTGTGCGGATGCGGCTACTATACCTCCCCCACGCGGATTCTCGATTGGGCTCATGGCAGCGGCCTGCTTCAGCAGGACGGTCAGTTGCCGGGGACCAAATTTACCGACGGGCCGGACTATGTGTCGACGATCAAGAAGGCCATCGGCGCCTCGGTCAGCGATCCGCTTCTCGATCGTGACGTATCCTCGTTCGCGGGCTGGCGCGGAACCGCAGACTGGATAAACTCGGCCATCTCCAACGGATCATTGCCCGGCGGCGGAGAGTTGGGTACGGGAACCGGCACCAAGGGTAGAGCTATTCTTTCCGGCTCGGTGACGACGCCACCCTCAACCTTCTGCGCAGCGGTCGTTGGCAACGCAAGATCTGGCCGCCGCCGCGGCGGTGGCGAGCAACGCGATCGTGCTGGAAAACCAGAAGCAGGGCAATCCGGAGAGCGAGTGGGGCATCGACACTGCCAGCACTAACATCGAAGGGTTTGCGACCGACATCAGCGTCGACAACGGCGGCACGATCAACTTCAAGATCAATACCAATTCCACCAACTATCGGATCGATATCTATCGGCTCGGCTATTATGGCGGCATGGGCGCCCGCAAGGTCACGACCATACAGCATACCGGATTGCAGACGCAGCCCAATCCGCTGCGCAATGCCACGACCGGCACGGTGGACGCCGGCAACTGGGCCGTCTCGGCGTCCTGGGCCGTACCTAGCGATGCCGTCTCAGGCGTCTATATCGCCAAGCTCGTGCGTCAGGACGGCACCTTCGGCGAAAATCAGATCCCGTTCATCGTGCGCGACGACGCCAGCCACAGCGACGTCGTCTTCCAGACCTCTGACGAGACCTGGCAAGCTTACAACGGCTGGGGTGGCGCAAACTTCTACGGCGGCAACGGCCCGGCGACGGGGCAGGGGGCAGGCCGCGCCTATGCGCTCAGCTATAACAGGCCGATTGCGACCCGCGACGGGGTCGGTACCTATGCCGGCCCGCAGGACTATTTGTTCGGCGCCGAATATGCAGGCATCTACTGGCTGGAACAGAACGGTTACGACGTCTCCTATATGTCGGGCATCGACGTCGATCGCTATGGCAGCCTGTTGCTCAATCACAAGACTTACATCGATGCCGGGCACGACGAATACTGGTCGGGACAGCAGAGGACCAATGTCGAAGCCGCACGCGATGCGGGCGTCAATCTGATGTTCTGGAGCGGTAACGAGGTCTATTGGCGTACCCGTTGGGGCAATGCCTACAGCGCCGACGGAACACCTTACCGCACCCTGATCTCCTACAAGGAGACATGGGGTCCTCCGGGTGTCAGCCTCGATCCTTCCAACGAATGGACGGGGACCTTCCGCGATCCGCGTCTCAGCCCGCCTGCCATCGGCGGCGGCAATCCCGAGAACTCGCTGACCGGCCAATTGTTCAAGGTCGACGACGTCGGCGGCAATCTTGGCGCCATCAAGGTTGCCTATGATGATGCCAACCTGCGCTTCTGGCGCAATACGAGCGTCGCAAATCTTCAGCCCGGCCAGACGGCAACGCTCACCAAGAATTATCTTGGTTACGAGTGGGATGAAGCGCCTGACAATGGCTTCGATCCGGCCGGGCTCGTCAAGCTGTCATCGACGACGCTGCCTGTCACCACCTATTTGCTCGACTACGGCAACACGACCGGCAGTGCGAACGCGACCCACAATCTGACCCTCTATCGCGCCCCCAGCGGTGCGCTGGTGTTCGGCGCCGGTACGGTCTATTGGACATGGGGCCTGAGCGATAATCACGATAACGAGGCGACTCCCACCGATCCTCGGGTGCAGCAGGCAATGGTCAATCTGCTTGCCGATATGGGCATTCAGCCGGGCACGCTGCAATCCGGGCTTACCGCCGCGACTGCCTCGTCGGACCATACTGCGCCGACCTCCACCATCACGGTACCCGGCACGGTGGCAGCTGGTTCCACCGTGACGATTTCGGGCACCGCTGCCGACACGGGCGGCGGGGTCATCGCCAGCGTCGAGGTGTCGACCGACAATGGCGCGAGCTGGCATCCGGCGACGGGCGACGAGAACTGGACCTATACGTGGCAGCCGGCGATTGCAGGGACCTATACGATCCGGTCGCGGGCGGTGGACGATAGCATCAATCTCGAGACACCCTCGGCGGGGCGCACTGTCACCGTCACCGGGCCGACTTATACGTCTCTCTTCGGTGCGGCGACGCCCGCAGTCGTCAACACCAACGATGCTGCAGCCGTCGAGCTCGGGGTCAAATTCCAGTCCTCCGTGGCGGGCACGGTCAGCGGTATCCGGTTTTACAAGAGTAGCCTGGATACGGGCACACATACCGGGTCGCTCTGGTCAAGCACGGGTACGCGGCTTGCGACCCTCACCTTCACCAACGAGACTGCCAGCGGCTGGCAGACCGCGACTTTCACGAGCCCGGTGACGCTGACAGCCGGGCAGACCTATACGGCATCTTATCATACGAATGTCGGCAACTATTCGACGACCGCCAACTACTTCACCGCCAATGTGACGAGTGGTCCGCTGACGGCGCCGGCAAGCGGCAACGGTGTCTATAGGTATGGCAACAGCGCGTTCCCGACGACCAGCTTCGACCAGACGAACTACTGGGTCGATGTGATGTTCAATCCCTCGAATGCGAACAACACGGCGCCGACGGCGGTTGCCGATGCGGGGGATGCGACCGAAAAGGGCGGTGTCGCCAATGGTTCGGGCGGCGTGGTTGCGAGCGGCAACGTGCTGACCAACGATACCGATCCGGATGCTGGCGACACCAAGACGGTGAGTGCCGTCAGCTTCGGCGCGACATCGGGCACGCTCGGCTCGGCACTGAACGGCACCTATGGCAGTCTCGTTCTCAATGCATCGGGTACCTATACCTATACGATCAACGAGACCAATTCCGCCGTGCAGGCGTTGCGCCTGTCGACCAACACGCTGAATGAAGTCTTCAGCTACACGATGCGCGATACCGCCGGCGCCACCTCCACGACAAATCTGACCATCACCATCCATGGCGCCAATGACGCACCGGTGCTCGCCGTCCAGACGGCGACGCAGAATGCCGCCGTCGGCTCCGCCTTCTCCTACACGCTGCCGACGACGACCTTCACCGATGTCGACAGCGGTGAAACGCTGGCTTACGCGGCAACGTCTTCCGACGGCAGCGCGCTACCCGCCTGGCTGACCTTCAACGCCTCGACGCGCACCTTCTCCGGCACGCCGACGTCAGGGGGGACCTATGGTGTCAAGGTCACGGCAACCGACCTAGGCGGCCTTGCCGCCAACGAGACCTTCAACATTGCCGTGTCGGTTCCCGGCAACACGACGCCGACGGCGGTTGCCGATGCGGGGGATGCGACCGAGAAGGGCGGCGTCGCCAATGGTTCGGGCGGCGTGGTTGCGAGCGGCAACGTGCTGACCAACGACACCGATCCCGATGCTGGCGACACCAAGACGGTGAGCGCCGTCAGCTTCGGCGCGACCTCAGGCACGCTTGGCTCGGCCCTGAACGGCACTTATGGCAGCCTCGTTCTCAATGCATCGGGCACCTATACTTATACGATCAACGAGGCCAATTCCGCCGTGCAGGCGTTGCGCCTGTCGACCAACACGCTGAATGAAGTCTTCAGCTACACGATGCGCGATACCGCCGGCGCCACCTCCACGGCAAATCTGACCATCACCATCCATGGCGCCAATGACGCACCGGTGCTCGCCGTACAAACGGCGACGCAGAATGCCACCCTCGGCTCCGCCTTCTCCTTCGTCGTGCCGACGACAACCTTCACCGATGTCGACAGCGGCGAGACGCTGACCTATTCGGCAACGGCCTCCGACGGCACCGCATTGCCCGCTTGGCTCTCCTTCAACGCCTCGACGCGCACCTTCTCGGGCACGCCGACGACGGCAGGCAACTACGGCGTCAAGGTCACGGCAACCGATCTCGGCGGCCTCTCCGCCAACGAGACTTTCACTATCGCCGCTGCGGCGGGGCCATCGACCTACAGCCTGTTCTCCGCCTCCAGCACGCCGGCCCAGACGAACCTCAACGACGGCCAGCAACTCGAACTCGGCGTCAAATTCACCTCGAGCATCGGCGGAACCATTACCGGCATCAGGTTCTACCGCAGCGCCAACGACAACGGCCAGAACGTCGTCGACCTGTGGAGCTCCACCGGCACCAAACTCGCCACCGCCACCTTCACCAACACCACGGCGAGCGGCTGGCAGACGGCGAACTTCACGACGCCCTACACCATTGCCGCCAACACGACCTATGTCGCCTCGTATCACACGACAGGCGCCTATGTGGCGACCGCCAATTTCTTTACCGCCGCCGTCACCAGCGGGCCGCTGACGGCAACAGCCACCGGCAACGGCGTTTACCGCTATGGCGGCTCCGCCACCGCCGGCATTTTCCCGAATTCCACTTTTGGCGCCACCAATTACTGGGCCGACGTGGTCTTCAACCCCACGAATACGAACAACACGGCGCCGACGGCGGTTGCCGATGCGGGGGATGCGACCGAAAAGGGTGGTGTCGCCAATGGTTCGGGTGGTGTGGTTGCGAGCGGCAACGTGCTGACCAACGACACCGATCCCGATGCTGGCGACACCAAGACGGTGAGCGCCGTCAGCTTCGGCGCGACCTCAGGCACGCTTGGCTCGGCCCTGAACGGCACTTATGGCAGCCTCGTTCTCAATGCATCGGGCACCTATACTTATACGATCAACGAGGCCAATTCCGCCGTGCAGGCGTTGCGCCTGTCGACCAACACGCTGAATGAAGTCTTCAGCTACACGATGCGCGATACCGCCGGCGCCACCTCCACGACAAATCTCACCATCACCATCCATGGCGCCAATGACGCACCGGTGCTCGCCGTCCAAACGGCGACGCAGAATGCCACCCTTGGCTCCGCCTTCTCGTACACGCTGCCGACGACAACCTTCACCGATGTCGACAGCGGTGAAACGCTGACCTACGCGGCAACGGCTGCCGACGGCACGGCGCTTCCTGCCTGGCTGACCTTCAACGCCTCGACGCGCACCTTCTCCGGCACGCCGACGACAGCAGGCAACTATGGTGTCAAGGTCACGGCAACCGATATCGGCGGTCTCTCGGCCAACGAGACTTTCACTATCGCTGCCGGGACGGCGCCAGCGACCTACAGCCTGTTTTCTGCCTCCAGCACGCCGACCCAGACGAACCTCAACGACGGCCAGCAACTCGAACTCGGCGTCAAGTTCACCTCGAGCGCCGCCGGCGACATTACCGGCATCAGGTTCTACCGCAGCGCCAACGACAACGGCCAGAACGTCGTCGACCTGTGGAGCTCCACCGGCACCAAACTCGCCACCGCCACCTTCACCAACACCACGGCAAGCGGCTGGCAGACGGCGAACTTCACGACGCCCTACACCATTGCCGCCAACACGACCTATGTCGCCTCGTATCACACGACAGGCGGCTATGTGGCGACCGACGCCTTCTTCACCGCCGCCGTCACCAGCGGTCCGCTGACGGCGCCGGCCAGCGGCAACGGCCTCTATGCCTATGGGGGCTCTGCCACCGCAGGTCTCTTCCCGACCAGCACTTTCAATTCAGCGAATTACTATGCCGACGTGGTCTTCCGGCCGCAGCTTGCCGCGTGAAGGATCGGGGGAGGTCGGGAACGGGATTTGAATGAGGTTCATACGACGCAAATGCCCGCCGCGGCGACGATCGCAGCGAATGTCCATATCCGGGAGATATCGATGAACGGGATCGCCCGGCTACCCGTGACAGTGCTCACCGGCTTTCTCGGCGCCGGCAAGACGACGCTTCTCAGCCACGTTCTGATGAATCGTGAGGGCTTGCGCGTCGCCGTCATCGTCAACGATATGAGCGAAGTGAACATAGACGCCAGTCTCATCCGGGACGGCGGCTGCAACCTGTCGCATACGACGGAGACATTGGTCGAGCTCAGCAACGGCTGCATATGCTGCACCCTGCGCGACGACCTGCTGGCGGAAGTACGGCGACTGGCCGAAGAAGGGCGATACGACTATCTGCTGATAGAGGGGACCGGTATTGCCGAGCCATGCCCGATCGCCGCCACCTTTTCATTCTGCGACGAGAAAGGTGTTTCGCTCTCCGATTTCGCGAAGCTCGACACGATGGTGACCGTCGTCGACGCCGCAAGCCTGTTGGCGGACTACAGCAGCGCCGATCTGCTTGCCGACCGCGGCCTGCAGCGGGACAGCGAAGACCGGCGGACACTCATAGACCTGTTGGTGGACCAGATCGAGTTTGCCGATGTCGTCGTGATCAACAAGATCTCGGACGCCAGCGAGGAGATGCGCGCGGAAGTCCGCATGGTCGTGGCGGCCCTCAACCCGGATGCCCGCCAGGTGGAGACGGACTTCGGCGAAGTTTCTCTTGCAGCCATCCTGAATACGGGCCTCTTCGATGAAGCAAAAGCCGCCGCCCACCCGTTGTGGCACAAAGAACTGTACAGCCCGGGCGACCATGTCCCGGAGACGGAAGAATACGGGGTATCGAGCTTTGTCTATCGCACGAGGCGTCCCTTCGACCCGAAGCGGTTTCGTGCATTTCTGGACGAACCCTGGCCGGGGGTGATGCGTGCCAAGGGCCACTTCTGGCTTGCCACCCGCCCGCGTCATGTGGGCCTGATCTCGGCTGCCGGAGTGCAACGGCGCTGCGAGCCCATGGGGCTCTGGTGGGCAGCCGTGCCCCGGCAAGACTGGCCGCCCCATCAGCAGTTTCGTCAGCATCTCGAGAGCCGGTGGGACAGTGCCTGGGGCGACCGTCGGCAGGAATTGGTTTTTATCGGTGTCGATATGGACGAGAAAGGTGTGCGGACGGCACTGGACGGATGCCTCGCCAGCACCGATCCGCGCGACTGGACCACTCTCGAAGATCCGTTTCCGGCCTGGTAGCTCGGGCGGTGGACCTTCGCGTCATCACGGCTTGGTTGGGCAGCTCTTTGCCACGCGAGATATTTGGTCTCGCGCGTCCGTAAGTTCAAAGCCGGTGCTGTAATCTATCTCACCGGCCTTGATGGCGAACATGGTGGCGAAATCAGTGCCGGATGTGAGGGCGGCAAGCAGCTTCGGATGCTTTGAGAGAGTAATCGTTCGCCGATCGGGGCTGTTCCCGTCGAGGCGGATCGTCTCTTTGTACTTCCCAATCTCGAAGCGAGCCGTTCGCAGGCCCATGTCACCAACAGTGGCATCGCCAATCTCGAAGATGAGACCGTTCTTGGCGTCGCACCGGACCATGTAACAAGCCTCGATGTCGCTCGCATCAATCATTGAGCATGTTCCGACCGCTCCGGCATGCGAACCGGTAAGCTTGACCCATGGAGCGGGCGGCTCGACTTCCTGTGCGAGCGCAGGCGATGCCGCAAGGCACGCACCAAACACACACGCTGCCACGCCAACCATGCCTGCGACTGCCGGTCTGCTGAATCTCATCCTACCCTCGTTTTTCCAAGACTTTGCCAGCCCGATAGCGCCTCGACTTGGACGCGATTGTCAAGGTCGATTGAGAGGAGACGCAGACCAACAGCCTTGGAATCGCCGGACGCAATTTTCGCTTCGCCAAGTCGAAGCCAGGAGCAAAGGCGATCGGATCGAACGTGGCTTGGGGTATGCGTTGAGGGTCATCATATGGGCGTAGGGAGTACCTCCCTCATACCCCAGATTGCTGTCGTACATTCCCTCGGCAAAGGTGCCAGAATGAACTTCTTGCTACAGCGGCCGAAGGGCCGGCCAACGCGGGAGGGGACGCCGCTTATGCGGAGAATTCATGTTAGTAATCGTAAGTACCTGAGTACATTTGGTGGAGCGTTGAGTATCAGTCGTGCACCCTCAGCCTGGAGCGCAGTGCTGGGAACCGCGACGGTTGTATCTTCCACAAGTACCGATGGTTCCCTAAGCTTTGCCAATAACGGCGGCTTCGCCAATCACGACGGGGCCGCCGTCCCGTCCTCCTTCACAGCTTCGTCTTCCTTTATCGGCAATATCATGCAGCCTGCCGCGCTGTTCTCATCGATCGGCGTGGAGACTGCCTCGATACCACCGACGGCGATGCCTGCGCCGGCAGGCGACGGCGGCGCGCAGGACCCGTCCACCAAGACGGCGTCGGTCGCGACGGAGCTGCAGACGACGACCACATCATCCGCGCGCACCGTGCTCGGTCCGGACCCGTATCAGGAGGCTGCAACACTGCCTGCGGCTCCCGTGCTGACGGGTGTTACCAGCAATGCCGGCACGGCAAGCCCTGCCACGCCGCCGGCAGATCCTGCCGCCGGTTCCGGCACGACGTCATTGAGCCTTCAGACCTCGATAGCCTCCATCTCGCTGCAGCAGAGCGGGGGTGTTACCGCCGAGACCCCCGTCGGCTCGATGGCGCTTGCGGCACCGGCGGCCGCGGCTCCGGCGGCGGCGGCGACGCCCAACAAGATCGCGCTCGAGAACATGAAGCAGGGCAACCCCATCAGCGAATGGGGACTGACGGGCGATGGCAAGGGCACCATCCAGGGCTTTGCGACCGATATCAGCACGAATATCGGCCAGACGGTCGATTTCAAGATCGCCACGGATTCCACCCATTATCGCATCGATATCTACCGCATGGGCTATTATGGCGGTATGGGCGCGCGCAAGGTCGACTCGATCGAGAAATCGCTGACCACGGCGCAGGTCCAGCCGCATCCGATCGTCGACATGTCGCTCGGGCTCATCGATTGCGGCAACTGGTCGGTGTCGGCCAGCTGGCAGATCCCCGCCGATGCGGTCTCCGGCGTCTATTTCGCCAAGCTGGTGCGCGAGGATGGCACCGAGGACGCCAGCATCATCCCCTTCGTCGTGCGCGACGACGCCTCGCACAGCAATATCGTCTTCCAGACGTCGGACACGACATGGCAGGCCTATAATGCCTGGGGCGGCGCCAGCCTCTACTATGGCGAAGTGCCCGTCGATCCGGCCGCCATGATCGGCTACCTGCCCCCGAACTGCAGCTGCGGCCTGCAGGCGATCGGCCGTGCCTCGGCGATCAGCTATAACAGGCCGATCATCACCAGTACGAGCCCGGTCGGCGGCACCCATGATTATATCTTCGGCGCCGAATCCTCCGCCATCTCGTGGCTGGAGCAGAACGGCTACGACGTATCCTATATTTCAGGCGTCGATGCGGCGCGTGGCGGCAGCCTGCTGCTCAACCATCAGGCCTACCTCTCCGTCGGCCATGACGAATACTGGTCGGCCGAGCAGCGCAGCAATGTGGAAGCCGCCCGCGATGCCGGCGTCAACCTTGCCTTCTGGAGCGGTAACGAGTGTTACTGGAAGGTGCGCTGGCAAAGCAGCATCGACGGCAGCGGCCAGGCCTACCGCACCATGGTCTGCTACAAGGAGACCTGGGGCACCAGCACCGACCCGAGCAATGTCGGCACCGGCACCTGGCGCGATCCGCGCTATGCCGATCCGGGGCAGCAGCCGGAGAATTCGCTGACGGGCACGATGTTCCAGGTCGATGCCTACCGCCAGGATACGATCTCCATCCCCTACGACTATTCCAAGCTGCGCTTCTGGCGCAACACGGATGTCTCGCAGACCCAAGAGGGCGGCACCTACAATCTGGTGCAGAACCTGCTCGGCTATGAGTGGGATTCCGATGTCGAGAACGGCTTCCGGCCGGATGGGCTCGTCAATCTGTCGCTCTCCTCCATCTCGGTCGACACCTATCTGCGCGACTACGGAACGACGGTCGGTTCGGCCGTCGCCACCCACAGCCTCACCATGTACCGAGCCGCAAGCGGCGCGCTGGTCTTCGGCGCCGGCACCGTCTTCTGGTCCTGGGGCCTGAGCGACAACCACCAGGGGGCGACGACGTCGACCGATCGCAATGTCCAGCAGGCGATGGTCAACATGTTCGCCGACATGGGCATCCAGCCGACGACGCTCGATGCGAGTCTGGTCCTGGCGACACAATCGACCGACACGCTGAAGCCGACCTCGTCGGTCACTTCGCCGATCGTCGGTGCCTCCTTCCTCGAAGGCCAGCACGTGACGATCACCGGCACGGCGCAGGATTTCGGCGGCGGCATCGTTGCTGGCGTGGAAGTTTCCACCGATGGCGGCCAGCACTGGTTCAAGGCATCAGGCCGCGAGAGCTGGAGCTATAACTGGGTCGTGCAGGCAAGCGGCACCTATACGATCATGTCGCGCGCCGTCGACGACAGCGTCAACATGGAGGCGCCGTCGTCCGGCAAGCAGGTCACCGTCACCCTGCCGGCAACGACGGGCCTCTGGACGCTCGCGGAAAAGCCCGCGACCGAAGTGGCGATCGATCGCGACCCGGTCGAACTCGGCCTGCGCTTCCAGACGACGACTGCAGGCCTCGTGGAGGGCATCCGCTTCTACAAGGGCTTCTACAATATCGGCGACCATGCCGTCAGCCTCTGGAGCGCCAACGGAACCTTGCTGGCATCAGGCCTGTCCGTCAATGAATCGCTCTCCGGCTGGCAGACGGTGATGTTCGCGAGCCCGATCCAGATTGCGGCCGGCACGACCTATGTGGCCTCCTATCACAGCAGCGGCTACTACTCGCTGACAGGCAATTATTTCACCGGCGGCACCTATGCCAGCGGCGCGGTGAAGGCGGTCGATGGCGGCGGCGTCTTCGCCTACGGCACCACTGCCGGCACCTTCCCCGGCCAAAGCCCCGGCACCGGCACCAATTACTGGGTCGATGTCGTCTTCGACGCCGGTCCCAACGGCGCGCCGGTCGCGACCGACGATACGGGGCTCACCATCTCCGGCAACGATACCGTCGCCATCCCAATCGCCTCGCTTGTCGGAAACGATACGGACCCCAATGGCGATGCGCTGACGATTTCGGCCGTCGGCAACGCCGTTAACGGCACGGTGACGCTCAACAAGCAGAACGGCACCGTCATCTTCACGCCGACCAGCAATTATTCGGGGCCGGCAAGCTTCACCTATACGCTGTCGGACGGGCGCGGTGGCACGGATCAGGGTGCCGTCAGCCTCACCGTCAACCCGGGTCCCACCGGAGAAACGCTGTTTACATCGAGCGAAGGGCCGACGGGCGGAAGCTTCAACGACGGCCAGGCGATGGAACTCGGCATGAAATTCGCAGCCTCGTCCAGCGGCATGATTACCGGCATCCGCTACTACAAGGCATCGGGCGATACCGGACCTCACACCGGCTCCCTGTGGACGGCTGATGGAACGCTGGTTGCAACCGTCAGCTTCGCCGACAGCGGATTGGTGAACGGCTGGCAGACCGCGACATTCGCCAACGCGGTGCATATCGCGGCCGGCACGACCTATGTCGCCTCCTACAGCACCACGGGCTCCTATGTGGCGACGGCAAACTATTTCACCTCAGCCCATACCAATGGCTCGCTGACGGCGCTTGCCGGCAGCAACGGCGTCTACACGGTCGGGAGCTCGGCCTTCCCGACTTCCAGCTATCAGTCGACGAACTACTGGGTCGATGTCGTCTACAAGCAATCGACCGGCAACACGGCGCCGGTCGCCGCCAATGACAATGGCTACACGACCTATTCCAACACGGCGCTGTCGATTGCCGCAGCCAGCCTGCTTGCAAACGACACCGATGCCGATGGCGATCCGCTCAGCATCACCGGCGTCAACGGTGCGGTCAACGGAACGGTGACCTTCAACAGCCAGACCAAATCCGTCACTTTCACGCCGACGGCGGGTTATACGGGTGCGGCAAGCTTCTCCTATTCGATCTCGGATGGGGCTGGCGGAACGGCTTCGGCCACGGTCAGCCTCACGGTCAATTCGCAGACCGGCGGTGGCACGACGTCGAGCCTGTTTACAGGCGCAGATACGTCGGGGGTTGCCGCCGCCAATGACGCCAACTCGGTCGAACTCGGCGTCAAGTTCATCGCGTCCGCCAACGGCCAGATCACCGGGCTCACCTATTACAAGAGCGCCCAGGATACCGGCACGCATGTCGGCTCGCTCTGGACGGCAAGCGGCCAGCTTCTGGCCCAGGCGACCTTTATCGGCGAGACGGCGAGCGGCTGGCAGATGGTTTCCTTCACCCAGCCGATCAATGTCACGGCCGGCACCACCTATGTGGCGAGCTACCATTCCAACGGCTTCTATTCGGCAACGGGGAACTACTTCACGACGGACCACACGAGCGGCCCGCTGACGGCACCGGCAAGTTCGGTCAGCGGCGGCAACGGCGTCTATGCCTATGGCAGCGGCAGCCTGTTCCCGACCGCCTCCTACAATGCCGCCAACTACTGGGTTGATGTGCTCTACAAGCAGGGCGCACAGAATGCGGTTCCGGTCGCCGCCAACGACAGCGGCTTCTCGACCAATACGGGCACGCCTGTCACCATCCAGGCGTCGGCGCTTCTGGCAAATGACAGCGATGCCGATGGCGATGCACTTACGATTACCGGCGTCAGTGGCGCGGTCAATGGCTCGGTCGCCTGGAATGCCCAGGCCCAGACGGTGACCTTCACACCGACGGCGGGTTATGCCGGACCGGCAAGCTTCAGCTACACGATCTCGGACGGCAAGGGCGGCACGGCTTCGGCTCAGGTGGCGCTGACCATCAACAACACTGCCGCAGGACCGGAGCAGAACCTCTTTGCGTCAAACGCGACGCCCTCGGTCGTCACGGTCAACGACAACCAGTCGGTCAATCTAGGCATGAAATTCCAGGCCGATGCCGCCGGCTGGATCACCGCCATCCGCTTTTACAAGGGTACGGACAATACCGGCCCGCACAGCGGCTATCTGTGGACGGCTTCGGGCACTCTGCTCGGCAGCGTCACTTTCAACAACGAAACGGCGAGCGGCTGGCAGACCGCGCAGCTCAGTCAGCAGATCGCCATCCAGGCGGGTACGACCTACGTCGTGTCCTACTCGACATCAGGCAATTATTCGGCATCAGGCAACTACTTTGCCAGCGACGTGATGAACGGGGACCTGAAGGCGCCCGCCGGCAATAACGGCGTCTATGCCTATGGATCGGGCGGGCTGTTCCCGACCGCCAGCTATAACAGCACGAACTACTATGTGGACGTGGGATTCAAACCGCAGCTCGCGGCGTAACGCCCACGCGGATGTAAGCCAAGCATCGAGTAAAGAGTGAGAGTATCGATGATGCGTACAGACAACAGATTGCCCGTTACAGTTCTCGCCGGGTTTCTCGGCGCTGGGAAGACGACTGTCCTCAATCATGTCCTGAGTAATCGGGAGGGTCGTCGGGTTGCTGTCATCGTCAACGATATGAGCGAGGTCAACATCGATGCGGATCTCGTGCGCGAGGGCGGTGCAGACCTCCTGCGCACGGACGAGACGCTGGTGGAGCTCACCAACGGATGCATCTGCTGCACGCTGCGCGAGGACCTCCTGAGCGAGGTGCGGCGTCTGGCAGCCGCCGGCCGCTTCGACTATCTGCTGATCGAGGGCACCGGCATTGCCGAACCGCTGCCTGTCGCAGCCACCTTCTCCTTCCGCGACGAAAGCGGGGCGGCGCTCTGCGATGTGGCACGTCTCGACACGATGGTCTGCGTCGTCGATGCGGTCAATCTGCTGGCCGATTACCAGAGCGACGAGTTCCTGGCCGATCGCGGCGAGAGGCGGGACGGGGACGATGAGCGCAAGCTCGTGGATCTGCTCGTCGAGCAGATCGAATTTTCCGACGTCGTCATCATCAACAAGGCAGGCGACGTATCCTGCGCCGATCTTGCCGAGGTTCGCCGGGTCGTCGCCGCACTCAATCCGGATGCCCAGGTCATCGAGGCCGTTTTCGGCCAGGTGCCGCTTGGCACGATCCTCGATACCGGCCTCTTCAGCGAGGCGAAGGCTGCCCGCCATCCGCTCTGGCACAAGGAGCTCTTCGGCTGGGGCGACCATGTGCCGGAAACAGAGGAATACGGCATTTCAAGCTTCGTCTATCGCAGCCGCCGGCCCTTCGCGCCGCTGAGGCTCAAGGATTTCCTCGACAGGAAATGGGCGGGCCTCATCCGCGCAAAGGGCCATTTCTGGCTGGCGACGAGGCCCGATGAGATCGGCCTGCTGTCGATCGCCGGCACCCAGTGCCGCATCGAAACCAGGGGATATTGGTGGGCCTCCGTGCCGCAGGTGCAATGGCCGCGCTTTCCGCAATTCCGCCAGCTCATCGACCGGCATTGGGACGTTGTCTGGGGCGACCGCCGCCAGGAGCTCGTCTTCATCGGTTCGGGCTTCGACAAGGCGGCGATCTGGGCCGCACTCGATGATTGCCTGACCGGGGAGGAGACGGGTTTCGATCCGCAGACCGCCGTCGGCCTTCGCGATCCGTTTCCGGCCTGGCGGCACGATACGCACGCATCGCACCGAAAAGTGTGAAGCGGCTTTCGGTGCGATGCGTCGATTCAAAGATGAACAGGTGTTTTGACTTCAAACAGGAGAGAGAACAATGAGCAGCGAACTTTATGCAGATGGCATCGGTGAAATCACCATTACCGGAACGATCGTGCGCATCGACCTGATGTCGCTCTCGGCCACCGACCGCGACGCCAACAACAATCCGAAGCCGATCTTCCGCCAGCGCATCATCATGCCGGTGGATGCCTTCGCCAATGCGGTTGATCTCATGCAGAAGGCGCTCGGCGGGTTGGTCGAAGCGGGTGCGGTTCGCCGGATCGGCGATATGTCGGCTGCGGCGGCCTCCGATATCCAGGCGGGGGAGGCCGGCGCGTCGAACGCCTCGCCGAACTTCAACTGATAAACCGAGTGTGGAGCGCTGCGCGTCCATCCGGACGCGCGGAGGATGCCCCGACTTAAATCCAAGCCGCGGTCTCGTATTGTTTCGGGTGGGCCATGAATAGTTTTCTGCATACCAACCTGCACTGTCTTGCGCTCGTCGCGCGTCATCACGGCGTCGATCTTTCGCCCGAGCGATTGCAGCACGATTATGCCGTCGGCAACGATCCGGTGGCCGTGCGGCAGATGCTCCGGATGGCCAAGGATGCCGGCCTCAGGGCGAGGCACCTGACGCTCGACTGGCGAGGCCTGTTTCAGCTCGGCGAGGCCTTTCCGGCCCTTGCCGAACTTTCGAACGGTAACTGGGTGGTCATCGCCGGCGCCGTCGGAGAGGGCGAGGATGAGAAGATCCGCGTTCTCGACCCGCTTGCTGCACGCCCCGAAGTCATGCTGCTGAGCGAGGAGCAATTCGGCAAGGCCTGGCTCGGATCGGTGGTTTTGCTCAAGCGCAACTATCGCATGTCGGATGAGGACCGGCCTTTCGGCTTCCGCTGGTTCATTCCAGAAATCATCCGGCAGCGCAGCTTCTTCCGCGATGTGGCGCTCGCCGCCTTCGTGCTTTACGGCCTCGGGCTGACGACGCCGATGTTTTTCCAGCTCGTCATCGACAAGGTGCTCGTGCATCAGAGCTATGCGACGCTGACTGTCCTGACGGTCGGTATCGCGGTGGCGCTCGTTTTCGACGCGACCTTCAGTTTCCTGCGCCGCTATCTGCTGCTTTATGCCACCAACAGGATCGACATTCGGATCGCCACGCGCACCTTCGGCCATCTGCTCAACCTGCCGATCTCGCTCTTCGAGCAGGCCTCGGCCGGCGTTCTCGTCAAGCATATGCAGCAGACGGGGCGCATCCGCGAATTCCTGACCGGTCGGCTGTTCCTGACGCTGCTCGACGGCGTCTCGCTCTTCGTCTTCGTGCCGATCCTGCTTCTCTACAGCGTCAAGCTGACGCTCGTGGTGCTCGGTTTCGCCGCGCTCGTCGGGCTTGTTGTGATGATGCTCGTCGGGCCGTTCCAGCGTCGCCTGCAGGCGCTTTACCAGGCCGAAGGCGACCGGCAGGCCCTGCTTGTCGAAACGGTGCACGGCATGCGCACCGTCAAGTCACTGGCGCTGGAGCCGCGCCAGCGCAAGGTCTGGGATGATTATTCGGCCCAGTCGATCTCGGTGCGCTTCCGGGTCGAGAAAATCTCGACCGTCGCCCAGTCGATGACGGGATTGCTGGAAAAGCTGATGAGCGTGGCGATCATCGGTCTCGGCGCGCTCGATGTCTTCAGCGGTGCGATGACGATCGGCGCACTGGTTGCCTTCAACATGCTCGCCGGCCGCGTCTCCGGACCGCTCGTACAGATCGTCACCATGGTGCACGAATATCAGGAAGTGGCGCTTTCCGTGCGCATGCTCGGCGAGATCATGAACCAGCGGCCGGAACAGGCGGGCCGCGGGCGTGGTGTCAGGCCGCATCTGCATGGCCGCATCGAATTCGACCGGGTCACCTTCCGCTATGCTCCCGATGCCGCGCCTGCGCTCGACAATGTTTCCTTCGCCATTCCGGCGGGCTCGGTCTTCGGCGTGGTCGGCAAGAGCGGCTCGGGCAAGACGACCATCACGCGGCTCATCCAGGGGCTCTATCAGAGCCAGGAAGGGCTGGTGCGCATGGATGGCTATGACAGCCGCGAGATCGACCTCGTCCACTTGAGAACCAGCATTGGCGTTGTGCTGCAGGATAACTTCCTGTTTCGCGGCTCGGTGCGCGACAATATCGCCGCCGCAAAACCCGATGCCAGTATCGAGGAGATCATGGAGGTCGCCCGCATCGCAGGTGCGGAAGAATTCATCGAGCGCCTGCCGCGCGGCTTCGACACGATGCTGGAAGAAAACGCAGCCAACCTCTCGGGTGGCCAGAGGCAGCGGCTGGCGATCGCGCGTGCGCTGATCACCGATCCGAAACTTCTGATCTTCGATGAGGCGACGAGCGCGCTCGACCCCGACAGCGAGGCGATCATCCGCGAGAATCTGAGCCGGATCGCCGCCGGCCGCACCGTCGTCATCGTCTCGCACCGGCTTTCGACGCTTGTGGATGCCGATGCCATTCTCGTCATCGATCGGGGCAAGGTCGCCGATATCGGCCGGCACGACCAGCTGGTGTCGCGCTGCATGACCTACCGCCACCTTTGGGCCCAGCAGATGAGGCAGGTCGCATGAACGCGCATATCAGAAAATCCGACGAAAATATGCCGGTCCCCACAGACAAGGGACCCACTGGCAAAGGGCCTGCAGTCAAGGCCCCCGCAGTCAAGGGCAGGGAACTTGCAGCCCGCCCGCCGCTGCCGCCTGCTATCGCGGAATTCCAGTCCGATGCGGTGGAACTCGAGGAACGTGCGCCGCCACGCGTTGCCCGCATGACGCTCTATTGCGTGACGGCGCTGATTGCGGCCGCCATCACCTGGGCCTCGGTCTCATCAATCGACGAGGTGGTGATTGCGCCGGGCAAGCTCGTTACCACGCAGCCGACCATCGTCGTCCAGCCGCTGGAGACCTCGATCATCCGCACGATCGATGTGAAGGCCGGCGAGGTGGTGCATGCCGGCCAGACGCTCGCGACGCTCGACGCCACCTTCAGCCAGGCCGATGTCGACCAGCAGCACGCGAAATTCACCGCGCTCGATGCCCAGGTGAAGCGCATCGAAGCGGAGCTTGCCGGCGACGACTACACCGTCATGGCCGGAAAAACCCCTGACGAGATGCTGCAGGTGCAGCTCTTCGGCCAGCGGCGGGCCTTCTACACGGCGCAGCTGCAGAATTTCGAGCAGCAGATCGCCGGTCAGTCGGCAGCACTTGCCGCCAGCAAGAACCAGGAGGCCGTGCTCGTCGACCGGCGCGACACGCTCTCGCAGATCGAAGGCGCGCGCGAGCGGCTCTTCAACACGCAGAGCGGCTCGTTGATTACCATGCTCGGCTCGCGCGACGCCCGTCTCGACGTCGAATCCGATCTGACGGCCGTGCGCGGCAAGGCCGATGAGGCCGCGCATGCCTATGCAAAGCTCAAAGCCGACCGCCAGGCCTTCATCGAGGATTTCCGCCGCGCCGCGATGGAGCAACTGGTGGATCTGCGCGGCCAGCGCGACATGGCCGATGAAGAACTGAAGAAGATGGAACTGCGCCGCAACATGGTATCGCTGACGGCACCCGCCGATGCTGTCGTGCTGGATCTCGCCCAGCGCTCCATCGGCTCCGTCGTGCGCGAAGCCGAACCGATCGTCACCCTGGTGCCGATCAACGTGCCGCTCGAAGCGGAAGTGTCGATCAACACCCGCGACATCGGCCGCATCGCCGTCGGCAAGGAGGCCCGCATCAAGCTCGACGCCTATCCCTTCCAGAAATACGGCACGGCCTCCGGCGAGGTGCGCACCATCAGCCAGGACACGTTCCTGACCGGCCAGCAGGAACAGACCGCCACCCCAAGCCAGCCGGCCGCCCCCTTCTTCAAGGCCCGCATCCTGCTTGCCGATACCAGGCTGAATGCTTCGGACGTGCCGGTGCGTCTGCTTCCCGGCATGACCGTGTCCACGGAAATCAAGGTCGGCAAGCGCACGGTGATCTCCTATTTCCTGTACCCGCTGCTGCGCGGCCTGGATAACGCAATACGCGAACCGTAGGGATCAATTCGCCCGATGAGCCCCCAAAGTGAGCTTCAAGGCGGATATATCGGCATGCCATAGCTGGGAAACATCACCTGCCGGGTGCTGCGACGGAGCCGCGTACGACGAGGTGGTGCCGACGCGCAGGTGTTCGACGGTAAGCGACGTTCGTTCGATGCGGGCGACGAGACGCTCGCCGGCAAGTTTGCCTATGTTTTAGACGCGCTGGTCGACGACGGTGATCGGGGGAATGGTGACGCTGGTCCAGTCGGCGTCGAGAAAGGAAATCATCGAGATATCGCGCGGTATCGAAAGCCCGAGCGATTGCAGCGACTTGAAGATCCTCAGTCCGACGAGGCTGTCGGATGCCAGGAGTGCCGTCGGCAGAAGGCATTCTCGATATCACCGACCACGACCCCGATGAAGCCGGAACGGCCGGTGCTCATGCTGCGGGCAAGTTCGTTCGGCCGGTACTCGAGAGCGGCCACTCGCTGCTTGCCGGCTTCCGGCCCGAGCGTTTCAGTCCATAGCAACGATGAGGGCGAAACGGCGGCGGGCGGATCAATTCGAGCCATCGAGCGTTTTCTTCCGGAAACAACGGGAGACGCATCATGGTGAAGGACCAGTCAGCCGGCTTCGGCACGGAGAAGAGATACGACGACACCGGAATTCCAAGGACGAATGGAGAAGAGGCGGACATTAATCCGGCTCTCCTTCGGCGTGAGGGTTTTGAGAGCGAGGTGGAGTATCGGGCATATCTGGCCACGCTTGGCGGGGATGTTCCTGTCGACACCTATGCCGACGAGCCCCTTGGGATCTCCGAGGAGCATGCTCTGGATGCCCGCCTGCAGGAGTTGAGGGAAGAACTCGAAAACCTCCGCGCTCGCCTTCACGTGATCAGGGAGCAGGCCGCGACGGTGGTTGCCGAGAACGTCCGATGGGCCGATGCGAGCGCCCATGCGCAGCTCGGCGATCAGCCATGGCTCAAGCTGGCAGGCGCGATGGCGGCGGCATTCGTCGTCGCGCGCGGCATCCGCCGGCTGCCGCTTGGAGCGGTGGCGACCACCGCCTTGCCCCTTGTCGCCGCCGCACTGAACCGGAAGCTCGCCAGGGCGTAGGTCGCGCCATTTCCGCGCGCGATTGCGCTCTATTTCTTGGAATTGGGTTGGGAGTCGGCTATGAGGCCGATCTGGCCTGAGCTCATTCGGATAGGATCGATCAGGCTTCGATACCGTTTCAAATCGCGATGGCCGCACCATATCCTTGGTCTGGACCAAATGCCGAGGATGCCCGATGACTGCGACAGCCCATGATGCCTGCAGCCAAAATGGTTCGCGACAATTCGCGGCGGTGGTGCTCGGCGCGATCGGGGTCGTCTATGGCGACATCGGCACCAGCCCGCTCTATGCCTTTCGCGAAGCCCTCAGGCCTTTCGCTCACGATGGGGCGACCCCGCCCGAGGTGATCGGGCTGATCTCGCTGATGATCTGGACGCTGACGATCATCGTCACGTTCAAATATGTGCTCTTTCTTTTGCGGGCCGACAATGACGGCGAGGGCGGCACGCTGTCGCTGCTTGCCCTTCTGATGAAGAAGACGAAGAAGCACGCGACCATCTTCTTTTTCGCCGGCATCATCGGAGCCGCCCTTTTCATCGGCGACGCGATGATCACGCCGGCGCTTTCGGTCCTTTCAGCGCTCGAAGGGCTGAAACTGGTGACGCCCGTCTTTACGCCCTATGTGCTGCCGATCGCGGTGGCAATCATGCTCGTCATATTCCTGATGCAATCGGTCGGGACTGCCGCCGTTTCCAGGCTGTTCGGACCGATCACCCTCGTCTGGTTCGTGGTCATGGGCATATCAGGCCTGCTGCATATCGCCGACGACTTCTCCATCCTCGCCGCACTCAATCCCTATTACGCGCTCGATTTCATCACCCATGCGGGCTTCGTCGGTCTCGTCATCCTCGGCGCCGTCTTCCTGACCGTCACCGGCGCGGAGGCGCTCTATGCCGATCTCGGACATTTCGGCCGCAAGCCGATCCAGTTCGCCTGGTTCGCCGTCATCTTTCCATCGCTTGCCCTCAACTATCTCGGGCAGGGCGCTCTCGTCCTGAAAAACCCGGCTGCCGCTTCCGATCCGTTCTTCCTGCTGTTTCCGGAATGGGCGCTGCTGCCGGCCGTGCTTCTGGCGACGGCCGCGACGATCATCGCCAGCCAAGCGGTGATCACGGGCGCCTTCTCGCTCGCGCGCCAGGCCATCCATCTCGGATTCCTGCCGCGGCTGGAGATATGCTTCACATCGGCCTCGAATACCGGCCAGATCTATGTTCCGGCGGTCAACATGGTGCTGCTGGTCGGCGTGCTTGCCCTGATCCTCAGCTTCGGCAGCTCGGAATCGCTGGCGACGGCTTACGGGATCTCGGTGACAGGCGCGATGGTGGTCACCACGGTGCTGTCGTATCAGTTCCTTCGCGCCATCTGGGGCTGGACGGTGGTATCAGCCCTTGCCGTCCTGCTTCCGCTCTTCCTGCTGGAGAGCGTCTTCCTCGGCGCCAACCTTTTGAAGATCCATGATGGCGGCTATGTTCCGGTGCTGATCGCCGCAGCGCTGATCGCCATGATGTGGACATGGAAGAAGGGAACGCTTCTCGTGCGGGAGAAGTCGGCGCGCAACGACATTCCGCTTGCCCAGTTCATCAAGTCGATCGAGCGGAAATCCGACCACAGCCCGGTCGATGTCCCGGGAACAGCGATCTTCCTCACGAGCGTCCCCGACATGACGCCGAACGTGCTGCTGCACAATATCAAGCACAACAGGGTCCTTCACGACCGCAACGTCATCCTGAATATCCGGACGGCGTCGCGGCCCTATGTGCCGGAATCGCAGCGCGTGACGATCGAGCGGCTGTCGCCCCGCTTCAGCAAGATCCAGCTCAATTTCGGCTTCATGGAGGATCAGAACGTATCGGCGGCCATGCCGCTCTGCCGGCAGGCGGGATTCAATTTCGAGATCATGTCGACCTCCTTCTATGTCGGGCGGCGCAAGCTTGTCGGCGATCCCAATACCGGTCTTCCCCATTGGCAGGATCGCCTGTTCATCGCCATGGCCAGTTTCGCCATCGATCCGTCCGATTATTTCCAGCTGCCGAGCAACCGTGTCGTCGAACTCGGCGAGCAGATGGTGATCTGACCGAACTGGTCCGGCGGGGGGCGGGTCCGCAAGCGCAGATATGCCGACGAATTGAGCGGACGCCATCTTGTTGCCGAAGTGTGCGTGAAACCTTCCTGTCTTGAAAGGAGGATTGCATGGCTGGATATGATGACCGCTACGTCGAGATCACGACGCGGCTACGCTCGGTGCAGTCGTTCTGCGATTTCCTTTCGCAAGGCGCAACCGTCCGCGTCGCCTTGTCGGACGGCGCACCCTACAAGGACGTGACATCGGTTCTGCTCGAACGGAACCGCCGGGAGGCCGAAGCGCTTGCCCGCACGCGCAGGCAGCTCTACCCGGAACTGGCGGACGAAGACGTAACGCCGCTGCTTTACAGCTGCCACTGACGCTGCGCGCGTCGCGCCGGGGCGCGCGGACGGCCTATGCCGCGCTGACGCGCCGAGACGCGTCCTTTCATCCAATGGTCAACCAGTTGGGAGGATCAGGCGAAGCCGATTTCCGCCAGCAGCGGGAGATGGTCCGAGGCGACCTTCGTCAGGCGGTTTTCGAGCACCGTTGCGCTGTGGACGGCGAGATCGTCGCTGACGAAGATATGGTCGAGGCGCATCAGCGGGTAGCGGGCGGGAAAGGTCGCCCTCGGCGCTCGCGGGCCGGCGAGCTGGGCATCCTTCAGCAGCCGGGCGGCGAGCCGATAGGTGGCGGAAGAGGGGATGGCGTTGAAATCGCCACAGAGAACGGTGGGAAGGGACAGTTCCGACGTGCCATGCAGCCACCCGGAATTCAGCAGCGTCGTCATCTGCCGGATGCGTTCGCGCCCGCGAAGGCCGAGATGGGTGTTGACGACGAGCAGCTTCCGGTCGCCGACCGTTATTTCGACGGACAGCACGCCTCTCGTTTCGCCGATGGAGGGCAGCGGGCCTGATTTGACCGCGCCGGTCGGTAGTGCCGTGATGATCGCATCGCCATATTGCTCCTCGGCAATCGACAGTGCCGGATGGAAATGCGCCTGCATCTTCAGGAGCGAGGCGATGACGTGCGCCTGGTCGATACCGTCAGTCCTGCGCCTGCCGACATCGACTTCCTGAAGCGCGATGATATCGGCCTCCGTCTCGGCGATGACGGCGGCGATACGGCCGGGATCGAGCTTCCGGTCGCCGCCGATGCAGCTGTGGACGTTGTAGGTCAGGAGTTTGATCGGTCTGTCCGGCATGGCCACCACACAGGAGGGAACGGAGAAGCGCTTCACCGGGAACACGGAACTCGTTCGATCGTTCCGGAAGAGCACGCCGCAACGGCGGCGCTTTCGAGGATGATCGATGCGTTGGAAAAGCATAATCTGGAATGGGCTGTTCGTTGCCGCCCTTTGTCTTGCCGGCTTTCTGCTCTACCGGATCTTCCAGCAATATAGCCCGGACGAGATCGTCCGATCGGTTCGCAGCATCCCGTTTTCGACCTTCTGCGCAGCGCTTCTCCTAGCGGCGGCGTCCTATCTCTGCCTCAGCTGCTTTGATCTGCTGGCAATCCGCTCGCTCGGCAAATCGTTGCCCTACCGGAAGATCGTGCTGGCGTCCTTCGTCAGCCTTTCGCTCGGTCACAATATCGGCTTTGCCGGATTGAGCAGCGGCGCCTTCCGCTATCGCTACTATTCACGCTGGGGACTGACGGCCGAGGACGTGGCGAAGATCATTCTGTTCTCAGGCGTCACCGTGGGGCTTGGTCTCATCACGCTCGGCGGCCTTGCCCTGATCGTCAATCCCGATGACGCAGCCCGTTTGCTGCGCGTCGATACAGCAAGCGCCCGCGCCTCAGGGCTTTTGGCGCTGATCGTGCCGGCCGCCTATGCGGCTCTCGCGTTTTTCGTCCGCGGCAGGCTGCGGCTGTGGCGCTGGTCATTTCAGCTGCCTCGCTTTTCGATCGCGCTCGCCCAGGTGGGCGTCGGGACGGTCAACTTCATGCTGGTTTCCGCCTGCCTGCACCAGATGCTGACGGCCTCCGGCGACGTCGCCTTCTTCCGCTCGGTGACGGCCTATGTGCTTGCCAATTCGGCGATCCTCGCAACGCATGTACCAGGCGGCCTCGGCGTGCTGGAGGCGACCGTTTCCTATGTCGTGCCGAAGGAGGCCTCGATCGGCGCGCTGATCGCTTTCCGCTGCGCCTATTTCTTCATTCCGCTGGCGCTCGGCTCCGTCCTGCTCTTCATCAGCGAAGTCGTCTTCCGGCGCTCAGGCAGTCCGGGCGAAGAGGCGGACGATCGCGCCGAGGCCCAGTCGGTGTAGGGGCAGGAAAGGTCGGGCCGGGTCGAAGATCGCGGTGCCCCTGACCGGCGAGATGCTCCCGTTAAGCTCGACGGGGAACTCCCTGAGGCCGCGAGCCCCGTCGTTCAGCGCGTCGATCGCGTCGATCATCGAGCCGCTTTGCGCATAGGCCGCGGCAAAGCTCGCGGGGGACGTTCCGAGATATTCCGAAAGCAGGCGGCTGCGCAGCTCGGCGATTGCGCGGCGATGCTCAGGGCTTTCGGCCTCGAACAGCAGATCGCATTCAGAATCAAGTCCTTCCGAGCGGTTGTTGAGATTGGAGGAGCCGATGCGGACGAGCCCGTCGTCGGCGATCATCAGCTTGGAATGGATGAGCACCTCCACCTCGCTGCCCGTCGCTGGCCCGGGCATTGGCGGCCCAGGCACTTTCGGCCCGGGCACGACGGGATAGTAGACTCGTAGGCGGTTTGCGCGATCGGCGCGTTTGAGGCGGCGGATGACGCGGTCGCGATTGCCTCCCATGACGAGCTTTTCGATGAGCCCGTGGGAGCTGCGCGTGCAGATGACGACGACCTCGGGTCCGCTCGCTTCCTGTAAGCGCGCGGCAATGGCGTCGGCGACCCGGAAGGAGGCGAGATATTGCGCCTCGATGTAGAGGCGGCGCCGGGCTCGGGAGATGATGTCCAAGGACGAGGCTATCCCGTCGCCGATGCCGGCGCGCAACGTGGTCGCCGGCTCCGTCAGGATGAAGCCGGCCGGGACTTGGCGCAGCGAAACCGCAAGATCGTCCGGCCAGGCGAATTGCATGCTTTCGGGAAGCGGCCCATGGATTTCCCCGGTGGCTGTTTCCCAGCGCTGCCGGGCGATATCCCCGATCAGCCGGGCGGCCTCGCCCATGACCATCGCCTGGACGTCGTGCAGCGGATCGTAGGACACGCCCTCGGGGTCGCGCCGGAGCCTGTCGCTCGCGCGATGGTGCCTTGTATCCCATCGCCGCGACGTCAGGTCCATGCCCCCGATGAAGGCGACAGCGTCATCGACGCAGATGAGTTTCTGATGGTGGCATCCGCGCAGGGCGCCCTGAAGATCGAAACGCAGATCGATCCTGGGATTATTGGGAAAATTCTTCTTGCGAAGCACCTGCAGGGACTTTCCCGAATAGATCGGCCCGAGCGCCCAGATGAGGATGCGTATCTCGAGCGCGGGATTTTCCGCTGCCAGGCCATGCAGCAGGTCGGCCAATGTTTCGTCGGATTTGCCAGGTTCCATCAGTATGTCGGGATTGAAATCCCACCCGACGATCCAGACCGTTCGCCGCGCCTGCCGTAGCGTCCGCGAGACTTCGGCGAAATATTGGTTGCCGTTGATCAGAAAGGCGGCTTTTTCCGCGCGTCCCTGGAGCCGCAATACCGGACTTCCGTCTTTTTCTCCGCCCGGATGTTGCGCTTTTGTTCGGGTCAGGTACGGTTGATTGGATATGGTTTCGAATGCGGTCATGTTCGCCTCGGCCGTTTGACTGAAAGCAAACGCCTGGAATTTAACAGGGTTCCCGATGGCGGGAGGCAGGCGCCGGGCGAAGAGAGTATAGGACGAGCAATGTCACAACGAGCAGGCAGCGCCGATCTTCCCCTTCACGGGGGACGTGTGCCGCATTGGCTCGGCGACCGGATGACGCGGTTAGGCACCCTGATCACCGAGGCGATCGTCCATCACTACGGCCGCGACGAATTCCTGCGCCGGCTCGCCCATCCTTTCTGGTTTCAGTCCTTCGGGGCGGTGATGGGCATGGACTGGCACTCCTCCGGCATTACAACAAGCGTGCTTGGCGCGCTGAAGCGCGGGCTCAAGCCGCGTGCCGGGGAACTCGGCCTGCATGTCTGCGGCGGGCGCGGTACGCATTCGCGCAAGACCCCGCAGGAGCTCGTCTCGATCGGTGAGCGCGTCGGCCTCGACGGGGAGGGGCTGGCAACGACGAGCCGCCTTATCGCCAAGGTTGACAGCGCCGCCCTGCAGGACGGTTTCGATCTCTATCTCCATGGCTTCATCGTCGCCGACGACGGCCATTGGGTGGTGGTGCAGCAGGGCATGAACGGCGACCGGCGGCAGGCCCGGCGCTATCACTGGCTCTCCGAAGGGCTCGAAAGCTTCGTCGACTCCCCGCATGCGGCGATCGAAGGCAGAAGCCAGGGCGAGATCGTCAATCTCGCCGATAGGCGCGCGGAGCGCTCGCGGCGCGGCCAGCTCGACCTGCTCGCCACACTCGGCCCCGACCGCATCATCCGCGAGGCCGCGGCACTGATGCGCGCCGAAGAGCCGGAGCCTGAGCCCGCCGAGCAGCCGATGCTGCCGCATCTCATCATGCCGGCCCATCACGACGTGCGCGAGAGCGACGTCAACATGCGGCGCCTGCACGGAAATCTGGCGGCTGCCGCCGACCGCGGACCGGCGGATTTCCAGGAGTTGCTGCTCGTCCCAGGCGTCGGCGCCCGCACGGTGAAGGCGCTGGCGATGGTGGCGGAGGTCGTGCACGGCGCACCCTGCCGTTTTTCCGATCCGGCGCGCTTCTCGATCGCCCATGGCGGCAAGGACCGCCATCCGTTTCCGGTTCCGCTGAAGGTCTATGACGAGACGATCGGCGTGATGAAATCGGCGGTGCGGAAAGGCAGGCTCGGGCGCGAGGAGGAACTGCAGGCGCTGAAGCGGCTGGACGACCAGTCCCGGCAGATGGAGCGTTATGTGACCGGCCCCGACCTCAAGGAAATTATCGCCGGCGAATTCCGCCAATCCTCCGATTTCGGCGGCCGCAGCGTCTTCGGCTGGGAGCCGCCCGCGGGTGAGGATTAGAGCATGTCGCGCAAAAGTGTGAGAGGTTTTGCGGCAACGACATGCGGAAAAACAAGGACCTAAAGTGCGAGGAACAAATCTGAAAGATCGCGACGCGCTTTAGGCCATGACGCCGAAAAGTGTCAGCGATTTTCGGGCGACCTCACGCCGTCGGTTCCAACTTTCGGGGCCGATGCGCCGTTCAATCGAGCGGTGACGGCACACCCTCACGGATCGCTTTGGAAAAATCCTCGGAAGCGCCGGCACCTTTTGCCCGTGCAGCGATATGCGCTGCCGCTTTCAGCTCCTCAAAAGGCAGCTTCATGTCGAGCGCTTTTCGGTCATAGGCGAATTCCGGAAGGTAACCGTTCACGATCAGCCGCCAATCGAACGGAAATGTTGCTCCGACGGCCCGCATCATTTTGGCGGCAGTCGTGGTGCAGTTGGTGGTGAGCGAGTTGTAGAAGCGCGGGTGTTCGGCGAGCGTGTTCGCATCGCTCACATATTGCAGGAGAAGCCGTGCGGCATTGGCCGGCGGAACTCGCATGCGAAAGAGCTGGACGTCCTCGCCGCGTATTTCGGATCGGACACGAATGACGTCGCTTTCGGCAGCGGCGATGATGACGAGGGGATTGCTTTTGAAGAGGTCGCCGACCGGAGAGAATTTGCCCCCGGCCGTTCTCCGCACTTCAATCGACCATGCCAGGTATTGATCGTCATCGAACCCGAAACTCAGGATCATGTGTGCCATTTCCGGCCCCGCCCAATAGGACATGAACAAATCGAGGCTCCTGAGCTTGTTCAGGTCGTAGGTGCGCGTCTCCCATTTCTCCACAAAACCGCCATCCGTTTTCCAGGCAAAATTTCTGACGTCGGTCAGCGTGAGGATGTTGCCGTCGACCGTTCCGGTCACCTGCCTGGCGACGTCTCCTGCCCAGTTGGCTGTGACGGGGGGCTCGATCGAGTTCCACCACGCCACGATGCCGACAAAGCATAGGACGAAAGGAAGGATAACAATGAGGCGCGGCTTCCAGATCATGGAAATTACCGCGGCAATGCCGACCAGCGCGAGGACTCCTGCCGCGACCCCTCCTATCGGCGGGGGATCCGGCAGACGGTAGAATAGCGCGAGAGAGGCCCACAAGGTCGCCAGCAGAAACGCTAAGCCGAAGACAGCCTTTGCAGCCCGAAACATTATCCGAACGGGGAGGGGCGCTTGCCGCGGCCCGCGACCCGCGGATCTTGACGCACTTTGGCTGTTGTTGAAACTCATGACGCCTTCCCATCCTTGTTGAAGGTCAATCGATGATTTCGATGTTCCAGACATGTGACGAGGGTCGAGAAGGCGTCTCTATCCGGAGACGCATTGTCGATGCTCGGGATCGTCTGGCTCCCGTGACGGGGGGGATGGCGAACAATCTGTCTTGAACTGAGGACGCTTGTCCAGTCCGCACCGGACAAAACACAAAGAGTCTTACGAGCGGACGATAGTCGAAAATATCCGGGCGCGGTTTGTTCGTGCCCGTCGGAGCGGCGCCAGCAAGAGATGATCCTTCCCGGCAGGACGCATTCCTGAATGCCGATCCGGCTCGTCTCTCAATGCCCGTCCGGCGGCACGGCCTCGGCTGGAACCGTCTCCTTCAGATTCTTCCGGTGGAAGATGAAGAGGCCGGCGAAGACGATGATTGCCGCACCGATGATGAGCTGAGTGTCGGGAATGTCGTTGAAGAAGATGTAGCCGAGGATGATCGCCCAGAGCAGCAGCGTATACTGCAGCGGCGCCAGCAGCGATGCCGGAGCGAGCTTCAGCGAGCGGGTGATGAGCAGATGCGCGCAGGTGGCGACGACGCCGAGCAGCAGCATGCCGGACCAATCGATGGGTGCTGCCGGTTGCCAGTGGCCGATGCTGAGCACGATGCCGGTGGCAAGAGCAGCGATCGTCTGCCATGTGACGAGCGTCGTGTCGCTGGTCGAGCGCAGATAGCGGCTCATGACAAGTGACAGCGCGAAGGAGAAGCTGCCGGCAAGGCCGAAGAGCGACGGAAGCGAGAACATCGCCGTGGATGGACGCAGCGCAATGACGACGCCGGCGAAGCCGATCAGAACGGCGAGCCAACGGCGCCAGCCGATCTTTTCTCCGAGAAAGAAATGCGAGAGCGCGGCGATGTAGATCGGCCCGGCCATGTAGAAGGTCATGACGTCGGCGAGCGGCAGATAGGCGACGGCAGCATAGAACAGTGCAACATCGCCGGTCGCCATGGCGACCCGCATGAACTGAAGTCCCTTCTGCTCGACGCGGAACAAGGCCATCGGCCCTTGCCGCGCGATCAGCGGCCCGAGCACGATGAAGGCCCCGACCGAGCGGATCACCAGCACCTGGCCGACTGCAAAGCTCGCCACCAGCCACTTGCCCATCGCATCGTTCAGCGCAAAGAGCAGATCGCCGAGCAGCATCAGAAGGACGCCGATCAGGATCAGGTTTCCGGCACCGGCGACGGCCGTCTTGGTCTTCATTCCCGAATCCTCGCAAAAACGGCCGCGCACGCGCGGCCGACTGCGGCTTCGGCTTTAACACTGCCGATGTCAAGCATTCGATGATGCTGAAATGCATTCCGACTGCTTTGGGTTAAAGCCGAATGATTTGAAGCGGTAGGAATTGCGCATAGGCTCGTCGCGTATTCGGGTTGCGGATCTGGGCGGTGAAGAATTCCAGGAAGTGGTACGCCGTGCGATCGCCGGCGCTGGCAATCAGTGATGGCAGGGGTGTTTCGGCATTAATGATGGTTAGTTCTTTCATTGGAAGGGCTCGCGCACCGTGGACGGAATTGCATCAAACCCTGCGGCGATTGAGCCGAAGAAGCGATGCATGCCGTCCAGCAGGCCAAAGCTATAAGGCCTGTAGAGTGCGTCGAATTTCGGAATTGCAATCAGGCTCACCGGCGGCAACGAGGTGCCGTTGGAAATGGCAGTCAACACGCTGACCATGCGCACGCGGTCAAACCCACGGAAATCCTTTGGCGTCGTCGCATTACGAAAGGGCGGCGCAATGTCCCGTAGCGAGATCGCGCAAGAGGCTGCATCCTCCGCTAAGTACGTCGGCGCCGATGGCATGAAGCCTGCCATGCCGGCATCAGTCCACCAGTCATCAGGAATTTCGAATTCGGCTGGAAATTGTGGAAAGAAAAACCGCATCGACAGCGGCAACCTCAATTCGCGATGAAAGACATTATCATGAATTGAATTAAGCCGGCAACGGCGCGTGGAGCCGTTGTCATAAATTCGAGAGTAGGGAGCCAAAACGCCAAAGACGCGGAAGCCGCCATTCTTATGATGCCTTACCATACATCCGGCTCGCCCGCAGCAGCCGCTGCGAATAGGGATGTTCGACCGCGCCCTTTCGCAGGGCCTCGATCTCGACCTCTTCGACGATCTCGCCCGCTTTCATGATGGCGACGCGGCTGCACATGTGGGAGACGACGGCGAGGTCGTGGCTGACGAGGAGATAGGTGAGGCCTCGCTCCTTGCGCAGGTCTTGCAGCAGATTGAGGATTTCGGCCTGCACCGAGACGTCGAGTGCCGATGTCGGCTCGTCGAGAAGCAGGACGTCGGGGTTCAGCATCAAGGCGCGGGCAATCGCCACGCGCTGCCGCTGCCCGCCGGAGAGCTGATGCGGAAACCTGTAGCTCAGCGCCGGATCGAGGCCGACCGATCGCAGCGTGGCATTCACATCGACGGAATTCCTGTCCAGCCCCTGATTGCGCAGCGGCTCCTGCAATTGCGAGCGGATGGTCTTGCGTGGATGGAGCGACCCATAGGGGTCCTGGAATACCATCTGCACCCGGCGAAAGAACGGCCGGCTGCGCTGCTGGTCCAGCCTTTCGCCGTCGAGCGCGATCTGCCCGTCATAATTGGCGTTGAGGCCGGAGAGCGCCCTCAGAACGGTGGATTTGCCGCAGCCGGATTCGCCGACCAGGCCGAAGGCCGTCCCCTGTTCGATGGCGAGATTGACGTCCCTGACGACAGGCCGCTGGCCGTGCCCGAAGCGGATGGTGAGATTGTCTATGCTGATCACCGCTGCGCCTCCAATGCGAAGTCGTCAAGCCAGGCGGGATCGCGCTTCAGGATCGGCAGCCGGGCGGGCGGGTCCTCGATCCTTGGCAGCGATGCCAGCAGCCCCTGCGTATAGGGGTGCCTCGCCTTGTCGAGATCGCGCGCCTCGAGCACCTCCACGACGCGGCCCGCATACATGATGAGGACGCGGTCGCAGAAATTGCGGATGAGGTTGAGATCGTGGCTGATGAAGATCAGGCCGAGATTGCGGCGGAGCACGAGTTCATCGAGCAAGGCCAGGATTTCGAGCCTGACCGTCACGTCGAGCGCCGACGTCGGCTCGTCAGCGATCAGCACTTCGGGCTCGGCGATCAGCATCATGGCGATCATCACCCGTTGGCCCATCCCGCCAGATATTTCATGCGGGTAGAGGCGGGCGACGCGCTCGGGATCGCGAATCTGGACGGCTTCGAGCATGTCGAGCGCGTGGGCATAGGTCTTTTTGGCGCTCACCTTGGGATGATGGAAGCGGTAGGTTTCGGCGATCTGCTCGCCGATCCGCATGACCGGATTGAGCGAATATTTCGGGTCCTGCAGGATCAGCCCGATCCGCCGTCCCCGGATCGTCATCATCGTTCTCTCGTTCGCCTTGAGCAGATCGACATCGCGAAAGCGCATCCGCTCGGCGCTGACGTTTGCCGTCGGCGGCAAAAGCTTCATGATTGCGCGGCCGACGGTGGATTTTCCCGATCCGGATTCGCCGACGATGCCGAGTTTTTCCTGCCCGAGCGTGAAGCTTACGCCGCGCACGGCCCGCACCTGGCCGCCGCCGAAGGCGATTTCGAGGTTCTGAATATCGATCAGCTCGGTCATTCCGCCCCCCTGGGATCAAGGACATCGCGCAGCGTATCGCCGACGAGATTGAAGGCGAGGCTGACGAGCGCGATGGCGATGCCCGGCGCGGCGATTACCCAGGGGCTATCGAGCATGAACTCGCGCCCGCTCGCGGCCATCGAGCCCCATTCCGGCCATGGCGGCTGGGCGCCGAGGCCGAGGAAGCCGAGACCGGCCGCGGTGATGATGATGCCGGCCATGTTGAGGGTGACGCGGACGATCACCGAGGGAATGCACATCGGCAGGATGTGGCGGGTGATGATCGCAATGGCGCTTGCACCCTGCAGGCGCACCGCGGCGATGTAGTCCGCCTTGCGCAGGCTGAGCGTCTCGGCGCGCGCCAGCCGCGCGATCGGCGGCCAGGCCGTCAGCGAAATGGCGATGATCGCATTGGTGGTGCCGGGGCCGAGGGCGGCGGCAAAACCGAGCGCCAGCACCAGCCCGGGAAACGAGAGGAAGATATCGGTGATGCGCATCAGGATTTCATCGACAATGCCGCCGAAATAGCCTGAGACGGTGCCGATCAACAGGCCGAGGGGTGCCACGATGATCGTGACGAGCACGATGATGTAGAGCGTCGTACGGGCGCCGTAGATCACCCGGGAGAAGACATCGCGGCCAAAATTGTCGGTGCCGAGCCAATGGGCAGCCGAGGGCGGCGCAAGCCGACCGGCCATATCCTGAACGATTGGATCGTAGCTCGTGAGCAAGGGGGCAGCCGTCGCCACGGCGATCAGGAGCAGGATGATGACGAGGCCGGCAAGGCCGAGCGGGTGCAGACTGAACTTCAGCCAGCCCTGATGGACCTGCTGGGCCGACGACTGAAACCAGCCTTGAGGCTCGGGCGCGAGCAGCCATTTGCGCAACCCGCCGGCCTGGATGCTGTCTGCGTCTTCGGTGGAGATCGTCATGGCGTCACCGTGTTCTCGGATCAAGGATGCGATAGAGGACGTCGGACAGGATATTGATCGTCAGGAAGACGGCGCCGATCGTCAGCACCGAGCCCATCACGACGTTCATGTCGTTCATCTGCAGCCCGCGCGTCAGGTACTGGCCGAGCCCCGGCCAGCCGAACACCGTCTCGATCAGCACCGCCCCTTCGAGCAGCCCGCCGAAGGTCAGCGCCAGGATCGTCAGAAGCTGCACGCGGATGTTCCGGAAGGCATGGCGCCAGACGACCTTGCGGGTGCCGAGCCCCTTGGCCCGGGCGGTGACGATATATTCCTGGCTCAGTTGCTCCAGCATGAAGCTCCGCGACATGCGGCTGATATAGGCGACCGAGTAATAGCCGAGGATCGCCGCCGGCAGGATGATATGGCCGAGCGCGTTATAAAACACATCCCATTGGCCCTGGAGTGCGGCGTCGATCAGCAGAAAGCCGGTCATCGGCGTAACGAGGCCTTCGTAGAAGACGTCGATCCGACCCGATGCGCCGACGAGCTTGAGCTTGGCATAGAAAACGAATAGCGCCATCAGGCCGGTCCAGAAGATCGGGATGGAATGGCCGGCAAGGGCGACGATCCGGGCGATATGGTCGATGATCGTCCCGCGCCTGACCGCAGCCGTGATGCCCAAGGGAATGCCGACGACCGCCCCGATGATCATGGCGATAACCGCAAGCTCGATCGTCGCGGGAAAAATCGTCATCAGATCGGTGAGGATCGGCTGGCCGGTCGTTGCCGAGGTGCCAAGGTCTCCCGTCGCGATCTTCCCGACATAGGAGAGGAACTGCATCCAGATCGGTTCTCCGAGCCCCAGCTCGTTGTAGACGCGATCGTAAACCTCCTTGCTGACCTCCGCCCCGGTGATAGCAAGCACCGGGTCGGCAGGCAGCAGGCGGCCCATCGAGAAGGTCAGGAAGAGCAGGCCGAGCAATGTCGTGACGACGGCCACCACACGTCCGGCCAGACGCCGCAACAGGCTCAGCAACGGGTGCGGGGCCGCCTCAGCGAACGCGCTCCCCGACTGGCGGCTTGCCTGCCCCTTCGATGTCAGATCGGCGCTCGCCACGCGCACTACTCCTTGGTCACGTCATGCCAGCGCGTCGACCATGTCGTGTGCCCGTGATAGTTCTTGACGTTGGCGCGCATGACATAGGGGTCGGTTCGCTGGAAGAAGATGACGAGCGGCGAGGCCATGCCGGCGTAGATGCCATCCATCTTCTTGAAGATGTCGGTGCGCTTTTCCGTGTCGCGCTCCTTCATCGATTGGTCGATGAGCGTGTTGAGCTCGTCCACCTTCATGCCCGTGCGCCAGAGATAGTAGCTGCCGAGGCGCGCCTCGTCGCTGTTGTTGGGGTTGAAGGCATATTGCGTGGCGACAGCGAAGGGGTCGGGCAGGCGGGCGCCGGAATTGCCGAGCAGCACTTCGAATTTGCGCTCGCGGAAGGCGGGCGTGAACTCGCCGGGCACGAGATCGAGATCGAGGCCGGCGGCCCGCGCGCTTGCCTGCAGCGCTTCCGCGAAGGGCAGAGTTGGGGCTCCCGACGGATTGAGCACCTTTTTCAGCCCATTGGGATATCCGGCCTCCGCCAGCAGCTGTTTGGCCTTGGCCGGATCGTAATCGTAGCGGGCCGCGGCCTCCCCGGGAGCGCCGATCATGCCGCGCGGGATCATCGACTGCCAGGGAAAGCCGGTATAGCGCATGATGTTGCCGGAGATCGCCTTCCAGTCGAAGGCGTGCTGGAATGCCTCGCGGACCTTCGGCTTCTGCAGGTCGGGATCTTTCTGGTTGAGGGCGATATAGTAAAAGCCGAGACCCGGAACGTTGTCGATGACCATATCCTTGTTGGTGGAAAGCGCATCGAGATCGCCGCTTGCCACATACTGGCCGACATCGACGTCGCCCGCTTCGAGCTGAAGCCTGAGATTGCCGGATTCCGGGATATGGCGGGCAACGACGCGGGCCATGGCCGGCTTGCCGCCCCAATATTTCGGCTGCGCATTGAAGATCGCCACATCGTTCGGCCGCCACTGCGCCAGGCTGAACGGGCCGCTGCCGGCGGAATTGGCCGAGAGCCAGGCGCCGCCGAAATCGCCGTTCGCCTCATGCGACAGCACCGTCTTCTTGTCGACGATGCCAAGCGACGAGCCGGCCAGCGAATAGAGCACCAGATCGGTATTGACCGCCTGCGGCAGCTCGATCTCGAGCGTTTGTTCGTCCTTGGCCCGAACGAGCTTCTCGACATTCTCGGGCGTAAAGCCCCAGAGCGCGACGTCGGTGGAGCCGACCTGACCCATCTTGATGACGCGCTGGATCGACCAGGCCGCATCCTCGGCGGTCACCTTGTTGCCGCTCTGGAAGAGGGCGTCGTCGCGCAGGGTCAGCGTGATGATCTTGCCATCTTCGGAGACGCTCCACTGTGTTGCCAGCATCGGCTTCAGCGTCTTCAGATCGTCGGGCGACAATTGCACGAGGTTGTCGTAGAGGTTCGAGATCAGCTCGGACACCGTGCGGGCATTGTTCTGGGCGGGATCGAGCGTCCTGATGCCGGTGAGATTGGTGCCGATGACCAGCATGTTGGGCGGCGAGGCGGCTAAGCTCGGCTGTGCCGCCATCAAGGCGCCTGTCATTGCGATCGTCGTCAGTAGCTGTTTCAGCATCTCAAGACCTCCCAATCTCGTGGCGCCATGCCGCGCCTGTTGCTTGCGGAAATAGTGTCGAACTCAGCCGGCCGCCTTGACGTCCTGCTGGCCGCGATGGGTTTCGATGTCGCCCTCGGCCTCCCAGCCTCGAAGCAGCAGATGCAGATCTTCGCGGTCATGCTCATCGAGCCGCGGCAATCCCGGCACACGCACCGGGCCGACATCGAGGCCGGAATAGGTGACGGCTTCTTTCACGACGGTTACATTCGCGCCGTTACGGAATTTGGTTCGCATCCGCTCGAAGGGTTCGAGCTTGTTGACGATGGCCCTTGCCGCGGCGAAATCGCCTTTTTCAAGAGCGTCGTGGACGGCAAGCGAAAGCTTCGGCGCGACGTTGACGAGGCCAGACGTGAAGCCGCGTGCGCCGGCCGCGGTGAATGTCGGCGCCCAGCTTTCCGCCAGGCCGCAGACGAACAGCGCGCCGGCCGGATCGGCAGCCGGGATCGCGCGCGACAGCAGCATCAGATCCGTCGTGGCGAACTTGATGCCGGCAATATTGCCGTGGTTGGCGAGGCGGACGATATCGGCGACGGTGAAACCTTCGGCTCTGACATAGGCAACGAGCGGCAGGGTGGACGCATCGGCGAGATTACAGAAATAGTCGATCTGCGCCGAGGGTGCTGCGAAAGGATCGACGGGCTGATGCGACATGACGGCCGATGCGCCGATCGCGGCCGCATCTCTCGCCATGGCGACCGCCTCATGCAGCGACCGGCCGATTGCCGCCGTCACCGGCGCCCTGTCGGCAACGCCCGACACCGCAGCCTCGTGGACGATCCGGATCTCCCGCGGCGTCAGGGCATAGAATTCCCCGGTATTGCCGGCCGCGACGATATTGTGGATGCCGGCCGCCGCCACCCGTGCATAGACCTTCGCGGTGATCCGAGTCTCGACTTCGCCGTTTCCATCATAGGCCGTGACGGGAACGCCCGACACGCCCGTCAGCGCCTTGCGCATGATCGCGATGCTCATTTTTCTTCCCCGTTACCTTTCCATCCAGATGATCAGATGCCGAAGCGGAATGGCGGCAGGCCTTCCGCATCCACATCGAAGGCAATGACCGTCCCCGCCTGGAAACGTCCTGTGCGGTCGGTCGACAGGCTGGTGACGTAGAGAGTGCTGAGGTCAGGCCCTCCGAAACACGGCATGGTCGGTGCGGCGACCGGCAGAATGTAGATCTCGGCGATTTCGCCTGCGCTCGATATGCGGTTGAGGCGGCCGGCGGAGACGCCTGCGCTCCAGTAAAACCCCTCGCGATCGGTCGTCGCTCCATCGGGGCGGCCTTGTTCTTCGGTAAAGCTGCGCAGCCGGCGCGCGGCGCCAAGCGCGCCCGTTTCAGGATCGAAATCGAAAGCCTGCAGGAAACATTGCCGGCTGTCGGAGTGATACATGCGCCGGCCGCCCGGCGACCAGGCAAGGCCGTTGGAGCTCGTCAGTCCCGTTGCGACCGTGCGCGCGCTGCCATCAGCGCCGACGCGGAAGAGCGCCGCATCATTTACCTGTGGCTTGGCTTCGCTGATCGAGCCCACCCAGAAGTGACCGTCGGGCCCGACCTTGCCGTCGTTAAGGCGGCCGATCATCTCACGCCCGACCGGATCGCACAGAAATTCGAGATGGCGGGAGACGGGATCGAAGAGATGGACGCCGGTCTGGAGGCCGACGACGATCCTGTTGTCGCGGCAAAGCCCGAGACAGCTGACCGCGGAAGGCATGTCGAAGCGGTCGACCTTGCCGTCTGCCGAGAGCCGGACGATCGCCGGCGCCAGGATATCGACGAGCCACAGGGCGCCGGTCTCTTCGTCCCATACCGGCGATTCACCGACCGTCAGCGGCTGCTGCAGCACCGAACGCACCTTCGGTTCAATGATACGCGGCGCCGTCACGAGACCGTCTCCAGTTTTTTGACGAGCCCCTCGGCATCGCGCATGCGGATGTCGCCATCGTGATTGTATTCGCAGAAACCCCCGCCCTGGAACGCCAGTGCAATCCGGCCCTCGGCCACCTGCTCGATGCGGGCGTGATCGCGCGGGCGGTCTTGCGGGAGGTAGCCGAGGCGCGTCGCAAGATCATTGTCCCACCATTTCTCGTCCGCATCGGAAACGCCGTAGACGACAGTTGCGGCGATCAGCGGATGGGTGAGCCCGATGCGAACCAATTGCGCCAGATCCCGCGCGCTGATCCAGATCGCTATCGCTCGCTCGCTGTTGGGATAGGTGCCCGCATTGCCGATGCGGATGGAAAGGGTGCGGATGCCTGACGTGTCGTAATAGAGCCCTGCCACCAGTTCGCCCCAGCATTTGGAAAGCCCGTAGGGGCTATCCGGTCGCATCGGATCGAGCGGCGATACGACCTCGCCGCGCGGATAAAAGCCGGTCGCATGGTTGCTCGAGGCGTAGACCATCCGCTCAACCCCGTTGATCCGGGCAGCCTCGTAGAGATTGTACGTGCCCAGCACATTCGCCTGCAATATGGCGTTCATGTCGATGCCGCTTGCGATGCCGGCAAGATGAACGACGCCGTCGATGCCGTTGAGAGCGGCCGTCGCCTCGTCGAGATTGGCTAAATCGGCCTGGACGAAGCTTTCGTTTTCAGCCAGTTCGGCGGGCGCATGAACGTCGATCAGGCTGAGGTGCTCGACGTGAGGCCGTAGGAGCGGACGCAGCAGCGTTCCGACACGTCCGGCAGCACCCGTCACAGCGATCCGTCTCATCGTCCGTCCTCCCTTCATCGTTTAAACGCCCTGGAACATGCGGGCGCGCGCATTCAGTATGTGTATCTTCATCGCATCGTGCGCTTCGGTTTCCCGCCGCGCGAAGATTGCCTCCACGATCACCGCATGCTCGTCCTGCACGCTGCGGATCTGCTCCGGCGTGCGCTTCAGGCTCAGGCTTCGGGTCACCGAATGGCCGATGGCGAAATGCGGTCTGAACCATTCGCGCACGGTGATGTGAAACTGATTGCCCGTCGCCATCGCAATCGCATCATGCAGGGCCTGGTCTTCCTCGGCGCCGAGCTCGCCATTCGCAAGACATTGCTCGATTGCGAGAAGCGCTGCCATGATCCGCTCCTTGTCGGCAGGCTGCCAGTTTCGCGCCGCAAGCTCCGCCGCCTCCGCCTCGAGGCCGGCGCGAAACTCGAAGAAGCGCTGCACATCCGCAAGCGAGCCGACCGGAACCATTTTCAGCATCGACGAATCCGGCCGCTGCCTGACATAGGAGCCGGACCCCTTGCGCGACACGACGAGGCCGTCCGTTCTCAGCCGCTCCAGAGCCTCGCGCACCACAGGCCGCGACGCGCCGAAATCGGCGGCGAGCTTCGTCTCCGACGGCAGTCGCTCGTTCACGGGAAATTTGCCGTCCGCGATCATCCCCACGATCTTCTCGTAGATGATGTCGCTGAAGCGCGTTGCGCCCCTGTTGGAAACGGCATCGACAGCAAACGTCATTATCGTCCTTTTCTCTCCCGCCACCATGGCCCATCCATCCCATCGGCTCTTCGCCCGGCGAGCAGAAGCCAAATATGCCACCTCGACCGTGCGCCAGCATGGCGCGATGCCCGTCACCTGCTGTAATGTTTTGTGGACAGCATCTGACAGATCGATGGTCTTCCTTCGCTCGATTCTGCCTTTCCAATGGCTTGAGCGCTATTCTTGATGTTGTATCGCTATCTAATCTGTAATTATCTGTCAACTCTTGTAATCATTTGAGAACGTGTCTATGGTCTCCTCCGCAGCGCCGAGGAGGGCGCGAAGCGGCAGGTCGGGAGCCTGCCGCGCCAGCCGGCGCAAGCCTTAGCGGCATAAAAAAGGGAGGAACTCGATGTCCAATGAAATACTGTCTGGCGGCGTCACCCGCCGCGCCGTGCTCGGTGGCATGGCCGGTGTCGCGGCACTGTCGATTGCCGGTCGCGCCTTCGCCGCAGGCGGCGAAGCGCCTGCTCTGGCGCAGCTCGTCAAGGACGGCAAACTGCCGCCGCTGGCCGAGCGCCTGCCGAAAAAGCCGATGGTGGTGACGCCCTACGAGAAGGTCGGCACCTATGGCGGCACGCTGCGTCGCGGCCTGCGCGGTTCGTCGGACCATAACGGCATCCTGCGCATGGTCGGCAACCAGAGCCTCGTGCGCTGGAACCTGGATTTTACCGCCGTGCAGCCGAACCTTGCCGAACGTTGGGAGGTCAGTGACGATGCAACGCAATTCACCTTCCACCTGATCGAAGGCGTGCGCTGGTCCGACGGTCATCCCTTTACATCAGACGATATCGTTTTCGCGATCGAGGACTGCGTCAAGAACACCGAGCTTTACAGCTCGACGCCGGCGCAGCTTTCCGTCGCCGGCAAGCCGGTCACGGTCGAAAAGATCGACGATCATACGGTGAAATTCACCTTCGCGGCGGCGAACGCCCTTTATCTGGAAAACCTCGCCACGCCGCTCGGCCAACACCCGACGCTCTTCCCGAAGCATTATTGCAGCCAGTTCCTGCCGAAATATAATCCAAACGTCGAAGCCGATGCGAAGAAGGCGGGCGTCACGAGCTGGACGGAATTGTTCCGCAGCCGCTGCGGCGACATCGAAATCCCCTCGCGCTGGGGCAATGTCGACAAGCCGACGCTCGATCCATGGGTCGTCAAGGAGCCCTATGCCGGCGGTGCGACGCGCGTCGTCATGACGCGCAACCCCTATTTCTGGCAGGTCGATACATCAGGCAACCAGCTTCCCTATATCGATGAAATCAACTTCGGCATCTCGCAGGACGTCGAGTCGCTGATGTTGAACGTCATCTCCGGAAAGATCGATATCCAGGAGCGCCACATCAGCGTGCTCGCCAACAAGCCGACGCTCTCCCAGAACATGCAGAAGGGCGATTACCGTCTGCTGACGCTGGTGCCTTCGGCCTCGCAGCAGTGCCAGATCTACTTCAACATCACCCATAAAGATCCTGCCATGCGCAAGATGTTTGCGGACAAGTCGTTCCGGCAGGCGCTGTCGATCGGTCTCAATCGCCAGGAGCTCATCGACATTGTCTATTTCGGGCAGAGCGAGCCCTATCAGGCCGGACCGCGTCCGACCCATCCCTGGTATCACGAGAAATATGCGCGCCAGTTCACCGAATTCGATGCCGACAAGGCGGGCGCGATGCTCGATCAAGCGGGCTACAAGAAAGGCGGCGACGGCTTCCGCCTTCGCCCGGACGGGCAGAAGGTGTTCTTCTCGGTCGACGTCATTCCGACGCTCTATCCCGACCTCGTCGATGCGCTGGAACTGGTCAAGACGCATTGGGCCCAGATCGGCATCGACATGAAGGTCAACACGATCGAGCGGGCGCTCTACTACACCCGCGGCGATGACAATGCCCATGATGCGCAGGTCTGGCCGGGGCCGGGTGGACTCGATCCGATGCTCGATCCGCGCGATTTCTTCGCTTTCCATCCGCAAGGATCGCGTTATGCCATTCCGTGGACGCTCTGGTATACGTCCAACGGCGCGCGTGGCGAGGAGCCGCCGGAAAGCCAGAAGAAGCGCATGAAGCTCTTCGACGAGGCGCGTTCGACGGCCGATCTCGACAAGCGCGGCGCGATCATGAAGCAGATCTTCGATATCGCGGCGGAAGAATTCGAGACGGTGGGTCTCTGCCTTGCCGTCGGCGGCTTCGGCATCATCCGCAACAATCTGCGCAATGTTCCCGAGAAAGAGCCGGACAGCTGGTCCTGGCCCAACCCGGGGCCGGCGATGCCCCAGCAGTTCACCTTCACGAGCTGATTTCGATCTTCAGGCGCCGTACCGTCAGGCACGGCGCCTTGTTTCAGGTTCGTCCTCCCCCCTTGCGGTCGTGAAGCCGAAAGGGCCGGAGGGCGGCGTCCAAGCCGGGAGACGCCTCATGCTGGTGTTCATCGCCAAACGCTTCTTATGGATGATTCCATCGCTTTTTGCCGTCAGCTTCCTGGCTTTCGTGCTGATCCAGCTGCCGCCGGGCGACTACGTCACGACCTATATCGCGACGCTCGCGGCATCCAACGAGATCGTCGACCAGAACACGGCCGCGCAGCTGCGTGAGCGTTTCGGTCTCGATGATCCGATGCTCATCCAATATTTCAAATGGATCTGGGGCATCCTCTCGCGCGGCGATTTCGGCATTTCCTTCGAGTGGCAGCAGCCGGTCTCGGATCTCATTTGGGAGCGCATGGCGCTGACCCTGGTGCTCGCCCTTTCGACATTGATCGCCACCTGGGCGATCGCGCTGCCGATCGGCGTCTTTTCCGCCGTGAAGAAATATTCGATCGGGGACTATCTGTTTACGGCCTTCGCCTTCTTCGGCCTGTCGGTTCCGTCATTCCTGCTGGCGCTGGTGCTGATGTATATCGCGGCGGTCGAATTCGGCCAGGATGTCGGCGGGCTGTTTTCGCCGGAATATGAGACGGCGCCCTGGAGCTTTGCCAAGATGCTCGATCTCCTGACCCATCTCTGGCTCCCGGTTATCATTCTTGCCGTCTCCTCGACGGCGAGCCTCATCCGCGTCATGCGCGCCAACATGCTGGACGAACTGCCGAAACCTTACGTGGTCACCGCGCGGGCAAAGGGCCTCTCGGAATTCCGGCTGCTGATGAAATATCCTCTGATGATCGCGCTCAATCCGTTCATCTCGACCATCGCCTGGCTGCTTCCCAACCTGATTTCCGGCTCGGTCGTCGTCGCGATCGTCCTCAACCTGCCGACAGCCGCACCCTTGCTGCTGCAGGCACTGATGGCCCAGGACATGTATCTTGCCGGCGCCTTCGTCCTGCTGATCTGCGCGCTGACGCTGATCGGCTCTCTGATCAGCGACATTCTTCTGGCGCTGGTCGATCCGCGCATCCGGCTGGAATAGGAGGCTGACGTGGCCGACATCACCATTACAAACCTGCAGCCGGATCGCGCCGCCGTCGCATCGCAATGGCAGCTCATCTGGTGGGCCTTCCGTCGGCATAAACTCGCCATGGTGGCGCTCGTCGTCACCGTGATGATGTATATCGTCGCGCTTGTTCCCGGCTTCTTCGCCATCAACGATCCGAACCTGCAGAATGCCCGGGCGACGTTTCACCCGCCGCAGAGATTGCACCTGATCGACACGACGAACGGCTTTTCCTTCGGGCTGCATTATTACCAGATGAAGCTCACCCGCGATCCGGAAACACTGGCGGCGATCTTCAAGGAGGACACGACGAAGCGCATCGATGTGCGGCTTTTCGGGAGCGGCTACGAATATTCCGTGCTCGGCCTCTTCAATAGCAACATCCACCTGCTCGCTTCGCCCGACAAGACGACGCCGCTGCTTCTCTTCGGCGCCGACAGGCTTGGGCGCGACGTCTTCAGCCGAACGGTGCAGGGCTCGCAGGTCTCGCTGTCGATCGGCCTCGTCGGCGTCTTCTTCTCGCTGATGCTCGGCATCGTGCTCGGCGGAATCTCGGGCTACTACGGTGGCCGCATCGATTTTTTCATGCAGCGGCTGATCGATTTCGTCCTGTCGCTGCCGACGATCCCGATCTGGCTGGCGATGGCCGCGGCGCTGCCGCAGGATTGGCCGGCGACGTTGCAATATATGATGATCACGATCATCCTGTCGCTGACCGGCTGGGCGCAACTCGCCCGCGTCGTGCGCGGCCGCTTCCTGTCCTTGCGCACCGAGGAGTTCGTCGCCGCCGCACGGCTCGACGGCGTTCGCGAAGGACGCATCATCTTCCGCCACATGCTGCCGAGTTTCGCCAGCCACATCATCGCCTCGATCACGCTCGCGGTGCCGGCGATGATCCTGGCCGAAACCTCGCTCTCCTTCCTCGGGCTCGGCCTGCAACCGCCGACGATCTCCTGGGGCGTGCTGCTGCGCGAGGCCCAGAACATCCGCTCGATCGCCACGGCACCCTGGCTCTTCATGCCGGGCTGCGCCGTCGTGGTCGCCGTCATGGCGCTCAACCTTCTCGGCGACGGCCTGCGCGATGCAGCCGACCCCTACAACAAATGAGGCCGGCATGACCGATATCATTGAGATTGCCGGCAAGCCGCTGCTCGAGGTGAAGAACCTCACGGTGGAATTCCCGCTGCGCACCGGCGTCTTCCGCGCAGTCCGCGACCTGTCCTTCGCGATCGAGCCGGGCAAGACGCTCTGCGTCGTCGGCGAAAGCGGCTCCGGCAAATCGGTGACGGCGCGATCGATCCTGCAGATCGTCGATGCGCCCGGCCGCATTGCCGGCGGCTCGATCATCCTGAACGACCAGAACGGCGCCTCGACCGATCTCACCAGCCTCAATCCGCGCGGGCGCCAGATCCGAGCGATCCGCGGCCGCGACATCGCCATGATCTTCCAGGAGCCGATGTCGTCGCTCTCGCCGATCCACACGGTTGGCAACCAGATCGTCGAGGCGCTTCGCCTTCACACCCGGATGAGCAAGGCTGAAGCGCGCGCCGAGGCCATATCGCTGCTGAAGCAGGTCGAGATCCTTCGCCCGAGAAAGCGCTGGATCGCTATGCCTTCCAATATTCGGGCGGCATGCGCCAGCGCGCGATGATCGCCATGGCGCTCGCCTGCAAGCCGCAGCTGTTGATCGCCGACGAACCCACCACGGCGCTCGATGTGACGACGCAGGCCGAAATCCTCGACCTGATCGCCCGGCTGCAGAAGGCAAACGGCATGGCGGTTCTCTTCATCACGCACGACATGGGTGTCGTGGCGCAGATCGCCGACGACGTGCTCGTCATGCACAATGGCGTTGCGAAGGAGTACGGGCCGGTCGAGCAGATCTTCCACGCGCCGCAGGACGATTATACCCGCATGCTGATCGGCTCGGTCCTGAAGCTGGAGGCGAAAGCCGAGATCCGCCTGGCGCGCCCGCCGCTCGACAGGACGAAAGCGCCGATCCTCGAACTGCGCAACGTGTCGATGGATTTCGGCGAGGTGAAGGCGCTGAACGATGTTTCCATCTCGCTGTTGCCGGGCGAAACGCTCGGCATCGTCGGCGAGAGCGGATCGGGCAAGACGACCATGGGCCGCTCGATCATGCGGTTGATCGATCCCTCCGCCGGCGAAATCCTCTATCGCCGCGCCGACGGCGGTATCATCGATCTCGCAACGGCAAAGGGTCCGGCGCTTGCCGCGGCGCGCCGCGAATTGCGCATGGTGTTTCAGGATCCGTTCGGCTCGCTCAACCCGCGCATGACCGTCTCGCAGATCATCGGCGAACCGCTGCTCGTCAACGGCATCGCCAGGGGGCGGGCGCTGGAGGATCGGGTCTGCCATCTGATGGAGCAGGTCGGGCTCGATCCGAGGGCGCGCGAACGCTATCCGCACGCCTTCTCCGGCGGCCAGCGCCAGCGCATCGGCATTGCCCGCGCCATCACGCTCGATCCGCGCGTCATCGTTGCCGACGAGGCGACCTCGGCGCTCGACGTCTCGGTGCGTTCGCAGGTACTCGATCTCCTGATGCGCCTGCAGGACGAGCTCGGCCTTGCCTATATCTTCATCAGCCACGATATCGGCGTCATCCGCTACATGTGCGACCGCGTCGGCGTCATGTACAAGGGCCAGCTCGTCGAAATCGGCGATGCCGAGAAGGTCTGCCGAACGCCCGAGCACGCCTATACGCAGGCGCTGCTTTCGGCGATCCCGCGCCCCGACCCGCGCGACCGGGATCACTCGCGGCGCTTCCGCTACCGCGAACCGGAGCATTTGAAGAACGGGAGCTCTCAGAGATGAAGATCGCCCGGGATCCGAACATTTCTCATTTCAATCGCTAGAAGGACAGAATGATGAAGATCGACCGTATGCGGGTTTTCATGACCCGCGATAAGGACCGCCCCCGCGTGATCGTCGCCCTCGATACCGATGACGGTCTTACGGGCTGGGGCGAATGCTACAATCACGGCCCCGACAAGGCGCTGCCGCCGCTGCTCGATTATCTCTACGGCTTTATATCAGGCCAGGACCCGACGCGGGTCGAGTACCTCGTCAACCTCTTGATCCAGCAGAGCCGGTTCCCGCCGGGCGCGCTGGGGCTCGCTGCGATCTCCGCGCTCGATCACTGCCTGTGGGACCTTGCGGCAAAGGCGGCGAACGTGCCTGTCTACAAGCTGCTCGGAGGCGAGGTGCGCGACCGCATCAAGGTCTATGCCGGCGTTTACACCGCGCCCGATGCGCCGGCCGCCCGCGAGGAATTCGACCGCCTGAAGGAAGAATGGGGATTCACTGCCTTCAAGCTCAGCCCTTGGCGGATCGACATGCATGCCCATCGCTGGGGCAATGTCGTGAAGGCGTCAGCGGATTATTTCCGTTCGCTTCGCGAAACCGTTAATGACGAATACGAGATCGCTTTCGACGCCCACGCGAAGATTTTCGAGCCGGTCGCCGCGCGCCAGCTCGGCAATGCGCTGGCGCCCTACGACCCGCTGTTTTACGAAGAGCCGCTGCGCCCCGAGAATATCGAGGCCTGGGGCGACCTGAAGCAGGGCCTGAACTGCGTCCTGGCAACGGGAGAGTCACTTTACAACAGAAACGAGTTCCTGCGGCTGCTGCAGGTCAAGGGCGCCGATCTGATCCAGCCCGACATCTGCGTCGTCGGCGGCATCAGCGAAATGCGCCGCATCGCTACGCTTGCCGAAGCCTATTTCGTCGGCGTCGCACCGCACAACCCGATGGGGCCGCTTGCAACGGCCGTCAACGTTCACTTCTCGGCCGCTGCGCAGAATTTCCGCATCCTAGAATACCGGCTGCCGAAAGGTCAGGCCTATGTCTATGGCGGTCTCGACATCGAGAAACGCCAAGGGGAAACCCGATACGTCGTCGATCCCTATCTGCCGAAGGACGGTTATCTCGAACTGCGTCCCGACCGGCCCGGTTGGGGTGTCGAAATGGACGAAAAGGCCATGGAGGAGGAAGGCTACATCCACTGGCAGCGGCGCGTGCCGAAGCGGCCGGACGGCTCCTACGCCTTCGCCTGAGGTAAAGAGACAGGAACAGGCCGCGCCCCCATGGACGCGGCCCGTTCCTGCCGGAGATAGCGGAGCCGGACAGGTGGGACGCTCGCCTGCCAATTCGTCGGCCACAGGGTGAAACCGAAAAAACCCCTGTGTTCATCATCCCTGTCGCGTTCGGTTAACACGGCTCACGGACGGAAACTCCCAGAATACGCGGCCTTCGGCCATTGAGCCGCGTGGTAGTGTTCAGCAAACAAAAGCCTATCTTACCGGGAGGGTTTTCTCGGGAAACGGAGAGGGCCTTATTCACGCAGTCGATGCGCACCAGCATTTCGCCGATGGCGTGCCGACTGTACGGCTATCGACCCGATACCAAAGCTTAGCCGTTTCGATACTTCCCGATAATATCCACCGAGATTACCGCTCGCTAACCTTGCCTGAATGCGGCCGCCAAGCGCCGGTGCATAAGGAGACCCGAGCCCATGTCACTCTTCCAAAGCGACTTTTCCGGCGCAAACGCCATCCGGCTTCCGACAGTGCGCCACGCCGAACATGGAGTAGATTCCATGCGGATCCTGCCCGCCGCCCACCAGCGCATGATCGGCCCCTTCGTCTTCCTGGAACAGCTCGGCCCACAGGCCTTCGCGGCAGGCGCGGACTTCGACATGCCGGCGCATCCCCATCTCGGCCTCGCGGCCGTCACCTATCTGACGGATGGCGAAATCATTCATCGCGACAGCCTTGGCGGCGTGCAGACAATCCGTCCCGGCGACGTGAACTGGATGACGTCAGGTTCCGGCATCGTGCATTCGGAGCGCACCTCGCCGGAGAGCAGGCTATCAGGAGGCGACTTTTTCGGTATTCAGGCCTGGGTCGCCCTTCCTACCCGCTTCGAAGAGATCGACGCCAGCTTTGCCCATCACGCGGCATCCGATGTGCCGAGACTCTACGCCGACGGCGTCGAATTCACCCTGATCGCCGGAGCATCCGACGGCCTCGCCGCGCCGGTCAAGACCCTGTCCGATCTGGTTTATGCCGAGATCGTACTCACCAGCGGCGCTCGATATCAGGTCAGGTCGGAGCACGTCGAACGCGCCGTCTACGTCGTTACGGGAGAGGTGGAGATCGTCGGCCAGGCCGGTATATTCGGCGAGGGCGAGTTGATCGTGCTGAAGCCCGGCGCCGAAATCATTCTCCGGGCGCCGGCCTACCATGCCGCGCGGATGATGCTTCTCGGCGGCGAACCGTTTCCCGAGCCGCGATACATGGATTGGAACTTCGTTTCCTCTTCGCCGGAACGGATCGAGCAGGCGAAGCAGGATTGGAGCCAGCAGCGCTTTCCAGCCATTCCGGGCGAAGACGATTTCATGCCTCGCTCCGTCCTGCCATGACGAGGGTGCGCGCGATGAGACCGTGTGTTTTGATGCGCTTTGCCAGCACCGGGCCGTCGTTCATTCGCATGGTGCCGGATGGAGACCGCAGGCGCAAAGCGGACGCCGCTTGAAAAAGGCCCGCCCCGAGGGGCAGGCCATACCGCTCCTGGAATAACAGAGCGGGGGGAACCTGGGTTACTCCGTGACCAGGTCTTCCGGAACCGGCCGCTTGTTCGAGACGGCGAGAGCCAAGCCAACCAGAATCACGGTCACGCCTGCAATGAACAAGCCACCAAGCCGATCACCAAATATAAGCGAGGCAGCGGTTATCCCGAACACCGGCTGAAGATATTGCACGCTTGCAGCCACACGGGCCGGGACGGCGCGAAGAATGAACAGCCAGAGCAAGAGGCCGGCGACCGTCACCATCACGCCAAGATAGACCGTTGTCCAAAGCGCCTGAACCGTGACCTCGTGTGGCGTGTTTGCCATCTCGATAGCCGCCAGAGGCAGGATCGCGACGAGACCTGCCAGCGCGTTCCACGCGGCAACTGGTAACGTGCCGTATTTGTTCGTCAGTTCGGCGCTCCAAATGTAGTAGAAAGCGATTGCGACCGCCGAAACCAGCATCCAGGCGACCCCTGTCACCGTTGTCTTCGACAGATCTTCAACCCCCGAGCCACTCCCGACCGCCACCATGGCGATCCCTGCGAAAGCGGCGAGAAGGCCGACCCAGTGCCTGCCTGCCACAGGCTGACCAAGGCGCACTGCGGCAAAAATCACGATGAAGATGGGGATCGTCGCCGACACGATGGTGCCGACGGATGCCGATGTTCCCTGCACCCCGAATGACTGGGCGACATTGCCCAGCGTGATGCCCATCACCCCGAGTGCAATAATGCTCGGTACAGCCCGGAGCGGCACCCGAAGGCGACCGGCTGCCAGCATGAGCAGCAACGGAACCGCGACGAGAAAGCGCATCGCGGTGAACATCAGCGGCGGGACTGTTTCCAGGCCGAGCTTCGTTATGGGGATCGAGAGCCCCCATATGACGGCAAGCAGGAACATAGCTGCAATGCTTCTCGTGGAAGCGGACGCATTGAAGGCAGTGGCGACGATTTGGGTCATACAGGCGATTCAATCATTGGAAGAAGCGTGCAAAACTGTCATTCATATGCTTTGCTCCTGATCCGCTGACAAACGATTGTTCCTCACAGGATGCGTGATCCCTGTTCACGCGTAGTGCCATGCTCAATCAACTTCCGCCGTTGCAAACCCTTCGCGCCTTCGAGGCGACTGCGCGACGTCTCTCCATGACGGGAGCGGCGGAAGAACTGCATCTGACGCACGGGGCCATCAGCCGACAGATCAAGGCGCTGGAGGCGCAGCTGGGGGTGGCACTCTTCCGTCGTCTAACCCGCAAGATCGAGTTGACCGAAGCCGGCGCATCTTTCTTCAGCACCGTCACGAGGCTTTTGTCCGAGCTTGCCCGCGAGGCGGAGTTCATCCGCAGCCGCAGCGATACAAAACGCCTCGTCATCAGCTCCGGCGTCTCCTTCGCCAGCAAGTGGCTGACACCACGTCTTCATAGGCTGATGGCGCAGCACCCGGATTTGGATGTGCACCTCGAAGTCACCGACACGTTGGTGGACTTCACAAAGAGCCAGGTCGACGTTGCTCTTCGTTATGGAGCGGGCGATTATCCTGCTGCGACAGCCGAGCGCATCATGAACGAGACGGTGTCACCGGTATGCGCCCCGTCCCTTCTGGAGCGTGTTGGTGGGCTTTCCAACCCTGCTGATCTGAACAAATGCCAGCTCATCCACGAGATCGGCATGACGACGACCTGGGAGCGATGGTTCGCATCGATGGGGCTGCCCTATTCGAAAACACGCGGTCCAGGCTACAGCCATGGCAGCATGTCGATCGAAGCTGCCATTCGAGGCGAAGGTGTCGCGCTGGGACGAAGTGTGCTGGTCGCCGAGGATCTTGCTCAAGGTCGACTCGTTGCCCTGTTCCCGGAAGCGAAACTGGACGTCGAGTGGGGCTATGATCTCGTCTACCGAACCGGAAACGGGGACCATCCGAAAGTCAGAGCACTCCGCAACTGGATCGTCGACGAGATAAAGGCAACGACCTAGAAGAAGCTTTTGATGGCGTGTAGCCCAGAAATTCTTGGTCAACGCGCCAGTGGGACACCGCAAGTGGAAGGCAAAGGATATCGCGATCCTTGGTTCCCAGCCCTCTAGACATCTTTCGGCAGCACTGAGCGAACCCTTGTGATGAAGACATGGAAGTCCCGCATGAAAGTGCGAAGGAAATCAGCGGTGGCGTCGTTGGTGACCTCGCCGTCGTCGGTGATGAGGCCGGGCGTGAACTGGATATAGGCTTCCGGAGCATTCATCTGGGGAGAGTTGCAGAAACTGAGCACGCTGCGCAAATTCTGCTGGGCGACTGCCGTGCCTATCGCGCCCGGCGACGTGCCGATCACCGCTGACGGCTTGCGTGTGAACGAGTTGGTGCCGTAGGGGCGGCTCGCCCAGTCGATTGCGTTTTTCAGGCCGCCGGGTATGGATCTGTTATATTCGGGCGTGACGAACAGCACGGCGTCGACGGCCGCGATATCAGCCTTGAACGCCTTGCCGGCCGGAGGGTAGTCGGCGTCATAGTCGTAGCTGTAGAGCGGCAGGTCCTTGAAGGATATCTCCGACATTTCAAGTTCCGGCGGGGCGAACAGCACCAACGCCTTGGCCAGCTTGCGGTTGATCGAGCCCTCGGCGAGGCTGCCGATGAGATAGCCTACTTTATGCGTGGTCACGGCGTTCTCCGATATCTCGCTTGAATCATGGAAGGGGTTGCTTGTCCTTTGATCGCCAGCAATTAATCGCCGACGAACGTCACCGTCTCGTCGAGGGGCGCGCGGCCCGTACGGGCGTAACTGACCGTGGGGTCCTCGTATCCGATCGACATGCCGCAGAAGAGGATGAGCCCCTCCGGAGGGGAGAGAGCCTCCGCGACCGTCTCGCGAACCTGAGACCAGGCCATCTGCGGGCAGCTGTGCAGACCTTCGGCGCGGAGCAGCAGCATGACGGTTTGCAGATACATGCCGACGTCGGCCCATTGGGGTGGGCCGAGATCACGGTCGATGTAGCAGAAGAGGGCGGCGGGCGCGCCGAAACAGTTCCAGTTGGCGATGGCTGCCCGCTGGCGCGCCTCCCAGTCCTCGCGTGCAATGCCAAGCGCGCTGTAGCGTTCCTTACCGAAGGCGGACCGGCGCTCGCCGTAAGGGGACTTCAGCACGGACGGGTACATCTCGTACTGGCGCTTGTCCCAGGGGTCGCCATGGGCGACGCGCTCGACGGCAGATGTCTTGAGTTCCGCCAGAGATGCGCCGGTCATCACGTAGGTGTTCCACGGCTGGATGTTCGATCCCGACGGCGACCAGGCCGCGGCCGACAGCACACGCTCGAGCAATTCCCTCGCAACAGGCTGGTCTTTGAATCCGCGCACCGACCGCCGGCTTTTGACTGCATCATATACGTCCATCATCACCTCCATGCCGCCAGCCGTTCGTTACGTTCGAACGCCATGCGGTCGTCGATGTGATCCATTATCGCCATCCGCAATGGAGGCGGAATCACACCGTGGTCTAGGAGGCGTACGTCAAACGTACATCAGGGACCGACGCGATACGGGGCCAGGTAGGCGAAGCAACGCAGAGTCCCGTGCCATGGCATCCCGGCTGGATCACCAGCCCCCGGCCTGGGTCACCAGCCGGAAGAGCAACGCTTCGCCGTTTCGTCAGGTGCCCACGGCTCGGATATATTCCGCGTTGGCGTGACGGTGCGTTCCGAAGATGTCGGCGAGCGTATCGAGCATCGTTCTGACCGCGCCGGAATGAAGGGAATAGTAGATCGTCTGGGCAGCCCTTCGCGTCCGCACGAGTTCCTGTTCCCGGAGAATGGACAGATGCTGGGAGGTCGAAGATTGGCTCAATCCCACCTCGTCGGCCAGAACCGTCACGGAGAGCTCTCCTTGGGCCAGCAGACGCAGGATGTGAAGTCGTTTGGCATTTCCCATTGCCGACAAGAAGTTTGCTTCGTTATCGAAGGCGTTGGTTTCAGACGCGGCTGACGAGCGATTGTTCATGGCGAGATCTCCTTCAAGGAACCAAAGCCGGGCATCAAGTCATATCCCCGCGCTTTAATTTAGGGATACCGCATGCGAGCGAGATCGGAAGCCACTGTCGCGGCCGCGCGGTCGTTTTTGGCGCGAATTGGATACATGGCGCACCATTTGGACATCAAAGGCAGGCCACATCGGGCGTCTACCGGGAAAACCCCAAGGGAAACCGGCCGTCCGCGGCTGGGCAGGGATCTAAGGCGCGGCAAGCGAATCTCAAGGGCGCGGCATGCTCAGCGCACGCCGGCGGCCTGGCGCATCTGCGCGGGTAGCGTTTCCCACGCCCGGATCAGCTCGCCAATGGAGGCGGCTTCCATCTTGTGCATGACGTTGCTGCGATGCAGCTTGACCGTCACTTCGCTGATGCCGAGGTCGAAGGCGATCTGCTTGTTCAATCGTCCGCGCGCCACTTCATGCAGCACCTCCCGCTCGCGCTGCGTCAGCGTCTCCAGGCGTTCGATATTGCGGTTGGCGATGGCCGCTTCCGCCCGCCGTTCGCCGTCCATGGCGATCGCCGCGGTCACGGCGTCGAGCAGCGTCTGGTCCCGCACCGGCTTGGTGAGAAAATCAACGGCGCCGGCCTTCATTGCCTGGACGGTCATCGGGATGTCGCCGTGCCCTGTCAGGAAGATGATCGGCTTGGTGATGCCGTTTTCGGCCAGATGGCTTTGCAGATGAAGACCGCTTGCTCCCGGCATGCGCACATCGAGGATCAGGCAGCCGGGGTTCTCCAATATTTCGGCATCGAGCAATTCGCGGGTGGAGGCGAAGCTGGCGGGATGGAAGCCTGCCGACAGGATCAGTTCCGACAGTGCCTCCCGGACGGATGCGTCGTCATCGACGATGATGACCAGCGGCCGCTCCTCTTTGCTTCTGCGCTGCAGTGATGACGGCGCCGATCTCCGGGCCAAAGTCTGGTCAACTCTCATGTCACCCTCCGTCTCTATTTGTGCAAAGCGTTGGCGATGGCCGTGAGCAGCGCCTGGGCATCGAAGGGCTTGCGGAAAAATCCGCCGGCGCCTTGCGCGCGGCCCTGATCGGCGATCTCGTGGCGACCGGTGATGAGGAATACCGGCAGTTCCGGGCGCGATTTCCGCACCAGGTCACGTAGTTCGAAGCCGTCGATACCGGGCATTCCGATATCGGTGATGAGCAGGTCGAGGTCCGACAGGCCGTTGACCAGCAGCGAGCCCGCCGACGAGAAGCCGCGGGCCACATAGCCTGCCGATTCCAGAAGGTCGCCCATCGATTCCAGAAGCCTTGGATCGTCATCGACAACTGCCACGACATGTCTTGTCTCGTTCATGAAGAATTCCCTCCCACACGGCGTGAGTGGGTGATCGGTATTTCCAATCTCTCCGCGATCCGCACGAGGTCGGCGAGCGACGCCGCCGCCATTTTCTGCATCACGTTTCTTCTGTGGATCTGCAGCGTGACCTCGCTGATCCCGAGTTCGGCGGCCGCCTGCTTGTTGAGAAGACCGCTGACGACGAGCGGCAGCACCTCGCGCTCGCGCGGCGTCAGGTCGAGGTAATGCTGTTTCAGCATGTCGAGCTCGGCGCGTTCGGTCCGCTTGTGGCGATCCTGGGCGATGGCCGCCTGGATCGCCGCCATCAGATCCTCGTCGCTGAACGGCTTGGTCAGGAAATCCACGGCACCGCGCTTGATCGCGCGTACGGAAGAGGGAATGTCGCCATGTCCCGTAATGAAGACGATCGGCGGATGATCGCCATCGGCGATCTGTCCCTGCAGGTCGAGGCCGTTGATATCAGGCAGCTCGATATCGAGGATGAGGCAGGCAGGAAGATCGGGCTTTTCCGCCGTCACATAGTCGCCGGCCGACTCGAAGGCGACGGCATGCATGCCATGCGATCCATGAGCTCGCCGAGGGCTTCGCGAATGCGTTCATCGTCATCCACGATGAAGACTATATGGTCATCTGGCCTCATGGCGCCGCCTTCGTTTCAATGGGCAATGTGAAGATCAACGTCGCTCCGCGCGGTTCGTTCTTCTCCGCCCATAATCTTCCGCCATGCACCTCGACGATCGAGCGGCAGATCGCAAGCCCCATGCCGATGCCGTTTTCCTTCGTCGTGAAGAAAGGTTCGAACATCCTTTCGGGAAACTCGATGCCCTGGCCGTGATCGCTAACTCTGGTCTCAACGACATTCCCAGCCTGGTGAGCGCGTATCTCGATCACCCTGTCGTCTGCCGTCGCCTCCATCGCCTCGATGCCGTTGCGAATGAGATTGATCAGAACCTGCTGGATCTGGATTCGGTCGATTGCGATGAAGGGCAGGGCGCCGTCAATCTTGGTGTCGAGGCGGACACGCCGCCGCCAGGCCTCGTCGGCCATCAGGCCGCGTACTTCCTCGATGATGCTGGAGAGCGTCGTCTGAATTCTCCTGTCCACGGATTGCTTGAACAGGGCGCGTATGCGGCTGACGACGTCCGCCGCCGAATTGGCGTCCCGGATGATGCGCTCGACCGTCCTCTGTGCCCGCTCCATGTTCGGCGGCTCGGCCATCAGCCAGCGCTGGCAGGCATGCGAATTCGCCACGACGGCTGCCAGCGGCTGGTTCACCTCATGCGCGATGGAGGCCGAAAGCTCGGCGAGGCTTGCCACCTGGCTTGCCCGCGCAAGGCCTTCGCGCGCCTGACGCAGATCTTCCTCCGCCCGAACTTCGGCGTCGATATCGAGGCATATGACGTTCCACTGGACGATGACGCCTTCGGCATTGCGCATCGGCGCCGCGCGTGTCTCGACCCAGCGATATTCGCCGTCGAACCGCCGCAAACGATGCCGGCGCGCATAGGGCTCGCCGGTGCGCAATGAATGGGCATAATTCTCCTTGACCTCCGCCACGTCATCGGGATGAACGCCGGCATCGAGCGTGGCGTCCAGCCGGGTTTTCCCCGTTCCATCAAGTTCTTCGAGCTTGTAACCGAGGAAGTCGCGTAGCTGAGGGTTGCGGTATATCGGTTCTCCGTCCGGAGCGGCGCAATCGATCATTGCAGGCAGCGTTTCGACGATCTGCCAGAGCGAACGCTCGCTTTCGCGCAGCTCCTCCTGGATGCGCAGTTGATCGTCGATGTCATGCGTCAGGCCGTACCATTGAATGATCTGCCCGTTTTCATCCCTGAGCGGCTCGGCGCTGCCTTTGACCCAGCGGTAGACGCCATCGGCGCGCCGCAGGCGATACTGTTTGGCGAAGCGTTCGCCGGTGGCGAAGGAATGCTGGAGTGCTTCGGTGAGGCCGGCGGCATCGTCAGGATGGATGGCGGCATCGATGAAGGCGGCAAGCCGGCTGGGACCCTGCGTTTCCATATCGTTGATATCGAGACCGAGAAAATCGATCAGGCGCTGGTTGAAGAAAGCCGGGGTGCCTTCCGGATCAAGCCGCCAGAGCAGGCTCGGAACTATGTCCACCAGCTGCGAGAGCTCGCGCTCCCGGTCGCGCAGCGCTTCCTGCGCGCGCATCTCGTCATCGATATCGACCGAGATGACGTACCACTGGGTGATTCCGCCGTTCTGATCCCGAAGCGGCTCGGCGCGGCCGTCGACCCAGCGATAGGCTCCGTCGAAGCGGCGCATGCGGTACTTGATCGAGAAGGGGTCGCCGCTGACGAGGGAGCGATGAACCGTGTCGAGCAGCCGCGGCGCATCATCGGGATGAACCAGGGTATTTATGACGGACGACAGGCGGCTCATGCCCGGCCTGTCCATGTCCCCGACGTCGAGACCGAAGAAATCGATCAGGCGCTTGTTGAAGAAGACGGGCTCGCCCGTCGGCGTCAGACGCCTGATCTGGGCGGGGACCATGTCGACGAGTTGCGAGAGTTCGCGCTCGCGCTCGCGCAGGGCCTCGAGCGCACGTACCTCCTCGTCGACATCAAGCGTAACGCCGTACCACTGCACGACTTTTCCGTCATCGTCGCGCCGCGGTTCCACTCTGCATTCGGCCCAGCGATAGACGCCGCCCTGTTCCAGCCGGCGAAACCGCATCGTGGTGCCTTCGCCGGTTTCGAAGCAATGCCGCAAGGTGCGCTGAACATCGGGCGCATCCTCGGGATGGATCAGTTGGTGCAGAAGACCTTCGATGGTCGGCTCGCCGAGAGCATCGAAATCAGCAATGACGGCGCGAAAATCGTCCTGATAGCGCTTGTTGAAGTAGATCGAGCCGCCCGTGGGCTCGACGCTCCATACGCGGACCGGGATGGCATCGATCATCTGCCGAAGCCGCAACTCGCTATCCCTGACCGCCTTTTCGGCATGCACCTGATCGTCGATGTCGTGGCAAACGCCGTGCCACTGAACGATATTCCCCATCTGATCCCGCATCGACTCGGCGCGGCTCGACATCCAGTGATAAATGCCGTCGGCGCGGCGGAGCCGATACCGCATGACGAAATTTTCGCCTGTGGCGAAGCATTGGTTGAGCGCATCGCGGAAGCCGGCCGCATCATCGGGATGAATGATGGCCTCGGTGACCGCCTCCAGCCTGCTCATGCCGGGCCTGTCCGAATCCGCCACGTCGAAGCCGAGGAAATCGACCATGCGCTTGTTGAAGAAGGTCGGCTCGCCTTCGGGCGTCAGGCGCCAGACGTGGCTCGGCACCATGTCGACGAGCTGCGAGAGCTCCTGCTCCCGTTCACGCAATGCCTCCACGCTTTGGCGCAGCGAAAGCGCTGCCAGCTGGTGCTGGCGGGATATGGCGGCAACGATCAGCGCCGAAAGCGCCGAGATCGCCAGAAAAAGCTGCAGCATGATCTGCTTGTGTTTCTGGGATTCCGGATCGCCCGCGAATTCGCCGGCGCCCGTTATCGTGAAGACTGCCGTGATCAGCGCCAGCAGCACGAGCGAGACCGCCGCGCCTTTGAACTCGAAGCGGACTGCGGCCCACAGAAGAGGCGGCATGATGATATAGGCGAAGGGAAGGTAGCCGCTCAGCGAAAGAGCGGCGACCGCGAGGAAGATGAGCCCGAGAACGAAAGCTTCCATCCATTGCGTGGGCGAGAGCTTTGGTTTGCCCCGCCAGCTATGGAGCACGACAAGCGCCAATGGCGCCACGATGAGGACGCCGGTTGCATCGCCGATCCACCATAGCGGCCATGCGGTCACGAAGGATTGCGACAGGATGCCGAACCAGGCGAGCGTCGCACTGCCCACGGTCGCGCTGACGATCGGAGCGATCCCGGCGCCGAGCGCGACGAAAGCAAGGACTTCCTGCAGGCTCTCGAGCCTCACCGGCCGCTTCAGGACGCGGTTGACGAGCCAGGCTCCCACGATCGCTTCAAGCGCGTTGCCGACATAGATCAGGAAGGCGGCAGGCGGCGAACTGTGAAACCACAGGACATTGCTGAACATCTCCGCAAGGCAGCCTCCCGATACCCACCAGGGCCAGCTGTAGCCGGAGCTGAGAATAAGGGTCGCGAGGAAAAGCCCGCTCGCCGGCCAGATGGAAATGCCGGTTCCGGGCACGATCGCCAGAGATTGCGCGAAGCCGCAGGCCAGCACGTAGGCGGCGATAAAGAACCCCAGATGCAGAAGCTTGGGGCGGTGCGACCAGACGTTCATCATAAACTGCTCCTGCCGGACGGAGATGACCGGGGAAGCGTCCGCATGTTCTGCGGCGGTTGGTTTCGATTTCTGGACCGGCGAGCTCATGTCCGAACCGTAATCCTGGCTCACCACAACCGCAACTCATGGAAACCCATGCATTGCGCGCGGATATAGTTGGAACTCCGGAATGAAGAGCTGCGGGAGCCCGCTTCTGCGATCGAACATCCTATCCCTGAGGCGGGCTCGCCTACGCCCAAGGACCAGGACGCCGGACCTCAGGGACGATGGAAGGCCCATGGTTTTCCGGTCATTGTCGCCCAGGCGCGGGCGTTGGACCGAGGTGGCCGAGACAGAGAGGATGCCGATATGAAGATCATGGTAGCAGGAGCAAGCGGCCTTGTCGGAACGCAACTCACGACGAGGCTGCGCCTGTCGGGGCACGATGTCACGGCCGCATCCATGACGTTTGGCGTCGACACGGTGACGGGCGAGGGTCTCGAAGCCGCGATGGCGGGCAGCGAAATCGTCATCGATGTGACCAATGCCGCATCCTTTGGCGACAATACGGCATTCGATTTCTTCAGGACGTCGACGAAGAACCTGCTTGCTGCCGCCGCGGCAGCCGGCGTCAGGCACTATCTCGCTCTCTCCGTCGTCGGCACGCCATACCTCGTCGAAAGCGACTATTTCCGTGCGAAGGCCGTGCAGGAGAATCTCATCCGCGCCTCGGACCGGCCCTATACGATCCTGCGTTCGACGCAGTTCTACGAATTCATAAATGGATTGATCGACATCGGCGTCGAAGGCGATCTCTTTCGCTTGCCTCCGACCGCCATGAGGCCGGTCGCCGCACGGGAAGTCGCCGCATTCCTGGCGGAACTGGCGGTCGGCAAGCCATTGCGCGATATCGTCGAAATTGGCGGTCCGGAACAGTTCGGCATCGATGAAATCGCCCGGATCTATCTCGCCGCAGACGAAGACCCGCGGCAGGTGGTGACCGATCCCTCCGCCTCCTATTTCGGCGTCGAGCTCACCGGCAGCGTCCTGCTTCCAGGTGCTGCCGCGCGCATGGCGAACGAGAAGCTCTCGGACTGGCTCTACCAATCGACGGCCGCCTAGCCACCGGCTTGAATTTTTTCGCGCGAGGTAATACCTTTGAGAAGAAGAGTATTACAAAGGCGCTCGACATGGCCACGACCGTTACCGCCAAAGGGCAGGTGACCATACCCAAGCCCGTTCGGGATCTGCTCGGCATCGTTCCCGGCAGTCAGGTCGATTTTCACCGCGCCGCCGACGGCAGCGTGGTTCTGACGCGCGCCGATAAGAAGCGGCCGGCGAGCCGCTTCGAGAAGCTGCGCGGCCACGCTGGCAAGGGCCTTGATACCGACGCCATCATGGCTTTGACGCGCGGCGAATCGTGACGTTCGTCGATACCAATGTTCTGCTCGATCTCGTAACCGACGACCCGAAATGGTCGGACTGGTCGATCGCCCAACTCGAGGCGGCAAGCATCGAAGGCCCCCTGCTGATCAACGATGTGATCTATGCCGAACTTGCCGTCCGATACGAAAGGATCGAGACCCTCGAAGCATTTGTCAAAGCGGCCGGCCTCGACATGACGCCGATGCCGAAGGCCGCCCTGTTTCTCGCGGGCAAGGTCTTCACCCAGTATCGCAAGGCGGGTGGGACGCGCACCGGCGTCCTTCCCGATTTTTTCATAGGCGCTCACGCCGCCGTGCAGCAGCTGCCGCTCCTGACGCGCGATGTCGGCCGCTATCGCAGTTATTTCCCTTCTCTGAAATTGATTGCGCCCGGTTCCTGAAGCCGGCCTGCGCGACGTTCAAAAAAGCTTCATGGAAGCTCTGGGTTGAAAAGTTGCAGCCCTGCTCCAAATTCCGTCGGCGGTCGCCGAAACGGGAGGGAGCATGCATATCGACGGGATCGGACGAGCCAAATCGTCCTTGGCTTTTGTTCTCGGCCTCCTTTTCCTCCTCTTCTGCCCGCAGGCCTTTGCAGCACCCGCCGATATCGGCGGTTTGACGGTGAGCCTGCCTGATGCCGCCGCCGGCTGGAAAAAAGCCGCCAAGGGCGATCTCTTCATGCTGCAGAAGGATTTTCCGGAGACGGGGGACGACAAGCGCGGCAGCGCGTTGATCCAGATCTCCACCCCCATCGCGGCAGCACGCAGTTCGCTCCCGGCAGGCCTCAGGACCTTCGTCTCGACGCTTCCAGAAATGGCCAAGGAAGACATTCTCATCAAGCATTACGGGGTCACCGTGAACGGCCACGATATCCGCGTGGAGGAACGCTGCTGCGTCCAGCAGCAGGAGGTGAGCATCAAGCAGATCGTCGTCGGCATCGCCGGTGACAAGCGTCAGGCCTATCTGCAGCTCGTGCTTTTGAACGTCAGCGGCGACAGAGGCAGTGGCGCCGAGGCCGATTTCGAGGCTATCGTGCGCTCGCTGAAGCTCGATCCTTCCGACAAGGATTTCGATCTCGCGCCGGCGAGCGACGATGGCGGGCTCGACGGCGTCTTCACCCATCTCGATACCGGCGTTCGGCCGAATGTCTTCGGCGGCATGGACCTCTATTCCGACAGCGAGATCAACGTGTTCGACCCGAAAGGCCTGTTCAGCACGGAACTGCCGAAGGGCGGACGGAACATTGTCGAGCATTGCAAGGACAATCCGACCGATTGCGGCCTCTACCGGCTTGCGGGCGGCGGCTTCTTCTCTTCCGCCGGTTCGATCGAAATGCGCAGCGTCACCTCTCCTTACGGAACGATCGAGATCGAGGCCAAGAGCTTCTCGAAGAAGGGGCAAGACCTGGTGATCGACGATGCCGACTATCGCGCCGTGCCGCCGTTCGAGGATGGCACCACCCTTGACGGCACATGGGTCTATACCTTCGCATCGAGCGGCATGACCATGACATCCTCGGGATCGGTCGCCGCAAGCCGCGAGCTGACGCTGCATAAGAACGGCGCTTTCGAACGCACCGGCTGGTCCGGCGTTTCGATGACCAATGAGATCGGCGGATCGCAAGGCGACCGGCCTGGTTCCAGCGGACGCTACAGGCTTTCCGGCTATCGCCTCGACCTGACCGATGCGAGCGGCAAGACGGAGAGCATGAGCATTTTCGAACCTGACAAAGGCTCCGATGGACTGCTGGTGATCAACGGCACCAACTACCTTAGAGATGACGGGCAATAGCCCGGTGAGGTGAGAATTCTCATGATTGGAAGAGGCGCGGCGAACGCGCCGGCCTTTGTCGCCCGTCGTGGCGAACCGTAGGACTTTGCTCGCATATTTGCCCGAATCGACCGCGTGCGGGACGCTTATCTTGAAGCGGCGAAACACGCGTTTTGGTTAAGCATTTGTAATTCGGTCACGAATCGAGGCATATAGTAACTGCGCAACTGAAGCGCTTTCGTTCAAAATTGCGCAGTTACGCAGGAAAGAGATCATGCAGCCGAGTCTTGCTCTTCAAGATGATCAAGAGCACCTTCCGTCGCTTCTGGCAACGGATGCGAAGGAGTTATCCTACCAACTTCAGCAGCATCAGGCCAAAATCTTTCCGCCGTTGTCGCAAAAGACGATCCGGACATTTTCGCCGGCCGAAGCCGCGGCCTTCATCGGTATCGGCGAAGGCTATCTCCGGCAGGTGGCCGCCGACGGCCACGGGCCCGATCCGCTCGCAAACGGGCGCAGGCTCTACAGCGCCACCGACATGGACCGGATTCGCCGGGTTCTCGATGAGCGCAACGGTACGCCGAAATATGTGCCGGCCCGCAGGCCGGGCGAAAAGCTGCAGATCGTCTCCGTCATGAATTTCAAGGGTGGTTCCGGCAAGACCACCACCGCGGCTCACCTGGCGCAATTCATGGCGCTCCGGGGCTACCGCGTGCTTGCCGTCGATCTCGATCCGCAGGCATCCCTGTCAGCCCTGTTCGGCCATCAGCCGGAATTCGACGTCGGGGAAGGCGAGACGATCTACGGCGCGATCCGCTACGATCAGCCGCGCCCCATCGCCGACATCGTGCGCGCCACCTATACGCCCAATCTGCATCTTATTCCCGGCAATCTGGAGCTGATGGAATTCGAGCACGAGACCCCGAAGGCCATGGCATCGGGCACGGCCGAGACGATGTTCTTCGCCCGCATCGGCGAGGTGCTGACCGATATCGAAAGCCTTTACGACGTCGTGGTCGTCGACTGCCCGCCGCAGCTCGGTTTCCTCACGATGTCGGCGCTCTGCGCGGCGACATCGGTGCTGATCACCGTCCATCCGCAGATGCTCGACGTCATGTCGATGTCGCAGTTCCTGACGATGACCAGCGAATTGATGTCGGTCGTCGAGAAGGCCGGCGGGCGCACCAGCTATGACTGGATGCGTTATCTCGTGACCCGCTTCGAACCGAATGACGGGCCGCAGAGCCAGATGACCGGCTTCATGCGGGCGATTTTCGGCAATCGCATGCTCCGCAATGCCATGGTGAAATCGACGGCCGTCGCCGATGCCGGCGTCACCAAGCAGACCCTTTACGAGGTCGAGCGGTCGCAATTCACCCGCGGGACCTATGATCGGGCTCTGGAGTCCCTCAACCTCGTGAATGGCGAGATCGAGGCGCATATCCGCTCCACCTGGGGAAGGAAATAGAGATGGCGCGCAAGAACCTCATCGAGATTTCCGCGCCCAACCCGGCCAGGACGGAAACGGTCGCGCCGCGCGACAATCGCCCTATTGCGGGCTTCGTGCCGCAGGAACGCAGCGGGGCACCCGTCGGCGGCATCACGAAGACGCTCGGCAACATTACCGAGAAGATGGAGCGGGCAAGCGAGCTGGAACGTCAGCTCGCCGCCGGCCAGATGATCGTCGAACTCGATCCCGGGCTGATCGACGCCTCCTTCGTCAGCGACCGGCTGGCGATCGACGCGGGCGAGCTTGCCGACCTCGTCGAGCAGATCCGCGAGCACGGGCAGCAGGTCCCGATCCTGGTGCGCCCGCATCCCGAGACCAAGGGGCGTTACCAGGTCGCCTACGGCCATCGCCGCCTCGCCGCCACCAGGGAAATCGGCATCAAGGTGCGGGCTGTTGTCCGCGATCTGACAGACGGCCAGCTGGTCGTCAGCCAGGGCCAGGAAAACAGCGCCCGGACCAATCTTTCCTATGTCGAACGCGCGCTCTTTGCCTCACGGCTGGAAGAGCGCGGCTTCGGCCGTGACGTCATCATGGCGGCGCTCAGCGTCGACAAGGCGGCGCTGTCGAGAATGCTGATCGTGATCCGGCAGGTTCCCCTGGAACTCATCAACGCTATCGGCGCCGCACCCGACATCGGCCGCCGGCGATGGCTGGAGCTGGGCGAGCGGATCGAGGGCGCTGATATCGGCAAGATCATCGCCGAGTTGTCCGCGGACGACGCGCGCAAGATCTCAAGTGACGAGCGGTTTCACCGGGCATTCGTGCTGGCGACGAAGAAGGTCGCCGCTCCGAAGCCTGCAGCAGTCAAATCCGAGGTCAGCGGCGTGCCGGTGACTGTCAAGAAGACAGCATCCGGCGCGACCTTCGTCTTTGACGGCAAGTCCGCGCCCGGTTTCGATCAATTCGTCCAGGAAAGGCTGCAGAGCCTGTTCCAGGAATTCAAAAAGCACAGAGGAGCGTAGCGCGCAAAAGAAAAAGGCCCCCAACGACGCCGTCGTGGAAGCCCTTCTCAGATCTTAAGCACATCGAGAATCGCATTTTCACGAATCACAGTCAAGCGTCCTGGCACCGAAAAGGGTGGACGGTTTTCTTTTGCCTGAACGAAGGTGAAGGCAAATGGAGAGTGGATATGTGACGACGCCCTTTGGGCGGCGGCCGATGTCGCTTGGCATGTTGGCAAGCCAACAACTGGCCGAGACGATCGAGCCGGGGATAAAACGCAGCAAGTGGAAGCTGTTCAGGGCGATCTGCGAAGCGCGGCCGGCGCTCGGCGTGACCGACCGGGCGCTGACGGTGCTCGACGCACTTCTGACCTTCTATCCCGACGACGAGATCTCCGAGGAGAAAGGCCTGATCGTCTTTCCCTCGAACGCGCAGCTTTCGCTTCGCGCCCGCGGAATGACGCCGGCAACACTGAGGCGGCATCTTGCCGTACTGGTCGAGGCGGGCCTGATCCTGCGCAAGGACAGTGCGAACGGAAAGCGCTATGCGCGCCGCGACAGGGCAGGGGCGATCGGCGAAGCTTTCGGCTTCAGCGTCGCGCCGCTTCTGGCACGTGCGGCCGAGATCGAAAACCTTGCCGCCGAGGCAGTTGCCGACCGGGAACTCGTCAGGGCGACCAGGGAGCGCCTGACCGTGTGCCGGCGCGATATCTCGAAGCTGATCGCGGCAGCCATCGAGGAAGGTGTTCCTGGCGACTGGGAGCAGATGTCGATGTTGTTTCGCGATCTCGTTCTTCGGATTCCGCGGGTGGCCAGCGCCGAGGCGTTGACAGCGCTGCTCGACGAGATGGGCCTGTTGCGCGAAGAAGCGGTCAACTTACTGGAAATACATGTAAAAATTAAAAAAATGGACGCCAATGAGTCTCAAACTGAGCGCCACAAACAGAATTCAAACCCCGACTCCACATCTGAACTTGAACCAAGCTTCGAAACGAAGCAGGGCGCGAAGGCTGTGGCCGATAACGACACGGTCGCCGAGCCGCAGGACGAGCCAAGACTGAAACAGCAACGGCCTTCAGGCAGGAACACCCAGGCGACCGGTCCGGTGGCGGGTCATGGCCTGAAATCCTTCCCGCTCGGCCTCGTTCTCCAGGCGTGCCCGCAAATTCTCGATTACGGACCGGGCGGAACGATCGGCAATTGGCGCGACCTGATGTCGGCCGCCGTCATCGTCCGCTCGATGCTCGGCGTCAGCCCCTCGGCCTATGAAGAAGCCTGCGCCGGCATGGGGCCGGAAAACGCCGCGACGGTGATCGCCTGCATTCTGGAACGAGGCGGACATATCAATTCGCCCGGCGGTTATCTCCGCGATCTCACTCGAAGGACCGAGCGAGGCGAATTTGCGATCGGCCCCATGCTGATGGCGCTCGTGCGGGCGAATGGTGGAGTAAGGCGTGATGCCGGCTGATGGACTTCGGATGCAGCGCAGTCAGCGGGGCGCTGCGGTACTTTCCCGCAGGATCAGCTCGACCGGCCATAATTCGTGGATCTCGTCTGCGGGGCGGCCGGCGATAAGCTGTAGCGTCAGCTCGGCGCAGCGTGTGCCCGCGGCGCGCATGGAGGATCGCGTGCTCGAGAGCGACGGAACCATGTTTTCAGCCGTCAGATAGGGGAAGACATCGTCATGGGCGATGACGGAAACATCTTGGCCCACCGTCATCCCAAGCGAACGCACGGCACGGTAGACACCAAGCGCTGTCATTGTGGAACCGGCAACGATGGCGGTCGGCGCATTGGTGCTCTCGAGAAAAGAGCGGGCATGGCGAAAGCCGCTCTCGTCGGAGAATTTATCGCAGACCATCAGGTTGAGATCTGCGGCCAGCCCGCGCTCCTGATGAGCTATCCGAAAACCCTGTTCGCGATGGATCGAATAGGTCTTTCCCCGTAGGCCATTGATCATCGCAATGCGCCGGTGCCCGAGATCGAGCAGGTGTTCGGTGGCTCGACGCACGGCATTTTCATTGTCGATATCGAGCCACGCATGCACGTGCTCGGTCTCCGAGCGGCCGTGGACCAAAAAAGGCACGCCCAAGCTGTTCAGCATCTCGATCCGCGGGTCTCTGGGGCGAGGCGAATGAATGATCACGGCGTCCACCCGGCGGCTTTCGACCAGACGCCGGTAGGCCTGTATCTCGTCATCGTCATTATGCGTGGTAATCGGCGTGATGAGAATATCCGTATCGGTCGTTTCCAGGCGCTGCGCCATGCCCGACACGAATTCAGCGAAATGAATTTCTCCCGAGCGTCCCATCATGACGCCTATCGCTCCGGCTCGCCCGGTCTTCAGGCGCACGGCATTGATATCGGGGCGATAGCCAAGCCGCATTGCTTCGCTTGCAACCCGAGCACGCGTGGTTTCGCTCACCTCCGGATAGCCGCTGAGTGCGCGGCTGACCGTCGTCGGAGAAAGCCCAAGCTGCTTTGCAAATTCACGAAGTTTCATCGGTGTCTTCTTTGTCCCGGAAATCAATGGACGATGCGTTGGTGATGCGCAACGGGCAACTGCCAATTCGGCAAAAATTGAAAACGTTTTCAAATAAGTGGCTTCAAGATATCGGCTGCCGATGCGCAATTTACGCCTTTATCCGGGCATCACGGCCATTTTTATCATACAAATGCAACTATCAGAAGCCGTTTTGATGTCTTGACGTCGTCGCGGCCTTCTGCAATGGTCCGCTTGCCAAATCGATTTCAATTTCTGGGAGGAGATCATGAAAAAGTTTGCTCTGGCCTTGTCCGCGCTTGGCCTCGCTATCGCCGCCGGCCCCATGCATGCCGCTGAGATTTCATTTGCCGCCAACACCACGGGCAAGAACGTCGAATTCCTGCACAAGCAGCTTGCAATTTTTGAGAAGAATACCGGCAATCAGGTGAAGCTCGTCACCATGCCGTCATCGAGCAGCGAGCAGTTTTCGCAATATCGCTTGTGGCTTGCGGCAGGAAACAAGGACATCGACGTCTATCAGACCGATGTCATCTGGGCACCGCAGCTTGCCGACCAGTTCATTGATCTCAAGGACGCCACCAAGGACGTGGTCGGCCAGTTCTTCCCGTCGATCATCGCTTCCCAGACCGTCAACGGCCGGCTCGTGGCGCTGCCGTTGTTTACCGACGCTCCGGCGCTGTTTTATCGAAAGGACCTGCTCGAGAAATATGGCAAGCAGCCGCCGAAGACCTGGGACGAGATGGCCGCAACCGCCAAGGAGATTCAGGATAAAGAACGTCAGGCCGGGCAGAAGGACGTTTGGGGTTTCGTCTTCCAGGGCAATTCCTACGAAGGGCTGACCTGCAACGCGCTGGAATGGGTGAAGTCGTCGGGCGGCGGCCAGATCGTCGAGCCGGACGGGACGATCTCGATCAACAACGAAAAGGCGGCGGCAGCGCTGGAACGCGCCAAGGGCTGGATCGGCACGATCTCGCCGCCTGGCGTACTCGCCTATCAGGAAGAAGAATCGCGCGGAGTCTGGCAGACCGGAAACGCCGTCTTCATGCGCAACTGGCCCTATGCCTACTCCCTCGGCAACGGCGCCGACAGCGCCGTGAAGGGCAAGTTCGACGTCATGACGCTGCCGGTTGCAGCGGCCGGCGACAAGCCGTCCTCGGCGCTTGGCGGCTGGAACCTGGCGGTTTCGAAATTTTCCGAAAAGCAGGAAGCCGCCATCGCACTGGTAAAATTCCTGGCGTCGAAGGATGTTCAAAAGGCGCGTGCCATCGAGTTGTCCAACCTGCCGACGCTGACCGACCTCTATGACGACAAGGATGTTGCCGCCGCACAGCCCTTCATGCCGAACTGGAAACCCATTTTCCAGGATGCGGTGCCGCGCCCTTCGGCGACCGCCAAGGTCAAGTACAACGAAGTATCCTCGAAGTTCTGGACGGCAGTGCACAACACGCTGTCCGGCAGCGGCTCGGCTGCGGAGAATCTCGAGCTTCTGGAAGCCGACCTCACCACCCTCAAGGGTGACGCCTGGTGAGATTCCGGCCGGCGGCTGTGAAGCCGCCGGCCGGTTTCGAACGAGCGGACGGGAGAGGCGTTTCATGACTGAAATCGTAGTTTCGCAAGCAGTAGAACCAAGGATTACCCATCTCAGAACCTCGACGGAGCTGCGATCCGAACGCGTTCGATCCGCCTGGATGTTTCTGGCACCGACGCTGCTGATCCTGGCAATCGTCGCCGGCTGGCCGTTGTTCAGAACGATCTATTTCAGCTTTACGAACGCGTCGCTCAACGAGCTCGGCAATGCTCGGTTCGTCGGCTTTGACAACTATCTGTCGTGGGTGACGCTGAAGAGCGGCAGGACCGTCTATCGCGGGCTGCTCGCGGATCCGGTCTGGTGGAAAGCCGTCTGGAACACTGCCAAGTTCACCGTCCTTTCGGTCGTGATCGAGACCACGCTCGGGCTGATCGTGGCGCTGGTGCTGAATGCACGGTTCGTCGGGCGCGGGATCGTACGGGCCGCGATCCTCATTCCCTGGGCCATCCCAACGATCGTGTCGGCCAAGATGTGGGCCTGGATGCTCAACGATCAATTCGGTATCCTGAACGACATTCTGCTCGGCTTCGGCCTGATCAGTCAGAAGATTGCCTGGACCGCCAATCCGGAAACGGCAATGGTCGCCGTGCTGATCGTCGACGTCTGGAAGACGACGCCCTTCATGGCGCTTCTGATCCTTGCCGGACTGCAGATGGTTCCGGGCGATATCTATGAGGCCGCCAAGATCGACGGCGTCAATCCGGTCAAGGTCTTCTGGCGACTGACGCTGCCTCTGATCCGCCCGGCCATCATGGTTGCCGTGATCTTCCGGATGCTGGATGCGATGCGCATCTTCGATCTGATCTATGTTCTGACGCCCAACAATGCGCAGACCAAGACCATGTCGGTCATGGCGCGCGAAAACCTGTTCGACTTCGACAAGTTCGCTTACGGCGCCACCGCATCAACGGTGCTTTTCCTGATCATTGCCTCCGTCACCATCCTTTATATCTGGCTCGGCCGCGTCAGGCTCGGTGGGGAGGAACGCTGATGCTGCTGTCGATCACCAGGAATACGCTTTTCTACCTGCTCGTCACGGTCATCGTCGTCATTGCGGTCTTTCCGTTCTACTATGCGGTCCTCACGAGCCTGAAAACCGGCACGGCCCTTTTCCAGGTCGATTATTGGCCGACCTCGATCTCGTTCGGCAACTACACTTCCGTGATGGGCCAGGGCGGGTTCGTCCGCAGTCTTGCGAATTCCGCATTGATTGCCTGCGTCGTGGTTTCGGCGTCGCTGTTGCTTTCGATCACCGCTTCCTTCGCCTTGGCACGGGTGCATTTCCGCGGGCGGGCGCTGTTGATGCTGACAATCCTCTCGGTGTCGATGTTTCCGCAGATTGCCGTCCTTGCCGGACTCTTCGAACTCATTCGCTGGATCGGCATCTTCAACACGCCCTTCGCGCTGATCTTTTCCTACATGATCTTCACGCTGCCCTTCACCGTCTGGGTGCTGACGACCTTCATGCGCGAATTGCCGATCGAGATCGAGGAGGCGGCAATCGTCGATGGCGCCTCACCGTGGGTCATCGTCACCCAGGTGTTCATGCCGCTGATGTGGCCGGCGCTGGTGACAACAGGACTGCTCGCCTTCATCACCGCGTGGAACGAGTTCCTTTTTGCGCTGACATTCACATCGTCCGATACGCAGCGGACCGTTCCGGTCGCCATCGCCCTGCTTTCGGGCAACAGCGAATTCGAGATCCCATGGGGCAACATCATGGCGGCTTCGGTGATCGTCACCGTGCCGGTTGTGGTGCTCGTTTTGATATTCCAGCGCCGGATCATTTCGGGGCTGACCGCCGGCGGCGTCAAGGGTTGAGGGAGTAGGACATGGCAGAAATCAGACTGGAGAACATCCGCAAGAGCTTCGGCGCTTTCGAGGTGATCAAGGGCGTGACGATGGACATCCGCCGCGGCGAGTTCATGGTGTTCGTGGGGCCATCCGGATGCGGCAAGTCCACGCTGCTCCGGCTTATCTCCGGCCTGGAGGACATCACATCGGGAACGCTCTCCTTCGACAACGCGATGGTGAACCAGCACGCGCCATCGAAGAGGGGATCGCCATGGTGTTCCAGTCCTACGCGCTCTATCCGCATATGACGGTTTTCGACAACATGGCTTTCGGCATGAAACTGTCAGGACGCACCAAGGACGAATGCCGCCAGCGTGTGGAACAGGCGGCCGGCATGCTGCAGCTCTCATCCTATCTGCAGCGCTTGCCGCGACAGCTTTCCGGCGGGCAGCGTCAGCGCGTCGCGATCGGCCGGGCGATCGTCCGCGATCCCAAGGTCTTTCTCTTCGATGAGCCGCTGTCCAATCTCGATGCGGCGCTTCGAGTGGCGACGAGGCTCGAAATCGCCAAGCTTCATCGCAGCATGCACAATACGACGATGATCTATGTGACGCATGATCAGGTCGAGGCCATGACGCTCGCCGATCGGATCTGCGTGCTGAGGGACGGCGTCGTCGAGCAGATCGGCACGCCGCTGGAACTTTACGAAAGCCCCAATTCGGTCTTCGTTGCCGGCTTCATCGGTTCGCCGAAAATGAACTTTCTGTCGGGCGAACTAGCGCTGTCCTATGGCTGCCATACGATCGGCGTGCGCGCGGAGCATGTCCGCATCGCGCCTGAGTCGCCGGTCTGGAGCGGCACGGTGATCCATTCGGAAATCCTCGGCTCCGATAGCTTCGTCTACGTGGATATCGGGACGGAGGAGCCGCTCATCGTGCGGGAGTCCGGCGTCTCCCGTCACGAGCCGGGTCAGACGCTTGGCCTTGCCCCGCTTGCCGGCCACGTCCACCGTTTCGACCGTTCGGGCCGGGCGCTCGAACGCCAGTCCATGCAGGCTGCCTGATCTTCCCAGGATCGACGTTCCTCCCAAGACTCGATCCGTTTCAACGACAAGGAGAAAACGACGTGACCATTCGCACCGTTGTGTGGGGTGAAAACATCCACGAAAATATCAATGAGATCGTCCGCGGCATCTATCCCGAGGGCATGCACACGACGATCGCCAATGCGCTGAACAGCGATCCCGGCATCTCCGCGACGACGGCGACACTGCAGGAGCCGGAGCATGGGCTGAGCGAGGCCCGCCTTGATGAAACCGACGTGTTGACCTGGTGGGGCCACAAGGATCATGGCGCGGTGTCCGACGTCGTCGTCGAGCGCGTCGCCAAACGCGTCTGGGAGGGTATGGGCCTGCTCGTCCTGCATTCCGGCCATTTCTCGAAGATCTTCAAACGGCTGATGGGCACGCCCTGCGCGCTGAAATGGCGCGAGGCCGGCGAGCGCGAACGGCTGTGGACGATCAACCAGCGCCATCCGATCGCCGCCGGCATCGGCGAACATTTCGAGCTCGAGAACGAGGAAATGTATGGCGAGCAGTTCTCGGTGCCGGAGCCGCTGGAAACGGTGTTCATCTCCTGGTTCCAGGGCGGCGAAGTGTTCCGCTCGGGCCTCACCTGGCGGCGCGGCGCCGGCAACATCTTCTATTTCCGCCCCGGCCACGAGACCTATCCGACCTATCACGACGCCAATGTCCAGAAGGTGCTGATCAACGGCGTCAAGTGGGCCCATAACCCTGAAGCGGCGTTGACTGCTATTACCGACGCTCCCAATGTGCCGGTAGAAAAGGCGCTGGAGCCGATCGTCGAACGCGGCCCGAGACTGCACCAGGCCGGCGAAGCCGGTTATCGCTGAGGAGCTGAAACAGCTTGCTTCGGCGCAGACGCATCCGATCGGCCCGGAAGAACGGCGCTGATCTCTCCATCTGGCAACACCGTCTGGCGCTTGTGAAGGACGGTCGATTTTGCTGCGAACAATTCGATAAACGACCATGAGGACAAAAATGCGCTTGATCATTCTCGGAACTGGAGGATGGGCAAACACCCACGCCATGAATTTCTCGGAAATCGCCGGCGTCAAAATCGTTGCCGCCGTCGACACGGACGAGGTCCGGCTGCGGGCCTTCGCGCTCAGGCATGCGATCCCGCTGACCTTCACGTCGCTCGATGACGCCCTTGCCTGGGGGGAGTTTGACGCCGTCACCAATGTCACGCCAGATCGCGCGCACTATTCCACGACGATGAAGTTACTTGCCGCCGGCAAGCATGTGCTCTGCGAGAAGCCGCTGGCGGTCAACTACCGCGAGGCCAAGGAAATGGCCGACGCCGCGGCCGCATCCGGCAAGGTCACGATGGTGAACCTCACCTATCGCAACGTCGCGCCGCTGCAGGCAGCGCGCAAAATGGTGCTGGACGGGCGCCTCGGTGCGATCCGCCACTTCGAAGCATCCTATCTCCAGAGCTGGCTGGTCTCAAAGGCTTGGGGCGACTGGACCAAGGAATCGCAATGGCTCTGGCGGCTGTCTACGAAGCATGGCTCCAATGGCGTGCTGGGCGATGTCGGTATCCACATACTCGACTTCGCGGTTTTTGCCGCCGGAAGCGACGTCAAGGCGGCGGCGTCGCATCTCAAGGTGTTCGACAAGAGCCCCGGAAACCGGATCGGCGAGTATGATCTCGACGCGAATGACAGCTTCCTGATGATGGCCGAACTCGAAAACGGCGCGGCCGGCGTCATCCATGCAACGCGCTGGGCGACCGGCCATCTGAACGAATTGCGCCTGCGCTTGCATGGAGATAAGGGCGCGCTCGAGGTGGTGCATACGCCTGAAGGCTCGATCCTCAGGGCCTGCGAAGGCGCCGATGCCGACAAGGCGATCTGGCGTGAGATCGAGGTCGAACCTGTTATCACCAACTTCCGGCGATTTGCGAACGCCGTGCAAAAAGGGCAGCCGGATGAGCCGGGTTTCGGCCACGCCGCGAAGCTGCAATTCGTTCTTGATCATGCAGTAAAGACGGCCGGGGCTTTGACCGAGCTTTAGGCGGAGGCGGGCCTAAAGCGCGTCGTGTTGATGGCGCTCGTACGGGCTAACGCCGGAGCAAGGCGTGATGTCGGCTGATGGAGAGGTCTGCGCCAAGTGCGGCCCTTCCGGCGGAGCGCAAGAGGCCAGAGGCGCATTGTTCATTTTGCAATTCCAGGTAAGCTGGATTCTGTCGTGGCGTTCAAGCCGGCGGATGGTCGTGGTGAAGTTTGGCATTCGGTGAAGAGCGTGCCGGTGCCAAGGATTTCCGCGCGGACCACGCCGGGAAATGATTTAATTTCAATAAGGTGTAGTCGATGGGGAAGCGATGAATGAAACAGCTCGGTAAAAGGACCGGTGCAATCCTTTTGGCAGGCGCCGTTCTGTGCGGCCCGGCAAGCGCTGCCGAACCGTCCTATGACAAATACAAATCATGGTTGGTCGTGTGCGACAATGGGTTGACGTGTGAGGCCAAGGGCTTCGAAGAGCTTACCATCGGCACTCCCGACATGCGCTTCGTCCGCGCCGCCGGTCCCGATGCCGTCACTGAAGTTACGCTGAGCGTCCCGTTTTCGACCGGCTTGGATCATTTTCAGGCCGATGGGGAACCATTGCATTTCGGATCCTCCTGGAAGCTCTCCCGGGACGGCGACCTCACGACGATCTCGACTAAAGATCCGGCTGCTGTGAAGGAGCTTCTTTCAGATCTGCGCAATGATACGAAGATCGAAATCGGCGACGACAAGGCAGCCATTCCGCTCGACGGCATGGTTGCCGCTCTTCTGCATATGGATGACCGCCAGGGTCGTGTCGGCGGCGTAACGGCGCTGATCAAGACGGGAGCCGCTCCCGCTTCGAAGGTGCCGGCTCCGCCTGCCTTGCCCGTCATCAAACGCCGAAAGATCGATATCACCCTGTCGGATGCGGAGAAACAACGCCTGCTCGAGCGGGTCAAAAGTGCCGGCAAGGCTGCTTACGAGCGTGAGCAATGCGAAACCGACGCGACGGGCGAAGCACTTGATGCCGATGCCTATCCCCTCGACACAAATCATGCCCTTGTCTTGATCCCTTGCATCATGGGCGCTTACCAGGGATCGTCACTGGTCTTCATTGTGCCGATGAAGGGAGATGGTGTTCCCATTCTCTTTCAGCCGCAACTTCCTCTTGGGGCGGGTGAAGGTCCGACAACGCTCTTCGTTGAACCGGGTTTCGATACGAATACCGGAAGCCTGCAGATGGCAGGCAGGGGGCGAGGCGTTGCCGATTGTGGCCTCTCCGCCGAATGGGTGTGGGACGGTGCCGAGTTCAAGCTTGCGGAAGCATCCTTCCAGTCATCGTGCGGCGGCAGCCAGGCTGTGGACTGGCCGATCTTGTATCGGTCGAGGTGAGTTGCCGCGCGTTTCCGTCTAAAGACGATCCAGTTCGTTTTCCTTGAGCCCGAAATGCTCGAGGATGATGCCGGCGTTTCGGCGATGCGACTTGAAATAGATATCGAAGAGATCGCCGATCAGGGGAACCGTCCCGCCGGCGGCATCGATGCCGAGATTGACGGCCATGCGCGCCAGCTTGTGGTTGGGAACGCCGAGATGCCTTGCCTCATTGATGAGGTAAAGCCCGATGAGGGATGCGGCGACGTCGCCGACAGCCGGGATGAGGCCGAGAACCGAGTCCGCCCCGATCCGCACGCCGATAATGGGCAATCTGACGGCGGTGTCCATCAGACGAGCGATGCGGACGGCGCGCCGGATTCTTTCGCGCTCGATCGACGTGAGGCGTTTGGTGCCGGCGGAAGTCTGCATCAAAATTCCTGCGGTGCCGCAGATTGCGGCGCGGGATTCTGATGCGGCGGAGGTGCGGGATCACGATAATGCTTGTCCATTGCCGTGAAACGCCGCAAGCCCGATAAGGTTCGCCTGCGGCGTCAGTCCTTCAGGTCGACGACGTCAAGCGGCTCTCTGCGGTCTGGTACCGCTCGCCGGCGTCTCGATCTGGAACCGGCCAACTACGCCTTCCAGCGTCTGAGTCTGGTTGCCGAGCGCGCGGCAGGCCGAGACGGTTTCCGCCGCCATGGCGGCGTTGCGTTGCGTGACCTCATCGAGCGCATTGACCGAGGCGTTGATCTCGCCGATCGCCACTGCCTGCTCGGAGGACACGGAAACGATGCGGGCGATCAGCCCCGAAACCTGTTCGACCTGTCCTTCGATTTCCATGAGCGCCCTGCCGGTGCGGTTGACGAGTTCCACCCCGGTCGACACTTGGGTCGAGGAGGTGGAGATCAGAGCCCGGATCTCCTTGGCGGCGTTGGCCGAGCGCAAGGCGAGTTCGCGCACTTCCTGCGCCACGACGGCAAAACCCTTGCCGGCCTCACCCGCGCGGGCGGCTTCGACCCCGGCATTCAGCGCGAGAAGGTTCGTCTGGAAGGCGATTTCGTCGATGACGTTGACGATGTCGCCGATCTGGGCGGAGGAGCCTTCGATCCTTTCCATGGCGGCGATCGCATCGCGAACGACGGCCGCCGAATGTTCGGCGCTGATGCGGGTCTCGGCCATCATCCCGGTTGCCTTGCCGGCATGATGGGAAGCGTCCTTGGTTTTGGCGTTCATCTCCTTGAGCGCGGTCGTGGCCTCGTCGAGCATCGCGGCCTGCTGCTCCGTGCGCGAGGCGAGATTGTCGGCCGCGCTGGTGATGCCGGCCGAGGAGCTGCCGACCTGCCTGGAGGTCTGGGCGATCTCGGCCATCGAGGCGGAAAGCGCGTTCATGCTGTCGTTGAACTTCGCGCGCAAAGCCTCATAGGTGGCGGCAAAGGTGTCGTGATACGGCAATCGAGGTTGCCGTGCGACAATTGGTCGAGGCCATATGTCAGCTCGTCGATCACCGTCTCGCGTGTCTTCTCCTCGGCGGCCTTCTCGGCCATCTGGCTGCGTTCGCGCTCGAATTCCGCATCGCGAAGCGCCGTTTCGCGCTTCTGCGCGTCCTGGCGTTCCAGCGCGTTGCGGCGGAAGACGGCCACGGCCTTGGACATGGCGCCGATTTCGTCGGCGCGGTCGGCATAGGGAACTTCGGTGGAAAAATCGCCTTCTGCGAGATTGCCCATATATTCTTTCATGCCTTCGAGCGGCACGATTGCCCGGCGACGCAGGAGGTAGAGCCCGACCAGCAGCAAGGCGACCGATCCGAAACCGGCACCTCCAGCATAGATCGTCCAGCGCACGGTTTCCGAGGCCGCGTCGCTCTCTTCATTTTTCATGAAAGCGTCGGAATTCGCGACGAGTTTCTCGACAGCATCCTGGTGGATATGGAAGGCGACGCGCAACTGCTCGATCGCGCCACGCGCCTTGTCTTCATTCTTCGCATTCAGGGCCGGGATGATCTCACGGTTCATGACGTCCCAGAACTTGTCGCCCTTGGCCAGCACATCGTTTTCGAGCTCGTCCTTCAGCGATTGCGGCAGCCGGGTGGTTTTCCAATAGGCGCGGCGGTCGTCGTAAGCGGCTTTCAGATCCGCGATCTTCGCGAGATTGGTTTCGGTCAGTTCGGGAAACTTGCTCGCCTCGAAGGAGAGCATGTAGGATTCGACCACGAAGAGCGGCGGCGGCAGAATATCGGCAACGAGGTCCTTGCCGTAGACGACCTGCTCATACACCGGTCCGTTGATCTCCAGCCTTTTGAGGGCCGATTGCTGCAATCCGATCGAGATGAAAAGACCTGCTGAAACGGCGGCGCCGAACGCCACCAAACTACGGGCAATAGTAAATGCCAAGACCGTCTCCAAATAACCTTTTGCGCCTCGCTGCGAGGTGCCTGATCAACGTACGGCAGAATTTCACGGGAACACTTAAATATAGTTAATTTTTTAAGTCTCGCTCTTAACGAGAATGTTTTGAATGCCATTTCACATCAAATTCTCGTGTGAATACTACATTCAGGAGCGCCTATATAATATAACGTGAATTTTGCATGGGTCTTGGGCTGCGAGAATCTCACGTCAGTTCGCGGTCGCGAGCTTATGTCAGGTTCACTATAAAAGCAGACGGATTGGACGGTTCAGAAGTTCACCCGAAATCCGCCCGCAGCCCGCGATCCCGGACATTGCGGGCAATCTGCCTCGTCAAGCGCGTCGACCGACAGTGAGCCTGCGCCTTCGCCGCCATCGTCTTCGCTGCCGGAGCCGGACTGATCGAAGCGGTTCATCGCGAGCGACATCAGCTGGGCAATCGGTTTGTCGGCGCTGGTGGACGTGTCTTCACCACGCTGCCCGGTTGTGGTTGATTTTTTCGCAGGAACCGTACTACAGGATAGGATGTCCTGGGATGCGGATGTCGAACTCTTGCTGTAGGAATAGGAAGAGATTGATGTGGCGGCGGAAACGGTCGTCATAAGCGCTCCATCGCTAGAGGGTGGGGATGCAACGCATTGCGGAACTGATGAGTTCTGTAAATCGAAATTGCTAATGCCACAACCGAAGAGAGCGTCCATCAGAAATCGTAGTCTGCGTTCTCAGATGGGCGGCATGCGCTTCGGCGGAGCGGCCTAGACCATCATGGATGTTATCGACGAGCCTGCAGATGAGCCGCGCAAAAGAGGCCGGCCCAAAGTCTCCAGCGACGAGGACAAGCGGGCGCATATCGTCGAGGTCGCCGGCCGCGTTTTCGTAAGATACGGCTATGCCGGAAGCACGACTGCGGTCGTTGCCTCCGAGGCGGGCGTTTCCAAGCAGACGCTCTACAAGCTGTTTCAGAGCAAGGAAGAGCTGTTTGCCGCCGTGGTCGGCGCGCACCGGCGCCTGATGCTCGACCTGCCGAGACCGGCCGAAGATATCCCGATCGCTGAAAGCCTCGAGCGGATCTTCATGATCGACATGGACGAGGACATGGATGCCGATCGCGCCGGTTTCCTGCAGCTCGTCTTTCGCGAAGCGGCGCAGTTTCCCGAGCTTATCGATATCCTGCAGCGCGAAGGCATGCTTGCCAGCCGGCAGGAGCTTGCCGACTGGCTGAACGAACGGCGGGAGGAAGGCCGGCTGTCGCTTGACGACCCGGCGAGCGGCGCCCGCATGCTGATGGACATGGTTCTCGGGGGCATGGGCCCACCGGAAGGACGCGCGCAGGCCTGGGCCAACCGGGGCCAACTGCTTGCCCACCTTCGCCGCTGCATCGCCATCTTCGCCGCCGGCGTCGGCGCCGCTTGAGGAGGCGGAGTACGCCCCCTCTATTTTCGGCTTCCCATCTCGTCAGTCGTTCGCCGTCACCTTGACGCCGAGCACGGTGGGGATGGTGTTCGGCGCACCCATGGCTGCGCCCATGATCATCGGGAAGGGCACCGGCTTTTCCGGGGCGGCGCTGATCGTCAGGCTCTTCGGGTCGTCGAGATAGGTGTTGACGGCGGCCGAGATCTGGTTCTGCAGTTCCGGCAGGTTGAGCTGCGCCAGCATGACAGGCACGAGACCCTTCAGCGATTGCGCGAGCTGGTCGCCGCTGACGCTCTGCTGCGAGCCGGCATAGTCGAGAGCCTTCTTGGTGATCGATGCATCGTCGAAGCGCAATTCGGCGCTGTTGAACGTCAGCTGCTGCATCATGCCCAGCATGGCGAGGCTCATTGCCTGGTTTGCCTCTTCCTTGTTCGGGTTGGCTTCGGTGGTCTTCACCGCTTCCTGCAGCGACTTCATGAAATTCAGCGTGTAACCGGAAAAGTCGAGCGAGAGGTTCAGCCGGCCGACATTCTTGAAGTCGATGGCATATTCATCGACCGCGACCTTGCCGCTTTCGACTTCCCAGCTGCCCTTCATCGTCAAGGCGCCATCGAGCGTCGTCAGCCCGAGCTTGTCGATCGCGTCTTTCGCAGAGGCGTCGTCGACCTGCGACAGGTCGATCTTGAGGCCGGTGACATTGGCGTCGTAGGTGAAACCATTATCCTCGCGGCCGAGATCGGACTCGGTGCTTTCGATCGAGAAAACGTCCTTGCCCTTGAGGTTGAAGACGATCGGGCCGGTGCGGACGATTTCATAGAGCAGGATATCGTCAAGCGTCGTGCCGGCTGCATTGGCGGGGATGGTGAGACCCTGGACCAGAATATCTCTCGCGGAGAAATGGCCTTCTTCCTGCTTCATGTCGACGTCGGGGAAGGCGACCGACTTGGCGTAGTAGCCGCCGCCTTCGGTTTCCTTCACGCCCTCGAAGGTGATGTCGCCGATCTTCAGCTTGTCGCCGGGCAGGGTCGCAAGTCCGACCTCGACGCCCGATGCCGTGACCGTGTCGCCTTCGACGTCGGCCTTCTCGAAGGTGATGACGGTGCCGCCGACGCCCGTGGCCGCAGCGAGCTTCTTCATCATGTCGGCGCCATCAAGGGCAAGCGCCGGACCGGCAAGCGTCAGGAAGGCGGCACTTGCCGCCAGCAGATGGAGATCGCGTCTATGTTTCATCGAAAGGTCCTTGTGGAGAAATGGATGCGCGAAGCAGGTTTCTTTGCTCCGGATGGAAGAGGCTGCGGGACGACACGAACACGAGGCCCTCGTGCTGCGGTGTCATCCTGCTGGCTTAATTCTGGGCGACGAGATTGAGAGCCGAACGCTGGAGCCGAAGACGTGTCGTCATGCAGCCGCGGGGAGGGTGGCGTCTCATTCGTATATCTCCGCGAATCTTGCAACCTTTTGCATATAGATTTCCGGAACGGAATCAATCGCCTCGCAGCTGTTTGCGCCGCACCCGGCCGCAGAGGCAGGCTCTTCCCCATCGATGTGGTTTAAGCGGAGTTAACGAGGTTTCGGCGACGGCGACGATGACCCGCGAAAACCGTCGCAGGCCCGTCTATGCTGTCCATCACAGGCGTGAATTCATCAGTCGCCGCAAGCCGGCCACGGAAGTCAGCCGCTTCCGCTGAACCGGCGCTCAGAACTCGAATTAGCGTTTGCGCACGAACTCGGTGCGCAGAACGAGACCCTTGATTCCATCATGACGGCAATCGATCTCCTCGGGATTATCGGTGAGGCGGATCGACCTGATAACGGTGCCCTGTTTCAGCGTCTGGCCGGCTCCCTTGACCTTCAAATCCTTGATGACGGTGACGGAGTCACCATCGGCCAGAACATTGCCGCTCGCGTCCCGAACGACCGCCTCATTGGCGGCGGATGCTGCCACCTCCGAAGCCGGACGCCATTCGCCTGTCACTTCGTCATAGATGTATTCGTCGTTGTCAGCGGCCATGCTCGTCTCGGTTCCTTAAAAGTCCTTCGCCGCCTCCCGCGCGGGAGCGGCGTGCACAGGCGCTTATCGCAGACGTTCGTCTATGGCAACTCGGGCGGCGCTCCTTCAGCGCCGATAGCGACTGGTATGTCGCCCTTTGAAACAGAATGCGCCATCCTAAACCGCGCTTGTCGTGCTGCATGAAGCCAGGCAAAAATGCATTTGCCGGTCACACTGTTCTCAAGCGCCATCGGCCCAGCCCGGTTGTCGTCAAGCTCGCTCGAACGGCTCGCCCAGCGCGGCGACGCCGTTGAGCTTGAGCAGGCGGCGATCCGCCGAAATGAAGCCGAGCACGATGATTGTCACCAGATAGGGCAGGCAGGCGAGCAGTTGTGAGGGAACGTTGAGCCCGGTTGCCTGCGCAGCAAGCCCCATCAGCGATACTGCACCGAACAGACACGCTCCCAGAAAGATGCGGCCGGTCAGCCAGGTCCCGAAGACGACGAGCGCAATCGCAATCCAGCCGCGGCCGGCAATCATCCCATCCGCCCAGAGCGGCGTATAGATTGTTGCCGCATAGGCGCCGGCAAAACCCGCCATCATGCCGCCGATTGCCACCGCGGCGAAACGGATGGCAATGACTGGATAGCCGATCGCATGCGCCGCTGCCGGCTTTTCGCCGACGGCGCGGATGATCAGTCCGACTTTGCTGTAGTTAAACATTGCCCAGATCGCGACGGTCACGACCAGCGAAAGCCAAACGACAATATCCTGGCTAAACAGGCCGCCGATGACGGGAATATCGGAAAGACCGGGAACGGTAATCTTCGGCACCGCCCTGACCGTCAGGCTCTCGTAAGTCTTGCCGAACATTGCCGACAGGCCCTGTCCAAGAATGCCGATCGCAAGTCCGGTTGCGACCTGGTTTGCGTTGAAGCCGAGGACGATTGCCGCAAAGATCAGGGACAAGAGCGCCCCGCCGAGGCCGGCCGCGAGAAAAGCAAGGAAATGGCCGCCGCCGTGATAGACGATGATGAAGGCGATGACAGCGCCGAATGCCATCAACCCCTCGACGCCGAGATTGAGCACGCCGGCACGCTCGACGATCAGCTCTCCGAGCGCTGCCAGGAGAAACGGTGTCGCAGCCGCCAGCATGCCGGTCAGAACGAACTCGACCGCGCTCATGTCGGGCTCCTCGTCGCTGCAGGCCGCCAGGCAAGGCGATAGCGCGCGAAGGCGATGGCCACCAGATAGATAAGGAGCAGGCTGCCCTGGAAAACCCGCACGGCCGCGACCGGGAGATTGGCGGAGACCATGGCGTTGTCTCCGCCGATATAGAGCGCCGCCATGACGATTGCGGAGACGACGATGCCGATTGGGTGCAGGCCGCCGAGATAGGCGACGATGATGGCCGCATAGCCGTATCCGGTTGAGATCGAGCGTTGCAGCTGACCAAGCGGGCCGGCTACTTCGGCGGCACCGGCAAGGCCGGCAGCAGCCCCACCGATCAGCAGCGAAAGCCAGATTGCCGAGCTTTCCCTGAAGCCGGCATAGCTCGCCGCGCGCGGCGCCAGTCCGCCCACCTGCAATTTGTACCCAATGAAGCTCTTCTGCATGAAAACCCATGCACCGACCGACAGGAGAACGGCGAGGATGAGCGAGACATTGACGCGCGTCCCGTCGATCAGGATCGGCACCATCGCATCATATTGAAACATGACCGACTGCGGAAAATTGAACCCGTTCGGATCCTTCCAGGGGCCGAGCAGCAGATAATTGAGGAGTTGCACGGCAACGAAGCTCAGCATCAGGGAAACCAGAATTTCGTTGGCGTTGAGCCGGACGCGCCAGAAGGCGGTGAGCGATGCCCAGAGCGCGCCGCCCATCACGCCGAGCAGCAGCATTGCCGGCCAGATCCACTGGCCGGTCGCGTCTGGCCACCAGATCGGAATAACGGAGGCGAAAATCGCACCGAGCACGAACTGTCCCTCGGCACCGATATTGAACACCTTGGCGCGAAAGCCGATCGCAAGCCCCTGCGCGATGAGGAGAAGCGGGCCGGTCTTTAACAGCACTTCGGAAAACGACGCCCACGAAAAGAAGGGCTCGATCAGCATCGCATAGATCACCGCAGCCGGATCGCGCCCCATGGCGACGTAAAGTCCGAGATTGAGAATGACCGTGACGACGAGCGCGATGGGCGGCGCCAGAAGGGTGGCGGCAAGCGATGCTCGCTCGCGTCGCACAAGAGTGGGGAAGGCTGCGAGGAACGGTCGGCTCATGCGGTGGCTTTCTCGCGCTGCGGCTTGGATCCAATCATGTATCGGCCGATCTCTTCCGGGTTGGTGTCATGCGTGACCAGCGGCGGGCTCAACGTGCCGTGGTGCAGGACCTGTATGAAATCGCTGAGTTCGAACAGTTCCTCGAGCTCCTCGGAAATGACCAGGATCGCCATGCCGTCATTGCGAAGGCTCATGAGCCGCCTGCGGATCGCGGCGGCAGCACCGATGTCGACGCCCCAGGTCGGTTGGGCGAGGAAAAGAAGCTTCGGTGCCAGCATAATTTCGCGTCCGACGATGAACTTCTGCAGGTTACCGCCGGAAAGCGATCCGGCCTCTGTCCCTGGACCGCGCGTTCGCACGTCATAGTCCCGGATGCAATCATTGGTGAAGGCAATCGCCCGGACCGTGTCGAGCAGACCATGCCTGACGAGGCTCTGCGGATGGGCGGTCAGCAGGCTGTTATAGGTGAGCGACATTTCGGGAACCGCACCGCGACCCAGCCGGTCCTCCGGGACGAAGGCGAAACCTAATCGCCGGCGGGCGGCACAGTCGAGCGTGCCGACGTCCCGGCCCATCATGAAGATCCGGTCGCGCTGATCCCGCGGCAATAGGGTTTCGCCGGAAATCAGCGCTGCGAGTTCGCTTTGGCCATTTCCCGAGATCCCGGCAATGCCAAGGATCTCACCGGCGCGCACGGCCAGGCTTACCTTCGAAAGTGGCACGGCCAAAGGATCCGCCTGGTAATCGAGGCCGACAAGTTCCAGTCGTTTTTCGCCTTCGGCCAAAGGCAGCGCAGGCATGGGTTCCGGCATGTCGCGGCCGATCATCATACGCGCAAGCTCATGGGCATCATGCTCGCGGGGATCGACGTGACCGGTGACGCGTCCGCCGCGCAGGATAGTCGCGCGATCGCACAGCGACTGGATTTCTTCCAGCTTGTGAGAGATGAACAGGACGGACACGCCGCCGTCCCGCAGTCGGCGCAATGTATCGAAGAGCTTCTCCACAGCCTGCGGCGGCAGCACGGCAGTCGGCTCGTCGAGGATCAGCAGTTTCGGCTCGGTCATCAGGCAACGAATGATCTCCACCCGCTGCCTTTCGCCGACCGAAAGCGAATGGACGTGGGCGAGCGGATCGACCTCGAGGCCGAATTCATGCCCGAGCTTGCGAATGCGCTGCGAAAGCTCGCTTTTCTTGCCGGGCACGATCAGGCGGATGTTCTCGACGACCGTCAGGCTCTCAAAAAGCGAGAAATGCTGGAAGACCATGCCGATACCCGCGCGCCTTGCCTCTGCTGGAGAGGCAAGGCTGAGGATTTGGCCGTTCCAGGCGACCGTGCCGCTGTCCGGTTGCTCGACGCCGTAGATCAGCTTCATCAGGGTCGATTTGCCGGCCCCGTTTTCTCCGAGGATGGCATGGATGGAGCGGGCAGCGACGTCGAGATCGATCTGCTGATTGGCATCGACCGGGCCATAGCTCTTGGAAATGCCGCGCAGCGACAGGAGCGGGCTCACCATGACTTACTTCGGCAACGGCGTCGTCACACCCTTGACGTGCCAGTCCATCGCAACGATCTGGGCGTCGGTCAGCGTCGCACCCGAGGCGGCACCTTCGCTGCCGTCAGCCTTGGTGATCGGACCGGTAAACGGCGAGAAGCTGCCATCGGCAATCTTGGCCTCGATTTCCTTGATCTTGCTCATCGTATCGGCTGGGATCGCCGGGTTCCAATCGACGACTTCGACCACCTTGTCGGCAACACCGAGAAAGGCAGTGGCGCCTTTGAAGGTGCCGGCAAGATGGGCATCGACCGACGCCTTGAAGAAGGGTGACCAGTCGGTAGCGATGCAGCCCAGATAGGTCTTTTCTGCATATTTCTTCATCGACGAGTTGAGGTTGAAGGCATAGACGCCGGCTTCCTCGCAGGCCGAAATCACCGAAGGCGTGTCCTGCGCATTCGAAAAGATCACGTCGCAGCCCTGCGAGATCAGCGCCTTGGCGGCTTCCTGCTCCTTGGCCGGGTCGAACCAGGAATTGACCCAGACGACAGACACTTCGATATCCGGCCTGACGGCCTGCGCACCCAGCGTGAAGGCGTTGACCGAGGTGATCAGCTCGGGAATGGCAAAGGCCGACACCGAGCCGAGCTTGCCGGTCTTGGAGACGGCCGCCGCCGCCATGCCGAGCAGGTAAGTTCCTTGAAAGTACTTTGCGGCGAAAGGCGAGAAATTCGGTGCGACCTGGAACCCTGAAGCATGCAGGACGGTCACCTTCGGGTTGCGACGGGCGATCTGCAGCGCGCCATTTTGATAGCCGAAGGAGCCGGCGATCAGGAAGCGGTTTCCGTCGGCGACGGTCTTGTTCATGATGCGGTCGGCGTCCGGCCCTTCAGAGATGTTTTCGATGACCGTGACCTTCACCTTGTCGCCATAGGCCGCCTTGATCGGGTCGATGCCGGCGGCAAGCGCATGGCCCCAGCCGACGTCGCCGATTGGCGAGGGAACGACGAGGGCAATGCCGAGCGGTTCGTCGGCGGCGAACGCGGAGCGGCCGGCAAAAGCAGTCGCGAGGCCGGCAACCGCCGCGCTTTTCATGAGTGTTCTGCGGGTGAAATCGTTAGACATGTAGTTCCCTCTTTTTTTGGTTTTAGAATTTGATTGTCTCGAGCGCCGCTTCCGCGGCGGCGAAAAGCTGACTTTCGTCGAGGCCGATAAACTCGCCAGCCTGCCAGACGATGCGGCCGTTGATCATTGTGAGATCGGTCGGCATGCCGATCCCGACCTTGGTAATCAGGCTCAAAGGGTCGTGACGCGTTCCGACATAATCCATCCGCCTGGTATCGATCGCGAAGAGGTCGGCGGCCATGCCGGGAGCAAGCCGCCCTATATCGCTGCGGCCAAGCAGGCTCGCGCCACCCGTCGTCCCGTAGCTCAGGAAATCGACCGGCGCTGGAACCGGATGGGCGCGTGTCGAGGCCGTCAGGCACTGCAGCATATAGGCAGAGTGGATGCAGTGCATGAGGTTGGAATTGTCATTCGAAGCCGCGCCATCGCAACCGAGGCCGATCCGCAGGCCGAAGGCCGCCATCGCGGGAATGTCCGTCACTTCGGCGCCGACCAGGTAGACGGGTTCGGGGCAATGGGAGACACCCGTGCCGCTTGCCGCCATCTTCCGCAGTTCGTCATGTGTCAGTTCCCAGCAATGAGCATAAAAACTGTCGGGGCCGGCAAAGCCGAGTTCGGCGCAGTAGTCGACCGTACGCATCCCATGCCGCGCCTCGATGACCGGACTTTCGCCTTCCCCGACATGCGTGTGCAGCCGGACGCCGCGATCACGGGCGAGCGCCACCGACTCGACGAAGGTTTCGCGGTAGCAGTTCACAGGCTGACAGGGAGCGACGACCACCTGCCGCATGCTGAAGGCGCCGGCGTCGTGGTAGCTGTCGATCAGCCGGGCGCAATCGGCGATGAACTCGTCCGTGGTTTCCAGCATGGCGTCCGGAATCGTCGAGCCCTCGGACTTTGGCAGCGTATTGCCGCCACGGCCGGCGTGGAAGCGCATGCCGAGAAGCTCCGCTGCCTCGAACTGGCGATCGATCAGGCGCTTTCCGGCGTGCCGGGGAAAACAATATTGGTGGTCGAAGGCTGTCGTACAGCCGTGCTTGATCATCTCCGCCATGGCCGTGACCGACGAATGATAGAAGCAATCCTCGTTCAGCCGTGAGAAGATCGGATAGATCCGGTCGAGCCATTCGATGACGGAGAGCTTCGTCCAGTCGAGATCGGCCCGATTGCGTACGAAGCACTGGAAGAAGTGGTGATGGGTGTTGACGAGACCCGGGTAGACAAACCAGCCGGATGCATCCTGAATGATCGTGTCGCGAGGCAGGGCCTCTTGCGAAAGGTTCGTGCCGATCGCCTGGATCGACGGACCGCTGGTCAGCAGATCTGCGTTCCGGCGTACCGCCGGCCCGTTGCCTTCGTCGACGATAATGGCGGCGCAGTTCTTCAGCAGGTAGCCCGCCATCTCACTTCTCCTCTTTGACGGGATGGGGGTCGGGCTTCAACTCGTGCAGTCGGTGGATGCCGGGCATTTCGATAAAACCTTCAAGGCTGCGGATGGCGCGCATCCAGAGCCGGATGTTCGGATAGGGATCGAGCGAGATCCCGCCATCGGGCGCCAGTGCCACATAGGGGAAACAGGCTATGTCGGCGATCACCGCACGATCTGATGTCAGGAACCGCATGTCGCGGAGCCGCTGTTCAAAAAGCCTGGCCTCCAGTTCGCGCAGTGCTGCGACCCCTTGCGCCCGCAGCGCCTCGATATTGCCCGGGCGCAGAAGCATCTGATGCAGTCGCGCTCCACCGAGATTTGTCGTCAGCCGATGCGAAAACGAGAGCCATTGTTGCGTGCGCGCCGTCTCTTGCGGGCCGTCGCAGCCCAGCCAGTCGGGGCCGCTTCGGGCGGCAAGATAGGCGAGCATGGCCGAGGATTCGGTCAGCACGAGATCACCATCCACGAGGATCGGGATGGACCCCGCCGGATTGAGGGCCAGAAGCTCGGGACCGCGATGCTCCATCCCGGGATGGAAATCGACCGGGCGGATATCCAGCTTGATGCCGAGGAGCGCGGCCATCAGGCGGATCTTGTAACAGCTCGGTGATAGGATGTAGTCGTAGAGCTTCATTGGGCGACCAGCTGTGCGCCATAGAGATAATTGCGGCGCTTCAGCCAGCGCCGGTAAGCGATCGATGTCAGGTCGGCCCTGGTCGGAATTTCCATCCCTGGATCGAGCGGCAGAAGGGCTGGGATCTGGTTTTCGAGGATCGACCGATCCTGCAGGAAAATCATCTGCTGAAAATGGATGAGGTCTGTCATTGGCGTCACATCGTCGAAGAGGGCCATCCACGGCCACACGTCGCAAAGGTCTTCCGCAAGCGGCTGGACGAACAGGGTAATGACATCCCATTCCTCCGGACGAGGCGGGCAGGTCTTGTAAAGCACCGAGCAGGTCGGGGCCGGAACGCGGTACATATATTCGGTTGTGATTCCGCCGGTCGCGGACTTTGCGGCCTGCGGCTGGTAGAACTTTACCTGCGTCGCCCAGACTTCATCCTCTTCCTCACGGATCTCGACTTTATAGTTTTCGACCTCCGTATGCGGTTCGGCCCCGAGTATGTCCGTGTGGACGAAGGGAAAATGCGCGACGTCAAGGAAGTTCTCGACTGCCCGCAGAGGCGAGCAGCGCACCCGCACGACGCCGACGTCGACGAAGCGTCGGCCGGGCTGATCCGCTTCGGGGATAGCAAACAGCTCCCTGGCGGGAGTGCCGAGAGAAGACCAGACATGACCATAGCGGATGCGAACAGGCATGGAATTTCCATTGCCCGATATGACCCGCGCAGCACCGTCAGGCGTGCGGACCACCTCGATCGGCTCGCCCATCAAAGCGGTCTTGCTTCCTGCCTCGATGAGTTGGCTGAGCAGGCCGACCGGATACCATTCATCGAGCATCGCGCCGGCTTCTCTCATGCGGCATCCTTCCGGCGTGTCTCCGCCCGGCGGCGCACGGCTTCGGCGGTGCGGGATGCCGTAACCCGATCTCCGACATTGCGATCCCGTTCGACCAAGACGTGAATGAGCGTGGACCCACTCTGCGCCATCGGCAGCAGTCGGATCCACGAATAATCAACGAGCTGGATCAGCCCGTCGGCACCGGCTTTTCCGCCGGCTGCCGCCTCGATTGCTTCGATCTCGGCATCGATCGTCAGCGAGCGTATTGGAGAGAGATGGCCAAGGCGTGGCGGCGGCATGGCCGGTTCGCCGACTGCCACCCAGACGATGCCGTCCGATTCTTCGACCCTGTGGACCGCTACCCGAATCGTTTCCGGCGGCACGAGACCGGGATGAGCCGGGATACGCACGCATTCTCCCGCCGAAGAATAGCTCCAGCCGTGATAAATACAGGAGAGCGCCTCGCCCCGCACGAAGCCCTGAGACAACCGCATGCCGCGATGTGGGCAGCGGTCCGACGCGGCCGAGACGCACCCGGATTGACTGCGCCAGAGAGCAATCGATCGTGCCGGGATCGAGGCCGGTAGGACGGTTGCCGATGGCAGGTCGTCAGAAAGCGCGACAGGCATCCAGGAGCCGGCCGTATCGGAGGGCATGGCCTTTATTTCCTCAATCTTACCAATGGACTAGCACTGCTGGCTTTGTGCAGGCCCCGTGCGAAATGCAATTCTAGCTTCAGAGGCTTGCATAAAAAACTCGCATTGGCAACGACGGATTAAATAAACGGCATCATGTCAGATGCTGTGTCGCACCGTGTATCGGCGGCATCTACAATCCTGCGCTGAATCTCGTCTACCCAGACATCGATCGGGCCGAGTAAACATCCCACTTCGAGCATGTCGATCAGCTCCACAGGCCCTACGACCTCGAGCTCGATTCGCTTGGCGTCGACATGAAAGAAATCCTGCGAAAGGCCGAGCTTGTCCGCATGGCGGCGGATCCACGGAACGAACGAGGCGGAATTGACGTCGCCGAGAATGGTGAGCCGTTCGCGTAACTCGCTCTGCCGTGACAGTGTCATCTAAATTCTCTCGTACTTCCTATGATGACAGCATAGCGCTTCGATGCCGTCGTGAAAGGGGCTTGAGGGGCGAGAGGTCCGGGATCTTCTGAATGACTTCGAGGCGATGCAATTCTTTCTGCGACATGGTGATCAAACAGGACATGACGACTCCGACCGCTCATGGTCTCGACCAGGCTGAAGGTCGTCATCCTTGCTCCCAACGTTGGCATTGACCAGCACGTCGAGAGGCGAGACTGTCGCATCTCTAACTGGCCCAACTGTCGCATTACTAAATAGCCGTGTGAGTTCATGCTGAACCGCGACTTGCGGGTGTGAGTTCATGCTGAACCGCGACTTGCGGGCTTGGTCAAGCTAACCTGCATACCGCATCTGGGCGAGCAGTTTCTTGCGGAAGACCTCTGCGGGCGTTCGATAGCCAAGACATTTGCGTGGCGTATCATTGAGCCGATTGCAGACGTCGATCAGGTCGGCGTCGGTCACGGACAGTGGATCGACCTCTCTCGAAAGCCATTTCCGGACCCGGCCATTGGTGTTCTCGACGGTGCCTTTTTGCCAGGGCGATTGCGGATCACAAAACCAGGTTTGGGCGCCGATGCTGGCTTGCAGATACGGCCAGTCAGTGAACTCCGTCCCCCGGTCGAAGGTGATGGAACGGCGAGCAAGGTGGGGCAGGGCCTGCAGTGCTTGAACAAGGCCGTCCATGACAGGACGGGACTGACGGTCATTGTTGCGCAGGAAGATCGCGAAGCGGCTGACTCGTTCGACCAGCGACGTCACATTGGCCTTGCCGAACTTTTTCCGAAACTGGATCAGGTCGCATTCCCAATGCCCAAACTGCTTGCGCTCGGCAACGACATCGGGGCGCCGCAAGATGTTGAGTTCCGGGCTAAACCGTTGACCATGCTTGCGTCTGGCATGTCGTGGTCGGCGTCGCGCACGATGCTCCGGTAGGTGCCGCCACAGCTTGATGGCGTGCCCGTCGGGCGAATATGCGAACTTGTAGATCGTCTCGTGGCTGACAGAGATCGGATGGCGTTCCAGGCGCATGCGTCCTGCAATCTGCTGTGGCGACCAGCCGTGTACGATCCGGTCGATGACAGATTGTCTGACGTCAGAGAAGCGCGCCAGCTTCCGCAGCTTCGTACGCCGGTCACAAGCGATATCATGCGCTGTGACGCAGTAGTAGCCGTTGAGATCCGGAACATCGTTGTCGATAAACGTGTTGCGTTTGATCTCCCGAAAGATCGTCGAACGATGCCGGCCGAGCTTCTCGGCAATACTCTCAACGCTCAGGCCAGTCATTCGCCACCGGGCGATCTTGCGTCGTTCATCCAGATCAATATGGGAGTAGGTCCGTTTCATTGCATCTTCCTTGCGAGTGATAACCCATTGGTATCATTCGCAAGTCGCACTTCATCCTTGAACCCACCCCGTGGAGAATCTAACCCAAGCGCATCATGCCGTTTTTAAGGGTAGGGGATCAGGCCCCGTCTTGCAAATGTGTGAGGAAGACTTCGGCTGGCGTTCGATAGCCGAGGCACTTGCGAGGCTGATCGTTGAGCTGGCGAGCGAGCTGAATCAGGTCCTGCTGCGAGATGGCCGTCAGGTCCGTCTCGCCTGGCATGAAGCGGCGGATACGTTTGTTGGTGTTTTCCACCGCGCCTTTCTGCCACGGTGCGCTGGGATCGCAGAACCAGCTGCGTGCGCCGATGCCATCTTCCAAAGCCCTGAATCCGGCAAACTCCGTGCCGCGGTCGAAGGTGAAGCTCTGGCGTGCGAATGCCGGCAAGGGAGAGAATGCTTTGATGATCTTGTCCATGATCGGTCGCGAGTGCCGGCTCTGGTTCTTGATCATGACGGTATAGCGGCTTTTGCGCTCGACCAGTGAGGTGACGTTGGCGGGACCCATATCACGTCGGAAGATCAGCAGGTCACCCTCCCAATGACCGAATTGCGATCGATCGTCAATAAAATCAGGTCGTTGCGATATCTTGCATGCCTCAGGAAACACGCTGTCGCGTGGTTTCCTGGAGCCGCGGGGACGGCGTTTGCGACGTGCCTCGGGCAGGTAACGATAGAGGCCCAACCCATAGTCCTCCTTGGAATAGACGAAGCGATAGATCGTCTCGGCGCAAATCCTAACGAGGCTGAGGCCGTCCGCCCATAGACGGCCGGCGATCTGCTCGGGCGACCAGGAGGCCTGCAATCTGTCGACGATCAGGTCGCGCAATTGCGGATGCCGTCTGAGCTTCCGCAGGCGCTGCCGCCGGTCCTTGGCGATGTCGTTGGCAACCGTCGAGAAGTAGCCGCTATATTCGGGAAGCTCGCGATCATGGAATGTATTGCGCCTGATCTCGCGATAGATCGTTGAGCGGTGCCGGCCGAGCTGGCGGGCCATCTCATTGACCGGCACCTTGCGTTCGACAAGCTGGTGCAGCCGACGGCGATCGGCGAGGGTCAGTTGCAAATAGCATCGGGACATTCCAAAATCTCCAAGGGGAAGCCATTGTTTTTTCTGGCATGTCGCACTTGGAAATAGAATGTACCCCGCTACAAAAGGAAATCGCATAAGATAGCTTATGGAACATCGCAGCCCATACCTTTTTGTGCAATATTTCGCCAGATATTCACGCCCAAACGCCGCAATTGCCGCCGACGGGCCGCCGGATAGTTGACTATAATACTCAAGGAATATAGGCGCTTGGATTTCGAGCCATCATCCGACGCGCGTGACCATGCATCTGACCGACATTGTTTCCGAATTCGCTCGCACCGGGGATCGCCCGGCGCTTCTTTTCGGCAGCGGGCGGAGCCTTTCCTATGCGGAGCTCGACGAGCAGATGCGACGCTTCGCAAACCGGTTGGGTCACGGGGAAAAGCGGCTCGTGGCTATCGCTGCGGAAGCCTCGGAGCATGCCATCGTCGCCTACCTCGCGGCACTGCGCTCCGGACACGCGGTCGCCATGCTGCCGCCCTGCGACGAGAGGATTTGGGATGATTTTATCGACGCCTTTCAACCGGATTTCACCTTCCGTCGCGCCGATGGACGCTGGCGTCTGATCGAAGAAAGCCGGCCCGGAAAGGACAGAGAGGCGATCCATCCCGATCTCGCGCTGCTGCTCATGACATCGGGCAGTTCGGGCGCTGCCAAGGCAGTGCGCCTTTCCCACGCCAATCTCGACGCCAATTCACGTTCGATCGCGGCCTATCTCGAACTCTCGTCCACCGATCGCGCCGCCTTGGTCCTGCCTCTCCACTATTCCTATGGGCTGTCGGTGCTCAACTCCCATCTCATTGCCGGCGGCAGTATTTTCTTTCCCGGCACCTCGGTGACGGACGGCGATTTCATCAGCATCATCGATGAGAGCGGCTGCACAAATCTTTCCGGCGTGCCCTATTCCTATGAACTCCTGGAAAGATCGAATTTCCGTACCTCTCATACCAGGGCGCTGCGTCTCATGACGGTCGCGGGCGGCAAGCTCGACTCTGATCTAATCCGCCTTTACCGGGACCATATGCGTGCGAAAGGCGGCCGCTTCTTCGTCATGTACGGCCAGACCGAGGCGACGGCGCGCATCGCCTTCGTTCCACCGGAAAGCCTGTCCGACGACGAGCAGCGCATCGGCCTATCAATACCGGGGGGCAGCCTCACCCTCGCCGATGACGAGGGCAGGCCGATTACCCAATCAGGCATCTCCGGAGAACTCATCTACCGGGGCCCGAACGTGATGATGGGCTATGGAATCGAGCGCAGCGATCTTGCCCGCGGCGCCGAGATCGAAGCGCTGAGCACCGGCGACATTGCCGTGCGGGATGAACAGGGCTTCTTCCGCATCGTCGGGCGAAAGAGCCGCTTTGCCAAGATCGCCGGCCTCAGGATCGGCTTCGACGTCATGGAACAGGCGCTGCTGCGCGAGGGAATTGCGGCGGCGGTTCTCGGTGACGATGCGGGGCTGCAGGTTTATGTGGTCGACGCAGGCTCTTTGAAGCGCGCGCAGGCGATCCTTGCTGAGGCAAGCGGTCTTCCGGCCAATCTGATTTCCGCGACGGCGCGCGCGCGTCTTCCAAGGCTTGCTTCCGGCAAGATCGATTACGCCGGTCTTAAGGAGGAGACGCGGAAAAGGCGGGCAAAACCCCGCGTGGCGTCGGGCACGGTGCTGGATGCCTATGCCCGCGTATTCTATCCCCTCGCCGTCAGCCGCAGGGACAGTTTCATCTCGCTCGGCGGAGATCTGCTGCGTTTCCTGCAGTTGGTGATCGAGCTCGAACATCTTGGCGTTGCTGTTCCCGACGGCTGGGAACGCATGACGATCGCCGAGCTTGGCACGCGCCAGCCGGCGGCGTTTCCGGCGAAGCGCGACGGGGCAAGCGGGGTACCGGTCGACCTGGTGCTGAGAGCCGTCGCAATCCTGTTGGTGGTGATCCAGCACGAGACGTTCTGGCCCATTCCCGGCGGTTCCGGCGTAATGATGCTGCTGGTCGGCTTTAGCCTGGCTCGCTTTCAATCGGGCCATTTGTTCGCCGGCCGCCTTGGCCTGGCGCTGAGACCGGCCATCAATGTCCTGATCCCCTATTTCCTGATCGTCGCCGCCTATGGCGTCGCCTGGCAGGCGGTTCCGTGGGCTTCGGTCACGCTTACAGGCAATTTCGGCTATGCCGAGCCGGAGCGCCACGAGATGATCCCCTATCTCTACTGGTTCATCGAAGCCTATGCGCAAATTCTTCTCGCCTTCGCGCTCATCTTCGCCCTGCCGGCCGCACGCAGGCTGGCGCTGGCGCGGCCTTTCACCTTCGCGCTGGGTCTGTTGGCTCTTGCCGTCGCGGCGCGCCTTTCGCTGCCGCATTTCATCGAAATCGGCGGGCGACAGATCTTCGCGACCTATTGGGTCTTTCATCTCTGCGTTTTCGGCTGGTGCGCGGGCTTTGCCGACGGGCCGGCAAAGCGGCTGGTTTTGATGGCGTCGGCTGCACTGGTCCTCGGCTACCTCGCCTTCTGGGAGGCCATCTGGATCGGAACCACGATCAAATATCTGACAATCTTCGCAGCGCTCCTTGCCCTTGTTTATATCACGCGCATTCGGTTGCCGGCGCAGACGGCGCGTCTCGTGACGTTGATTGCGACATCAGCCTTTCCGATCTATCTGTTGCACCGCTTCGTCCCGGAATTGCTGATGGCGCCTGCGGCGGGCATTCTTCCTGCCGCCGCCTTTCATCTCGTGGCGATCGCGGGCGGTGTCGTGGCCGGTATCGCCGCCAACCACGCGCTGGCGGGATTTCGCAATCTGCTCGGAAGACACGCGCTTGAACGCCGGCTGGAGTTAGCGCTGCCGATCGGCTCAAATTGATGTTGGGAAGCGATCGGCATGCGGTGATGACGGAGGCGGCCGTCGGCGGGACGGCAATTCAGCCAAGCGCGTGACCGGCCAATGCTTTTCAGCCGATCAGGTGTGGCGGCGCACATCGCCGCCTAATCCATGATGTGGTAGCCGCCGTCGATATAGATCGTGTCGCCGGTCATCGACCGCGCCGCGTCATGCGCCAGAAAAGCCGTCGCCATGCCGACATCGTCGATCGACACCAGGTTGCGTGTCGGCGCCCTTTCCTCGGCCTTGCTGAGCAGATCGTCGAATTCCGGGATGCCGGAGGCAGCCCGTGTCGCCAGCGGGCCGGGCGAGATGGCATGCACCCGAATGCCCTTCGGCCCGAGTTCGGCGGCGATGTAACGCACGGCGCTTTCGAGGGCCGCCTTGGCGACACCCATAACGTTGTAGTTCTTCACCACCATCTGGCTGCCGTAATAGGTCATGGTGAAGAGAGTGCCGCCGCGTTTCATCAACGGCTCGGCGAGTTGCGCCATGCGGATGAAGGACCAGCAGGAAATGTCCATCGTCTTCAGGAAGCCTTCGCGCGGCACATCGACGACACGGCCCTGCAGCGTATCCTTGGGCGAAAAGGCGATTGAATGGACAACAAAATCCAGCTCGCCCCAATGTTCCTCGATGCGATCGAAGACCAACTCCAGCTGCCCCGGCATCGATACGTCGAGAGGCATGAAGATCGGCGCTTCCAGGACGTCGGCCAGCGGCTCGACATGGGGCTTGGCCCTGTCGTTGAGATAGGTCACCGCGAGCTCGGCGCCGAGCGCTCGGAAGGCTCTGGCGCAGCCCCAGGCGATCGACTGGTCATTGGCGATGCCGACCACCAGCCCGCGTTTGCCTTCCAGAAGTTTGGCCTTCACATCAGGGATCATCATCAGCCCCTCTCTTCGGTCTAAAGATTGCCCGTCACGCGGCAATCAATGCGTATGTGTGCCGCGCGATCATCAATTCCTCGTCGGTCGGTACGGCATAGACGGCGACCCTGCTATCGTCGCTCGAAATCAACAGCTCCCCGGCGGCGTTTCGCCTGCTGTCGAGTCTGACGCCTAACCATTCCAGCGTCCGGCTTATCCGCTCGCGCATCACAGGCGAGTTTTCCCCGACGCCTGCCGTGAAGACAAAAGCGTCCAATCCGCCGAGTGCGGCGGCCAGCGTGCCGGCATTGAGGCCGATGCGATGGACGAAATGATCGAGCGCGAGTGCCGCCCCCGGCTCCTCGCTCGCCAGCAGGTCGCGCACGTCGTTGCTGACGCCTGAGAGGCCCTTGAGGCCGGACTCCTTGTAAAGAAGATCCTGCAGCTCCTGTGCGCTCATGCCGTGCTGCTGGAGAAGATAGAGAAGCACGCCCGGATCGATCTGGCCGCAGCGCGTGCCCATCGGCAGGCCGTCGAGAGCGGTGAAGCCCAATGTGCTCTCCACGCTTTTTCCCTGGTGGAGCGCGCACATGGAGGCACCGCTTCCGAGATGCGCGACGATGACCCGCCCGCCGCCGATGTCGGGCGCGATCTCGGCCAGCTTTCCGGCGACATATTCGTAAGACAGGCCATGAAAACCATATCGCCGCACGCCCTCGTCGAAATAATGGGCGGGAATGGCATAGTGGTCGGCCATCGGATCGTGACCACGATGGAAGGCGGTATCGAAACAGGCGACCTGGACGAGCTGCGGCTGGTGTTCGAGCAGCACGCGGATGGGCGCAAGATTGTTCGGCTGATGCAGCGGCGCGAGCGGCGTATAGCGTTCCAGTTCCCGCAGCAGCTTTTCATCGATGCGCGCCGGGCGCATATGGTCGGGGCCGCCATGGACGACCCGATGGCCGACGGCGATCAGTCGCCCCTGGTGTCTCTCCCGCAGCCATTGTCCGACCACGCGCATGGCAGCGGGAAGATCGGGAACGGCCTCGTGCGGATAGTCTTCGTCCGCCAGCCGGTCGCCGCCGGCGCTCTTGATGGTCAGATGCGGAGCGGTGCCGATGCCCTCCATCTTTCCCTTTATCTGCCGCGCAAGCGAGCCCGCCACGGAGAAGACTTCGAATTTCAGGCTGGACGAGCCGGCGTTGACGACGAGGATCGTATCCATGGCATCAACCACCCTGTATCGGCGCCGTGCGGCGGCGCGCTTCGGCAAACAATACGCCGACGGCGCAGGAGGCGAGACGCGCCCGCACGTTATCAGCCCGCGACGTCAGGATGATCGGCACGCGCGCACCAAGGACGATACCTGCCGCATCCGCCCGGGCCAGGAAGGTCAGGTTCTTCGCCAGCATGTTGCCGGCCTCGAGATTGGGAACGACGAGGATCTGCGCCCGGCCGGCGACCTCAGAGTGGATGCCTTTGATCCTTGCAGCTTCCGGATCGATCGCATTGTCGAAGGCGAGCGGTCCGTCGAGGATGCCGCCCGTGATCTGACCGCGCTCGGCCATCTTGCACAATGCCGCCGCGTCGATCGTCGACGGGATCTTCAAAGTGACCGTCTCGACCGCCGAAAGGATCGCCACCCGCGGCGTGCCGAGACCGATCCCGGTGAAAAGATCGATGGCGTTCTGGATGATATCGCGCTTGGCATCGAGATCGGGGGCGATGTTGATGGCTGCGTCGGTGATGAAGAGCGTTTCGGCATAGTTCGGAACGTCCATCACGAACACATGGCTGATCCGCCGTGCGGTTCTCAAGCCTGTCGTCGACGAGGTCACCGCTCGCATCAGCTCGTCGGTGTGCAGACTTCCCTTCATCAACAGGTCAGCACGGCCCTCACGGATAATCTCCACGGCTTTGGCGGCGGCCGCGTCACTGTGCGGGGTGTCGACCAGCTCGAAGGGCGAGATATCGATGGCATGGGCCTTTGCGGCCGTTCGTATTTTTTCCGCCGGCCCGACAAGGATCGGACGCATCAGTCCGTTTTCGGCCGCCTCGACAGCCCCGCGCAACGATGCCTCGTCGCAGGGATGAGCAACGACGGTCGTCATCCGAGGCGCCTGCCTGGCCTTGGCGATCAGCCGTTCATACTTCTCGTGCCGCCTGGCTTCGCCAGTGTTTTCCCAATCCGGCATGTGCCTGTGCTCCCTCTTGAAAGACACGATCAAGTCCCGATCGGTCGGCTATTTCACGCGCCTGACTGCCCTGAGCGGCGTGGGGCTGTCCGGCGAAACCGGCCCCGCAAGCGGCGCTTGCGAAAGGCCGAAGAGGCTGACGATCTTCTGCCAGCGCTGTTCGGCCTCACCGGAGAGGGCGCCGCGCGCATTCAACACCTCGCGGAGCGAGGACAAAGCGTGGCGACGATCGTCCTCGTCTGCCGGCAGGAGATGCGGGATCGCATCGACGGCCGCCTGCTCGTCGATGACGAGCATGAGGAACTGGTCGCGGATCAGGGCCTTGAATTCGGCAAGCGTCATCGCCGGCATTCCGTCTTTGGTGCGCCGCATCCGACGGATGGCGGCAAAACCGCGTTCGTCGGCCGCACCGTTCGCCATGGCGACATAGAGCAGGCTGCGCGCCAAGCCCTCCTTCAGGCCGCCCTTGTCCATCTGGGCTCTCAGTTCCTCGATGCGCGCTTTCAGCGCCTGTGCATGCAATCCGGTCTTGCTCCCGCGCCGCTGCGGTCTCTCGTCCGCCGGATTTATGCCGACTGCCGCCTGCAGGAACGGAGACCCATAGATGGTGAGGAACGCCGCCTCGCTGAGTGTCTCGATGCCTTCACGCCATGCATCGAGCCCGGCAACGATCTGGCGCGAAAAGATTTGCTCCAGGGCGAGGAAGGGATTGCCGGCAACGACGGGATGGCGCTCCTCCGCCACATCGACGGCGAGGTCGGCGATGCGCGACATCCAGGGATTGAGATCGGAAAACAGCTCATATTGCAGCCGGAGCGGATGCATCCTGCGCATTTCTTCGGCCACGTGTTCCGAAACCAGCGCGCGCACGAAGGGCTGAGCGAAGGTGCGGTAGAGCGACAGGTTGATCTCCGAGACCTTGGCTGCCGTCGCAAAGCGCCTGTTATCGGCGGCATTGTTGCAGCCGAGCGCACGGATATCGTCCAGCGTCCTTTCCTCGCAGCGCATGATCCAGTCGCCCTCGACCAGGTCGCCGCCGACGGTCGCATCGGTCTTGGCTTCGAAAATGGCCTCGTAGAGGCCGGGCGGCAGCGCGTCGATCAGGTCGATATTGCTGGAGAATTCCCCGTGCTCCTTGCGGGCGACGCCGGCGGAGACGAAGATGCCGAGATGGCCGATCTTTTCATGCACCGTGTAGACGATCGTCTGCCCGTGCGAGCGGATTTCGTTGACGCTGTCATAGAGATCGGTGATCCAGCCGAGGGCCTGGGCAGGCGGGGTGATATTGTCTCCCTTGGAGCAGAAGACCACAACGGGCGCGCGGATATTCCGGAGATCGATCGCCTCGCCCTTCGAGGTCTTTATATGGCCGGCGGCGAGATTGTTGCTGACGAAGAGTTCGTCGACGATGAACTGAATTTCCGCGGCATTGAGATTGACGTGATTGCCCCACCATTGCTCGAAGCCGAGATAGCGCGGCGCTTCGGTGTCGATCCTGGAATAGAGGTTATATTGCTTGGTCCAGAGCGTATTGGCGGGGTTCTGGTTCTCGAAATTCTGCACCAGCCAGGCGCCGTCGAACTTCCCGTGGCCGAGATCGCCGGCAAGCGCCGTCAGCCAGGAGCCGCCGAGCAGGCCGCCGGTATAGCGCATCGGATATTTGCCGCGTTCACCCGCCCAGTATGAAAGGGGCGCCCCGGCAATGATGATCGAGCCGAAGAGTTCCGGGCGCATGGCGGCCAGCATCATCACAGCCCAGCCGGCCTGGCAGTTGCCGATCACACAGGGCTTGGCATCGGCGTCGGGATGCAACGCAATGACCTTTTCCAGAAAGATCGCTTCGGCAAGCGCAATATCCTCGATCGTCTGGCCGGCCACCGGCTCCGGAAGGAAGCCGATGAAATAGCAGGGGTGTCCGGCTTTCAACGTGACCCCGATTTCGCTGTCGGCCTTGAAACCGCCGATACCCGGCCCGTGCCCGGCACGCGGATCGACGACGACGAAGGGCCGGCGCGTCTCGTCGATCTCTGTGCCTTCAGGTGGAACGATGCGGACCAGCGCATAGTTGACGGGCCGCTCCAGCGTGCGCCCATCGAGAAGAACCTCGGGTGTGAAGCTCAATACATGCGGGGCTGCCGCTTCGGAATGGACCCGATATTGATTGCCGCGCTGACGCATCACATCCCAGTAGAGGACGCTGCGCTCTGCGGCGTCCCTGACATAATCGAAAGCAAAACCGGCTGGGCGTAAGTGCGTGACGTAATCAAGCTTGGGGAGATAGGAAGGATACCGCATGCCAACCTCCTGCTCACCGCTCTCGGCGGAAGCTCAAAGACTTAATGCTGGGTGATAGTCTCGATCCTCGTGCATTGCTGGCCTATGGCGGCGCTGCGGCCACACGCCCTCTTAGCAGTTGCAGCATAAGCGGAGCACGCTGCCTCACCAACGTATTTTACGGTAGCATACACGGCGGTTCGCCGGCCTGACTGGGAAAGATCACGGGTAGCCTGAACAATCAGGATTGATGGGGACGTTGTGCCCCATGGTCGGATTCGGGTCAGCCGAGTGCGTGACCGGCCAATGCGTATATTTTCGGCGTGGCCGCATGCCTGCGTTCCCGAACCGCCAGCCACGGGCGGCCGCGCGACATGGTGGTGACGGTGTCGAAAACGGAAAGGCCGCATTGGGCGAGGAAGTCGGAAAAAGCTCCGCTTTTCTCCCGTGTGTCGAGCCGCAGGAATTTGCCCGCGTGCTCGACGGCGTGCGGGCGGATGACGGCGATGGCATCCGCATCACTTGAGGCCGCCACCGGGCCGATGACATGGCCGCGGCCGAACCGCCGGCAGAAGGAAAAGGCCTCGATCTTTCCGTCGCGTGTCAACCCGAAGCCGCTGGACGAAGGAAGGATCCGGGAAAGGAGCGCGGTGCGATCGGCGCCGAAGGCCTCCCGGTCCAGGGCGGCAATCGCCGTGAGATCGGAGATATCGAGCGCGCGAAGTTCGGCGCCGGGCGGCGTTTCCGCGGAAGCGGGAGAGAAAGCCTCGCCCTGACATTGGGAGACGACGGCTTCCGTGGTGAAATCGAGGGAATGATAGAGGCGTTTCGCCGCCCGCGTGGAGTTGAGGCCCAGATTGCGCTGGGGAATCTCGGTGAGGACGTAGTCCATCAGCCATTGGCCGGCGCCCCGGGCCTGCAGGCGCGGCGAGGTGATGACGAGGCCGATCGTGGCGAAATCCTCGCCATAGGGAAACCACATGGCCGATCCGAGAACGCGGTCGACTTCGTCAAGCGCGACTACGCCCTTGCCGAGCTCGCGAACGAATTGCCAATCATCGGCGCGGTGCGGCCAGCCCACGCCGATCGACAGGGCATGCAACTGTTCGAGATCGACCGTATTGATGTCGGCGATGCGCATCTCGAAGCTGTCGACCAGTTTCGATTTCCCAGCGACCACGCGCTTCCTCCAGAATTGATCCCCATGGCAACGCCGGCCAAACGCATGGCCGGACGTCCTCTCCCAGGAGAGACTATAGGAAACCCGTCAGCAGAAATCGCTGGTGAATCCCACGCCGGCGCAACAATCAACCAAATCGGTGAAGCTTTCGGCATCTAAAGCCTTGCGTCCTGGAAAAGATTCCAGTCGGCGGTGTCGCCGTTCACTCAAGAGGTTGGGAATGTCTTCTCCCGTCAGCGCTGATCGACCGTCCAAGGCCCTGCCGGCCACCTCCGCGGTCGAGATCCTCCAAAAGCTGATCGGCTTTCCCTCCGTCGTCGGCACGTCCAATGGCGCCATCGTCGGCTGGATCGATGCCTATCTCCGCTCCTTCGGGATCGAAGCCCTTATTCTTCCCGGTCCCGAGGGCGACCGGGCCAATCTCATTGCGACCATCGGCCCCTCCGACAGACCGGGCTACATCCTTTCCGGCCACATGGATGTCGTTCCCGCCAGCGAGGCGGGCTGGAGTTCCGATCCCTTCGTGCTGAGAGGCGAAGGTGAGCGGCTTTTCGGGCGCGGCACGTCCGACATGAAAGGCTTCCTCGCCGCCGTGCTCGCCGCCGTGCCGTCGTTGGTCGCGAGCCCCCTCGCCCGCCCGGTCCACCTCGCCTTTTCCTATGACGAGGAGGCAGGCTGCCGCGGCGTGCCTCACCTGCTTGCCCGGCTGCCCGATCTCTGCGCGCGCCCGCTCGGTGCGGTGATCGGCGAACCGAGCGGCATGCAGGCAATCCTCGCCCACAAGGGCAAGGCCGCCGCCCGCATCACCGTCAAGGGCCGCACCGGCCATTCCTCCCGGCCCGATCTCGGTCTCAACGCCGTGCACGCCATGGCCGACGTGCTGAACGCGGCGATTTCGACGGCGCAGGGTCTCACTCAAGGGCCTTTCGACGACGCCTTCGAACCGCCCTATTCATCCCTGCAGGCTGGAACCATCTGTGGCGGCCAGGCCGTCAACGTCATTCCCGATCTCTGCACACTGGAAGTGGAGGCGCGGGCGATATCCGGCGTCGATCCCCTCTCCCTGCTCGCCCGTGTGCGCGAGGCCGCGGAGGCCCTGAGGACCCAGGAGGTTGCCGTCGAATGGGATGTGCTCAGCAGCTATCCGGCTCTCTCGCTGCCAAAAGGCGCACCGCTCGCCGATCTCCTGCAGGAGTTGACGGGCAAGGCACCGCTCGCGGCCGTTAGCTACGGCACAGAAGCCGGCCTTTACCAGCGCGCGGGCGTGGACGCGATCATCTGCGGTCCGGGCGATATCGCCCGTGCCCATAAGCCGGACGAGTTCATCCTGACGAGCGAGCTTGCCGCCTGCCAGGCGATGGTCGAGGCGCTTGCCGTCCGCTGCCGCGCCTGATTTCCCGAGACGAGGATTCCGGACGATGACCTTTCTCTTCAATTCCGATGCGCGCCGCGGTGCCGTCTTCCAGGAAATCTTCGCGCGCGAATTGCCGGATCTGCCTTTCTCGATGGAGCCTCAGACCGTCGATCCGGATGCTGTGCGCTACCTGATCAGCTGGACGGTTCCCGCCGACCTCGCCCGCTACCGCAATCTCGAAGTTCTGTTTTCCATCGGCGCCGGCGTCGATCAGTTCCAGATCGGCGAGGTGCCCGATCATGTGAAGGTGGTGCGCATGGTCGAGGAAGGCATCGTGCGCATGATGCAGGAATATGTCGCGCTTGCCGTGCTGGCGCTCCACCGCAACCTGCCCGCCTATCTCGACCAGCAGCGCGATCGGGTCTGGAAGGCCTTGCCGCAGCTTCAGGCTGCGGAACGTCGCATCGGCGTGCTCGGCCTTGGCGTTCTCGGCCAGGCCGTGCTCGAGCGGCTGCAGCCTTTCGGTTTTCCGCTCTCGGGCTGGAGCCGGTCGGCCCGCGATCTCGATGGAGTGACGTGCTACGCCGGAGACACTGGCCTCAAGACCATGCTGGCCGAGACCGACATTCTGGTCTGCCTCCTGCCGCTGACCGATGAAACCCGCGGCTTTCTCAACGCCGGCCTCTTCGCCCGCCTGCCGCAGGGTGCGGCGCTCGTTCATACCGGCCGCGGGCCGCAGCTCGACCACGATGCCCTGATTGCGGCTCTGGACCGCGGACATCTCTCCGGTGCGGTGATCGACGTCACCGATCCGGAGCCGCTGCCCGCGGACCATGCCTTCTGGAGCCATCCCGGCATCGTGCTCACGCCCCATGTCGCGAGCGTCACCCAACCCCATAGTGCTGCCCGCGCCGTCGCCAACAACATCAAGCGGATGCGTGCCGGATTAGATCCTGTTGGCTTGATCGACCGGCGTCGCGGCTACTGACAGTTCAACCTTGAAAGGAAAAGCCATGACGCTTTTGAAGACCATCGACCCGAACCCTTCTTTCGCGCCGCGCGAAAACCTGCCGCTGCCGGAGCGGCTGATATCGGGGAATCCGGAGTTCAAGACCTGGGCGCAGGATGTTGCCCGCGGCGAGATGATCCATACCGGCGTCTGGGAAGCCACTCCGGGCGTCACACGCTCAATCAAGGGTGAGACCTTCGAATTCTGCCACATCCTGTCCGGCGTCGTCGAAATCACTGGGGAAGGCGGCGATCCCGTCCTCTACAAGGCGGGCGACAGCTTCGTCATGAAGCCGGGCTTTGTCGGCGTCTGGAAGACCATCGAAACGGTCCGCAAGATCTACGTCACCGTCATGGCCTGAAGACGCCAAACAATAAGCTGCCGGGCGGCGGCAGAACGGGTTTTTCCGCTGTCGCCCCCGCCCTCATCGGATCAAGCTACTTCGGCCGTTCGGCTAGCCTCGTTTTAGTGATCCGAGGTATTGCCATGACGCTGAGTTTCGATCCCGACAGTCTTTCCCTTCCCATCGGGCATCTCATTGGAGATCGCCTCATACCGGCGGACGGCGTCATTCCCATGCGCCGCCCGTCCGACGGCAGGGCCTATGCCGATTGCCCCGTTGCCGGCGAGGATCTGGTCGATCAGGCCGTTCAAACGGCGAAGGCGGCGCTGAAAGACAGCAACTGGGGCGGCGTTCGCCCGCGCGAGCGCCTGAAGGTGCTGCACCGATGGGCCGATCTGATCGAGCAGGAAGCACCTCATCTGGCAAGGCTGGAGGCGCTGTCGTCGACCCGTCCCGTCGGTCATCTGGTGGAAGGCGACATAGCGGTTTCGGCCGAACAGATCCGCTTCTTCGCCGAGTTCGCCGACAAGGAGGGCAGCGATCTGGTGCCGACCGACGACGGCAATCTCGGCATGATCATGACGGAACCCTATGGCGTGGTCGGCGCGATCACGCCGTGGAATTTTCCGATATCGATGGCGGCATGGAAGCTCGGCCCGGCGCTCGCTGCCGGCAATGCGGTGGTTCTGAAACCCTCCGAGATGACGCCCTTTTCGACCATTTATCTGGCGGAGCTCGCCCTTCGCGCCGGCCTGCCGGCCGGGCTGATCAACGTCGTTCTGGGCGACGGCCCGGTCACCGGCACGGCGATAACGGGCCATCCCGATATCAGCAAGGTGAGCTTCACCGGCTCGACGCGGGCGGGATCGGCGATCATGGAAAACATCGCCCGAACCGGTATCAAGCCGATGACGCTGGAGCTTGGCGGCAAGAGCCCGCAGCTCGTCTTCGCCGATGCGGATCTCGACAAGACCGCGGCCGCGATTGCCGCCGGGATCATGAGCAATGCCGGCCAGGCCTGTGTGGCCGGCTCCCGCCTGATCGTCGCGGAAGCCGCAGCCGGCCCGCTCGTCGAGGCGATCGCTGCCCGGATGAAGACCGCCGTTTCGGCTCCCACCTGGGATAGCGCGGCGCAATATTCACCAATCATTTCCGAGAAGCAGCAGGATCGCATCCATGCGATCGTCTCCGCGGCTCTCGATGCCGGCGGCGAATGCCTGACCGGCGGCAGTCCGATGGATGCCCCCGGCTATTTCTACAGGCCGACCCTGATCGTCGGGATCGACGGGAATTCGCCCGCGATCACCGAAGAGATTTTCGGCCCCGTGCTGACGCTTCAGACATTCCGGGACGAGGAAGAAGGGCTCGCGCTGGCGGATCATCCGACCTACGGCCTTGCCGCGGGGCTCTTCACCCGCGACCTTTCCCGGGCGATCCGGCTCACCCGCCGCCTGCAGGCCGGAACGGTCTGGGTAAACCGGTACAACCGCTCGCGCGATCACATCCTTCCCACCGGTGGCTACAAGCAGTCGGGCATCGGCAAGGACCTCGGCCGCGAGGCCTATCATGCCAACCGCAAGAGCAAGAGCGTCTTGATCAGCCTTTGAGGAGGATATCGCCATGACAACCTATCGGATCGCTCTCATTCCAGGCGACGGTATCGGGCGCGATGTCACCGCCGCCGCCTGGTCGGTACTTGAGAAGGTGGCCGACAAGACCGGCTTCACGCTTGATGGTCAGGAATTCCCCTGGTCCTGCGCCTTCTACAAAGAAACCGGCACAATGATGCCGGCCGACGGCATCGAGACGCTGCGCGGCTTCGACGCGATTTTACTCGGCGCTGTGGGATGGCCGGCCGAGGTGCCGGATTCGGTATCGTTGCACGGCCTTCTGCTGCCGATCCGCAAGAGCTTCGTGCAATATGCCAATATCCGCCCCCATCGCCTGTTGCCCGGCGTGCAGGGCCCGTTGAGGTCCGCAGGCTTCGATATCCTCTGCATCCGCGAAAACACCGAGGGCGAATATTCGGGCGCCGGGGGCCGCGTCCATCAGGGCACGGTGGACGAGGTGGCTGTGGAGACCTCCATCTTCACCCGTACCGGCGTCGAGCGCATCCTGCGCTTCGCATTCGAACAGGCGCGTGCCCGCCGCGGCAAGCTCGCCTCGGTGACGAAGTCGAACGCGCAGAAATATTCGATGGTCTTCTGGGACGAGGTCACCCAAAGGCTTGCCGCAGAATACACCGATGTGGAGGTGACGAGCTACCATATCGACGCCATGGCGGCGCGCATGGTGATGGCGCCGGAAAGCCTCGACGTGATCGTCGCCTCCAATCTCTTCGGCGATATCCTCACCGATCTCGGCGCCGCCATCCAGGGCGGGCTCGGCTTTGCCGCCTCGGCCAACATCAATCCTGGCCGCAGCGCGCCGTCGATGTTCGAACCCGTGCACGGATCGGCTCCTGATATCGCCCATCTCGGCGTCGCCAATCCGATCGCCGCCATCTGGTCCGGTGCCATGATGCTCGACCATCTCGGGGAGAAAGCTGCCACCGGTACCATCATCAAGGCGATCGAATGGACCACCGGCTGTGGCATCGGCACGGTTCCGGGCAAGGACCGGACCGAGGCGATCACCGCCGCCATTCTCGCTCAGCTGTAATTTCGTCATCGGGGACAGATAGATGCAGAACTTGAAGGAAGCCGGCCTCTTCCGGCAACAGGCGCTTGTCGGCGGAAAGTGGATTCCGGCCGCATCCGGCAATAGCATCGACGTCGTCGATCCAGCCACACAGGCGATCATCGGCACGGTCCCTGACATGGGAACCGCTGAAACGCGGGCGGCGATCGAGGCCGCGGAAGCGGCCTATGGCCCGTGGAAGAAGAGGACGCATGCCGAACGCGCCGCGCTTCTCGAGGCGTGGCACGCCCTGATGATCGAACATATCGAGGATCTCGCGCTGATCCTGACCACGGAACAGGGCAAGCCGCTCGACGAAGCCCGCGGCGAAATCCGCTACGGCGCTTCCTTCGTGAAATGGTTTGCCGAGGAAGCCCGCCGCATCGGCGGCCACACCATCCCCTCGCCGACGCCGGATCGCCGCATCGTCGTCTTGAAGGAGCCGGTTGGCGTCTGCGGCATCATCACGCCCTGGAACTTCCCCAATGCGATGATCACCCGCAAGGTGGCGCCGGCACTTGCCGCCGGATGCACGGTCGTCATCAAGCCCTCAGAATTTACGCCCTATTCGGCGCTTGCCATCGGCTGGCTTGCCGAAAAGGCCGGCATTCCGGCCGGTGTGATCAACATCGTCACCGGTATGCCGACGGGGATCGGCAACGAGATCATGGCCAATGAGACGGTCCGCAAGATTTCCTTCACCGGCTCGACCCGCGTCGGCTCGCTGCTGATGCGGGGAGCGGCCGACAGCGTCAAGCGGCTTTCCCTGGAACTCGGCGGCAATGCCCCTTTCATCGTCTTCGACGATGCCGACATCGATGCCGCCGTCGAGGGAGCGATCGCCTCGAAATTCCGAAACGGCGGCCAGACCTGCGTCTGCGCCAACCGCATTCTCGTCCAGGCGGGCGTCTACGACGCCTTTGCCGAAAAGCTCGCGGCCTGCGTCGACGCGATGAAGGTCGGCCCGGGCACGGAAGCAGGCATTGCGATCGGGCCGATGATCAATGAGGCGGCGATCGCCAAGATCAACCGCCATGTCGAGGATGCGCTTGCCAAGGGTGCCGCGATCGTCACCAAAAGAGCGGAGCTGCCGCCCGGCCGGCAATATACTGCCCCCATGGTCCTGACCGGCGCCACCACCGACATGCAGCTCGCCGGCGAAGAGACGTTCGGCCCGGTCGCGCCGCTTTTCCGCTTCGAGACCGAGGAACAGGCGCTGGCGATTGCCAACGGCACGCCCTACGGCCTCGCCGCCTATTTCTACACGGAAAGCCTGAAGCGGGCCTGGCGGGTCGGCGAAGCGCTTGAATTCGGCATGATCGGCCTTAACACCGGCGCCGTCTCGACCGAAGTCGCCCCGTTCGGCGGCGTCAAGCAGTCGGGGCTTGGGCGCGAAGGCGCGCAGGCCGGCATCGAGGAATATCTGGAAATGAAGTCCTTCCACATCGGCGGCCTCGCCTGAGCAGGCAAAGCCGAAGGGCTGCTTTCGCAGCCCCTCGATCCGCTTCAAATGGAGAAAGGCGCAGCCGGCTTACCGGATTTTGTCGAGCATCTTGTAATAGAGCCCCACCAGCGGCAGGAACCAGGGCTTGCCGAAATGGCCGGGAACCGCCGGCCATTCCAGGCCCTTGAGCGGATTGTGGTCCGGGCGGCCGAGGATCGCGTCGGCGATCGTCATTCCGAGATGGGTGGAGAGCTGCGCCCCATGGCCGGAATAGCCCATCGCAAACCAGGCGCCGTCCTGATATCCGGCGCGGGGGTAACGGTCCTTGGTCATATCGACCAGCCCGCCCCAGCAATAGTCGATCCCGACATCGGCAAGCTGCGGAAAGATGCGGGCGAGGCTGTCATGCAGTATCGCGCCGCTTTTGGCATCGGAACGCTGATCTGACGTGGCCGAAAAGCGCGCCCTCCCCCCGAAGATGAGGCGGTTGTCAGGCGCAAGACGCCAGTAATTGCCGATGTTCATCGAGTTCACGCAGGTGCGGTTGCCGGGCATGGTCGCCGCGATTTCCGTTTCCGTCAGCGGCCGCGTGGCGATGATGAAGCTGCCGACCGGGATGATGCGGCGGCGGAAATAGCCGAAATTCGGCGTCGTATAGGCGCCGGTCGCAATCAGTACCTGATCCGCCGTCACGGTGCCCTTTTCCGTCTTCAGCACGTGCCTGCCGTCCGCTTGGCGATGGTCGCTGACCGCGGCACCTTCGACGATCGTCGCGCCATGGCGCCTGGCGGCCTCCGCCAGCCCGACGACATAGCGGCCCATATGCATCATGGCGCTCTTTTTCGACAGCATCGCGCCATGGAAGGGTGCGCCGACCTCGCTTTTCAGGTCGCTTGCCGAGAGGAGAGCGGTCTCGGCATCGACCTCCGCATGCACCGCCTCGAAATTGCGGGCGATCGCATCGTAATGCTGCGGCTTGGAGGCGAGCTTCAGCTTGCCGGCGCGGCGGAAATTACAGTCGATCCCCTCCTCGGCGATCAGTGCCTCGATGGTGTCGATCGAAGCGTCGAGCGCCCGGTAGAGCGCGACGGCGCGCTCTTTGCCGAGTTCGGCCTTGGCGCCGATGAAGCTGTGCGCAAGGCCGTTGTTGAGATGGCCGCCGTTGCGCCCCGAGGCTCCCCAGCCGACCCTCTCGGCCTCCAGCACGATGACGCGCGCACCGGCCTTGGCGAGCTGGCGCGCCGCGGCGAGCCCGGTAAAGCCGGCGCCGACGACTGCAACGTCGTAATGGCCTTCCACGGGTCCCTGCGCTGCGTTGGCGAAAGCCGGAGCCGTATCGTGCCAGTAGGATTGGAGCTTCATCGCCTCGCGTCCCTCAGAGCCCGACGACGCCGGGCAGGCCGGAAATATCGGGAATTTCGACATAGCCGTAATAGGGGTTCGCAGGCTCGTGGCCGCGATTGACCCAGACCTTATTCTTGATCCCGAGGTCATGGGCCGACATCAGGTCGTAGCGGAAGGAGGACGAGCAATGGAGGATGTCCTCCGGGCCGCAGCCCAGCATGTCAAACATGTATTCGAACGCTTTGAAGCGCGGCTTGTAGGCATTGGCCTGCTGAGCGGTATAGACCGCATGGAACGGCGCCCCGAGTTTTTCGACATTCGACATGATCTGTGCGTTCATGGCGTTGGAGAGGATCACCAGCGGGATTTCCTTGGCGACCTTGGCAAGGCCCGCCGGAACGTCCGGATGCGGACCCCAGGTCGGCACGCGCTCATAGACCATCCGTGCGGCTTCCTCGCGGAATATTATGCCGTTGCGCTTGCAGGCCCGTTCGACGGCATTGTGCACCACCTCATTATAGGGCTTCCAGTCGCCCAGGATCTCGTCGAGACGATAGGCCGCAAAGTTCCTGATGAACTCCGCCATCCGGGCCTCATCGAGCTGCTCGTCATAGAGATCGCGGGCGGCCTCCGCCATTTGGAAGTTCGTCAGCGTGCCGTAGCAGTCGAAGGTGATGTATTTCGGACGGAAGTGAGCCATGACGGTATCCCTGATGTTTCCAGCTGCCTTCATCATAGGCTGCGGCTCGAGCGTCCGCTCACCTGAAATCCGGACCGTCGAAGCAGAATGTTTCGTATCCTGAGCCGGCTTTGGCAGAAGGTTGTGTGCGGCCGCCGCCTTCGCTGCTCATCTTGTCGAAAAGGTTCGTGAAGCGTCTGCACCCGCCAGCATAAGATGCGGCGGGCCGTCCAAGCAACGCTATAAGATACTGTCGGGACTGACGCCTTCAGACGATCTGCCGGTCGATCCTGCACCAAAATTCCCGGCAAGAGATGAAGGACATCGCAATGCAGACAAGTCAGATCGATCTCGTGGCCTTCGGCCCCGAACACCTGGAGGGAGCGGTTCAGCTCTCCCGGCAGGCGGGTTGGCCGCACCGGCTGGAGGATTGGCAGATGGCCTTCGTCCTCAGCAAAGGTGCCGTTGCGATCGAAGGCGGCCGCGTCGTCGGAACCGTTCTGACGACGATCTATGAGGCCGACTGCGCCGCCATCAACATGGTGATCGTCGACGAAGCCATGCGTGGACGCGGCCTCGGCCGCAAGCTGATGGATGCCGCATTGGAGATCGCGGGGCGCCGCCCCCTCCGGCTGGTCGCGACCGAGCAAGGCTTGCCGCTCTATGAAAAGCTCGGCTTCCAGCCGACGGGTGCCATCCGGCAGCATCAGGGCGTGGCGGGAGAGATTGCCGCGTTGCCGGGGACGGAAGCGGCGATCGCCGGCGACATGGGCGCGATCATCCAACTCGACCGCCGCGCCTTCGGCGCCGATCGCAAACGGTTGCTCGCCTACCTCGCGGCGGCAGGCGAATTTGCGGTGATGCGCCGCGACGGCCGCCTTTGCGGCTTTGCAGCGCTTCGGACTTTCGGCCGCGGCGAGGTCATTGGTCCGGTCGTCGCCACCGGCCTCGACGATGCCAAAGCCCTTGTCGCCCACTTCATCGCCCGGCGCGCCGGACAATTTCTGCGGGTCGACACGACAGTCGATACCGGACTGGCGCCCTGGCTTGCCGAACAAGGTCTCGCCCATGTCGGAGGCGGGATCGCCATGGCAAAGCCGGTGTTCCCGCGTGATGCCGATCCGGCCGTGACCACTTTCGCACTCGTCAATCAGGCCCTCGGCTGAGGCAGGAGATGTCAATGTACAGCAATTCTCTCATCGAGCTCGACCGCGCCCATCTCGTTCATCCCGTCGCCTCCTATCGCGGCCATGAAGCGCAGGGCGTGCGGGTTCTGGCCTCCGCCAAGGGAGCGACGGTGACCGACGCCCATGGCCGCCAGCTGATCGATGGCTTTGCCGGCCTCTGGTGTGTCAATGCCGGCTATGGCCATGAATCGATCGTCGAGGCCGCCACGCGCCAGATGCGCGAACTGCCTTATGCGACGGCCTATTTCGGCCTCGGTTCCGAACCCGCCATCCGCCTTGCCGCCGAACTCGCCGAGCGCGCGCCGGGTGATCTGAACCACATCTATTTCACGCTCGGCGGTTCGGATGCCGTCGACAGCACGATCCGCTTCATCCGCTACTACTGGATCGCCCGCGGAAAACCGCAGCGCGACCAGTTCATTTCGCTGGAGCAGGGTTATCACGGTTCCTCAACGGTAGGTGCGGGTCTGACCGCACTGCCGAACTTCCATGCCGGCTTCGGCATTCCCTTCGACTGGCAGCATAAAATTCCGTCGCCCTACCCGTATCGCAATCCCGTCGGCGACGACCCGCAGGCGATCATCGCGGCATCGCTTGCCGCGCTCCGCGCCAAGGTAGAGGCGATCGGCGCGGACCGTGTCGCGGCCTTCTATGCCGAGCCGATCCAAGGGTCCGGTGGCGTCATCGTGCCGCCAAAGGGCTGGCTGAAGGCCATGCGCGATCTCTGCCGCGAGCTCGATATTCTTTTTGTCGCCGACGAGGTGATCACCGGCTTCGGCCGCACCGGGCCGCTGTTTGCCTGCTCCGAGGAGGAGATCGTTCCCGATTTCATCACGACCGCCAAGGGGCTGACTTCAGGCTATGTGCCGATGGGGGCGGTCTTCATGGCGGATCATGTCTATCAGACGATCGCCGAGGGTGCCGGCGCTTCGGCGGTCGGCCACGGTTATACCTATTCCGCCCACCCGGTCAGCGCCGCCGTCGCTCTCGAAGTGCTGAAGCTCTACGAAGGCGGCTTGCTAGAGAATGGGAGAAAGGCCGGGGCCCGGCTAATGGCGGGCCTCGAGGCGATGAGGGATCATCCGCTGGTCGGCGATGTGCGTGGGCGCGGCATGCTGGCGGCCATCGAACTCGTGAGCGACAAGACGGCCCGCACGCCGCTTCCCGCCGAAGCCCAGCCTGCCCGGCGCATCTTCGACCGCGCCTGGGAAAACGGACTGGTGATCCGCGCCTTCGCCAACGGCGTTCTCGGTTATGCCCCGCCGCTCTGCTGCACCGATGCCGACATCGATGCGATCCTGGAAAAGACCCTCAGGACGCTCGACCAGACATTGGAGGACCCCGACGTCAGGCGGGCGCTGAAGGATTGAAGCCCAGCCGGCGAAATACCGCCGGATGCCGATATTCGGAATTTTGTGCCGCACCACGGCGTCTATTCGGCGCAATCCATGCCGAGAAGGTGCCAAACTCGAAAAGAGCAGAAGCCAAGCGCCCCTAAAAAATAGGGGCTCATCATAAGGCCCCGGCAAAAGCCGGGCTTGGGAACGACATAGATTTTTGCGAAGCGGCGGCAGTCCATGCCGCTTTCGCCCGACACTGGGGACACGACATGACGAAGTCTCTGCCTGAATTCAAATATATGAGTTTCGACGTCGTCGGAACGCTGATCGATTTCGAGAGCGGCCTGAAATCCTGCCTTGAGGAGATCGCGGCCGAAGCTGATGTGACGATCGACGGCGAGCAGGCGCTGACCCTTTATCGCGCCGCCCGCTACAGCGAGAACGCGTCGCTCTTCCCCGACGATCTCGTGCGCGTCTATCTCGCCATAGCCCCCGATCTCGGCCTGCCCATCGATAAGCGCCATGGCGAGCGCCTGCGCGATTCCGCGAGGAGCTGGAAGGCATTTCCCGACAGCGCGGCTGCGATGGCGCGGCTTGCCCTGGACTACCGGCTGATCGCCATGACGAATGCCCGCCGCTGGGCCTTCGACCATTTCTCCGAAACGCTCGGCAACCCGTTCCATGCCGTCTTCACGGCTGACGACACCGGTACGGAAAAGCCGGATCCGGCCTTCTTCGAGAGCGTCTTCGATTTCGTGGCCGCCGAGGGCGCGTCGAAAAGCGATATTCTGCACGTGGCCCAGAGCCAGTATCATGACATCGGCATCGCGCGCGCGCTCGGCATGACCAATTGCTGGATCGAGCGCCGCCACGCGCAGAAAGGATATGGCGGCACCATCGAGCCGGCCGAATTCACCGAGCCCGACTACCATTTTACATCCATGGCCGGCCTTGCCGAGGCCGTGGCCGCAGCGCGGAGCTGAACCGCGGGAAGACCCGATCGGGGCCAAGCCCGCGTGGAGACGGGCAGCCCCCCAACCAGACGACAAAAGGGGAATGACATGACCAATAAGATCACCAACTGGACCGCGTCTGATGACGCAAAGATCGAAAACGCCATCCGCCGCGGTGCAACCCGGCGCGAACTTCTGCAGATGATGCTGGCAGGCGGCGTCGCCATGTCGGCGGGCGGGCTGATCCTCGGCCGCGCCTCGAAGGCGGTCGCGGCGACACCCGTTGCCGGCGGTGCGCTCAAGGCGGCTGGCTGGTCGTCCTCCACGGCCGACACGCTCGACCCGGCGAAGGCTTCGCTTTCGACCGACTATGTGCGCTGCTGCTCCTTCTACAATCGCCTGACCTTCCTCGATAAGACGGGCACGCCGCAGATGGAGCTTGCCGAGGCGATCGAATCCAAGGATGCGAAAGTCTGGACCGTCAAGCTGCGCAGCGGCGTGACCTTCCATGACGGGAAGCCCTTGACCGCCGATGACGTCGTCTTCTCGCTGAAGCGTCACCTCGATCCGGCGGTCGGCTCCAAGGTTGCCAAGATTGCGGCGCAGATATCAGGCGTAAAGGCGATCGACAAACAGACCGCCGAGATCACGCTCGCCAATCCAAACGCCGACCTGCCGACGATCCTGTCGATGCATCACTTCATGATCGTCGCCGACGGCACCACCGATTTCTCCAAGGCCAACGGCACCGGCGCCTTCGTCAAGGAAGTGTTCGAGCCGGGCGTGCGCTCGGTCGGCATCAAGAACAAGAACTACTGGAAATCCGGCCCCAACGTCGATTCCTTCGAATATTTCGCGATCAGCGACGACAATGCCCGCGTCAACGCGCTGCTTTCGGGCGACATCCATCTTGCCGCCTCGATCAATCCGCGCTCGATGCGCCTTGTGGAAAGCCAGGGCGCCGGCTTCGTGTTGTCGAAGACGACCTCCGGCAACTATACCAATCTCAATATCCGCCTGGATATGGAGCCCGGCAGCAAGCAGTCCTTCATCGAAGGCATGAAATATCTCGTCAATCGCGAGCAGATCGTCAAATCGGCGTTGCGGGGATTGGGCGAAGTCGGCAACGACCAGCCGGTCTCTCCCGTCAATTTCTATCGCGACGCCAATCTCAAGCCGAAAAGCTTCGACCCCGATAAGGCGAAGTTCCTCTTCCAGAAGGCCGGCGTGCTTGGACAGTCGATCCCGGTCATCGCTTCGGAAGCGGCGAATTCCTCGATCGACATGGCCATGATCATCCAGGCCGCAGGCGCCGAGATCGGCATGAAGCTCGATGTCCAGCGGGTGCCGTCGGACGGTTACTGGGACAATTACTGGCTCAAGGCGCCTGTTCATTTCGGCAATATCAATCCGCGCCCGACGCCCGACATCCTGTTTTCGCTGCTCTACGCATCGGACGCACCCTGGAACGAAAGCCAGTACAAATCGGAGAAGTTCGACAAGATGCTGCTGGAGGCGCGCGGCCTGCTCGACCAGGAGAAGCGCAAGGCCATCTACAACGAAATGCAGGGCATGGTCGCCGAGCAGGCCGGCACGATCATTCCGGCCTATCTCTCCAACGTCGACGCAACCAGCGCCAAGCTCAAGGGCCTGGAGCCCAGCCCGCTCGGCGGCCAGATGGGTTATGCCTTCGCGGAATATGTCTGGCTCGAAGCCTGAGGAAGTGAGCGGCCGGGGGCTGAAATTGTCCCCGGCCCGCCTTCCCCTGCGTTATAATCCTCAGCCGAATGCCGAAGGGAGCGCGCGCATGAATAAAGAGGTGCTGTCCCTCATATCGAACCGTTTGCTTATCGCCCTGGTTACTCTGGTGATCGTCTCCTTTGCCGTGTTTTTCGCCACGACGATGCTGCCCGGCGACACGGCGACGATCCTTCTCGGGCAAGCGGCGACACCCGAAGCCGTCGAAGGCCTGCGCAAGGCCATGCATCTGGACCAGCCGGCTATCCTGCGCTTCCTCAGCTGGCTTTACGGCCTGCTCTCGGGCGATCTCGGCACCTCCTATGCCAACGACATGCCGATCAGCCAGCTGATCGGCGGCCGCTTTGTCAACACGCTGAAGCTCGCCGGCGTGACCGCGCTGTTCTCAGTGCCGATCGCGCTGACGCTCGGCATCACCGCCGCCATGCTGCGCGGTTCCGTCTACGACCGGATCGTGACGATCCTGACGATCGGCGTCATTTCCGTGCCCGAATTCATGGTGGCGACCTCGGCGGTGCTGGTTTTTGCCGTCTATCTCCGCTGGCTGCCTGCGCTTTCGCTTGCCAATGAAGTCCACTCGCTTGCCGATATGCTGCGGGTCTATGCCATGCCCGTCATCACGCTGACTTTCGTTGTCTCAGCGCAGATGATCCGCATGACGCGCGCTGCGGTCGTGGAAACGCTGAGCACGCCCTATGTCGAGATGGCTCTTTTGAAGGGCGCGTCGCGGACCCGCATCGTTCTCAGGCATGCCCTGCCCAACGCGCTCGGCCCGATCGTCAATGCGATCGCCCTGTCGCTCTCCTATCTTCTCGGCGGCGTGATCATCGTCGAAACCATCTTCAACTATCCCGGCATCGCCAAACTGATGGTCGATGCGGTCGCCACACGCGACCTGCCGCTGATCCAGAGCTGCGCGATGATCTTCTGCCTCGGCTACCTGATCCTCATCACGCTTGCCGACATTATCGCCATTCTTTCCAATCCGAGGCTGCGATGACATCCCATATCGAACATCAGCCCGCCATGACGCGCCGGCTCGGCTACCGCTTCAACCTCGTCGGACTCCTGGGGCTTGCCGTCATCCTCTTCTGGGCCTTCATCGCGATTTTCGCGCATTTGCTCATCCCCTACCCCGTCGGCGAGATCGTCGACACCGATTATTTCGGCCCGATATCCCCGCAGTTCTGGATGGGGTCGGATTATCTCGGCCGCGACGTGTTCTCGCGCATCCTGATGGGCGCTCGCTACACGGTCGGCATCTCGCTCGCGGCGGTGACGATCGCCTGTTTCAGCGGCGTCGTGCTCGGCATGATCGCGGCCGTCGCCGGCGGCTGGCTCGACACCCTGCTTTCGCGCTTTCTCGATGCGATGAACTCCATCCCGGGCAAGCTCTTCGGCCTCGTCGTGGTCGCGGCCGTGGGGTCGTCGATTCCGGTGCTGATCCTGACGCTTTCGGTGATTTACATACCCGGGTCTTACCGTTTCGCGCGGGCGCTCGCCGTCAACGTCAATTCGATGGATTTCATTACCGTCGCCCGCATTCGCGGCGAAAACACCCTTTATCTCATCCGCTCGGAAATCCTGCCCAATATCGTCGGTCCTGTGCTTGCCGATCTCGGGCTGCGCTTCGTCTTCATCGTTCTCTTGCTCTCCGGCCTCTCCTTCCTGGGGCTCGGCGTGCAACCACCCTATGCGGACTGGGGAGCGCTCGTGCGCGAAAACATCGGCGGACTGCCTTTCGGGGCGCCCGCGGTGATGTTCCCATCGCTGGCAATCGCGAGCCTCACGATCAGCGTCAATCTCCTGATCGACAACCTGCCGCAGAAAATTCGAGATCGGAGCGAGTGATGACCAATCTCGTCGAAATCCGCGACCTCAGGGTCGAAGCCACCACCGATTCCGGCCGCCGCGTCGAAATCATCCGGGGCGTCAGCCTCGACATATCAGAGGGCGAGATCGTCGCGCTGATCGGCGAAAGCGGCTCCGGCAAGACGACGATCGCGCTGAGCCTCATGGGACATTGCCGGCCGGGCTGTCGTATCTCAGGCGGCAGCGTTTCGCTTGCCGGCAAGGACATGGTCAAGCTTGGCGAAAAGCAGCGCGCCAGGTTGCGCGGCACTGAGGTCGCCTATGTGCCGCAATCGGCCGCCGCCGCCTTCAACCCAGCCATCACGATCATGGATCAGGTGATCGAGGTCACGCGCATCCACGGCCTGATGTCGGCCGACGAAGCGAGAGGCCGCGCGGTCGAACTCTTCCGGGCGCTTTCCCTGCCTGAACCCGAGATCATCGGCACACGCTATCCCCATCAGGTCTCCGGAGGCCAGTTGCAGCGCCTGTCGGCGGCAATGGCGCTGATCGGCGACCCGAAGCTTATGATCTTCGACGAGCCGACGACGGCGCTCGACGTGACGACGCAGATCGAAGTTCTGCGGGCCTTCAAGTCGGCCATGAAGCAGGGAGGCATATCGGGCGTCTACGTCTCGCACGACCTCGCCGTCGTCGCCCAGATCGCCGACCGGATCGTCGTGCTGAAAGGCGGCGAGGTTCAAGAGATCGGCACGACCGAAGAGATCCTCACCGCGGCGAAACATCCCTATACGCGCGAGCTGCTGGCCGCCTTCGAGCCGAAGGCGCGCAGTCCCGAAGCCGATGGCAAGGCCGCGCCGGCGCCGCTGCTGACGATCGACGACGTCGTTGCCGGCTACGGCCAGCGCCAGGCCGACGGCCGGCCGCTCGTCTGCGCCGTCCAGCAGGTGAGCCTCAAGGTCGAGAAAGGACGCAATCTCGGCATTATCGGCGAATCCGGCTGCGGCAAGTCGACCCTTGCCCGCACCATAGCCGGCATCCTGCCGGCCGCCTTCGGCAAGATCGTCTTCGACGGCAAGGAGCTCGGCCACAGCGCCCGCGAACGCTCGCGCGATCAGTTGCGCGCGATGCAGATCGTCTTCCAATATGCCGATACGGCGCTCAACCCGGCAAAATCGGTCGAGGACATCCTCGACCGGCCGCTGGTCTTCTACCACGGCATGGCGGCCAAGGCGCGCAGCGCCCGCATCGACGAATTGATGGACATGGTCCGCCTGCCGCGCAGCCTCCGCCATCGCCGTCCGGGAGAGCTTTCGGGCGGGCAGAAGCAGCGCGTGAATTTCGCCCGGGCGCTTGCCGCCGATCCGAAGCTGATCCTCTGCGACGAGATAACCTCGGCTCTCGATACGGTGGTTGCCGCCGCCGTGATCGACCTGCTCAAGGAACTGCAGCGGGAACTCGGCCTCTCCTACATCTTCATCAGCCACGACCTTTCGGTGGTCGAGGCGATCTGCGACGAGATCGTCGTGATGTATGACGGCAGGAAGGTCGAGGAAATCACGCCCGAGAAGATCAAGGCAGCGCAGCATCCCTACTCCCAGCTGCTCTTCTCCTCGGTGCCGAAGCTCGATCCGGCCTGGCTCGACGGGTTGACGCAGGATCCGGAACTGGTGCGCGCCTATAGCCGGGGCTAGGACCGGCGCTGGGACGCTCTAGGTCAGTCACCGCCTCATATCGCTCAATCAGATTTTGGCTGAAGCGAGTTTGACGAGAGCAAGGTCGTTTTCGCTGGACCTAGAGCGGAAACAGGCTCGTCAGCGGCATATGCGCCCTGACGATCGGCGACTTGAGCACGACAAAGCTGAAATATTTGTCGATGCCGACGTCCATGTCGGTCAGGCGCTCCATGATTGTCTGGTATTCGCCGATCCCCGAAGTGACGAATTTGACGAGGTAATCATAGCCGCCGGAAACCAGATGGCACTCGATGACCTGCTCGACCTTTTCGATCGCCGCGAGGAAACGGGCAAAATCGATCTGCCGGTGGTTCTTCAGGGTGATCTCGGTAAAGACGGTCAGCGTCTGGCCAAGCTTGCCGACGTTGATCTGCGCCGAATAGCCTTCGATATAGCCTTCCGCCTGCAGCTTCTTCACCCGCATCAGGCAGGGGCTCGGGGAAAGCGCCACGAGGTCTGCCAGTTCCACATTGGTGATGCGCCCGTTCTTCTGCAACTCGTGGAGGATCTTGACGTCGATTCGATCGAGTTTCACGAAGCACCTATTCGGGTTATGGCCGACGGGAGACGGCAGATTATGCTGCCGTCCTCCCTTGATTGAAGGTAACACATTGCCTCTACCTGTCTATTTCGTTTTGAGCGTCGGCGCGAAGCACAACTGTCTGCGCGCTTCCGGCAAGACGGCATGTTCTGCTGCGCGCCGGTCAAACTCCAGCAACGCACGTAAGCAAATCCCGCTAGATTAGTCCGCAACCGGAGACCGCTTCATGCCAGCACCGCTGAAACTCGTTGAGTCACCCCTTGCACTTCCAGCGGCTGCCGATGCCGTGGTGATCGGCGGCGGCATCATCGGCGTCTTTACGGCCTATTACCTGGCGCAGCGGGGCCTGAAGGTCGTTCTCGTCGAAAAAGGCCGGATCGGTGCGGAACAGTCGAGCCGGAACTGGGGCTGGTGCCGCCAGCAGAACCGCGATGCGCGGGAGCTGCCGATGGCGACGAAGAGCCTCGACCTGTGGGAGCGTTTCCAGGCGGAGTCAGGCGAGGATGCCGGCTTTCGGCGCTGCGGCCTTTTCTATCTGAGCAATAGCGACGAGGAGCTGGCCGGCTGGGCGCGCTGGCGCGACTTTGCCCGCACGGCAGGTGTCACCACGCATATGCTCGACGGCGCCGAGGCGAGCGAGCGCGGCCGCGCAACCGGCAAAACGTGGAAGGGCGGTGTCTTCTCCCCGACGGACGGGACGGCCGATCCGGCGAGCGCTGCCCCGGCGGTCGCGCGCGCGATCCTGAAGCTCGGGGGCGCGGTGCGGCAATCCTGTGCTGCGCGCGGTATCGAGACCGAAGGCGGGCGTCTTTCCGCCGTCGTCACCGAGCATGGCACCATTCGTACGAAGACCGCGGTTCTTGCCGGTGGCGCCTGGGCTTCCTCCTTCTGCCATCAGCTCGGCATTCGCTTTCCGCAAGCCTCGATCCGCTCGTCGATCCTTTCGGTTTCCGCGCCTGCCGCTGCGCTGCCGGATACGCTGCACACCTCCGCCGTTTCCGCCACGCGCCGTGGCGATGGCGGCTATACGCTTGCCATCAGCGGCGGCGGCCGCGTCGACCTGACGCCGCAGCAGTTCCGTTACGCGCCGCAGTTTCTGCCGATGTTCATCCGGCGTTGGCGCAGCCTCGCGCCCGGCGGATGGGAGGGAATGAGATCCGGCCACGAGACCTTGCGGCGATGGCGGCTGGACGCTCCGACGCCGATGGAGCGGATGCGCATTCTCGATCCGAAGGTCGATCAGGCGACGATCGAGCGCACCCACGCACGCGCCCTAGAACTCCTGCCCGATCTCAGGACCACGCAGATCACCGCCGCCTGGGCGGGTTATGTCGACAGCACGCCGGACGGCGTGCCTGGCATCGGCGAGATCACATCGATTCCGGGCTTCATTCTCGCCGCCGGCTTCAGCGGCCACGGCTTCGGCATCGGGCCGGGTGCGGGCCATCTGATCGCCGATCTCGTCAGCGGCGACACGCCGATCGTCGATCCCAAGCCCTATCACCCTGACCGGTTCAAGAGATCGGCCTGGGGCAAAGTCGCCGATTTCTAGGCGGGGAGTAAACTGAGCGGCGTGGCGTTCCAGTCCCGCAGGGCATCGCAGACTTCCGTTCGGCTCGGAGCGCCGGTACGGCCGCCGAAGACCTGGCATTTGAGAGCAGCCGCCATGGACGACAATCGCATCGTCTCCTCGATCGGCATGCCTTCGGCGATCGCGAGCGCGAAAGCGCCGTGAAAAATATCGCCGGCCGCCAGCGTATCGACGGCCTTCACCTCAGGCGCACTGAGATGACGGATTTTGCTCGTGGGGTCATCGAACCAGAACGAGCCGTTTTCGCCTGACGTGACGCTGATGAAGGCATGTTCGTATTTTCGTTTCAGACGGCCGACGATCTCCGGGAGATCGCTCGTTCCGGCAAGGCGCTCGGCCGCCGGCTGGGAGAAGACGATGTGGCTTGCCGCCGGCGCCAGCATCTCGATCACACCGTCGCCCGCGACATCGCCGTCGAGAATGGCCGGTTTTCCCGCCTCCCGCGCCGCCGACAGCGTCGCCAGAGCGAGCTTCGGCCATCGTACATCGACGAGCACCGCGTTGAATGACGAGACATCCCGCGTCGTAACGGGCATCACCCTATCGTGCAGGCGGGAATCGTAGAAGGGCACGATCAGGCGCTCGCCCTGATCATCGATCAGGATGGTCGAGACGGCCGAGCGGGCGCCCTGCGCAACCACCATGCCGCTCGTGTCTATGCCGCTCGCGCCGAGATCGGCGATGATGCGCTCGCCCGTGGCGTCGTCACCAACCGCACCCCAGAGGCTGGCATGGCCGCCGAGTCGCGCGACTGCGAATGCCGCGCTCGATGCCATGCCCTCGGCGACCTGCAACATGTCGTAGGGAAGGATCTTGCCCTGGCCGATCGGCAGCGAGCGGACGCGAAAGAGGGTGTCGAGAACTGCCGCGCCGACGCAGAGGACGCGGCGCGCTGGACCGGACGGTGGATCGAATGCGGAAGAAGTCAAACTCGGTCTCACCTGCTTATTTGACGGCTCCGGCCGTCAGGCCCGCCACGATCTGCCGCTGCGCAAACACCGTCAAGATCAGCACCGGCAAGGTGACGATCAGCGCTGCCGCCGCGAGCGGTCCCCAGCTCACCTGTTCGAAGGAGAGCATATTGTAGACGGCGACGGGAAGCGTGCGCGTCTCGCGGCTGGCGAGCACGATGCCGAAGACGAAGTTGTTCCAGGAAAAGATCACCGACAGGATGAAGGCGACGACGATGCCCGGCCTTGCGATCGGCAGAGCGACCAGACGGAAGACCTGCCAGGGTGTCGCGCCGTCGATGCTTGCGGCCTCTTCCAGTTCCATCGGCGTCGTTTCGAAATAGCCGATCATGATCCAGACGACGATCGGCACGGTGACGACGAGATGGATGATGATCTGCGGCATCAGCGTGCCGAGCAGGTTCAGCCACTGGAACAAGAGGAAGAGTGGGATCAGGAAGGAAAGGCCCGGCGTCATGCGCGCGATCATGATGACCATCGCGGATTTCTCAGCCTTGAGGCGGGCGATGCCATAGCCGGCCGGCACGCCGATCAGGAGCGCCAGAAGCGTGGCGGCGCCCGTCACCAGCACCGAATTCCAGAGATAGAGGAAGAAATTGTTCTCCTCGAAGACCTTCACATAATTCGACCAGGCGAAGCGCTCGGGGATGAAGATCGGCGGATAGGCGCCGTTGTCGATCTCGTATTTCAGCGACAGCGAGATCATCCAGAGAAAGAACAGGACGACCGGCGAGATCATCACCAGGGCAACGAAAAGCAGTCCGATACGATCGAGCGTCTTGCGCTTCATCACCGTGCCTCCCCGTCGGACCAGTTCAGGCGCTGTCGGATCATCATGAGGACGAAGGAGAGGAGGACGATGAGGATGAAGAAGACGACCGCCATGGCCGAGCCATAGCCGATATCGTAATAGGCGAAAGCGGTGTTGTAGAGATAGATGTTGATCGTTTCCGATGCCGTGCCGGGGCCACCCTGGGTCATGGCATAGATGATGTCGAAGCTCTTTACCGCATCGATGCTGCGGATGATGACCGCGATCATCAGGAACGGCGCGATCATCGGCAGCGTGAGGTAGCGAAATTTCTGCCAGACATTGGCGCCGTCGATCTCCGCACTTTCATAAGGCTCACGCGGAACGGCGGCGAGACCGCCGAGCACGATCAGCATGACGAGCGGCGTCCACTGCCAGCTTTCGACCAGGACCAGCGAGGGAATGACGCTGCGCTGATTGTAGATCCACTCCTGCGGGCCGATGCCTGCGAAGGAGAGGAGATAGTTGAGGACGCCGAGTTGGGGATGGTACATCATCGTCCAGACGAGCGCGATGGCGACCGGGGTCGCCATCATCGGCATCACGAATATGCCTCGGATGAGGCCGCGTAGCGGAAATTGGGCATCGAAGATCAGCGCCGCGAGCGTTCCGAGAAAAAGCGGAACCAGCACGGAGAGCGTCGTATAGAGCACCGTATGCGAGAGCGACTCCCAGAAGCGCATGTCGACGGCGAGCCTGATATAATTGTCGAGGCCCGCAAAGGTCTGCGACTGGCCGAGCGTCCAGCTGTTGACGCTCACCCATACCGTGAACACCCATGGAAAGACGATCACGGCTGCTATGACGATGAGCGCCGGGATGACGAAGGGCCAGTAATTGGGAGCAAACCGGTCCGGTTTGCTCCTTCCTTTCGACGCCTTGGCCATGGCGGCCGTTTCGATGCCCGCCGAAGCCATTATCCCTCGCTTTTCGCCAGGACGGGTTCGAACTGGGCCGTTGCCGACTTCAGCTCGGCCGCGGGATCGGCGCCGCCGATCATGTTGGTGAGGCCGACTCCATAGATGTCGCGGAACTCGGTGACCGGAATGATAACCGGCAGCGCGAGTTGCGAGATCTTGCCGGAACCGACGACCGCATCCAGCCATGAGCCCGGCATCTTGACGCCTTCGCGGACCTTCGCATCCTCGAGGATGGACTGGCGGAAAGGAACGCCGGCGCCGGCCTGCAGCAGGCGCGCGCCCATTTCATGCGAAATCGCCCATTGGCAGAAGAGATAGGCGGCTTCCTTCTTCTGGCTTGCCGCCACGACGCCAAGACCGTCGCCGAAGGTGCCCGCAGCCTGCGCCTTCGGGCCCTTCGGCATGATGCCGTAGCCGACCTGGCCGACGACGCGCGACTTTTCCGGATTCTCGATCGGCGGTGCAAAGCCGACGCCATCGAGCCACATGCCGATCTTGCCCTGCAGGAAGGCCGACTGGGCTTCTGCCCAGTTGAAGCCGGATACGCCGGGAGGGGCGGTCTTGGTCATCAGCTTCTGGTAAAGCTTGGCGGCTTCAACCGCGTCTTCCGAGGTCGTGCGCAGCTTGCCGTCGGGGCCGAGCGGGCTTGAACCATAGCCGAGCAGCAGCGTCGTCCAGACCGGCGTATTGGCATTCTTCAGGCCGCGGGCGACGAAGCCGTAAGTGTTGGTGGAGGGATCGGTCAGCGCCTCGGCGGCACTTGCCAGTTCCTCGAAGCTCTGGGGATAGGCCAGCCCCTTCTTCTCGAACAGCGCCTTGTTCCAGTAGATGATCCAGTAATCGACCGAGAAGGGAAGAGAGCGCAGGACGCCGTTGGCATCCTTGGCGAAGGCGAGGCCGGCTTCGGCGAAGTCGCCTTCCACCAAGGACGGATCGGTCAGCGAGGCATCCTTGAGGAAGCCGCTGATATCGGCAAGCCAGCCGCCCTTTTCGAACTGCCGCTTCTGGACATGGTAGCTCATGTGCACGACGTCGAAGCTCGGTTTTCCGGAGCTGAGCTCGATCGTCGTCTTCTGGCGCTGCTGCTGCTCGGGCGTTGCTTCGGCATTGACTTTGATGCCGGTGAGTTCTTCGAACTCAGGCAGGTACTTCAGCAGGATTTCGCTGCGCGGGCTCTTGACCAGGTTGACTTCGAGTGTCGTGCCGGCGAAGCGCTTCCAGTCGACGGCCGCCGATGCCGACCGCATGCCGAGCATGCTGCTTGCCCCAAGCGCGGCCGTGCCCGCCAGGAAACCTCGCCTTGTCGGATTGATGAATGATGGCATGTGACTCCTCCTCCTTATGTGCCGGCGATCTCCTCACCCCGGCTGCTTATTCCCCGATTAAATCCCCAGTGCACGATCCCTTGCGTTATTGATGTGTGCGACAAGGCTGTTGACGGCGTCCTCCACCGATCGCCGCTCGATCGCCTCGAGCACCTTCAGGTGCTCGCCCATGACGGGGCCGACGTGACCCGCGATGCGGAAGCGGTCCTGGCTGATCAGGCGCATCTTGATCGAGTTCACGCGGTAGGCGTTCGAGATGATGGTGTTTCCAAGCGCGTCGATGAAAGCGTCGTGCATTCCCCAGTCGACGGCCTGGGCGCGCAGTTCAAGTTCGTGCGAGCCGTCGCCGCTGCGGATGGCGTCGGCGATATCCCGGTGCTGCTTCAAGAGCTTTGCGATCGTCTCGTCCGAGGCGGATTTGGTGAAGAGCGCCACGGCTTCCTTCTCCAGGAACACGCGCAGCTGGAAGGCCTCGCGAATGAGAACGAGATCGATGTGGGCGATCTGCAGACCTCGCTGCGGCACGGTTTTGATCAGCCCTTCGGCTTCGAGCCGGGGAATGAGCTCGCGGATGGCGCCGAGCGGCAGTCCCGTCAGCTCCACGAGCCGGCGCTGGGAAACGAACTGGCCGGGACGCACGTCACGGGCAAGGAGGTGGCGCGTGAAGCTCGCATACGCCTTTTCCCTGAGTGTCGGCTGCTCCTCGGTTCCGTCCATCGCCTCCTCCAGAAACATCTCCGGCCTATGCTGCTTTCGAGCGGAATAGAGTATCGAAAGCCAGAGCGAGCTGCGCCTGCCCTTCGCCGGATAATGAAACGAGCGGCGGACGAACCGCAAGCCAGATCTCCTCCGAGGTCACGCGCGCGATCATCGCCTTCACGGCCGGGATGACGGGATGTTTCAGCAGTTCCACCACCATATTCTCGATGCGGACGTCGTCCCCGCCCTCCTCGGCCAGCGGCCTGAGTTCGCGGGGCGCGAAATTCGCCATGCCTGATATCGCACCCTGGCCGCCGAGCCGCACGGCTCTCGCAAGGTGCCGTTCGTCGCCCACCAGGATGATGAGATCGCTATGCGCCTTCAGCAGGCTTTCGGTATAGGGCCAGTCGCCGGAGGAATCCTTGACGCCGGTGACGATATTGGGAAAGGCGGCCTTGAGACGGCCGATCAGCGATACGCTCAGCGGCACCATGGTGACCGAAGGCAGGTTGTAGACGATGATATCACGCGCCTTTTCGCCCAGCATGGCGAACACGGCCGAGAACCACTGGAAGACGCCGTCGTCGCTGACGTTCTTGAAGTAGGACGGCGGGGCAAGAAGGATATTGCGGGCGCCCCTGGAAAGAGCCTGACCGGCCTGCATTGCCGCATCCTCGGCGGCATCGACCAGCACGCCGACGATGATGTTCTTTGCCGCTATGCCGGCATCGAGGAAGGCTGAAAGGACGCGCTCGCGTTCCAGGCTTCCGATGGAGGAACCTTCACCCGTCGTCCCGAACAGCGTGACGCTGGAGCAACCGGCCGCAAGGCTGCGCCGCGCCTGCGCGATCATCGCATCGATCGCAATATCGCCATTGCCGTCAAACGGCGTGGCGAGAGCGACCGAAAGCCCGAATTTCTGTGTCAACGTCATCTTCTCCCAGCTGATGGGTTAGGCATAGCAGACTAACATGTTAGCTGTAAAGATGTGATTGTTTACTGTATCTACCGCGAGAAGATTCGAGTCTTCATCATCTCGTCTGCAGAGGCCCTGCCCGTCGCCCGCCTGGTGTGCAACGCGTTCGAGCACGATCCCTTCATCACGACGATCTGGCCCGATGGCGTCTTCCGCGTGGCGAAGGACACCCTTCAGGATCTAGGCCGAGGTGGCGGACGCCCGCGTTGACGTCTTGCACGCTTCGAGCAAGGAAATGCGCGCGCATCTGCCGGTCACAAGACAAATCCGAATGTGTATCGCCGTCAGTCAGATCATGGAACCGCCACCTCGCCGGAGCGTTTCTTGCTGACATCGGACCCTACCGGCATCCCGCTGGCACTCCCGAACCGGAGGTAATCATGAAAACGCTGATCGTATCCATGAGCCTGTTGGCTGCAACCGCCTTTTCGGCCTTTGCAGCGGAACCGGCCAAAATGGTCGACACGAAGATGGGTAAGATCCTGGCAAACGCCAAAGGTATGACACTCTACACGTTCGACAAGGACGAAATGGGCAAATCAAACTGCGACGAGGCCTGCTTGAAGAAATGGCCGGCCTTCCACGCCGCCGCCAAGGCCAAGGCCGAAGGCGAGTGGTCACTCGTCAAGGCAGCCGACGGCAAGGAGATGTGGGCTTACGAAGGTAAGCCGCTTTACACTTTCGCCGGAGACAAGAAGTCTGGCGATATGACCGGCGATGGCGTCGGCGGCGTTTGGCATGTCGCCAAGTAGGCCGGCGCACTAGAGCCTTTCAGGGCTGAACTGAAAGGCTCGAAACTGGGGATGAGGGCGATGATCCATCGGCGTGCGCGCCTCATCCCCGTCCGACACCGAGACAATCACCCCTTCGGCGGAGTTTCCGGAGCCGGTGTCAGCGCGCGCTTCCCAGCCCGATGCGAGGTGTCGCAGAAGCACGGCGTTCGGCAAATCGAGCAGTCAGCCAGCACGTCGGCTCGTCGAAAAATACGTCGAGGCCGCAGCACCGATCGTTCCGGACTTCAGGGCCTACCCGAGAGCATTATCCGCATCCTGGACTGTTGCCAGACCACTCGCCAGTTCATACGTTCTGTGATCCAACCTCACAGGAGCAGAAGATGCAGATCGACCTCACAGGCAAGACCGCGCTAGTCACGGGATCGACCGAAGGCATTGGATACGCGATCGTCCGCCAGCTCGCGAGGGCGGGCGCAGACGTGGTGGTCAACGGCCGGTCCGAAGAAAAGACCGCGAAGGCAGCGGACCGCTTGAAAGGCGAAGGTGCCGGGGGAAGCGTAACCGCCGTCGCAGCCGATCTCGCAACCGCTGAAGGATGCAGCGGCCTCGTCGCCAAAGTTCCTCATGTGGACGTCCTCATCAACAATGCGGGCATCTTTCAGCCGCTCGATTTCTTCGACACGGACGACGAGATATGGGACCGTCACTGGCAGGTGAACGTCATGTCCGCCGTCAGACTTTCACGGGCATATCTTCCCGGCATGCAAAAGCGCGACTGGGGCCGCGTCATCTTCATCGCGTCGGAATCCGGCTTCAACATTCCGGTCGAGATGATCCACTACGGCGTCAGCAAGACGGCAGACATCGCGGTTGCCCGCGGCCTTGCCAAGCGTATGGCTGGCACGGGCGTCACGGTGAACTCGGTCCTCCCCGGCCCCACGCTTTCCGAAGGCGTTGAGGCGATGCTCGCTGATGAGCGGGCGAAGACGGGGAAACCGATCCAGGAGGTCGCGGCGGACTTCGTCAAGAAGCACCGCGGCAGTTCGATCATCCAACGAGCTACGAGCGTAGAAGAAGTCGCCAATCTCGTCACCTACCTGGCCTCGCCTTTGGCCTCCGCAACGACCGGCGCTTCGATGCGTGTGGACGGAGGGCTGATCGACACGCTCTGACGGGCTCCACCGACCTGCCGCTGTACCGTCTTCGTCGGAAGTAGTCTCGACAATGCGCTGCAGTGGCGGGCTATCTTAGTCCCGCCCAGTTCCTCCGCGTTCACGTGTTTTTCGTCACAGTTCGGATCCATGTCCCGCGATAGCGCGTGGGAAGGACGGTTATTCATGTTCCGCAAGGACGCAAAACGCCCAGGACTGTTCAGGCAAACCGAACCACCTTTATGCTGGACCCGTTCGCCATTTTGCATGCTGCGGTCTAGGTCAGGGAAAACTTGCGGCCTAGGTAAGCACGGATAGGCGCATCGAACTGAATGTAGAAGAAATGTGCTGCACCGATAGCGGCAATGATGGTGACGCTCGCTGTGACTGGCTGTGGAATTGCGCCATCGGCAAGCTTGTGGAACTGAGCGCCAAGCTGAACAACAGGTAGGTGGACGATATAGAGGGGATAAGACAACTGCCCGAGATATGCAGCGAACGGCCGCACCGCACCCTGCGGTACTGCCGTTGCGAGCGCGACCACGATCGGAATGATGATAGCGATACAGAGGAAATCGTAGATGTCCCTCGGGACCGCGAACGGGAAAAATAGAACGGCGATCAGGACGAAAAGCGGGATCTGGGGTGGAACGCCCCTCAAACGATCGTCGATATGCCGGCGGAAGATCAGGACGCCGGCAAGAAACGAAAAACCGACCCTGACAAATCCTTCAAGGAATGCTCGCCAATTCCCGAATCCAACTGGCCCAATAGTACCCTCTATAGCGATAATCTGGAAAAGCGCTGCGGCCAATAATGTGAGTGCCGCCATCTCATGCCAAATATGAAACCTTCGGCGAGCGATGGATCCGTAAGCCATGCCGGCGACCATTTCAAAGCAGAGAGACCAGAGCGGATTGTTGATCGCGAATCCCTCCTGACCGACCAGAAATCCCAGGGGCAAGAGGAATAACGCGCCCACGGCAAGAATTGAGACGTCGATGAGGGCAATAGCTGGCGTCAAAGCAACTTGTGACGCAATAACGCCCAAGGCGACACCAACGACGACCATGGGATAAAGCCGCACCATGCGCTTCAAGATGAATGTATTGCTCCGTAAAACGCCTGACTTCAGCTTCTGGTCATATCCGTTGGCGAGAACGAAACCGCTCAGGCAGAAGAAAAAATCTACGGCAAGATAAGCGTATGAACGAAGGCCGAAGCCAAAGATCTGGCTGGCGTGCAAGAGCACCACGGATAGCGCAGCTATCCCCCGAAGCTCGTCCAGAAAAACAAAGTGCTTCTTTACCGGGTCTGCCCTGCTGGCGAAACCTGCAGCATCTTCCAGCCCGGGATCCGCGCCCTCGTAGAAGTGTGAACGTGTCAATTCTTCACTCACGAGAGGGGTTCTTTCTATGGGTAACCGGAACGTAGCGCATCTGCTCTTCCTCAGCTCCGGTTCATCTTGAGGTAGATCGAACATGCCCGCTGTAGTTGAAGAATCCCCTAACGCGACATGGATGACTTTACCGATAGGAGGCAAATAGACCGAGTTTGCCACTCGCAATTGCTGCGGTGGCCAATGTGATCAGCCGTCAACCATCGCGCCAGTTTCATTGGCCGTGTTAGCTGGAATAGCTGCCCATTGGTGATGTGCAGTTTGGCGAATGGGCCTTGTCGGAACAGATTGATCTCGTCGGTCCATGGGTCGCTGTCCCTTCGTTTATTTCCGCTCCACCGTCAAAACCATTGGCATTGCCCAGGTGGCCTGTGGAATTGGCCAGCGCAGCAATTTGACGTTGTCGTCCTCGACTTGCGCTTCCCATCGCGCATAGAATTTTTGGCTATACCCGTTCAGTCGGACGCTCCGGCATGCGATGGGGCCGCCATCGAGGTTGAGGGCGATCTTGAGATCCAGCGGCGACGCCTTGAGGAAGTCCGCCATCCGGTCGAGGGAAAAGAACGCTTCCTTCGTGGTGCCGATCACAATGCGGCCTGAGCCGTCCTTGGCCACAAAGGTCCGATTGGCCAGCCACCGGCTTTTCACGTTCACATGGGTTTGGCCATCGTCACCAATCAAAAGCGGATAGGAAACCATCGCATTCGTCGCCCCACCAAAGGCGCCTCGCCAGTCTTGATGGGTGAGGTCGCGGATATCAGCGGAGGTCGCATCTGCAATAAAGGCGCCGGCCTTCGCATCATACTGCTGAGGCCCCATCGCGACAGCTTCACTGATGAAGGGCGTGTCGGGCCTGCCATGCGTGTCGTAATAGCTGCCGTTGACGATCAGAACGGCTTTCGGCAAGGCAAGTTCCCATTCGTCGACGCCCGTGTCACCCTTTGGTGCGTTATGGACGACGAAGCGGAAGCGTGCAGGATCAATCCGGCTGAGGAAAATCCGGTCGACTTCGCGTCCATCGGCAAGCACCGGCAGTTCCGCCACCTCGAAGCCAGCCTCCGGTTGTTGCCAGGCCAACGGCCCCGGCTGCGCCGCCGGGACTGGGCTCTTCAACGCCAATTGCATGGAGGACGATAGCCGTTCATCGTCGGGCTTCACGGTGATCCAGTAGGTTCCCCCTCGTCGCAATATGGTGTTAAAACCATAGGCCCCTGCGATCTGCCACAGCCACCCGGCGCCAACGACAGTCGCGATGAGCAATGCTGCAGTCAGTCCGAGTAGGATCTTCCGAAGTGCTGACATTAAAAATCTCTTTGTTTCAAGAATGTAGGTTCGATATACGGCTTACGCTTTTCGTGTCGCGCAAATGCAATTTCCAAGTGAGGCTTTTCTACGACCTTGGTCTGCGGATCCGCTTCGAAACCGCGACGAGCCCTGTCGTCTCAAAACCGGATTGCGTCCTGAAGGCGTCAGGAAGGCAACGATCGCGTAGCGGCGTCCGGCAACCTTCAACGATGATATAGTTGCGGTCGAGCGCTGTGCCGGTTGGCTCGGCATGTTGAACGGCGGTCGCCATTGTCAGCGCGCCGGATCCACGATTGTCGTATTTTCGGTTAGGCGAATGGGCCTTGTCGGAACGGATTGATCTCGCCCGTCCTTGGGTCGAACCAGCGCAAGGAGGAAGCGATGAGAGAGTTGATCCTGACCATGGCCATGTCGCTCGACGGTTTTGTCAGCGGGCCTGAGGGCGAAACCGAATGGATATTTTCCGGCGACCAGGAAGCCATTGCCTGGAAGGTGGAGAATGCGTGGAATGCCGGCCTGCATATCATGGGCAGCCGCACCTTCCAGGGCATGGCCGGTTACTGGCCGACCGCGACAGGCGTATTCGCCCCGCCGATGAACCAGATTCCGAAGGCCGTCTTCTCAAAACAAGGCCCGGCGATCCTGAAGGCTGGTGAAACGGCCAAGGGACGCGGAGAAGGGCTGCAGCCCGGCGCGGAAAGCTGGGGCGAGGCCTATGTGGCGAGCGGCGATCTGGCCGAAGAAGTTGCCAGGCTGAAAGCCGAGGACGGCAAACCGATCTTCGCCCACGGTGGCGCGGCCTTTGCGCGCAGCCTCATCGCTCATGGATTGGTCGATCAATACATGCTGATGGTGTATCCGCTGGTCCTCGGCAAAGGCTTGCCGATCTTCTCAGACCTCGCCCAGCCCAGGCAGCTCAAGCTGATCGCCTCAAAGGTCTTTCCGAAGGGCTCGATGGTGCAGATCTATCGGCCGGCGTGAGCAGCTACCGGACGAATTTGACGATCACGCCCGGTTTCACCATACCGGCAAGCTCTTCCGCATCCCAGTTGGTCAGGCGGACGCAGCCATGCGATGCGCCCTTGTCGATCAGTTCCGGATCGGGCGTGCCGTGAATGCCGTAGGTCGGCTCAGTCAGATCGATCCAGATGCTGCCGACCGGCCCGTTCGGTCCTTTGGGGATGGTGAGGATCTTGTCGTTCTTCCCCTGCTTGAAATTGATCTTCGGGTCGTAGCGGTAGACGGGCATGCGCGCGACGCCCTTGACCTTGTGCGTACCGCTCGGGGACGGATTGTCCCTGCTGCCGACCGTCGCCGGATAGGCGGCAAGCACCGATCCGCCATCGTCATAAGCCAGGACCTGTCCCGTCCTGGCGTTCACCTCGATGCGCTTGACCTTCCCCTCTTTGGGAGGTCCCGTCGTCACCACTTCGATCGTTTTGCCGGGCGCGAATTCCGCGCCGGGATTGAGCGCCTTCATCAGATCGATGTCCATATGGAACCGCTCCGACAGCTTCTCCGCCACGCTGGTATATCCCATGCTCGTCATCTTGGCCTTCTCCCCGTAATCCTCGGGAATGCTGTCGACGAGACCGCCGGCGTCCTCGGTGGTGATGACGTAGCTTTCGACGATGGGTGTGCCGGTTTCCAACCGGGCGAGCACCTGGTCATCGAGTTTGCCGTCCGGCGGGAGCTTGTTCATCGTCTCGAACGCGGCGAGAGCCTTGCCGACATTCTCGCCATACAAGCCGTCGATCACACCGGGCGAGGAACCCGCGCGGTCGAGAAACGCCTGCAGGCGCACGATCGCCGGATCCGGGTCCGGGGACGGTTTTTTGGGGCGTTCATGCGCGATCGAAGCAAGCGATGCGCTGTTGATGGCATCCGGCGTCAGTTCCAGCGCATCCGCGGTACCGAATGAGAAAATGAGAGCCAGCGTTGCGATCGGTGTGACAGGTTTCATGATCCAACAAATGATCGCCGGCCATACTTGTTCCACCGGAGGAGGAAGAGCGTCGGTCAACGCTTACGCTGCCGCCGCTTCTCCTTCCCCTTACTCTCTCGCAGGCTTCGAACCGTGCTGACGGCTTTACTGCAATATGCGCGGTATCTGCTGTTCTTCAGCGACGAAGCCGGGCATGGCGGCGGCGCCGCCGCCTTCCAGGCCGGTCGCCACGACCGAGACCCGGAATCTCCCGTCCAGCCCGCGGTCGAAGATCGCGCCGACGACGATTTCCGCGTCCGCCTGCACTTCGTCACGAATGCGGCTCGCCGCCTCGTCGACTTCGAACAGCGTCATGTCGGAACCGCCCGAAATTGAGATCAGCACGCCCTTGGCGCCCTTCATCGAGAGGTCGTCGAGCAGCGGGTTTGCGATCGCCGCCTCTGCCGCCTTCATCGCACGGCCTTCGCCGGTGGCCTCGCCCGTGCCCATCATCGCCCGTCCCATGCCGCGCATCACCGATTTCACATCGGCGAAATCGAGGTTGATCAGGCCTTCCTTGACGATGAGATCGGTGATGCAGCCGACGCCCGAATAGAGCACGCGGTCGGCGGTCATGAAGGCGTCGGCGAAAGTGGTTTTCGCGTCCGCGATGCGGAAGAGGTTCTGATTGGGAATGACGATGACGGTATCGGCCGCCTGGCGAAGCGCCTCGATGCCGACTTCCGCCGTCCGCATGCGGCGATTGCCCTCGAAGGAAAATGGCTTGGTGACGACGCCGACCGTCAGGATGCCCGCATCGCGGGCGGCCCGCGCGATCACCGATGCCGCACCCGTTCCCGTTCCGCCGCCCATGCCGGCGGTGACGAAGCACATATGCGAACCGCTCAGGTGATCCATGATCTCGTCAAGCGACTCTTCGGCCGCCGCCCGGCCGACCTCCGGCAACGAACCGGCGCCGAGCCCTTCGGTCACCTGCGCCCCGAGCTGGATACGCCGGGAGGCCTTCGAGGTCGCAAGCACCTGCGCATCCGTGTTCGCCGCGATGAACTCGACGCCGGCGAGCTTCTCCGCGATCATGTTGTTGATCGCATTTCCGCCGCCGCCTCCGACACCAATGACGGTGATGTTCGGCCGCAGCCCCAGAATGCCGCTCTTGGCGTCCGTCATTGCATAATCCTCTCTTACCTTTGAATGCCCCATTCTCGCCCGCGGCGACGAATCGTTCGGCAGATTAAGGACATAAAAAGGCACAGGCAGGGCGAAAGCGCTACTCCTTAACCGCACCCGTCATCGAGGACACGTAGTAATCGACGAAGAAGGAATAGAGGATGACGACAGGCAGGGAGCCGAAGAGCGCGCCGGCCATCAGCGATCCCCATTCGAAGACGTCGCCGCGCACCAGTTCTGTCAGGACGCCTACCGGGATGGTCTTGTTTTCCGACGACTGGATGAATGTCAGCGCGTAGATGAATTCGTTCCAGGAGAGCGTGAAGGCGAAAATGCCGGCAGAGATCAGCCCGGGCACGGCAAGCGGCAGGATGATCTTGACGAGGATCTGCCAGCGGTTGGCGCCGTCCACCAGCGCGCTTTCCTCGAGTTCAAATGGGATCGAGCGGAAATAGCCCATCAGCAGCCAGGTGCAGAAGGGAATGAGGAAGGTGGGATAGGTGAAGATCAGCGCCAGGCGCGAGTCGTAGATCCCGAGCTTGAAGACGATGAAGGCGAGCGGGATGAACAGGATCGACGGCGGAATGAGATAGGCGAGGAAAATGACGAGGCCGATCTGCCGGGAACCCGTGAAGCGCACGCGCTCGATCGCATAAGCGCCGAACACCGAAGCCACCAGCGACAGCGCCGTCGATCCGACAGCGACCACCATCGTGTTCCAGAGCCAGCCTGGATAGGAGGTTTCCAGGAAGAGGTATTTGATGTGGTCGAGCGTCGGCCCCACCACCCAGAAGGGGCTGTTGTTGTAGTCCGTCAGCTGCTCGTTCGGCTTCACGGCGGTGATCGCCATCCAGTAGAAGGGAAAGAGCAGCACGAAGACGAAGACCGCCATCGGCAGATAGAGCATCACCACGCGCCGCGGCAGGCGGTTCAGATAGCTCATGCCCTCGGCATTGTCGGTCAGGACCTCATTGGCTGTGTTTGAATTGGTCGACATTGTTTCCCCCTTAATCCTGGCCGCCCTGCTGCCATTTGCGGCGTTGCAGGCCGAAGAAACTGAACATGATGGCGCCGAGCAGGAAGGGGATCATGGCGACGGCGATCGCCGCCCCTTCGCCGAGCTGGCCGCCCGGAATGCCGCGCTGGAAGGAGAGTGTCGCCATCAGATGCGTGGCATTGACCGGCCCGCCCTTGGTCAGCACGTAGATCAGCTGGAAATCCGTGAAGGTAAAGAGCACCGAGAAGGTCATGACGACGGCAATGATCGGCGTCAGCATCGGCAGCGTCACATAGCGGAAGCGCTGCCAGCTGGTCGCGCCGTCGAGCGAGGCCGCCTCCTGCAGCGAGGCCGGAATGGTCTGCAGGCCGGCAAGCAGCGAGATCGCGACGAAGGGAATACCGCGCCAGACATTGGCGACGATGACCGAGATGCGGGCATTGGTGGGATCGCCGAGGAAGTTGATCGGCGCGCTGATCAGCCCGAGCTTCATCAGCGACCAGGAGATGATCGAAAATTGGGAATCGTAGATCCACCAGAAGGCCAATGCCGAAAGCACTGTTGGCACCACCCAGGGCAGAAGCACGATCGCCCGGAAGAAGGATTTGAACGGCAGGTGCTGGTTCAACAGCAGCGCCAGCCAGAGGCCGACTGCGAATTTCAAGAGCGAGGCGATGAACGTGTAAAGGATCGTGTTGAAGACGGACATCCAGAATACGTCGTCGTCGACGAGGAACTGATAGTTCTCCAGACCGATGAAGATGCCGTCCCGGCCGATCCGCGTGTCGGTGAAGCCAAGCCAGACGCCGAGTCCGAGCGGATAAGTGAGAAAGCACACGAGAAACACCGCGGCCGGCAGCATGAAGAGAAAGCCGAGCACATTGTTGTTCTGCATGAGCGAGGGGCCGCGCGTATCCCCGGATTTCAAGGTCGACATTGCTTGTCTCCAGATTGTATTCAGTCCTTGAGGACGATGCGGCACGCCGGATGATCGGCATGCCGCCCGTCTCGGCTCCGGATCAGATGCGGTAGTAGCGGTTGGCCCGGCGTTCGGCTTCCCTCATCGCATCCTCGGGCGACTTCTGGCCGGTGACGGCGGCGGCATACATGTCGACCAGCACATAGTCGGCCATGGTCGCCGCCGAGGCGTAGCCGAGCGGGCCGGCATAGCCGTTCGGGCGCAGCTTTTCCGAAGCGCGCGCATAGGGCGCGTGGATCGGATCGGCGGTCCAGATCGGGTTCTTGGCAAAGGCCTTGAGCGGCTGGCAGCAATAGGCGCTGGAGCCCTGGATCCAGGCATTCATCTGGTCGGCTTCCATCATGAACTTGATGTAGGCCTTGGCCGCTTCCGGATATTTCGTGTGCTTGAAGAGCAGCAGCGAGCTCGTCTGGAAAAGTTCCACGCTCTTGCCGACAGGCCCGATCGGGAAGTTCGTCGTGCGGATGTCCTTGGCGATGTCGGCGAGCTTCGGGTCGTTCTTGGCGGTGTAGTAGACCGAGACGCCGTTGGCGATCAGCGATACCTGACCGGCCAGGAAGGCGCGGTTGTTGTTGACGTCCTGCCAGCTTTCCGTACCCGGAATGAAGGTCGCGTAGAGCTCCTTGGCGTAGTTGATCGAGGCCAGCGTCTCGGGGCTGTTGATCGTCACCGTGCCGCTTTCGTCGACCATTTTTCCGCCATGGCTCCAGAGCAGCCAGTGCGCGTAGTTGTTACCGTCGCCGACGGCCTTGCCATGCGGGAAGCCGGCGGGCGTGCCCTTTGCCTTCATCGCCTTGCAAAGCTCGAGGAAACCTGCGGTATCATTCGGGAATTCGTTGAAGCCGGCAGCCTTCACGTGGCTGTCGCGATAGACGACGGCATTGCCGATCGTCGTCAGCGGCATGGCGATGAACTTGTCGTCGCGTGTGGCATAGCCCTTCAGGCCGTCGTACCAGCCCTCATACTTGTTGCCGAGATAGTTGCCGAGTTCGGTGAGATCGACCAGCTTGTCGGGATATTGGTGCGCGTCGTCGAACCAGCACATGATGAGATCGGGGCCGGAGCCGACATTGGCGGCAACGGCTGCCTTCGGACGGATGTCCTCCCAGCTCTCCTTGTCGATGCGCACTTCCACGCCCGTGGCTTCGGTGAATTTCTTGGTATTGGCGATCCAGGCTTCCTCATCGCCCTTGACGAAGGGCGTCCAGCGCAGCAGACGCAGGCTCGCGCCGCTTTCCGGCTTGTAGGTCGGTTCGGCCTGCGCAAGGGAAGGCTTGATGCCGAGGCCGGCAACACCGGCAACAGCTGCCGATGCAGCAAGAAATTCACGTCTCTTGATCGTCATGAGATCCTCCTCATTGAAACAGCGGGAGCGAGTTCTCCGGCGTCCACCTCCCGCTTGGCGAAGGCCGGTCTGACATCCTGTAAAAGGGGATTTTGCGCTCCGGCGGGCTGGAAGACTCCTCCTCTCCCTTAACCCGCCGGTTGGCGTCAGTCGGTCAATCTCCTGCCGCCTTCGGCATCGAAGAGATGAACATGTGCGGCGTCGATCGCCACGCGGATGGCTTCGCCCGGGCGGGCGTTGACACGCTCGCGGAAGACGCAGCTGACTTCGCTGCCGCCGAGGCGGACGGTCAGATGCGTCTCATAGCCGGTCGGTTCGATCACGACGATTTCGGCCGGCAGCCCGTTCGGATCGAGCGAGATATATTCGGGGCGCAGTCCGTAGACGAGGTCGCGGCCCTTGGCACTCGCCGGCGGATTGGCGACGGGTAGCCGCGTGCCGTTCACCGCGACGAACTGGCTGGCATCGTCGGGATCGAGCCTGCCGTGGATCATGTTCATCGCCGGCGAGCCGATGAAACCGCCGACGAAGAGGTTGGCGGGGCGGTCGTAAAGCTCGAGCGGCGTGCCGATCTGCTCGACGATGCCGTCATGCATGACGACGATCTTGTCGGCCATGGTCATGGCCTCGATCTGGTCATGAGTGACGTAGACCGTCGTCGTCTTCAGGCGCTGATGCAGTTCCTTGATCTCGGCGCGCATGGCGACGCGCAGCTTCGCATCGAGGTTGGACAGCGGCTCGTCGAACAGGAAGACCTCCGGATCGCGCACGATGGCGCGGCCCATGGCGACACGCTGGCGCTGGCCGCCGGAAAGCTGGCGTGGATAGCGGTCGAGCAGCTTGTCGAGGCCGAGGATGCCGGCGGCATATTTCACCCGCTTTTCGGCTTCCGCCTTCGGCGCCTTGTTGAGCATGAGCGAAAAGCCCATGTTCTGCTCCACCGTCATATGCGGGTAGAGCGCATAGTTCTGGAACACCATGGCAATATCGCGGTCCTTCGGCGGCAGCGTGTTGACGACGCGCCCACCGATCTTGATCTCGCCGCCGGAAATGTTCTCGAGCCCGGCCAGCATCCTCAGAAGAGTGGATTTGCCGCAGCCCGACGGGCCGACGAGGATCACGAACTCCCCATCGCCGATATCGATGTCCACCCCCTTGATGACGGGATGCGCACCGAATGATTTCCTGACATCCGCGAATTGAACGTTTGCCATACTCCCTCCTCCGAGATCATGAGCACTGCTATTTGTTATTTCCGGTTTTACCCCCGGCCGACGAAGGGCATCCTCGTCGCCATCACGGTCATCGTCAGCACGTTGGCGCTGAGCGGCAGGCCCGCCATGTAGACGACCGCATCGGCAATATGGGCGGGGTCGATCGTCGGCTCCGTGGCGATGCTGCCGTTCGCCTGCAGCACGCCTGATGCCATCCTTTTCGTCATGTCGCTTGCGGCATTGCCGATATCGATCTGGCCGCAGGCGATGTCGAATTCGCGCCCGTCGAGGGCGGTGGATTTGGTGAGCCCCGTGATGGCGTGTTTGGTCGCCGTGTACGGCGCCGAATTGGGGCGTGGGGTGGTGGCGGAAATGGAGCCGTTGTTGATGATGCGCCCGCCGCGGGGGCTCTGGCTCTTCATCAGCCGGAAGGCCTGCTGGGTGCACAGGAAGGCGCCGGTGAGGTTGGCCGCAACGATGGCGCTCCACTGCCCGAACGAAACCTCCTCGAGCGGAACTGCCGGCACGCCGACACCGGCATTGTTGACCAACAGATCGAGCCGTCCGTATTTTTCCAGGATCGTATCGAAGAGCGCCCGCACCGAAGAGGGATCGCCGACATCTGTGGGAATCGCGAGAAACTCCGCGTCCGTCTCGCCGGCAAGTTCCGCTGCTGCCTTTTCAAGCACGTCGGTCCGCCGGCCCGAGATGACGACCTTGTAGCCGGCAGCACCAAGCGCTTTCGACATGGCGCGTCCGACGCCGGTGCCGCCGCCGGTCACCAATGCAATCTTTGCCTCTCCGCTTGCCGCCATGCTCATGCGATCCTCCCGCCGAGTTCATCCTCGATATGCACCTGCAGGATTTCGTCGAAGCTCGTCTCCGCCTTGAAGCCGAGCGAAGATGCCCGTGTCGCATCGAACTGGGTCGGCCAGCCGGCGACGATGCGTTCGATCACCGGATCGGGCACTGGCTTGATGAGGGCGACCGCCTTGTCGCCGGCGACCCGGCGCAGGGCCTCGATCTCTTCGGAAACGAGCGCGGAGAGGCCGGGCATGGTGAGGTTGCGGCGCGCCCCGATGCGCGCCGTGTCGATCGTCGCCGCATGGACGAAGAAGCCGACGGCCGCGCGCGGGCTTGCAAACCAGTGCCGTACGCCGTCGCTGACCGGCAATATCGCTTGCCTGCCGACCAGCGGCTCGCGCAGGATGTTGGAGAAGAAACCCGAGGCCGCCTTGTTCGGCGCGCCGGGACGCACTGTAATGGTGGGCAGCCTGATGCCGATGCCGTCGAAAATGCCGCGGCGCGAATAATCGGCAAGCAGCAGTTCGGCGATCGCCTTCTGGGTGCCGTAGCTCGTCAGCGGCGTGGTGAAGAATTCGTCGGGAATGACCTCCGGGAAGGGTGTGCCGAAGACGGCGATCGAGGAGGCGAAGACGACGCGCGGGACATAGGCACTGGTGAGGCCGAGCTTCCGGATCGCATCGAAAAGAGCGCGCGTGCCGTCGAGATTGACGGCGTAGCCTTTGTCGAAATCCGCCTCCGCCTCACCGGAGACGATGGCCGCAAGATGGAAGATCAGATCCGGGCGTCCTTCGATCAGCCTGTCGGCCGCGCTCGCAGCGGCAAGATCGACCGTCAGCGCCGTGGAGACGGGCTGAAGTGCTTCCGGCACCGGCGGCTGAAAGGCATCCACCAGCGTCAGGCGGGTGACCGGCCGGCCGAAAGCCAGAGGCTCGCGCGCAATCTTCTCGACCAGCTTGCGGCCGACCATGCCGGCCGCGCCCAAAATCATCACATGCATGTCGGCTCTTCCTCCCGTTGGCCGGTGTCGTCAGTCAAAACTGCGCCGCGCGCCGTGCCCGTGCGTCCATATAGGGCGGCATGTCACGTCGTCAGGTGCGCATCGTCTCCTTCATCGGAAGGCTCCCAGCCAGTTCAAGCCCGCGTCGGTCGTGGTTGCCGGCCGGTATTCGGCGCCGATGGGCCTGTCGTAGCCAAGCGTCTCCAGGACATGCAGGATATGGCGATAGTCGATCTCTCCATGATCCGGCTCGCGACGATCGGGGACCGAAGCGATCTGGATGTGTCCGATTGAATTCAGATAAGTCTGCAACCTGTGGGTCAGATCACCTTGCATGATCTGCAGATGGTAGCAATCGAACATAAGTCGGATATTCGGAGCACTGACGGCGGTAATGATCTCGAGCGCCTGCTCCGAGGTCTGCAGGAAATAACCGGGCGCATCGCGCAGGTTCAGCGGTTCGATCAGCACTGTGATCCCTGCGCTGCCGGCCAGATCGCAGGCGTGGCGCAGGTTTGCGATGAATGTTGCCCTTGCCTCTTCGCCTGAAGCCTTGCCGGCCATGACATGGACGTTGAGCGCGCCGATCGCCCGCGCATAATCGACGGCCTGGACAATTGCCGCGCGGGCTTCCGCCTCGCGCCCCGGCACGGCCGCAAGCCCGTTGTCGCCGGCTTCGACATTGCCGCGGATCGTGTTGATGCCGAGCATGGTGAGCCCGGTTTCGGCAAGTGCTGCGCGGACCGCCTCGGCCGGAAGGGCATAGGGGTAATGGCATTCGACCGCATCAAAGCCGGCGGCTTTCGCCGCGCGGATGGCGTCGGGGAGCGCAAGCTCCTGCCAGAGGAAGCCGAGATTGGCGGAAAAACGGGCCATCGTCAGTCCCACTCCACGTCGAAGGTCCGCACGATCTGTTCGATCTGCGCACCTGTGAGCAGCGTGGGATTGGCGCCGCGCGTCAGCATGGCGAGCTTTGCCGTCTCTTCCAGCTCCTCGATCGCGTAGACCGCCGCTTCCAGGTCTTTTCCCGCGACGACCGGACCGTGGGCCGCCAGCATCACGGCGCTGCGCTTGCCGGCGAGACCACGGATCGCATCGCCCATCGCCGGGTCACCCGGCATGAAATAGGGAAGCAGCTTCACCTTGCCGAGCTTCATGATCGAATAGGCCGTCAAGGGTGGCAGCATGTTTTCGGCGTCGACATCGGGCAGCAGCGACAGCGCCACGGAATGGCAAGAGTGGAGATGCACGACCGCGCCGGTCTTTGCGGGCCGAGTCTCGTAGAAAGCCTGATGCAGCGGCATTTCCTTGGTCGGCTTGTCACCGCCGATCAACCTGCCGCCGGCGTCGAACAGGGAAAGGCGCGCCGGATCGAGCCGGCCGAAGGAGCTTCCCGTCGGCGTCACCAGCAGACGCCCGTCACTGAGGCGTGCGGAAATATTGCCCGACGAGCCTGCCGTCAGGCCGCGATCGAAGAGCGATTTCGCCATCAAGCATATTTCTTCCCTCAGCCTGGCTTCCTCGCTCATGCCGCCTCCAGCAGATTGAGCGCGTCCTCGAAGAAGGTTTCGCGGCCGAAATTGCCGGATTTCAGCGCAAGAGCGACCCGCTCTCCCTCGACCTCGGCAAAGGTCCAGGGAACGCCGGGCGCAATCTCCGGGCCGATCTCCAGCCGCGTCACGCCGAGGGCCCTGGTGACGGCGCCCGACGTTTCGCCGCCGGCGACGACGAAGCGGCGCACACCCTGGCGGAACGCCGCGCGGGCGAGATCGGCAAGCGCCTGCTCCACCAGCAGGCTTGCTTTCTCCAGGCCGAGCTTTTCCTGCGCCCGCTTGACGTCTTCAGGCTCGGCGGTTGCGAAAATGAGTTTCGGCGCGTCGGGAGACTGCTGCCGCAGCCATGCCTCGGCCGGCCCCGCCCCTTCGGCGGAAAGCGCCAGAGGATCGAGCTGCAGGCTGGTGCTCCGGCTGGCGTACTGGGCGACCTGTCTGCGCGTCATCGCCGAGCAGCTGCCCGAGAGCACGATCTGCCCGCCCTGCGGCGGCAGGCTCGATCGGTTGGCGGAAGGCGGCAAAACCATGCCTTGCTCGATATAGAGACGCGGAAGCTGACCGGCGACCGCGCTGCCGCCGGTAATGAGCGGAAAATCTGCGGTGGTGGCGGCGATCGTCCGGAGATCCTCGTCGCAAACGGCATCGACGATGACATGCCGCACGCCATCGTCGGCGAGCGCCTCCAGCCGCGCTTTCAGCGCCTCCGCACCACGGGCAACAACAAGGCGATTGGCAAGACCGACCTTGCCGCGAACCTGCGGCGCGAGAAGCCTGACAAGGCTGGAATCGCGCATCGGCGTCAGCGGATGGTCCTTCATCGGGCTTTCCGACAGCAGGTCTTCGCCGACGAAGAGATGCCCCATGAAGATGCTGCGGCCATTTTCCGGGAATGCCGGGCAATAGATCGTCTGCCTCACACCGAGTTCGGCCATCAGCAATTCGGCAATGGGGCCGATATTGCCTTCATCAGTGCTGTCGAAGGTCGAGCAATATTTCCAGAAAAAACGGACAGCACCTGTCCGTTTCAGCCAGGTGAAGGCGCGCCGCGCCTCTTCGACGGCCTCGGCCACCGGCGCGGTCCGGCATTTGAGCGCGATGACCTCGAAGGCCGCGGGATCCGCAGCATTTTCTTCCTCGGAAGGCACGCCGATGCGCAGGGAGACGGGCAGACCGCTTCGCGCCAGCAAAGCCGCGAGGTCCGTTGCGCCGGTAAAATCATCCGCGATGCAGCCGAGCACGGTTCTCATGGGAAGCTAGCCTTCCATGCCGGGCAGGGTAGCGCCGCATTTGCGCGCCAGGATCTTTGCCACCGCCGCGTCGTCCTCGCGCCCGAGACCCGCTTCAGAAGCCTCGACGAAGAGATCAAGGGCTGTCGCGGCAAGCGGCGTGACGCCGCCGGTGCGCTCGGCCTCCGAGCGGACGATGCCGAGATCCTTGACGAAAATATCGACCGCCGAACGGGGCGTGTAATCGCCCGCGACGATGTGTTCGCCGCGGTTTTCGAACATCCAGGAGGAGCCGGCCGAAACGCGCAGGACATCGTAAAGCGTCTGGAGGTCGATGCCCGCCTTCGCGGCGAGCGTCATCGCTTCCGCGGTGGCGGCGATATGGACGCCGGCCAGAAGCTGGTTGATCATCTTGACCTGGGAGCCGGGGCCGGGCCGGTCGCCGAGCCGGAAGATCTTGGCCGAGATGGCGTCAAGGGCCGCACCCGCGCGCTCGAAAGCCGCGTTCGAGCCCGAGGCCATGACGGTGATCTCGCCGGAAAGCGCCTTGACATGGCCGCCGGAAACAGGCGCATCGACGACCAGCATGCCGGCAGCCTCCAAGCGCTCGGAAATGGCGATCGTGGCGCTCGGCGCCATGGTGGTGCAAAGCAGGAAGACGGTGCCGGCCGCGGCCGTTTCCAGCGCGCCCTGCGGACCGAACAGCACATGTTCGACCTGGGTGTTGTTGACGACGTAAACGAAGACCGCCTCTACACCATCGGCAGCGGCCGCCGGCGTATCACAGGCCTTGCCTCCCGCCTCTGAAAAGCGCGCCAGCACCTCGGGGCGAACGTCGCAGCCGTTCACGGCAAAGCCTGCCCTCAGAAGCGAAAGAGCCGCGCCCCAGCCCATGGAGCCGAGCCCGATGACTGCTGTTTTGCTGATGCCTCGCACGGCCTCTTCTCCTGTGCCACACAAGTTTTCGGTGGCTGTTACCGATACCGGTATCGATAACAAAGCCCATTTCAAGCACGTGTGTCAAGCGTTGGTTGCTTTCCTTTTTTACAAAAAGGCCTATGAATCTGTCGTTGCCGGCTTACGCGGCAGTTGGCAGATAGGAACCACCGCGATGCGCAAATCCACGCTGGAAGAGGTCGCCGCCGCCGCCGGCGTCAGCAAGATGACAGCATCGCGCGCGCTTCGTGGTGCCGCCGACGTCTCCAAGGAAACCCGTGAAAAAGTGCTGCTGGAAGCCGAACGGCTGAGCTATGTCGGCAACCAGCTGGCACTCTCGCTGTCGTCGCGCCGCACCAACCTCGTCGCCGTCGTCGTTCCCAGCATGTTGAACATCGTCTTTCCCGAGATGCTGGCGGGCATTTCCGCCGGGCTGCAGGGCTCCGGCATGCAGGCGGTTTTCGGCATCTCCGATTACGACATGGCCAAGGAGCGCGAAATCATCCGCGACATGCTCTCCTGGCGGCCTGCCGCCATCATCGTGACGGGGCTCGACCAGCCGCCCGAAACGGTCAGGATGCTCCAGCATGCCGATATCCCCGTCATCCAGCTGATAGACCTCGACGGCACGCCCGTCGATTTCAACGTCGGGCTTTCGCATGGCAAGGCCGGAGAGGAGATGGCGACGGCGCTGCTTGCGGCCGGCCGGCGGCGGTTCGGCTATATCGGCTGCGGGCTGGAGAGGGACTTGCGCGCCGGCAAGCGCAAGGCCGGCTTCGAGAAGGTGTTGCGCGAGAACGGTCTTTCTTTCCTGCACGAGCGGATCGACGGCGCCTATTCCTCCATCGCCCATGGCAAGGAGCTGACCATATCGATGCTGGCGGCGACCCGCGATCTCGACTGCATCTACTATTCCAGCGACGACATGGCGACCGGCGGCGCCTTCGCCTGCCTGGAGCTTGGCGTTTCCTCTCCCGGGGAAATCCTGATCGCCGGATTCAACGGGCTCGACGTCGGCCGCGCCCTGCCGATCAGAATCGCCACCTCGATCTCGCCGCGGCGCCGGATGGGCGAAGCCGCCGCCGCCCTGCTGCTTTCCGCAAGCCGGGGAAACCCGCCTTCCGAAAAAGTGATTGCCTTCTATCCGGAGATCATCGGGATCGATTAGGCAAAAGGCCGCTTCGGGGACTTGCCCTCATTTCGGTTGATCAAGCTGGTTTACGAGGTCGGCAAGCATTGCGAACTGGCCTCTGAGGATCTTGATCTCGGCCACGGCGATCGGAAACCATCCCGCTCGATCGACCTCGGGAAAACTCTGGATGCGGCCCGACTTCGGAGGCCACTCCATCTGGAATTCCGAACTCCTGATGTTGCCGACCTCGATCGGCGCCTCGGCTTCCACGGACCAGACGACCACCACTTTTCCGCCGGGCTGGCGATATTCGCCGAGCGCGGCGAAGTCTCCCGACATGTCGATGCCGAGTTCCTCCCGCGTCTCGCGGATCGCCGCCGACAGCTCGTCTTCGCCTGATTCCACCAGCCCCTTCGGGATCGACCACGCGCCTTCATCCTTCTTCGTCCAGAACGGGCCGCCGGGATGCACGAGCAGGACTTCCAGCCCCGTTTCGACACGGCGATGGATGAGAAGCCCGGCGCTACGGACCGGCATCTTCTGCTCCTGAAATCGTCATGGTCTCCTCCTCGGCGGTTGATGTCACCGAGAATACCATGCCCAAGGGATTTCGTTTCGACCTGCTTGCGAACGGCTGTTCAATTGCGCCGGGCGCCCCATCTCTGTCGGATGATCTACTTCACCAGCGATACCCATTTTGCCGACAGGCGTGTCCTCCGGATCGACCGCCGTCCCTTTCCCGACCTCGCCGCGCACGACGTCGCGCTGATACGGAACTGGAACGAGATCGTCGGGCCGGAGGACGACGTCTGGCATCTCGGCGATTTCATGTTTTACCGTGGCGGGGACTGCGACCAGCTTCTCTCCATGCTGAACGGACGAAAGCATCTCGTCATCGGAAACAACGATCCGGAGACGACGACGCAGGCGAGAGGATGGGAGAGCGTCCAGCACTATTGCGAGATGACGCTCGACGATCATCTGCTCATCCTCTGTCACTATCCGTTCCGCACCTGGCACAAGATGGGCAAGGGGTCGCTCAACCTGCATGGGCATTCTCATGGCCGCCTGAAGCCCCTGCCCCGCCAATACGATGTCGGCGTCGATGCGCAGGGCCTTCGCCCGGTGACGCTGGAAGCGCTGCTGTCGACGAAGCGGCCGCAATGACCAGGAAATCCCGGCGAACCGACGGCCCCGCCGGGTCTCGTTTCAACGGGCCTTTCTTCGCTCCCGCGACCGTGCCGTCCGCCTCGCCTCCCTGAGTTCCCCGATATCAGGCTGCCACCAGCCCCGCCTGCGTTCGGGCTCGCCCGCCACGGTCCTTGCCGGCCAGGTGTGGATAAGCTCCTCCAATGTCGGCAGGCGCCATGTCGCCCAGACATCCTCGGCGCCGGCATCGGGATAAAACTCGGCAACAGGATCGGGATCGACGACTTCGCCGGTAATGTCCGTCACGACGATAATCCCGTAGGCGGAGGTCGCCACCGGGCGCTCCACCGGCGGAAGATCGTCGGCCGGCACCGGCAGGCGGCGTCGCCTCCTCTCGGCCGACCGGCGCCGGGCCTTCGCTTCGTCCTCGCTGCCCCTGCGCGCCTCTGCCCTTTTGCGGCGCTCCTCCGGTTCGGCCCGCTTCGCCGCCGCCTCTATCGCATCCCAGCGATGCTGGAGCTCGTCATAGGAGGCGAAGGGAACCTCCCAGACGCGGAGGTCGCCGTTCCACTGGGCAAAGGGCACCTGGCGAAGCTCCTCGACGACCGTTCGCGAGAAGGGCGTGCGAATGCGGAAGCCAGTCTTGATGACGTCGAGATAGGGGCTGAGGATCGGCTCGAACGCATAGGCGTCCCGTCCCTTCTCGGCGGCGAACACGTCCGCCCGCGCGACTTCGCCGGCCAGCCAGCGGTCGATGCGACGGCGCGCCGTCTTGCCGGGGACCGTCCATGCCCTGAGCGTGTCGCTCCAGCGTGCGCGGGGAAAGGTCTCGCGAAAGCGCTGGACGGTCATCCTGTCGAACGCGAACGAAACGGTCTCGACAGGCGCTTCACCATCCTGGCTGGTTGGAACGTCATCCTTGCTCATGAGGTTGAAACGAGCACCTCTTCAAGGCGTTGCCGGCTTCAGCGTGCGAACTGAGGCTGCCGCTTGCCGGAAGGCTTGATCCTACGGCGAAGGAGCATAGATGAAAACCATGGAGCTGCAGAACGAGACGATATCCTGGTTCCGCTCGCTGGAGCCTGTCCAGCCGCGCGAAATGCCCGGCCTCTGGAAAGGCACCGGCATCCCCTCCGGCCATCCGCTCGATGGCGTGCTGGAGAACCTCGGCTGGTTCGGCAAGCGGTTCCATACGGACATGCGCGCCGACGCCCTCCTCTTTCAGTGGCGGCCGGGTCGTCTGGTGGCGATCGACCTCGGCTTCGTGCCGATCGGGCTGGCGATCAAGGCGGCGCCGTTCGGCCGCACGGGCCTCGCCCGCAGCGGGTTTTCCTATTTGCAGAAGGCATGCCGCGCGAGGGGCACGATCGCATCGCTCAAGCTGAGGACCCTGGAAGATGCGGCGGCCACTGCCGCAATGATCTACGACCGGCAGCCGGTCGTCGACTACTTCGGCAGGATCAATGACAAAGAGTTGGCCGGCATGATGTGCGTCGAGGGTGACGTCCGCCGTTACTTTTTCAAGCTCCAGAAGGTCGATGCGACCCCGCGGCAGAACACGTATGCGTGAAAACCTCCGATAAATGCCGTCGCATCGCCTGGATGCAGGAACAATGCGACGTGCTATTCTGTTTTACCGCACGCAACCCCGGGGGTGCCGTCATGCGCGCTGTCCTGATCGCCGCTTTGCTTTCGCTGACCTGCTTGCCTGCTCACGCTCAGATGTCGGATGCGGTGTTTTTGCAGTCCTTGGGGGGTGATTGGAGCGGGACCGGGATGGTGCTCACCCGGATCGGCGGCGCGAGCTTCAATGTCTCCTGCACCCTGAGATCGGACGCGAGCGCTTCCGCTGTCTCGATGAACGGGCAATGCCGCGGGCTGGCGGTCTTCACGAGGGCGTTCTCGGCAAACGTCAAGGCATCGGGGGAGCGCTACAGCGGCAATTACATCGGACCTTCGGGCCAGCCGTCGAAGCTCGTGGGAAGCCGACAGGGCAACCGGCTCAACCTCAGCGTCACCTGGGCCCGGGTGGTCAATGGCGATCGAAACGCAACCTTGATGATCGAGAAAGTCGGGCAGGACCGGCTGCGACTGCAGACCGTCGACCGCGACCTCACCTCGGGCCGGTCCGTGGTGACGAGCCGCATCGATCTGCAGCGCCCCTCCGCGGCAAGCCGGTAGAGCGCCGTCTTCGCCTCAGTCCTCAATGCTTTGTGGTGTGACGATCGCCGCGGTCGCCCTCGCCGGGCTTGGCATCGTTCTTTGCCTGGCGCCGCTTGTCTTGGGACAGGGAGCGGCCGACATCGTCGGATTCCTTGAAGCGGCCCTGATCGTCGCGGCGGACATAGCGCTTGTCGGTGCCGGTATCCACGAGTTCACGTTTGGACATGATTGCCTCCTGCTGCTGGAGCAGGGAAAACGCGCCAGATTCCAAAAGGATGCATCGCCTGATGTGACCAGGGGCCGACTGCCTTGATTTCACTGTCTCACGGTTTTCTCGGAGAGAGCCGCGAAGGAAGGAAAGCTATCTTCTGCGGCTCAATCGTATCCGTGATCATCACGTCAATCTCTTGGGCCTTTACGCCGAGGAGAGTCTCCGTCTCCGAGGCATCCAGCAGCAGTGGCGTTTCGAGGAGATAGTTCATCTCCACAAGCTCGTGCATGCCAAGTTCCTCCATTTGCACCTGTGAAAACGTGCCGAGGGCTGGCGGCTCTTTCCCAAGCGCGGCGGCTGTTCTCAGGATCAGTTCGCGGGGGGAGATATGTTGTGACGGAACATGGAAAGCGCGATCCCATGCGCCTGTGTATCCCGCGGCGGCCACCAACGTACGTGCCACGTCCTTGGTGAACGACCAGGCATGCTTCGCGTCCAGATCGCCCAAGAAGGTGACCGGCTTCGACGCCAGAAGTGGCGGCAGCGCCAATAGCGAGAAATATGTCACCGCTCCCTGCCCAAGGTAATCGCTCGCACGCACCTCGATGGCGGGAACGCCGGCCCGCAATGCGCGCTGCCACATGATGGTGCGTACCGTGCCCTTGCGAGAGCTGGGGGCGAGCGGTTGATCGGGTCTGAGCAGCCCGTCGGGGTTTGATCCGTAGCCATAAAGATTTCCGAGGACAATCAATTTTGCGCCGACATTCTCGGCGGCGCGCGTGACACCATCCATGATCGGGAAAAAATCCGTCGGCCAGCGATCATAGGCCGCCATCGCGCACGTGAAGATCGCATCCGCGCCTCTGCACACCTGCGTGAAAGTTTCCGCGTCGGTAGCGTCCGCCCGGACTGCCCTTATGTTCGTTCGATCTTCCAAATTCACGTTTCGGCTCGTGACGATGACATCATGACCGGCCTCACCCAGCAGCCTTGCCGTTTCAATTCCAACCGGACCGGCCCCGACAACAACATAAACACTCATTTCAACCTCTGCTCACCGTTGCGATGAGCAAAGTTTGCAAGACGACGGATTGAAAATCGCGCTGCAATCGCCAAATTTTGAGCACGTTCCGCCAATCATCGAGGCTATCCTTGAACCCGCAATATACCGCGTATCAGCCTGGCGCCGTTTCGATCGCATCGCTGCGGCTTGGCGCCGGCAGCTTTCTCCTGCCGGAAATGGATCGCCACCGCATTCTTGTCCACGCCAGCGCGGCGACACGCTCCTACTGCGGCGAGGTAGGTAAGCACTTCGTCCGCCGCGCCGGGGACATAGATCTGTTGGCTGCGGGTGAAGCCGGCGGGTTCGAGGCCGAGTCCGCCTTCGACACGATCGTGGTGAGTTTCCCCGAAACGCTCCTTCGCGACGTCACCGGCAGCTCTGATGCAAAGGGGCCGCGACGAATCGAGACACGCCACCTCCTTCGAGACGAACAGATCGAGCATCTGACGCGCGCGATCCAGGCCGACTACGAAGCTGGCTCACCAAGCGGATCGCTGTACGCCGACAGCATTGGCATCGCGATAGCAGCGCGCCTGCTGGGCCTCGATAGCTCAGCGCCCGCCCGGGAGGTCCGGCTGTCCGATGCTCAGCTGAAGCGGGTGATGGACTTCATCGAGGCACACATCGAAACGAACCTTGCGCTCGAGACATTGAGCAGGGTCGCAGCCGTCAGCAATTCGCACCTTCGTACCTGGTTCAAGGCCGCGACAGGTTTAACCGTGCATCGGTATGTCCTGCGTCGTCGAATAGAAAGGGCTCGTGCATTATTGGTCTCGACGGATCTCGGCATCGGCGAAGTCGCCCATCGAACAGGATTTGCACATCAATCCCACCTTGCCCGCTGGATGCGACGCGAGATCGGTCAAACCCCGTTCGAGTTGAGGCGAAAGAGCAGGATCTAAGATTTCACCTGTCGTCCGCAGGCGCGGTTTCCCGGCTGGGGCTGACGGCCTTGCTCTTCGCGGCGGGCTCTTCGATCGAAAAGACGAGTTCGAAGACGAGACCTTCGGGCCGGTAGTCAGAGTGGGACCGCGCCTGCGCCTTTGCCGGGAAAGCGCGCTCTATGAGGACCGAGCCGAAGCCCCTCTTCACCGGTTTCGACACCGGCGGTCCGCCGGATTCGGTCCACAGGAGAAGGAGGCGCTTTTCATCGCGCCTCCACTCGATCGCAACGGTTCCGTCCTCGCTGCCGAGGCTTCCGTATTTCGTCGCGTTGGTCGCGAGTTCATGGATCACCAGCGAGAGCGGCAGCGCGGTTTCGGCGGGGAGAACCACGTCCGGTCCGGCGAGACGAATATGCTCGGCCTCCGAGGCGACATGCGCCCGCAAGGCGGCCGAGACGATGTCCCTCAGCGATGAGGCCGATCCTTCCCTGGAAAGAATGACATCATATGTGCCGGCCAGCGCCGCGAGCCTTTCGGCGAAGGAATTGTACCGTTCCGGATCGGAGCGCGAGAAAGTCTGCCGCGCGATCGCCTGGACGAGGGTGAAGCCGTTCTTGACCCGGTGCGCCAGTTCGCGGACGAGGAGGATCCGCTCTTCTTCCGCCGCTTCGTTGCAGCGCCGGCGCTCGTCGAGTTCGTCGAGCAGCCGGTCGAAGGTCGCGCCAACGACTGCCAGATCGTCCGATCCCGTCATGCCGGTTCTGGCCGAGGTCTGGCCGCCGCGCCACTTCTCCATCACATCGGCGATCCGCCAGATCGGCACGAGGATGAATCGGTTGCCGATGACGATCGCAGCAGTGAGCGAAAACAGCGCGCCGCCGATGATGGCGAGCGTGTTCATCAGCGTCGCCCGCTCGATCGGCGCGAAGGCCTCCGGCTTGGAGAAGCTGGCGCTGACATAAAGAGGGCTTGATGGCAGCGCGATCGGGCGATAGCCGACGATGCGCACCATTCCATCCCGGCTCGTGACCTCGATCACGTCGGGCTGTTCGGCGTGAACCAGCCGCTGGTATTGGTCCGGGATCGCCGTGCCGACGAACTGCTCCGGCAGGGGAACGCGCGCGACGATGGTTCCCTTGCCGTCGGCGATCGTCACCGCATTGCCGGGCGCGACGCCGCGTTCGGTGATGCGGTTCTGCAGCCAGTCCATCCGGATGCCGCTGACGATGACGGCCTTGAGCATGCCGCCTTCCATCAAGGGCATTGCGAGCGGCAGCACGTGCTTGTCGGAAAGACGGCTTTGCGTGTAGGTGCCGACGGTAAAATCCTTGGTCTTCAGGATCTGCTGGAAATAATCGCGGTCGGAGAACGTCACCCCCTCGGGAAACGCCGTGCTGCCGCAGACCGGCCGCCCGTCGAGCCCGACGACGAAGATGGTGCTGACGTTCGGAATGTTTTCGGCAACCGATGTGAGCGCCTCGTTGCAGGTGCCGACGTCGAGGTGCCGGACGGAGGGCATGGCGGAGACCGAAATGAGAAGGCCATGCAGGCCCTCCACGATTCTTTCGACTTCCGACGATGCTTGCCTCGCCGCCTGCGCTGCCGATGCGCGCACTTCTTCATTGCGCTGGTGGCGCAGGGCCACCTCGTTATAGGCGAGCATCGCCACCACAGGCGCCAGCGCCGCGACCGCAACTGCAACCAGTTTGAGTCTCATCCCATACCCCCTCGCCAGAGGGTTGTTAGCACGATCGAGACGACCTCGCCCAGACCAGGCCTGCAATCTTGCCCGCAAAATTCCAAATGTGCGAATTCGGACATGCGCTTGGCGGGCGGGAACGGGAAGCTAACCACTCCGGCAGTGCGTTTATGCCCGAGCCTTGCCGACCTCCGGATTATCGCTAGATATTGCAAGGATGAACGATGCCAGAAGCGCTTCTTCTCAGAATTCCGCTGCCGGGCCGGCTTCGCCGCGGCCGCTGACGAGTGCGATGGCGGCCGAGGTCGAGCGTCTTCTCTCGGGCAGGACCCGCGATATAAGCCTGACTGCCGAGCTGCGTCGCCGCTTCGACGAAAGGGCATGGCGGCAGACCGCGAAAATTATCCGCTCCTGGATGATATGGGTGGCGTTTGTCGACATTCTGACGTTGGCGCTGAACGCTATCCTGCTTCCCCATCCGATCGCCCTGGCGATGGTCGCCCCTGCCTACCTTTTGCCGCCGGCGGCCATTGCAACGGCGCTCGCCTGGCGCAGGCCGCGTCCGGCGGTGTTTCAGGGCGCATCGCTGCTCGGGGGGATGTGCCTCATCCTTTTGTCGGTGGCGCTTGTCGGCGTCTTTGCCGGCGGCGAATTCTACGAGCGGCATCTGACCATCATGCTCTTCGTCGCAACGAGCGCGATCACCATCTTCAGTGTGCCGCTGGCGTGGACGATCGCGATCGCCTGTTATGCCCTCTGCCTCTATTTTATCCTTCAGTGGTTCAACCCGCTCGTGGAAACGGGCAGCGTCATTGCCGGAACCCTGTTCTTTTCCTGCGGGATCATCGCGACCGTGGTTGCCCGGCGCACGATGAACATCCTGGCGCAGAAGACATTTCTCCTCGACTGCCGGGACCAGCGCCGCGTGGCGGAACTTGCCGATGCCAATGCCCGCCTGGAGCGGCTGGCGAGAACCGATCCGCTGACGGGCATTGCCAACCGCCGCTGGATGATGGAGACGCTGGAGGAGCTCTGGCGCAGCAGAAGCGATGCCGGCGTCGTCGCCGCCATGCTGATGTGCGACATCGATCACTTCAAGGCGCTGAACGACAGTCTCGGCCACAGTGAGGGCGACCGCTGCCTCGTCAAGGTGGCCGGCATCATCCAGAGCAGCGTGCGCGCCGATCGCGACCTTGTCTCGCGCCATGGCGGCGAGGAATTCCTGATCGTGCTTCCGGGCGTCGATGAGGAAGAGGCTGTCTCGATCGCCAAGCGCATCCGCGAGAGCGTGGAAGCCGCCGCCCTTCCCAACCCCTCTTCCGCTGTGGGGCCTTCGGTGACGCTGAGCGTGGGCGTGGCGGTGAAATCGGCTCTCGATCCCGAGATTTCGCTGGATAATCTCCAGCACCAGGCCGACATGGCCCTCTATCGCGCCAAGCAGGCGGGCCGCAACCAGGTCTCCATCTTCCGCCGTCCGCGGCAGGCCGCCGAGCAGACCGCCGCACGGCGCTAAGTGCGGTTCAACTGTTCACGGAGGTGAACGACAGCCTGGAGATGTGAAACATGGCGCTCAAGCGGATGGACAACATAGGAATCGTCGTCGAAGACCTCGCAGAGGCGGTCGATTTCTTTCGCGAGCTCGGCCTCGAGTTCGAAGGGCGGGCCACGATCGAAGGAGAATGGGCCGGACGTGTCACCGGACTGGGCGATCAGCAGGTGGAGATCGCCATGATGCGCACGCCTGATGGGCACAGCCGGCTTGAGCTCTCCCGCTTCGTCAAGCCTGAGGTCGTCGCAGATCACCGGAACGCGCCGGTCAATGCGCTCGGCTACCTCCGCGCCATGTTCACTGTCGATGACATCGACGAGACGCTTGAAAGGCTCCGTCCGCGCGGCGCCGAGCTGGTGGGCGAGGTCGTCCGGTATAAGGACGCATATCTTCTCTGCTACATTCGTGGGCCTGAAGGGCTGCTCATCGGGTTAGCCCAGGAACTCAGCTGAGGGCAGCGACGCCTTCTGCGGCAGCGTATATCTCGACCCTGTCGCGCCCGGCCCGCTTCGCGCATCTGAGGTAGTTGCCTTGGCGAGGAGCGGCGAGACGCGCTGGCGGCGTCTTCGCTTGGAGTGGCCCGTTCGCATCGGCGCCGTGCAGGCGTCCTGCGTCGCATCGGCGAGATCGGATCATGACGATCTTATTGAACAGGAGAAACTTCGCGATAGGCCGAGGCGAGAGGGTGGCGGCTGGTCTGCGGCCAATTGCGGCCGGTTACGCCGGGAACGTTATAGGCATCGGCCGCGAAGGCTTCGAGGGAGGTGCGGTTGCGGATGATCACCAGGCCGCGGGTGGAATAGATCAGATGCTCGCCTTCGAGGACATGCAGGGCATCGGTGACGCTGGAGCGCCGGACGCCGAGCATGGTCGCCATGTACTCGTGGGTGATTTCGATCTCTTCGCCTTCCAGGCGATCGTGGCACATCAGGATCCATTTCGCCAATCGGACGTCGATCTTGTGAACGGCGTTGGAAAGCGCCGTGTTGGCGACCTGCGTGAAGAAGGTGAGAAGAAAACGCGAAAGCGCCCGGCGTATGCTCGGTCGCTCGATCAGAAAACCGGCCAAGGCTCCGGCTTCCACGCGCCGTCCATGGCCACCGATCTGCATCGTCACGTCGAAGGAAAGCCGCTCCACCCCCCGGTAAAGGCCGGCGGCGACATTCCGTCCCTGCCGAGCACGCCGATTTCGGCCTTTCTTCCCTCGGGGCTCGTCGCCATCATGGAGGCGATACCGTTCTCCAGGAAGTAATAGTGGCTGACCGGCATGCCCACGTGGACGAGCGAGAAATCACGCGGGAGTAGAAGCGGCTCCAGTATGCGATCCAGCGCCAGAAGCTCCGGATCCGTCAGCTGCGACAGGATGAGATTTTCGCTTTCAAAGGCTCGCATCGCTCTGCCCTTTATCGGCAAGAGGACAACGTCTCCCGGCCGCCAACGCCACAAGTCCGCCCGGCCGGATGTGAATTGTGAACTCCGGGATGGCCGATTGCAAGGCGCTGGAACCTAAACTCGCATCCTCGGCAGAAGGTTCCGTGGCCGGGTTTTGTACGCAAACGCACGGGTGATGTAATTATTTTAGCAAGTGATAATGTTGTCCGGCGGCAACTGCGGGAGCGCGGCGGCATGGATCAATATCCCCTTCCGGGCGATGAGACTGAAATCTATCGGCACATGGTCGAGAGCGCGCGGGACTATGCCATTTTCGCGATGGATCGCGATGGCACGATTGTAACCTGGAGCGCCGGCGCGGAAGAGCTCTTCGGCTATTCGGCGTTCGAAATGATCGGGCAGAACAGCGCCATCCTCTTTTCGTTCGAGGATCAACTGGCGGCTGCGCCGCTGAAGGAGATCAGGCTTGCGCTCACGACCGGGCGCGCCGAACACGATCGCTGGCATGCCAGGAAGGACGGCGGTTCGTTCTGGGCCTCTGGGCTGACGATGCCGCTGCGCAACAATGCCGGCGAGATCTACGGCCTGATGAAGGTCGTCCGCGACCGGACGCGGATGCTGCATGAGGAGGAGGCGCTGCGCGCCAGCCAGGAGCGCCTTCAGCTCATTCTCAAAAGCGCGATCGACTATGCGATCTTCGCCTTCGACCGGGACGGGCGGATCATCAGCTGGAACACCGGCGCCTGCCGCATCTTCGGCTATGAGGAAGACGAAATCATCGGTCGCGATGCCCGCATTCTCCTGCCTCCCGATGATCGCGACGGCGCGCTGGAGGATGAGATGAAGGCGGCCGCCGAGCGCGGCCGCGCGGAGAACGAGCGGTTTCACTTGCGTAAGGACGGCTCGACATTCTGGGGCAGCGGATTGACCATGCCGCTGCGCGCCCAGCGCGCCGGCTATCTCAAGGTGCTGCGGGACGATACCGCGCGTCATTTCGCCGACGAACACCAGCAGATCATGCTTCGCGAGATGAGCCACAGGGTCAAGAACAGCCTGGCGCTGGTCGCGGCCATGCTCGCCATGCAGGCCCGCTCCGCCAAACAGGAGGAGGTCGGACAGGCGCTTCGCGATGCCGAGGCGCGCGTCGGAACCATTGCGGAGGTGCACGACCAGTTGTGGCGTCAGCCGCACACCGAGACGGTGGATCTGGCGGATTTCCTGTCGAGCCTCTGCCAACGCCTGCAGCAGACGACGTCCAGCCACGTCCTCTCGGTCGACGCCGATCCCTGCCCTGTCGATGCCGACCGCGCCATCCAGATCGCCCTCCTCGTCAACGAGCTGGTGACGAACGCTTTCAAGCACGCCTATGCCGATGCCGCAGGCGCCGTCACCGTCAGCGCACACAGCATCGGCGACGAGATCCGTCTCGAGGTCGCCGACGGCGGCAAAGGCCTGCCGCCGGAGATGTCGTCCGCCGAGAACGACGGCAAAAGCCTCGGAATGAAGATCGTCCGCGCGCTTGTGCAGCAATTGAAGGCCGAACTTCATATCGAGGATCGGCGGCCTGGCACGGGTTTTGTGATCCGCTTGCCAAGGGAGGGCTGAGAGCTTCCTGTAGTCAAAACCGTACAAAACTCCGACAGGCATGCGAAATACGCGCCGCCTGACCTATATCCCAATCCATTACCGCCAAAAGGCGCCGGTATGAGCACGGGCTGTCTCCCGCAAGGAGAAGACCATGCATGCACCGGATCAGCGCAATACGCGTAATTTGCTGTTGAGAGCCCTGCCGCGCGATGCCTTCGAGATGCTGGCCGCCGATATCAGGGCAATCGAACTCCCGTTGAGGCATGTTCTGGTCGAGGCCGATCGGCCGAACCGGCATGTCTGCTTCATCGAGGACGGTCTTGCCTCGATGGTGGCGGCCAACGGCGACGGCGAAGCCGTCGAGGTCGGCCATATCGGACATGAGGGCATGGCGGGACTGCATGTCATCCTGAGGACGGACACGACGCCCAACCGGACCTTCCTCCAGGTCGCGGGCTTCGGCCTGCAGGTCCCGGTGGAAAGCTTCACGCGAACTTTGGCAAGCTTTCCGGCTGCCAACGATCTGTTCCTCAGATACATGCATTGCTGCGACATACAGCTCGCCCAGTCCGCGCTCGCCAACGGGCGCTACAACATGCATGAGAGGCTCGCCCGCTGGCTGCTGATGTGCCATGACCGGCTGAACGGCAGCGACCTGCCGCTGACGCATGAATTTCTGGCGCTCATGCTCGGCGTGCGCCGCGCCGGCGTCACCAACGAACTGCATGTCATCGAAGGGCTGAGAGCGATCAGATCGAGCCGTGCCAATGTCAGGATCCTCGACAGGGACCGGCTGGAAGAGATCGCCGCCGGAAGCTACGGCGTCCCGGAGCGGGAATACGAACGTCTGATCGGCCTGCCGATCCGTCGCCCCGAGAAGAGCCGGCGCGATGTTTCGGTTTCGCCCGTCGTACCTTAGCCCGCCGCCGCGCTCTAATCGACGCTTTCGAAGGTCTCGCTGAAGGGCAGGGTCAGAAGGACGTTTCCATCCTCGTCACAGATGTGCATTTCTCTTCCCGAGATGTCCCGTCCGGCAAGTATGGCCTGGCTCATCAGGGCTCGCGCATCCTGCACCGCTTCCCGCCTCGCGTCCTCGAGGGTCGCCAGTTCCGAGCCTTCGGGATCGACGACGGTATCGGCGCCTGAAACGACGTTGAAATAAAATCTCGGCATTGGCTGCCTCATCGTTGCAGAAACAATGCCATAGTTCACGGTTGGTTCCCGCAATAGGCTGCCAAGGTGGCACCAATTTCGTCGTTCGGCCCACCTTCATCGAGAGGGATACCGAACTAATGGACGACTATGGGGTTTCGCCGTTTCATGCCGCAGCTTCATGCCGCACGGGCTGCGCATTCCTCGTGATCGGCAGGTTCTGCAAATCCAGATGCATGTGCCGCATCAGACCCGCTAGCCTGTGCCTGTCGCGAATGCCGCATTCGAACCAGGAGACGAGCTCTCTTGCCACATGCTGGGCCTGCGGGCTCGCGATCCCGCAGGATTTCTCCCGGCACCATTCGTGAAGGACAGCGGTCAACATCTTGAGATCATCGGGCTGCAGCGCCGGCTTGGTGATTCCCGAGTGCTGGATCATCTGCTTCCTCCCTTTTTTATATGAGCTGATCCTAAACTTAGGATCGTCGATTTCAACAGCTGGTGCGGAAGCGTACGGATCAGGCTGCCGCGCCCTGCGATGTCGGCATGTGAAGACCAGGGAGCAAAGCGCGGATCAAGCGAATCTGAGGGATCGCAACACGTTTTAGGGGAACCAGCGCGGCCGGGTGAGGTTCGGCATTCACGACAAAATGAACGTCGCGTCATAAGCTTGAATATGGTAGGCAGGTGCAGGCGCGGACCGCCCGCTGTTTGAACCGCCATTGAACAGCATGATTGCCCTCAACCCCAGGATTACCGTAGGCGTCCGCTCATGAAATCGCTCAGCCCGGTCGCCGGCAAGACGATCCTTATCATCGGCGAGGCCGGCTTCCTTTCGGGCGGTGCCAGAGACGCATTGATCGCGCGCCAGGCGCTGCTCGCAGGTCCTGTGGTCGTCTCCAGCGCAATGGAATGTCTAAGCGAGGGCCTCATCTTCGATGCCGTGATCATCGACGTGACGATTTCCGACGAGGCCATGCTCTGGATGAACGAATGGCTGGAGACGCGCCGGATTCCCTTCATCTTCGCCCGTGGCGAGCGGATGAAAACGCCTCGCGGCGGCTTCGTCGTCAGCGGCCGTCCTTCCGATATCGAGGCGATGATCTCAGCCCTGTTCGGGCCGGATCCCTCCTATTATCATTAAGGGCGGCGGGACGCTCCGAGACGGGGATGCGCCGCCCGCGTCAGCGCGCAAGATGCGTGCCGATCAGCCGCCGATACTCCTCCTCGGCCGCCCCATAGGCGCCATGGGCCTCTTCGATCAATCCCCGCCGGTTGAGGATGACGATCTGCCGCCTTGTCGAGCGGATCAGGCCCTTGCCTTCGAGCAGGTGCAGAGCGACGGTAACCCCGGCGCGGCGCACACCGAGCATCACGGCCAGAAACTCGTGGGTCAGCCAGATGGTGGCGCCGTCGGTGCGGTCGTGGACCATCAGCAGCCATCGCGCAAGCCGCTCCTCGAGCTTGGAACGGCCGTTGGCGAGCACGGTCGACGTCGTCTGCGCAAGCAGGGCCTGGACATAGGCGAGAAGCAGGCTGCGTAAGGCGCGGCTTTCTTCCATCGCTTGGGAAAGGACAGCTGCCGGCAGTTTGAAGCCATGGCCGGTAATCTGCATGAACGTCCGGTTGGCGGATTGGTCGCCGCCGAGGATGACGGCCGCGCCCGTCATGCCTTCGCGCCCGACGATGCCCACCTCGAGATCGCGACCGCCCGGAAATCTCGCCACGATCGAGGCAAGCCCGGACTCCAGCATGTAGACGTCGCCGACCGGGCTGTTCTCCGTTTCAAGGATCAAGGGAACCTCCAGGTCGACAGGCTCCAGATGCGGTCGCAGGAGTTCAAGCTCCTGCGGTCCCATGGCACGCAAAAGTTCATTTCGGAAAATCAATTCTCGGTCATCCATATCAGTCCGCGCATCAATGAGAATGCGACCCCCGTTGCGGGCGAACCTAACCATATAGAATCGTTGAGCAATACATTGTGCAATAACGTACAGACCGCCGGCGGCGGCGACCAGCGAAGGCAACCCGCCCGCAATGCCGCAAATGCGGCCGCGCGGCCGGTTTTGCGCTTGGGAAAGGATGGGTCGGCGGCCGCGCGATGCGGGAACCAATGGCGGCTCTGCGGGTTAGAATGGCGAGCCCGATTGGCGATCCGGCGATCGCGACCTGGAATCGATGATACTGCCTGCGGCCGCCCCGCACTTACCGGAGGGCGAACATTGGCGGAAATGATGCACCCCAAGGAGAATCGTCTGCTGGCCCTCTTGCCGGAGGAGGAATACGCGGCCGTTGCCCCTCACCTCGAACCCTGCGCCATACCGAGCGGTTTCATCATCGTCCATGCGAATGCGCCGATCGAGCAGGTCTATTTCCCGTGCTCGGGAGTAGGCTCGGTCATCAACATCTCGCCCGAGGGCAACCGCGTCGAAGCGGGCTTGTTCGGCCGCGATGGATTTGCGCCGGTCGCCGCGGCGATCGATGCCGGTATCAGCGTATCGGAAGTTACCGTGCAGGTGCCCGGCTTCGCCTATCGGCTGCCGCAGCGCACGCTCGCGGATCTGATGAAGACGCAGCCGGTTTTCGCAGGCCTGCTGCACAAGACCGTCCATGTCCTTGCAACCCAGGCCGGTTTCACCGCGCTCTCCAATGCGGTTCACGAGATCAACGAGCGGCTGGCGCGCTGGATCCTGATGTGTCACGACAGGATCGACGGCGACAAGCTTGCGCTGACGCACGAGTTCATCGCCCTGATGCTGGCGGTCAGGCGTCCGAGTGTCACGACGGCGCTGCACATACTCGAGGGCAATCATTTCATCCGCTCCGTCCGCGGCCTGGTGATCGTGCGCGACCGCGCCGGCCTGGAGGAATTCGCCTCCGACGCCTACGGCAAGGCCGAGGCGGAGTATGAGCGGTTGATCGGACCTTTGCGCAGATCCAAGCGGCCATCCCTCACACCCCAGCCCCACGTCAGCAAAACCGGTTGAGCGTCCGCCTGCCTGTTATATCCCGGCATACCATTCATAGCCGCGATCTTCCCAGAAGCCGCCATTGCCACCATAAAGCTGGCCGAGATCGGCGACCGCCTCGATGCGGGTGAGATATTTCGCCTGCTTGTAACCGAGCTGGCGTTCGACCCTGAGCCTCAGCGGCGCTCCGTGGGCCACTTCCAGGTCGCGGCCGTTCATCGCATAGGCAAGGATCGTCTGTGGATGGAAGGCATCGACGAGATCGACGCTCTCATAATACCAGCCGCTGTTGTCGAGCGTCTTTTCGTATTCGTCGGCGCAGTGGAACACGATATAGCGCGCCTGGGGTTTCAGCCCCACCGATTGCAAGAGCGCGCCGAGCGGCAGGCCCGTCCATTTGCCGATCGCGCTCCAGCCTTCGACGCAGTCGTGTCGGGTAATCTGCGTGCGCGACGGCATCGCCTTCAACTCCGCGAGCGAGAATTGCGCCGGCTTTTCCACAAGCCCGCCGACCTCAAGCTTCCAGGTCGAGAACTGCCGGCTCATCCAGTCGAGATATTGCGGGTTGTCGGGCATGCTGGTGCCGTTCGAGCGAAAGACCGGCGAGAGATCCGCTTCGCCGAATTCGCGGGCGAGCGCATTGTCGCCGAGCAGCAGGCGCTGCGTCTTCATGCTGAAGCCCTCGGCGATCTTCAGGACGGATTTCGTCCGGTCGCTTTCGACAAGCGCGTCGCAGCCGGAAAGCCCCAGTGCCGAGGCGGTGAGCGTCGAGCCGATCAGGAAGCGGCGGCGGGTGATCAGGCGGCTCATCATTCGTCTCCCTGTTCGATGGCGTAGTAGCCGGTGATCATCGAACGCAGATTGTTGAAGACACCCGACAGGATGACCATGGCGACATGCACCACGACGAAGGCGACGAGTGAGAAGGCGGTGAGGAAATGAATCGTGCGGGCCGATTGCCGGCCGCCGAAGACATCGAGCAGCCAGGGCGCCACGGCATCAAAGCCCGGCGACATGGTCAATCCCGTTGCCACCATCAGCGGCAGCAGCAGGAAGATCACCACGAGATAGGTCAGCTTCTGCAGCGTGTTGTAGTGCCGTGCCTCGGCGCCCTTGGGAAACCGGAGCCTGGCGTGGTTGACGACTTCGTGCGCAAGATGGGCGGGCGTCAGTTCATCGACACCAGGCGCGAGATCACGGCGAAAATGCCGGCTGACCAGTCCGCAGACGAGATAGACGAAGCCGTTGAGGACGAAGAGCCAGGCAAAGAAGAAATGCCAGCGCCGGCCGGTCGACAGGTCCTGATAGCTTGGAAGGGTGAGCCAGCTTGGAAAACCCCTCGCCGTCGCCTCCCCGTCGACGTTGGAGAGACCGAGAACACCCGTCGTATCGAAGGCGAGCGAACCGATATGCGTGCGCCCCTTTGCCTCGCCGCCGTCGTCAACGGCATCCATCGAGATGAAGGACGGATCGTTATCGGTGCCGTATTGGCCCCAATAGAGCGCCGGATGGGCGTTGAATATCTGCAGGCCGCTCATGAGCAGCACGGTCAGGCAAAGCACGTTCACCCAATGCGGCAGGCGCACGGCGAGGCTGTGGCGGTAAATGAGCGTGCGGGCGGTCTCTTTGCCGGCCTCGGTCGTCGCCATGATCGTTCTCCGGATCGATGCAGTTTCAGGAACAAAAGACGCGGCCGCTGCGGAAAAGTTTCAGCGGCCGCGCGGATGCGGGCGCTTATTTCATCGCGTCGCAGGTCTTCATCATATCGGTCTTCTTCATCGCGTCCTTTTCCATGCCGGCCTTGTGCATGCAGTCCTTCTTGGTGCCGGACATCTTCATGGCGTCTTTCGACATCGCGCTTTTCTGCATGCTGTCCTTCTTCATCGCATCGGTCTTCATGGCGTCCTCGGCCGAGGCGACGCCGGCGAGCGAAAGACCGACGATGAAGGTGCAGGCTGCAAGGCTGGAAAGAAGCTTGGTCATGGAATTCTCCTCGGATAAATTGCCGTGTCCGCCGGCTGCCTGCCGATGGCTCACATCCACCCATTCGAGGCGGCGTCGAGGTGCGTTACAGCCTCACATCTATGTGATAGAGCTGTGATGCCAGAATTGTTTTCGCACTGCCTGTAACCGACCGGCTGTTTTTTCGAATGAACTCTCAGACAACATGACATCAGCCCATTCGGAAGAAGCCCTGAAAGCCTTGATGCTTCTTTCCCTTGACGGAGACGAGGCGGCCTATCGGCGTTTGCTGACGGCTTCGCGCGCGCTGCTTGTCGGTTATTACAGCCGCAGGATGGCTGCGGCGGCGAAGGCGGATATGGAAGACCTGGTCCAGGAGACATTGCTGGCACTGCATTCCCGCCGGTCCACCTATGACAGGGAAAGGCCTTTCACGGCCTGGTTCTTCTCGATCGCCCGCTACAAGCTGATCGACCATCATCGCGGCCGCGGCGGGCGCAGGCTCAGCGAAACCGAGCTTGGCGATGAGATCGAAAGCGACTTCAGCGAGGAGGCGCTGACGGCCCGCATGGATGTCGAGCGTTTGCTCGACGGCTTGCCACTGAGACAGCGGGAGCTGATCCGGCAGGTGAGACTGGAGGGACAGTCGGTCGCCGACGCCGCAAGCCGCACCGGCCAGTCCGAATCGGCGGTAAAAGTCGGCATCCACCGGGCGCTCAAGGCGCTCGGCGAGAGATTGCGAGGCGCATCGTGACAAAGACGGACGATATCATCGAAAGCCTGGTCGGCGACCTGAAGCCGGTGCCGCGCCACGCGCTGCGCCGCCGCCTGGCGCTCGGCATAGCGCCGGCCCTCGGCCTCTCGCTGCTGCTGATGCTGGTCATTTTAGGCCTCAGGGTCGATATGCACGAGGCACTGGTGCTGCCGGTGTTCTGGATCAAATCGGCCTATAACGCGCTGATCGCCGCGGCGGCCCTTCTCGCCGCCCATCGGCTTTCCCGCCCGGATGGTTCCAAGGGACGCTTCTTCGGCCTGCTCGCCATAATCTTCGCGGCCATGGCCGCGGTCGCAGCCATCCAGCTGACGATGGCGCCGGCAGCAGATTACCGGGTCCTGATCCTCGGCTCCTCCGCGCTCCATTGCCCGCTGCTCATCTTCGCCTTCGCCTTGCCCGTCTATGCGGGCGCGGTCTGGGCGCTGCGCCGCGCGGCACCGGTGGATCTCAACCTGACGGGGTTCGTCGCCGGTATTGCCGCGGGAGCGGCCGGCGCCTGGGTCTATTCCTGGTTCTGTACGGAAAACGGCATGCCCTTCGTGCTGATCTGGTATTCGATCGGCATCCTGCTGACCGGCGCGTTCGGCGCCCTCACCGGCCCTCGCCTGCTGCGCTGGTAGACGCTCGCATCTTTGATTTCACGCAATTCCGGACGCAAAACCGCTACACACTTTTGCTGGAATTGCTCTGGGATCAATCGCTCAGATGATTTCCGAGCAGGGAGAGCAGGCACTCGCGGGCGCGGCTGACGCGGCTCTTCAGGGTGCCGACGCGGCATCCGCACATCCTGGCGGCATCCTCGTAACTTGTTCCGGCGGCGACCAGCGTGAGCGCCCGGCGCCTGTCCTCGGAAAGCAGCGCCATTGCCTGCTGCAACTCGCGCTCTTTCAGCACCCATTCCTGCGTCGGCGCGATCGCGATCTGCTCCAGCCCCGCATCGACGCCTGTGGGTTCGCGCTTCCTGCGGCGATAATTGGTGCAGAAGGTGTTTCGGAGGATCGTGAAAAGCCAGGATTTGAGGGAGGTGCCGGGATGATAGAGATGAAGCGAGTTCAACGCTTTCAGCAAGGTCTCCTGCACGAGGTCATCGACGTCGTCGTCACTGCGCACGAACCGTCGGGCAAAGGCGCGCAGAGCCGGCGTCAGAGCGACGATCTCGGATTCGATTGCGGAAGCTTCTTTGCTGTGCGACGCAGGGCGTACGGAAGACAAGGACGGCATGTTTTTCTCCTTGGATGAGAAGAAAAGTCGCGACCCCCCTATTCGTTGCCGTACGATATCGGACAAATACCGATGCGATGCCCTCTCCTCCTGAGATCAAAGACCGAGCTGCCAGATGTCCGCAGAAAGCACATTGCCGGCGGGCGCGACGAGACGCGCGGCACTTACCCCCTTGAAGCCGGGCAGCCGCTTGGTCCCCGTCCATCGGCCATCATCGGCGAAGACTTCGATCGAGCCTGCATCGAGGAATATCCGGATGGCGGATGGGCGTGCGCCGGCCGCGATGTAGCGGGGCGATGGCTTGGCGCTCGCGGAAAAGGGGATGCTCAGCCCGTGCTCGTTCAACTCAACCTCGAGGGTCGCCTCGGGATGGTCGAAGACGAGGCGGAACCCGCTGCCCGCCTCCTTGAGGCCAAGCATGATTTCGACCGAGCCGTTGGCGAGATCGACGGTTCGTCCATCGAGAAGTCCTCCGGCATCCAGCCGGCGTTGCCGCAGGCTTTCTGTCGCGGCGATCGGTGGCGTGATCAGCGCCCCGCCCTGCAGCGCCAGCCGGCGCGGCAGGGTCATCGCCGTCGGCATGTCGACGTCCTTCGATATGTCAGTCCAGTTCGCGAGCCATGCGATGCCGACAGGGCCGCTGCCGTCGACAAAGGCTTGAAATGCGTAGGCGTCGGTGCCGAAATCCAGCTCCTGCTCGAACTCAACTGAGAATTTGCGGCCATCGAAACGGCCGACACTCGCAAGGGTCATGTTGCGCCGGCCCGTTGCCGGATCGCGGCTTGTGAGAAGGCCGAAGATCAACGCCCAGCGGGTCGACGGGTCGCTCGCGGGACCATCAAGAGGGATCATGCAGGGGCACTCCGCCGCCGTCATCCCGAAGCGGTTCTCGCGGTGAAGCATGCCGAGGAAGGTCCATCCCGTCGCCGCGGTCGGATCATCCGTTTCATAGAGCAGGATGACGCCGCCCTCGCGGTCCCGCGTGCCGAGCAGCATCTTCCATTTATCGTCCGGACCCAGGAAGACATAGGGATCGCGGAAGTCAGTCGTCAGACCGAGCCCGGCGGGACGGGCGGGCAGGATCAGGCTTGCCGGCTCGACGTTGACGAGATCGCGGCTGGTGGCGGTGAACTGAACCTGCTCCTCCGGCTCCCGGCCCTTCATTTGCTCGGTGAAAAAGATGCGGATTCCCGAGCCATCGAGCGCGATTGCGGAGCCGGAAAATGCGCCGCCGCGTCCATCAGCCCGCGTGGAGAATTCGTCCGAAGGGGGAAGAAAGACCGGAAGATGCGTCCAGTGAAGAAAATCGTCCGAGACCGCATGACCCCAATGCATGTTGTTCCATCGAAGGCTATGGGGATAGTGCTGATAGAAGAGATGCAGCCTGCCGCCGAACCGTCCAAAGCCGTTGGGATCGTTCATCCAGCCGAAAGGCGGGCGGAAGTGATAGCCGCCGGAGATTTCGGGCGCGGCGTTGGAGGGCCCGACATGCAGCAGCCGGATGCCTTCTTCGCGAACGCCAGACTGAAGGAAGGCATAGAGAACCGAGACCTCTGTGGTCACGGGATCGTAGGAAAAAGCGATTTCTCCGCCGCTTTCCAGCGTCAGCAGCCGAAATTCGAATTCATGGGGATTTGACGTTTCCACTGTAACGGCCGGATCACCATCGACATGTGCGGTCAGCCTTCCCAAGGCGCTGCCATGCCGGGCCTTGATCCAGGCGTGGATCGTCGCTCCTGCGGGCAGGACGGCGCTGATCGTCTCCGGCCCGGCTTCGTCGGACGGAGTCATCGCTTGGCTTGTCATCACTTCAACCTTTCACGGCGGAGCCGATAAAGGAGCTCACGAACCAGCGCTGAAATGCGAGGTAGAGCCCCAGGATCGGGATCATCATCAGAACGGAGGCGGCCATCGCGCGATCCCAGTAGATGCTGTCCTGTCCGAAGAAGGTCGCGATGGCGACCGCGATCGGGCGGGCATAGTCGGTCTGGGTGACGAGGATCGGCCAGAGATACTGGTTCCAGGTTTCGATACCCATGAGGATCGAGACAGTCGCCAGTGCGGGCAGGCTGAGCGGCAGGAAAATCGAGCGATAGGCCCGGAAGAAGGATGCGCCGTCGATTTCGGCGGCTTCCAGCAGCTCCTTCGGCAGTTGCGAGAAGAACTGGTAGAACAGGAAGATATAGAGAGGGCTCGCGACCCAGGGCACGATCTGCACCGCGAAGGTATCGGCCATGCCAGCGCGCGAAACCATGATCACGAGGGGCATGATGATGCTTTCCTGCGGGATCACATAGAGCGCAATCACGATCGACAGGATCACGGCGCGGCCCCTGAGCGATCCCCAGGCGAGAACGAAGCCGGCCATCGAATTGACGATCAGGCCGGAACAGACCGTCGTGATCAGGATGATCAGCGAGTTGATGAGATAGCGCCCGAAGGCGAGTTCGCCCGAGAGATGGCCGACCTCCGCATAGTTGGAGAGCGTAGGGATCGAAACCCAGAAGGCGCGGAAGCTGCCCATATCGGCCAGGATCTGGAACCGGTCATCCTTGAGGCTCGCCACGACCAGGAGCAGCAATGGAGAGACGATCACCAAGGCGATGATGAAGATGCAAGTCACCTGGATGAGGCGTAGCACCCGTGTGGCCGAGAAAGACTGCGCCGCACGGGCGCGCGGGATCGAGAGAGCGATATCAGACATCGAAGCGCCTCAGGAGCTGGCGCTGGATCAGCGCGATGATGAGAACGATGACGAACAGGATGACCGAAACGGCCGAGGCATAGCCCATCTTCTGCTCTTCGAAGCCGGCGCGCACCATGTAATGCACCACCGTCTCGGTGCTGCTTTTCGGCCCGCCCTGCGTGAGGATCGCGACCTGGGTATAGAGCTTGAATGCCTGGATGGTCGTGATCACGAGGACGAAGACATGAGTCGGCCGCAGGCCCGGCATCGTGACATGCCAGAAACGCCGGAAGGCGTTCGCACCGTCGATCTTGGCGGCATCGTAGAGTTCGTCGGGAATGCCCTGAAGGCCTGCGAGGTAGACGATCATCTGGAAGCCATAGGCCTGCCAGGCCGACAACAGGACGAGCGAGAACATCGCCCATTTGGGATCGCCGAGCCAATCGATCGGCTGGATCGCGCCGCCGGAAATGAAGCCGAGAATCTGGTTGAACGGTCCCGTCGGATATTGGAACAGGGTGCCCCAGATGACGCAAACCACGACCATCGAGGTGATCGCCGGCAGGAAGAACATGCCGCGCAGCAGATTGCGGAAGGGCAGCTTCTGATGCAGCAGCAGCGCCGTCGCGAAAGCGAGGCCGCATTGCGCCGGAATGATCCAGAAGGTGAAACGCGAGACGTTCCAAAGGGCGGTCCAGAAGAGATCGTCCTGGAAGATGCGGATGAAATTGTTGAACCAGACGAAGCGGACGGGCGTCGGCCGTGGCACCAGCGGCTGGTTGGTCATCGCCGTCCAGAAGGACAGGAGGAACGGCAGGATCAGAAAGACGGTCAACAGGATGACGGCCGGCGCGAGCATCGCCGCCTCCTGCATCAGGCGTCCCGTGTCATGCCGGCGCGCCGCAGCCTTTCGCACTGTTGTCGACGGCGACGTCGATTGTTGCATGACCATGTCGCTCCTCCTCTCCAGACTTCAAGTGCCGGTCCCGCCTTGCGATTGGCGGACACTTGCAAGGCGGGACCGGTCCTCGTTACTGCTGATCACCGAACGGCGGATATCCGTCGTTATCAGCGATGTCCTCGTCGATCTTCTTGGCGGCTGATGTGAGCGCCTCCTTGGGATCGCCGCCATTGAACACCTCGTCGACCGCTTGCATGAAGGCCGAGGTGATCGTGGGATAGGCCGGATGCGGCGGGCGCGCGACAGCCGTCTTCGACGCCTGTTCGAAGGCGATGGCCATCGGGCCGCCATTGGCATAGAGCGGAGATTCGGCGGCGAAGCTCTTCAATCCGGGATAGCCGGACTGGCTGGCGACATAGGCCCGATACTCCTTGTCCTTCAGCAGGAAGCTGATGAACTTGGCGGCGATATCGGGATGTTTCGACGTCTTGGTAATCGCCCAGATCCAGGTGCCATCGGGGCTCGCCCCCTTCGCGCCGAATTTGGGCAGCGGCAGCACGACGATATTGTCTTTCATGGCCGCGACAGCCTCGGCATAGACCCAGTGTCCGCCAAGCGCCAGTGCGGCCGGATTGCCCTCGGCGAAGAACTGGTTGGTTCCCGCCGACTGCGGCACGACCCAGCCGTTCTTGACCCATTTCTGCATCATGGCCAGCGCATCGACGCAGGCGTCGCTATCGAGCGTGCTCTCGGATTTCCAGGCCTTTCGGTCGATCAGATCGCAGCCGGCCGACTGCAGGATGGGACCATAGGCATAGGTGATCCATTCGGTCTTGATGCCGTAGCCGCGGAAGGTGTCGATCGGCCACTTCACCCCGTCGAGCTTGGAAAGCTTTTCGAGATAGGTTTCGAACTCCTCGCGAGTCCAGACATCGTCGACGGATTTCGGGATGCGGGCGCCGATCGCTTCGAGGTATTTCTTGTTGCCGTAAAGAACGACTGATGAGTCGGTCAGTCCGATCGCATAGAGATCCTTGTCGATCGGATATGTGCCCTGGGCGATGTTGGACGCCGTCATGTCGTCGAGGAGGTCCTTGTCGATCAGCGGCTTGATCGGCTGCAGGTAGCCCGACCAGACGTAATTGGCGAGGAAGGGCGCATCGAGCTCCATGACGTCGGGCAATTGCTTGGCGACGACAGCTGCGCTGAACTTCTCGTTATAGGCATCGTGCGGCGCATAGATGAACTGGATGTCAACGTCGGGATTGGCGGCCTCGAACCGTTCGGCCACCTTGCCATAGGCGGCGACAAAGCCGGGATCACCCTGATGCATGACCTGGATGACGGCCTTATCCGCAGCATGCGCCCATGTGGCGGCGAGCGCCGAGGACAGGACCAGAGACAGAAGTAAACGTTTACCCATTAGAATTCCTCCTCAATTGAATGGGCCTGATTCAAATTATACGGATGCCCGCTCCACCAGTTGGAACGGCAGTTTCTGCACTCCGACCGGAGCCCGGTCTTCGGCAAGCAGGATTTGCGCGGCCTGGCGCCCCATGGCGCGATGGGGGAGCGCCATGGTGGTGAGCGGCGGATCGAGACGCGAGGCGATCTCGACCTGGTTGTCGAAGCTCGCGACGGCGACGTCATCGGGAATGGTCGCGCCCGAGCGGCGCAACGCGGCATAGACCTCCATCGCCACGCGGTCATTGCCGCACAGGATGGCATCGGGAGGCCGGGGACCTTTCATCAGATCATGCACATGGGCAGGCACGAGGCTGGGTGCCCGGTCGCTGTAGACCGCCTTGCCGACGGCCGGCAAGACCACGGCGCCGGCTCCGTCGATGCCGGCATGATCGAGCGCCTGGCGGAACCCGAGTTCGCGCAGTTCGCCGGCGAGAATGCCCGGGAGGTTGATGAAGGCGATATTGCGACGGCCGGCCTCGATCAGATACTGCGTGATCTCGATCGCCGCTCCCGTTTCATCCGGCACCAGGGACGTCACCCGATCGTTGGCATCCCGGCAGTTGATCATGACGCCGACCGTATCGGCAAACTCGGCCGGCAGGTCGACGCTCTTGTGATACATAGCGGCATAGGCAATCGCGCGCGGTCGAAAGCGCCGCATCTCGTCGAGGATCGATCCGACGCTGCGATGGCCGCTAAGCGTCATGGCGAAGACGGCCATGTCGGACGCGCGCACGGCGCCGTCGAGGCCCCTGATGATCTCCGTCGCGAAAGGCGACGTGATAAGATCATCGGCAACGAGACCGACAAGCGGCATCCAGCCCTGCCGCATGCTGCGCGCGGCGAAGTTGGTGACGTAACCGAGCTCCTCGGCGATCTCCTTGATCCGCTGGCGCGTTTCCTCCGACATGCGCGCCGAGCCGCCGTGCAGGGCGCCTGACACGGTCTTGACCGAAACGCCTGCGCGGGAGGCTATGTCGTTGAGTGAAGCGGTCATGGGTTCGCCATGGGTTATCGATTACCCAATCAATACCGACGGTGCTTGAATGAGTCAAGCCGGGCTTTTCCGCTCAATCGATCTCCTCGGGGATGAAACCGCCGGTCTGGCGTTTCCACAGGCGGGCGAACAGGCCGTCCTGCTCGACCAGTTCCTCCGGCCGGCCCTCTTCGACGATGCGGCCGTGATCGAGCACGACGATCCGATCCATCCTGGCGATCGTCGAGAGGCGATGGGCGATGGCGATCACCGTCTTTCCCTCCATGACGAGGTTCAGCCTTTCCTGGATGGCCGCTTCGGATTCGCTGTCGAGGGCCGAGGTCGCCTCGTCGAGCACCAGGATCGGCGCATTCTTCAGGAGCACGCGGGCGATCGCGACGCGCTGGCGCTGGCCGCCCGACAGCTTGATGCCGCGATCGCCGACGAAGGCGTCATAACCCTTGCGGCCTTCGCTGTCGGTAAGATCGGCGATGAAGGCATCGGCGCTTGCCATCCTCGTCACCCGCTCGATCTCTTGCCGCGTCGCCTCCGGCCGGCCGTAACGGATATTGTCGCCGACCGAACGGTGCAGCAGCGCGACATCCTGGGCGATGACGCCGATGGCACGGCGGAGGCTTGCCTGGGTGACCGCGCTTATATTCTGCCCGTCGATCAGGATCGCGCCGTCCTTGATGTCGTAGAAGCGCAGCAGCAGGTTTGCGAGCGTCGTCTTGCCGGCGCCGGAGAGGCCGACCAGGCCGACCTTCTCGCCGGGCCGGACCGTCAGCGAAAGGTCTGAGATGACGGGTTTGCCGGATTTGTAGGCGAAGCGGACATTTTCGAAACGGATTTCACCTTGGCTGACCTTGATATCCCCGGCATCCGGCCGGTCGGTGATGGTCGGCGGCGTCGTCATGACCGGCATGGCATCCTTGATCGTGCCGATCGCCTGGAAGATCTGCTGGCCCATCTGCAGGAAGACGAAGATCTGCGAGGACAGCCGGTGGAGGATATAGACCGCGCCGACGAACTCGCCGACCGTCAGGAAACCCTTGACGAGGCCGGAAAATCCGATCGCCAGCATGCTTAGCCATAGAAGCGTGTTGAAAATGACGACGGTCACTTCCGACGAGCGGTAGATGCGCTGTTCGCTGTGTTGCGTCTGCACGGCCTTGCCGATGATGCGGCGGATGGCGCCCGCCTCACTGTCTTCGGCGGCAAACTGCTTGATCATCTGCATGTTGGTGTACAGATCGGTGATGGCGCCGGCGACCAGGCTGCGCTGCTTGGCGGTGCGGCGCGACCGCTCGACGAAGATCGGCACGATCCGGGCGGTGAAGGCGATGTTGAGCACGATCCAGACGACAACAGGCAGAGCAAGCTGCCAGGCAAGCGCGCTCAGCAGGATCACCGAGCCCACCAGCTGCATCAGGAAGCGAGGGATGGACTGGAAAGCGGCGAGGATCTGCTGCTGGACGGCGGAGGAGACCTGCTGCAGCCGCGAGGAAACCTGGCCGGCATAGAGATCATGGAAGAAGGCGAGATCCTGCCGCTCGACGGCCTTATGGCCCTGCCACTGGATGGCCGCCGGCATGGCGATGCCCAATGTGTGCGAGTTCAGCGTGTTGAGCATGAAGGACACGATCGGCATGACAGGAAAGATCAGCAGCCCGAGAACGGTCAGCAGCCGCCAGTCATTGCGCAGGAAGGCGGACGCACCCTGCTGCGTCACGCCATCGACGATGACCGAAAGCCCCCAGACGATCGTCAGGTTGATCACCTCGAACAGCATGGAGCAAAGCGCAAGCGCAATCAGCACGCCGCGAAACATCGAAATGAAGTGCAGCAGCACCGCCACCGGCCCCTTCGACGGCAGCGGCCGATAGGGAATATCGAGCGGCCGGATCAGGGTTTCGAAAGGACGGTAGATCGCATCTGAAATCGACATGGGCCGCTCGGGTTTAAATATTGGAGAGGGCGAAGGACTCAGGGCTATGCAGGCAGGGATAGGACCACCTCGCCGGTGCAATCTCAACTAGAATTTTTGTGAATGTCTGAGAGTGGAGGTCGTGGAAGGTTCCCTTCTCCCCGCTGGGGAGAAGGCGAGCAGGCCGCCGCGTGGTCATAAAAAACCCCGCCGAAGCGGGGTTCTTTAGGCACTCAAACCAGTCAGTTGTTGTGCGCCGCGCAGGCTTCATCCATCGGCGTGGCGTTGCTCGTGCCGCCCTGCGTCTGGAGTTTGGCGGAGTTGTTGACCGGGTTCGGGCACTTGGTCTTGTGCATCTTCATCGTGCTTTTGGTGGAGCTCGTCTTGGTCGAATCCGTTGCCATCGGCTTCTTGGTCTTCATCTTGCTGGTGGCGCCACCGCCCTGATCGGCCTGGTTCTTGTCCATCGTGGCGCCTGTTGGAGCCGGATTGGACTGGGCGAAGGCTGAAGTGGCCATGCCGAGCGCGAGGAGCGAAGCTGCTATGAGTTTCATACGCATGCGGGTGTCCTCCTTGGGGATCTTTGCGTGATTCGCGCCATCAAAACCTCGCCGGCCGGTCATTGTTCCGGTGATGCAGCCGACAAAGCGCTTAAACCGTCCGGATCGCGGATGCTCGTATGAATGGCGAGCTTTGAATGCAACATTCGTTCAATACCTGATGCTGACATCTGGCGTCGGAGCGGCTCAGATCCTTCGGTCGAAGAGCGCCAGCGAATGGGCGTCCTTCAGGCGAAACACCTGGGCGGGCCGGTTGCTCGCCCGGCGCATTTCGCCCTCGACCGGCTCCAGGAAATCGGCTTCCGCCATGCGCTTTCTAAAAGCCGATTTGTCGAGCTTGCGGCCGAGAAGGTTCTCATAGACCGATTGCAGCTCGCTCAATGTGAAACGGACAGGCAGCAGATGACCGGGCAGGCTCGAATATTCGACCTTGCTGCGGATGCGGCCGAGCGCCTCCTTGAGGAGGGCCGCATGGTCGAAGGCAAGGGACAAGCCGACGCCCTCGCCTTCGACCGGCCGCCACTCGGCGTCGCCGGCCATTGCATCCTGCCGCTGCGCGACATCGTCGGCCGAGAGCAGCGCGATATAAACGATGCTGATGCTCCAGCCCCTTGGATCCCGGCCGGCGCTTCCCGTGGTCTGCAGCTGTTCGAGATAGGGCGTTTCCACGCCGGTCTTTTCCTTCAGCACGCGCCGCGCCGCAGCCTCCAGATCGGCATCCTTGTCGATATGAATCCAGCCGCCGGGCAAGGCCCACTCGCCGGCAAAGGGTGCGTTCGCCCGCCGCATGAGCAGCACGGAGAGGCCCGCCGGCGACAGCGAGAAGATCGCGAGATCGACGGTGGCGATCGGTTTGAAGGCGTCATTGTCATGTGTCGTCATGATGGGAACATAGCACGGAGCGGCCTTAGTGTAAATATTCAACTAAGTTAGTTGACATTTGTCACTAAGTCATGTTTTCTTCTTTTCGACACGGGCGAGGCGCCCGCGCAAACAAGGAAACGGATATGTTCGGACTGCGCTTCATCAAGACGGAACCCACGCAATACGTCATCCAATACCAAAACGGCAACGCCGTCCGCGAGGGTGCCGGCCTGGCCTTCTGGCATTTTTCGCCTTCGAGCTCGCTCGTGCTGGTGCCGACGGCGAGCGTCAACGATCCTTTCATCTTTCCCCTGGTGACATCGGACTTCCAGGAAGTGACGGTGCAGGGACAGATCACCTACCGCATTGCCGAGCCGCGGCGGACGGCCGCCCTCTTGAACTTCACGCTCGACCGTAGGGGTGCTTACGTCTCGGAAGATCCGCAGAAGCTTTCGACCCGGGTGATCGACCGCGTCCAGGTGGCGATGCGGGCCGAGGTGCAGACGCTGTCGCTGAAGGAGGTTCTTGCCTCGGGCGAGGCGCTTGTCGCGGGCGTCGCCGAAGCGCTGAAGAAACACCCGACGATCGAAGCGCTCGGCCTCGAGATCCTCGGCCTGTCGCTGCTCGCCGTCACGCCGAAGGTCGAGACATCAAAGGCTCTCGAAGCCCACGCACGCGAAGCCCTGCTCCGCCAGGCCGACGAGGCCATCTATAGCAGGCGCAACGCCGCGATCGAGCAGGAGCGGACGATCAAGGAAAACGAGATCGCCACCGAGATCACGCTGGAGAACAAGAGGCGGCAGGTGCGCGAAGCCCAGATGGAGGCCGAACGCGCCGTGCAGGAACGGCAGCTGCAGATCCGCCGCGAAGAAATGGCCGGCAAGATCGCGCTCGAGGAGCAGAACCGCGAACTGGTGACGCTGGCTGCGACCAACGCCCGGGCCGAGGCCGACGCCCAGGCCTATGCGATGACGGCGATGATGAAATCCTTCGAGGAGGCCGATCCGAAAGTGCTGCAGGCGCTCGCCTCGGTCGGCATGCAGCCGGGCCAGCTGATGGCGCTCGCCTTCCGCGACCTTGCCGACAATGCGACGAAGATCGGCCAGCTGAACGTCTCGCCCGATCTTCTCAGGGAGATATTGCAGCCGCAGGAGGGCAAGGACCGTGCCGGCCTCTGACGAACGCAAGATCATCCTGGTCGTCAGGCCGACCCGGCTCGACGAACTCATCGCCCGGTTCAACACGGTGCAGCAGGCGCAGTTTTACGTCGAACATCTCGGCGCCGATTTCAGCGATTATCTCGCCGAGAAGAAGCGATACGAAGCGGCTATCTCAGAGGTGGAAGCGAGCCTGCGCGCGGTCGCCCGCGTGCAGCGACTGGAGCGTCGCTACCTCGCAAGCTTCGTCTTCGGCCCCGACGATGTCGTGGTCGTGCTCGGCCAGGACGGCCTCGTCGCCAACACGCTCAAATACCTCGACGGACAGCCGGTCCTCGGCGTCAACCCCGATCCCCAGCGCTGGGACGGCCTGCTGCTACCCTTCAACCCGAAGAGCCTTCCCCGGGTGATCGGCGAGGCGCTGAAAAACAAGCGGCCGATCAAGCGCGTCAGCATGGCCAAGGCGACGCTGAACACCGGCGCCGTCATCCACGCGGTCAACGATCTCTTCATCGGCCCGCAAAGCCACGTCTCGGCCCGTTACATCCTCCACGCCGAGGAACGTGAGGAACGGCAGTCCTCGAGCGGCATCATCGTCTCGACAGGCATGGGCTCGACCGGCTGGCTGAAGAGCCTCTATTCCGGCTGGCTCGGCGCCGCGAGCGCGCTCGGCCTCGAACCCGCCGACCGGAAGATCGACATGTCCTTCGCCTGGGACGCGGATTTCCTGCGCTATTTCGTGCGCGAACCCTTTCCGAGCCGCACGACCGGCACCAGCATCGTCGCCGGCCTCGTCTCCGGGACCCAGCCGCTCACCATCGTCTCCGAAATGCCAGAACACGGCGTGATCTTCAGCGATGGGATCGAGGCGGATTTTCTGGAGTTCAACGCCGGAACCCGCGCAGTGGTGACGATCGCCGAGCGGCAGGGGATGCTGGTGGTATGAAGGACGGAGCGTGGCGAGAATTTATTGGCTGCGATGGGCTCAGACCGGTCAACTCGCTGAAATGCCGTCCGTCGTGGTCTTTTCCGTCGTCCTTCTCGCCCGTAGCGCCGCTGCGATAAAATTGCGCGACAGGCCGTGGTAAAGCGGCTCGCGCGACAGCAAGCGCGACGTTACATAGCCGATCATCGATACGGCCATAACAGGGATCACGGCCTCATGGTCGCCGGTCATTTCAAGGATGATGACGAAGGCGGTCATTGGCGCCTGAACGACGCCTGCGAAGTAACCCGCCATGCCGAGGATCGCCGCAAGAGCGATGCTCGTGCCGAACAGCGATCCGATCGTGCTGCCGAAGCCGGCGCCGACGGCGAGCGACGGGGCGAAGATCCCACCGGGGATGCCGGAGATCATCGACAGAAAGCTGGCGAGCAGCTTTTCGATGAAGAACAGCGGCGGCGTCGCATGGCCTTCTACGGCTGCGCGCGCCAGTTCGTAGCTCGTTCCGAACGTGTTGCCTTGCGAGACGATGCCGATCACCGCCACGGCGAGACCGCAGAGGCCGGCAAGAATGAGCATGCGCTTCAGCGGGGCGGACTGCGCCCAGCGGCGGATCCGAATGCCGAAATGCAGCGCCAGTCCGCTAAAGGTTGCTCCAAGCGCGCCGCCACCGATCCCGCATACCGGCACCAGAAGCCAGTCATGGATGCCGGCTGGCGCGACGGATGTCGTCCCGAAATAATTATAGCTGCCGGAAAGCGCCAGTGCCGCAAGGCCCGAAATGATCACCGCCGTCAGCACGATGCCGTTGGTGCGCGCCTCGTATGCCCGGCCCATCTCCTCGATCGCGAAGACGATACCCGCGAGCGGAGTGTTGAAGGCTGCCGCGATGCCGGCGGCAGAGCCAGCCAGGATCAGCCCGCGTGCCTGCGCCATGCCTCCGAAGCGCGCCGCTGCCAGCATGAACGAAGCACCGACCTGGACCGTCGGGCCCTCGCGTCCAATCGAGGCGCCGCAGAAAAGACCGAGGATGGTCAAGGTAATCTTGCCAAAGGCAAGGCGTAGCGAGAGGAGCCGCGTGCGGTCGGCATCATCGTGTAAGTGGCGGGCCGCGATCGCCTGCGGGATCCCGCTTCCCTGCGAGTTCGGGAAAAGGGTGATTGCCAGCCAGGCGGATAAAACGAACCCGATGGGAGTGACGAGGAGCGGCAAAAGAAAGCTCCAGCCGGTGGACGTCGTCAAGCTTGCGAACAGCGCCTGCGCCATGTCGGCGAGCCTCGCAAAACCGACGCTGGTCACGCCGATCGCCAGCGCTCCGATCCAGAACACCAGCCGTGGCTTCCACAGATTGAATGATCCCCAGACCACGCGGGAACGGCGCATGAGTTTGGACTTACGATAAAACTTCTGCATATCGGCCGCCGATTTGAGACTGCGCGTTTATCGGCTTCACCAGGACGGGATGCAAGGTTTGGTTGGACCATATTCAGCACTTGGGGAAAAATCCTGTTCTGGTCGCGTCTTGCGCTACGCGCCGACCGGGACGGCGGTCAATGCGTAGCTGTTATAGCGGGATCGCGACGTTGTTCCCCAAGAGTGAAGCGAAATCGTCGGCTGCTACGCTCAGCACATGATCGCGAATGGCTGCTGCGCTCGCTTCGGCCGTCTTTGAGGTCACATCCAAATTCAGGGTGAATCGATGTTGGGGATCGAAGACCTGGGCTCGCCTGCTCCTTTCCCTGGAGGCTTGTGCGTCAATCGACTTCAACCGCTCGCGACGCGCTGGCGTGGTAATGCGGCGCGCCAGTTCCTCCTCATCGCAAAGCAATCGCACCGGCACCAGCAGCGCCTCGCATTGCCTGGCAGCGTCAGCAATCTGCTGAAATGTGCGGATACTGCGCTCGTCGCCCTCTATTCCGGCGTGCGTGAAGATGAAATTCACCGAGGGCGGGCCATAGGCGACGATGGCATCGAGGACGGCCTGCCGAACTCTGCCAGTATATTCCCATATGCCGCTCGGAAGGGGTGCCGTCCCATCGTCATCGATCAGGCGCAGTATCGGATTGTTGAACCAATGATTGTCGATAATCTTCGCAGCGAAATGCGGACTCAATTCTCTCGCAATCGTCAGCTTACCGACACCAGGAAAGCCCATGAGCAGGACGAATAATTTCATCGCAGTTTAACCTCCGCTAACCTCTCAAACCTCGCAATCATTGCAGTCGGCGATTCAAGGTGGTGTCTGGCCTCATCCCTGGATCGGCGCTGCCAAGTAATATCCAGGCACGCGGTTTCGAAAAGCCCTCCCCTTTCGGTGATTGTTTCAAAAGTTGCATCAGCGCTGTTCAGACACCTTTGCTGGACCTCTCGTCTTGAGCGCAGCGCCAAAAGAATAACCTATTGATTTCGTTTGATCGGTGTTCTTTGCGGAAGCGATATTGGGCATCACTTCCGTTACCTCCGCGCGCGTTGTTCAGAGGCCATTACCAGCTATCTCCCCGCTGGTATAATTTCGCTCGGCATGGCAACCATCGGCAACGCAGCTCTGTCATCGAACGCTAAGACAAGCTGCATTCTCTCACATCGATACTCATGACCCCTATGGAAAAACAACCGCCAGCAAACGAAGCATCAAGTATCTTCCGCAAGGTGAGCGGGCGCTTCTTTCGGTCCGTTCCTATCGAGCGCCTCGATCGCGTGCTCGATCTTCCGGATGAGACGAGCGCGGGCCGTTATCACCGGCTCGGTCAGCCTGCCCTCTATATGAGTGCTTCGGCCGAATGGGCGATCATGGCGATTTCGGGTTATATGCGCGAAGACGGGCGGCGGCGTGTGGTGGTGCCGCTCGCGGTCAACAACGCCTTCGTGCTCGATCAGCATGATGAGCAGGCGTGTGAACAGCTCGGTATCGACCGGGAGGCCTCCAATCTCTCCTGGCGCTCGGCACTGGCTGTCGGCAAGGAGCCGCCGTCATGGCGCACGGCCGATCTCGCCAGGGCGGCGGGCGCCGATGGCATCATCGACCGATCGAGACTGATCCCCGGCGGCCGGCATCTCAATCTGTTTCGCTGGAATGCGCTCGGCGGTCCGTCCGTCGAGGTGAACGGCGATCCGGTCGAGATTACCTTGTCGCAGGGCGGCCCGAAGTGGGGTCTGTAACCAAAGCGCTCTCGGGGCCGGCGCGTTCAAGTTTCGCTCGGCTTGTCATCATCCGCGGCCGCCGCTGACGAAACCAATCCGCGCCGGGCACGCACCACGCCGTCGGGCGGCTCCACCCACTCATGCCTGGATTGTTCGTAGACGGAAAGCAGGGGCGGCGGAAAGGTCGGGTCCGCGAAGGCGCCGACCGCGATGCCGCAGAGCTCCGCGCTGAAATCACCTTCCCAATACAGCGACGTCCCGCAATTCGGGCAGAAGCGGAACCGGACCTTGCGCCCTTCGGCGGCGTCGCGCTCGAAGACCTTCCAGTCTCCCTCGAGCGTCACCTCGGATTTCGCGAAGATCGCGCCGCTGCTCGCCACGGCGCCGGTTCGGCGCTGGCAGTCCCGGCAATGGCACAGGCTCACCGTAAGCGGATCGCCTGAGGTCTTCGCGCGGAGTGATCCGCAATGGCATTGCGCTAACCTGTCCATCTGTCACCTCGGTTCTTTCGCTGCTGATCGATCAATGAGAAATGCTGGGGATTCGCGCAAGGTCCCCAATGGGGCTTGCTCTGAGGCACCCCGCAGGGGCCTCGAAGGGCGAGGCGGGCACCTCGGTTCGATCTTCGAGGCTGCGGCCTTGAGCCTGCTCGGGATGAGTGAGGGAAATGCCGCGTCCAAGGGATGAGGAGGATTCGACGGGAGAGCTGCCATCCGCGCCGCGGCATGGGAGGGGCAGAAGCCCGGCGCGGGAGAGAGAGGCGCCGGGCTTCGATAGTGACCGACAGCATGGGAGGAGGAAAGCTGTCCATCGGGCCGAAGCAGCTAAAGAGGGGTGCAGCGCTTCGGCTCATCACGAGGTAGTGCCGCAATGCGGCAAATTCAAGCCGGGTGGTTGCGTCGATTTCGTACAGTTGCGAACAAGTGCGGCGCGGCTTGCGATCGCTTCGTCCTGGCTTGAAGACAGCGTTGTCCGCGGACAACGGGGGAATATTGGACGCCTATTGAACGAGGTGATTTGGTTCGGCCTCCGAACTGCCGATTTCAATCCGCGCCGCTCCCGCGTTTTCGAGCACCTGTAGAATTTCCCAAAAAGCATCGGGCGGGGCCGTGCCGAAGTCGATACTGAGGAGGCCTAGCTGAAGCAGCATCGAGTGGATCATTTTGGACACGTCCCCGTTGGGATCATGCCGTTCATCCTCCGGATCGAACCAGGATCGAAACCATTTGGCGAGATCATCATAAGGCGGCTGATCGACGTCATGCCGGATCAATACGTCGTCCCACCGCAGGTGCTTCATGAGGAGAAGTGAGTTGCCAAATGTGGCCCTGAGGGCATCGAAAATTAAGATGTACTTGGGGGCGAATTCCACGATCGGCGATGGGCTGCCGCCCCTGATGAAATCCACGCAATAAAGCCGATCGAACAACGCGCACTTTTCACTGAGGCGTAGCTTTAGCTCGGGCACCCCTTGGGGACAGATCGCCACCTGTGTTTGGACGAAACAGCGAAATTCTGCGACGTAGTGATCACGCATGCGAGAGGCGAGAGCGGCCGGGTCCATGTCGTGAAATTGCCGGGATGGCGGGTTCTTGGCAAGGGGGTTCTCCTGAGGCGAGGGTTCGGTATTGGCATGCGCCAGTATGATCCTGCAGACTCCGGCAAAGGTCGCTCGGCCAAGCTGTTGTCCGCGGACAACGAATGATTTGGCGGCCCCTTGATGGTCCGACGATGATGTTCCGTGAAGGGGCGCCGACGTTTCCGCGGACCCCTTCGCTCCAGCGGGAGAAGGGGAAGCAAGTGTGCGACCAGCGATCTACCCACGTTTTGGTTTGGCCATTGCTGGCCATGGTCGCTGCCACCGGCGCTGGAGGGGAGGCATACCTTGAGGAAGAAGCGTCTGCAGGTTAATGTCTGACTCGGGAACCTATCCAAACCTGCTGCCGGGTTGAAGGGTACGTAGGGTCTTTTCGACGGCCATGTTCACCAAGGTCGAAGTGTAATCGGCAGACTTCGGCCAGAACATCGGATCGTCATATGCTGAACCCATCCTTCAGGTTCTCGCCTTCGAATATCGCCACGCTGAAAAAAGCTCTGCGCAGCCAGTATCCTCACATCAAGTCATCGCATCTGGATGAGGCGATCGCCGCGTCATTCGGTTTCAACTCCTATGCGGCCATGCGTCCTACGCTGCATCAGCTCGGCGCCCATGCCCGATTGGTGGTTGTTGCCGATCATATGTTGCTGCTGCCTATCGCGGCATTGCCCGAGAGCGATTGAACCGCCTCGTCTGGAACGTCAAATTTCCTGATGATCAGTATGCCAATGATGTCGAGCAGATTGTTCAGGCGCGCAGAAGGCCGACGGCCGCTAATACGGAATAGCCCACGCGCGAGCTGCCAAACTTGCGGAGAAATTATCGCTGCGACCGATGGCATCGACTGTCGGGCCGTGATCGGTGCGCTATGGCCCCCGCTCGCGTCGTCCGCAACGAACTCGTCGTGATCCGAGTGCATGGGGATGCGATCGTGTGCGTCCGGCCGGTATCAATCTTTGCCGTGGATAACGAGCGCGGTTATTGCGGGCCTCGGGTGCCGGCGTTATTGATGAGGCCGGGTGTCACTTCGTCGGGCTGTATTTTGTAGGTATTAGGCTAGGAATGGCGGACGGAATTCAGGCCAAATCGTGCTTTCCAAGCGGCGAAATGCTCCGATTTTCGGCCTTGGCTCCCACAAAATCGCCGCATCGGCCACAGCACCAGAATGACCCTCACGCCGGAGTAACGAAACCAAACCCCGGTTTCGCTTCCGTAGCCTGAAACTAATCTAACAAAATCAGATGTTTATAATCTTCAAAATTGCGCGGGATTCTCATCTGCGACGCTGATGGCGGCAGCGAAGTCCCCTCCCCCGCCGGGATTCTCTGCGGGAAAGCAACGGCTTGCATCCTTTAGCGGCGCGCAGCGTTATCCCCGAAGCAAATCGGAGGATAGGGTAATGGCAGAGGTGCTCCGCCTCAAGAGGTTCTCCGTCGCGGTTGGAATTGTGGCCGCGGCGATCGGTGCGTTTGTCCTGGTGCAGGCAAGGCAGCGGGGTTCCTTCGCCACCGTCGTTGCCGGCAAGGCGGGCGACGAACATGGGCGCAGCGCGGCCACGCCCGAGGCCATTCCGCTCGCCGGCCTGCGCGACGTGTTCTGGCGCGCCTTCCATGAAATCCTCGACGACCGGGTGACGCTGATTGCGGCGGGCGTGACCTTTTATCTGCTGCTGGCGCTGTTTCCCGCACTCGCGGCCTTGGTTTCGCTTTACGGGCTGGTGGCTGATCCGGTGACGATATCAGAACATCTGCGCGAGCTTGCCATCCTTCTGCCGCCCGGGGCCTTTGATCTTCTTGCCGATCAGATCAAGGCGCTCGTCGAAAAGCGCGAAAGCACCCTCGGCATCACCTTCTTCGTCGGTCTCGCGATCGCGCTCTGGAGCACCCATAGCGGCACGCTGGCGATCTTCGACGCGATGAACGTCGCCTATGAGGAGAGGGAGAAGCGCAGCCTCGTCAGGCTGAACCTGATCGGCCTCTGCTTTACCCTGTGCGCGATGGTTTTCGCCGTCGTCATGGTGGCGCTCGTCGGCGTGCTGCCCGTCATGCTCTCCTATCTCTGGCTCGACCAGTTCAAGGAGAACATGGCGCTTTTCCTGCGGTGGCCGCTGCTTCTCTTCGTCGTCGCGGTGGCTGTGACCCTGGTCTATCGTTTCGGGCCGAGCCGCGCGCCTGCAAGGGTCCGCTGGATGACGTGGGGCGCGGGGCTGACCACATTCGCCTGGGCCGTCATGTCGGTCGGCTTCTCCTTCTACCTCGATCATTTCGCCAATTACAACGCGACCTACGGCACGCTCGGCGCGCTGATCGGCTTCCTCGTCTGGATCTGGCTCTCCGTCGTCATTCTCATCGTCGGCGCCGAACTCAATGCCGAGCTGGAGCATCAGACGGCGAAGGACACGACGACCGGGCCTCCGCTGCCGATGGGCGCGCGCGGCGCCTATGTCGCCGACACATTGGGCGAGACGGTGAGCTGATAATTAAGCTGATCGTTAAGGAGCCTTATCGATGGCCGCTCGCCCGATGCGGTTTTGATGTAGTTTGTGCTTCGGCACGTCGACAGAGGAGACGATCATGACCGCCCCGCATCCTTCCAAAACCCATATCGGCAATCATGCACTGCATCCCGAAACGCAGATGCTGAACTACGGCTACGATCCCGAGCTCTCGGAGGGCGCGGTCAAGCCGCCGGTGTTCCTCACCTCCACCTTCGTCTTCAACTCCGCCGAGGATGGCCGCGATTTCTTCGATTACGTCTCGGGCCGGCGTGAGCCGCCGGCGGGCAAGGGTGCCGGCCTCGTCTATTCGCGCTTCAATCATCCGAATAGCGAGATCGTCGAGGACAGGCTCGCCGTCTATGAGCGGACGGAAAGCGGCGCGCTGTTTTCATCCGGCATGGCGGCGATTGCCACCACGCTGCTTGCCTTCGTCCGTCCCGGCGATGCGGTCCTGCATTCGCAGCCGCTTTACGGCGGCACCGAAACCCTGCTGGCAAAGACCTTCCTCAATCTCGGCGTCGCGGCCGTCGGCTTTGCCGATGGCGTCAGCGAAGCATCGGTGCAGAAGGCGGCCGATGAGGCGATGGGCAAGGGCCGCGTCTCCGTCATCCTGATCGAAACACCAGCCAACCCGACCAACAGTCTCGTCGACGTCGCGATGATCCGGCGTGTCGCCGATGCGATCGGCGCACGGCAGGGGCATACGCCGATCGTCGTCTGCGACAACACGTTGCTCGGGCCGGTCTTCCAGCGGCCGATCGAGCACGGCGCCGATATCTCGCTCTATTCGCTGACCAAATATGTCGGCGGCCATTCCGATCTCATCGCCGGCGCGGTTCTCGGCCGCAAGGCCGTCGTCAAGCAGGTCAAGGCGCTGCGCGGCGCGATCGGCACGCAGCTCGATCCGCATTCCTGCTGGATGCTCGGCCGGTCACTCGAAACGCTGCAGTTGCGCATGGAGCGGGCCAACAGCAATGCGCGGGCGGTGGCCGATTTCCTGCGCGAGCACCCGAAGGTCGAGAAGGTTCACTATCTCCCGTACCACGATCCGGATTCGCCGCTGGGGCGCACCTTCACCGCGCAATGCACCGGCGCCGGTTCGACCTTCTCCTTCGATATCCGCGGTGGCCAGCCGGCCTCCTTCAAATTCCTGAATGCGCTGCAGGTCTTCAAGCTTGCCGTCAGCCTCGGCGGCACGGAGTCGCTGGCAAGCCATCCGGCCACGATGACCCATTCCGGCGTGCCCGCCGATGTGCGTGAGCGTATTGGCGTTCTGGAATCGACGATCCGGCTGTCGATCGGCATCGAGCATCCGGATGATCTGGTGGCGGATCTGGAACTGGCGCTGCAGGCCGCGTGACAAGGCGGGGGAAAACGATGCCCGGCGGTGCCGGGCATCGGGGGCAGCTTACTTGTCGTCGGTCGTCAGTTCCGTCTCGCCCGTGTTCACCACGAAGACCGCGAGCAGTTTCGCCGGCTTGGTCTTGCTGCCGTTGGCGCTGACGCTGTGGTGATCGCCGGGGAATTCGGGAAAGCTTTCACCGGCCTTGTAAATCTTCACCGGGCCGTCGTTCACCTGGCTTTTGATCGAGCCCTCCAGAACGGTGGCATAGATGAAGGCCGATTTCGGGTGGGTGTGGCCTGGCGATGTGCCGCCGGGCTTATATTCGACGAGCACGGCCTTGATGCTCTTGCCGGGAACGTTGGGAAGCTCGTGATCGTAGACGAGGGTTACCTTCGCCTTGTCGCCCGCGGCATGCGCGGCGGCGGTGCCGGCAACAAGGGCAACGGCGAATGCCGCTGCCGAGATCATTTTTCCTAACATGTCTGGTCTCCTTGGATTGATGGGAACGGTTGCAGCGAGGGCCGCGAAAGCGGCCCCGGCGATCAGGCGCTCATCTTCTGGGGCGGATGCTGGCGCAGCCAGTCATCGAAGCGGATGCGGCCGAGCCGGGCCTTCGGCCCTGCCACGAGTGAATTGTCCTCGAGCTCGACGCCGAAATAGCGGGCATGCGGATCGGCCATGATCTGACGCGGATCGTTCGTCGCCTTGAAGAGGCGCGTCACGATGTCGGTGAGGCGGACTTTCTCCGGTCCGCCGATTTCGATCGTGCCGTTGACGGGTGCGGCCAGCGCCACCTCGGCCATGACATCGGCGACGTCGTCCGAGGCGATCGGCTGCACGTAAGCCGGCGACAGATGCACCATCTGGCCGACCGCGCCCGCCTGGGCGATGCCCGCCATGAACTCATGAAACTGCGTGGAATGCACGATGGTGTAGGGAATGCCGGAACCCTTGATCAGGTCCTCCTGGGCCTTCTTGGCGCGCATGTAGCCGCTGTCCTGCAGCCGCTCCATGCCGACGATCGAGAGCGCGATGTGATGCTTCACGCCGGCGGCTTTCTCGGCGGCGAGAAGGTTGCGCCCCGAGGTCTGGAAGAATTCGAGAACCGCCTTGTCCTCGAAGGAAGGCGAGTTGGCGAGGTCGATCACCACCTGCGCGCCGGCGAGCGCTTCGGGGAGCCCCTTGCCGGTGATGGTGTCGACGCCCGAATTCGGCGAGGCCGGCAGGACGTCGTGCCCCTTGCTGCGCAATCTTTCCACGGTCTTCGAGCCGATGAGCCCGGTGCCGCCGATAACGACGATCTTCATGGGTAGTCTCCTTCTCCTTGCGAGGAATATCCTCTGTTGACTTGCCTTTGCTGAACGAAGGCGAGCAGGACCTGCTCGAAGTGCCGAAACCGCGTGAAGCGGTTCCATCGGCCGGAACCGATCGCCAAGAGAATGCGCCCGATCGCGGCTCTGAACCATTCTCCCTCAGTCGCTGTCGCCCTATGCCAAGGTGTAGGAGGGCTCGCCCTGCGGTCGAAACGTCTTGCGGAAACGGAGGAGGATCTGCGTCGTCAAAGCGTCGCGAGGGACGGAGGCGGTGCGGCATATCCTCTTCTCCCCAGCGGGGGTTCGAAGGACGGGCTGAGACCAGTGGCTCAACCCAGGCAAAGGTGCCGGCAGGCGGATGAGGGGCGGCACGACCATCCCTTCCGCTTAAGCTACACGGCTACGCCGCCGGCGGCGGTGCTGTCGATGAAAGAGAGAGCCTTTTGCCATGCCGCGGCTCATGACCAGCACCAGGCAGGCGCCGTCATTCAGCGGGCAGGCATTGCCTGCCGTCACCGAGCCGTCGGCCAGGAAGACGGGCCGGAGCTTTGCCAGCGCCTCGATCGACGTGGCAGGGCGCGGTCGCACGCCGCCGGCGTCAGTGCGTCCGGTCTGTTTCCCAGTTCGCCGGCCCCCGAAATTCGATGCCGTAGCGTTCCGCCAGTTGCAGGAGCCGATCCATGTCTTCCGGCAGCCGCGCGCCTGCGCGGCCGCCTCGATGAAGAATTCCTCCATGCCGCCCGGCGTCAGGACGGTAAGGTTGCGTCCGGGAGACGTGCCGATTACACGAAAAGTGTGCGGCACGCCGCGCGGCAGGAAGATCGAGCTGCCCGGACCGACCGGGACAAGCTTGCCATCGCACCAGAACTCGTAGGCGCCTTCGATCACATGGATCACTTCGTCCTCGTTGTGATGAATGTGGATCGGTGGCCCGCCACCTGCGGGCACCTTGCTTTCGAAAACGCCGAGGATGCCCCCGCTTTCAAACCTGCCGATATTGATGGAGTAGGTCGTTTGCATCCAGGTTACTGTCCGCACGGTTCTCGCCGCAACGCTCATGCCGATTTCCTTCCGGGGTCATTTGGAATAGAGTTCCAGCCTGCTCTCCATCACTATCGCCGACCGCGGCCGCACGGAAATCGAATGATCGTATAGGGGATATTGACCGCGTGAATTTCTCCGCCCTCGACCTGAACCTGTTGCGCGTCTTCGACGCCATGATGGCAGAGCTTTCGACGGTGCGGGCAGGCGAGCGGGTCGGCTTGTCCCAGCCGGCCGTGAGTTCGGCGCTCGGCAGATTGCGCGCCTTGCTTGATGACGAATTGTTCGTGAGAGAAGGCAACCAGATGATGCCGACGGCGCGCGCCCTCGAATTGCGCCATCCGATCAGGCAGGCGCTGGCCGGCATGGAAGAGGCATTGGCGGCGACCGCTGTTTTCGATCCCGCCACCTCGACCCGTTCCTTCATGCTGATCGGATCGGATTACTTCTCGACATTGCTGATGCCGCCGCTGGCTGCGCGTGTGGCCGAAGCTGCGCCTTCCGTCACCTTGCAGATGATCGATCATGCCTCGTCGGAAGTCTTCGAGATGCTGCGCGACGGCCGAGCGGATATCGTCGTCGACCGATCGCTCGAAGCGCCGGAATGGGTTGCGAGCCGCAAGGTGCTCCAATCATGGTTGGTCTGCATCGCAAAGCAGGGGCATCCTCTTTTTGCCAGCCGCGGACTTCGTCCGGGAGACGCCATACCGGCAGATCTGTTCTGCGCCGTCCCTCACGTCCTGCGCTCCGCCGATGGGAGCCGGACCGGAACGATCGATCCCGCCCTCGCCCGCCTTGGCCTTGCGCGGCGCGTCATGGTCACGGTACCCCATTTCCAGGCAGTTGCTCTCGCCGTTGAATCGAGCGAAATGCTGGGAAGCATTCCGGTTCATTTTGCTCGCACCCTGATCGGCCGGCTAAAGCTCGACGTGTTCATGCCGCCGATGGAATCGCCGAAAATGGATGTGACCATGTACTGGCTTCGCCGTTTCGACAGCGATCCGGGAAGTGCATGGCTGCGAAGTGAAATCGCGCACGCGCTTTCCGCGCCCGAGACGCCTTCATTCCAGTCATCGGTCGATCGATCCGAGAATTGATCCCCTGGCGCAAGCATGAAGAACGTCTCTTCACGAAAGCCCGACAGCCTCGAACAGTGCGGTCAGCCCGATGCCGCCGCCGATGCCGATCGTGGCGAGGCCGGTTGCGGCAGGCGACCAGCGGTCTCCGCGAACCAGCTGGCTATATAGCCGGCTAACGAGAATTGCGCCGGAGGCGCCGAAGGGGTGGCCGAGCGCAATGGCGCCGCCCTCCTTGTTGACCGCGTCGGCGGCGATGCCGAGTTGATCCAGCGATGCCAGAACCTGGGACGCGAAAGCCTCGTTGAATTCGATGGCGTCAACGCCGGAAAGTGAGAGGCCGGGCTGGCGCTGCAGGAGCTTTCTGGTCGAGGCGACCGGGCCGATGCCGAGCAGGTTGGGGTCGACGCCGGCGGCGGCGCTGTCGATGAAGGCGAGGCCTTTCTCGATGCCGAGGCCTTTCGCCATGCCGCGGCTCATGACGAGCACCAGGCAGGCGCCGTCATTCAGAGGGCAGGCATTGCCCGCCGTCACCGAACCGTCTGCCTGGAAGACGGGCTTCAGGTTTGCCAGCGCCTCGATCGAGGTCGTCTGGCGTGGGCATTCGTCCCGTTCCACCAGTCCGTGAGCCGTGGAGATCTCGACGATCTCCGGCCGGAGCAGGCCGGCTTCAGCCGCCTTGACAGCGAGCCCGTGGCTGCGCAGGGCGAATTCATCCTGCCTTTGGCGCGAGATGCCGAACTCCCGCGCGACGTTTTCGGCGGCGACGCCCATCTCGGGATCGCCGATCGCCTCGGGCGAAAAGCGCGCCCGACCGTAAAAGCGTGGCACGGCGCCATTGGCTTTCGGTTTTTCGACACGCCATGGCGCGGTGCTGACGCTCTCGACGCCGCCGGCGAGAAAACACGAGCCGGCTTTCGCCTGGATCAGCCGGGCGGCCAGGATGATCGCTTCCAGCCCGGAGCCGCATTGCCGGTCGATCGCAACGCCGGGAACGGCCATGGGCAGCCCCGCGTTGAGGGCGGCCAGCCGGCCGATATTGCCGCCGCCTCCCGCGGCATTGCCGACAAGGACATCGTCGATGGCGTCGGGCGCAATTCCCGTTTCGACGACGATCCGGCGGATGATCGGGGCAAGCAGATCTTCGGCCGTAATGGTCGCAAACGAGCCGAAGGCTCGGCCGATCGGCGTGCGGTAAGCGGCGACCACCACCGGTTGCCAATCCTCGTCAGGCTGATAGGCGTAGGACAAGACCGTCTCCCGAATTGACCGATGCTTCCACCTGTCCGCGCGCGATCTTGCCGCTGCTCGTCATCGGCCAGGCGCCGATATGGTGGAATTCCCTGGGGATCTTGAACCTTGCAAGCTTGCCGGCGCAATGGTCGGCGAGATTTTTCGCATCCGTCGCCTCGCCGGAGACGACGGCGACGATCCGCTGGCCGTAATAGGCATCCGGCAACCCGAAGACGACGGCATCCTCAACGCCGGGGCAGGTTTTCAGCGCGCTCTCGACCTCGGCGGGATAGACGTTGTTGCCGCCCGTGATCATCATGCCGCCCGACCGGCCGATGACCCGCAGCATGCCGTTCGCATCGATCTCGCCGAGATCGCCGACCGTCGCCCCCGCCGGGGTGACCCGGAACGCCTGGCCGTCGTCGCCCCAGAGATAGCCGTCGGCAATCAGGTCGCTGTTGACGAAAATGGTGCCCGGCACATCGGTGCCGACGTCGTTTTGCTCGGGGTCGCGGATGGAGATTTCGACGCCGGGATAGGCTTGTCCGACCCGGTCGATCGGAAAATCGGTCTCGCCGCCGACAAGTGTCGAGACCGTCATGAAGCCGATTTCGGATGCGCCGTAATATTCCCGGATGCGCGCCTTCGGGAAAAGGCGGCGCATGGATTCGACCTCATTGAGGTTCAGTTTCGCGCCTGCCGTCAGCACGTCGCGCAGCGAAGTCAGCGCGGGTTCGCCCGTCGATGCTCGAGCAATGCCCGCTATATGGGTGGGCACGGCGACCAGCCGTTCGATCTGCATGGAGGAGAGAATGCGGGCGACCGCGCCGGGCTCCCATTTCCCCACAGAATGGAAAGTCGCCCCGGTATCGAGTGCTTCGACCAGTGCGTAAAGCGCCAACCCATGCGCGAGCGCTCCCGGGCACAGGGTTGACGGCGCGTCCTGGAGTTCGAAGACAAGACGCCCCCGGTCGAGGCTCCTGCGCCACTGCTCGCGGGAACGATAATAGGCCTTCGGCTCGGCTGTTGTGCCCGAGGTGAAGCCGATCAGGAAGATCCCCTCGGCATCGGCAGGCAAGCTGGCTTCCGGCGAAGGAAGGTCGAAGGGCTCGGCTCCGGCGACGATGACAGGGATGCCGAGCCTGCGGCCGATTTCGCCGCTCGGGCTCGCACCGTCGTCGACGACAAGCACGTCGGGTGCCAGGCGCTCGACGATGCGCTCGATCCTTTCGGCCGGCATCATCGGATCGATGACTGCCGCGGCATGCGGCGAGGCGGTGGCGGCGATGAAATATTCGGCAAAGCCGATGTGATTGCCGAGGCTGAGGCCCACAAGTTTTTCGACGCCGGGCAAATCGAGTGAGCGCCGGTTCGAGCGCGGAAGCGCTTGGAGAAAGCGACAGATCGCGCTTGAGCGGGCGTAAAGTTCGCCATAGCTGAGCGACCGGCCGTCGATCACGACCGCCGGCTTTTCCGGTCTCTCGGTGGCGTGTCGAAGAAGCTCGTTATGGATCGGCATGGCTCAGTCCTGCGACAAGGCGGCTCTCGTCGCCTCGGGGATCGGCGTCGGGCGGCTGTCGGAGAGGCCGACGCAGACCCAGACGAGGCCGCCCGATGCGCAGTGGGCGCCATCGCGCTGGCGATAGAGCTCGATCGTAAAGGAGAGGCTCGAACGTCCGATCTTCTCGACCTTGACCTTCGCCTCGACGATATCGTCGACATCGATCGGGCTGTGAAAGGTGATCTCCGCCTTCTTGACGTGATAGGCAACGCCGGACGTGGTGTGACGGAAGTGGCTGAGAATGTCGCGGTGGCGCAGGAACTCGACGACCGCATCCTCGCAATAGTCGAGATAGACCGAATTGTGGACATGGCCATAGATGTCGATGTCTCGCATCGAGACCCGGAACGATGCTAAAGGCCTGTCGTCAACGCTCATTCGATCACCGAAATTTCGAAGGCGTGTTCTAACCTGATGTGTGGGGGATGCAAATGCAATATCAGGCGGTCGTGCGAAAATTCGGCCCGGCCGAGGAGGTCGTCGGCATCGAACGGGCCGAACTGGCGCCGCTTTCGCGCGACAAGGTGCGGGTGCGGCTGCTCGCGCGCTCGATCAATCCCTCCGATATCATCACCATTTCAGGCGCCTATGCGGGCCGCACGACCCTGCCCTTCATTCCCGGCTTCGAAGCCTTCGGCGTGGTCGAAGAGTGCGGTCAAGAGGCTCATGGCCTTTCGCCCGGAACGCGCGTGCTGCCGGTGCGCAGCGCCGGCGGGTGGCAGGAGTTCAAGGATACCGATCCGAGCTGGTGCCTCCGCGTGCCCGACGCGCTTTCCGATTTCGAAGCGGCGACCAGCTACGTCAACCCGATGACCGCCTGGCTGATGCTGCACAAGAAGATCGGCTTGAGGCCGGGCATGCGCATCGCCATCAATGCCGCCGCCGCCTCGATCGGCTCGATCCTGATCGGTATGGCGAATGCTGTTGGCGTGGAGCCGATCGCCATCGTCCGCAGCGAAGAATCCCTCGCGCGCCTCGGCGGCCGGCTCGAGGCCGTCATCGTCGACAAGGCGGAGAACGATCTCGCCGCCGGCCTCGCCGGCCGGCATGGGCTCGACGCCGTGCTCGACTGCGTCGGCGGCGCGCGCGCTTCGGTGCTTGCCGATGCGCTCAAACCCGGCGGACATTTCGTGCATTACGGCCTGCTGTCGGGAGAGAGTATCCCACCCTCCTTCTGGGCCTCCCATCCCGATATCTCCTTTTCCTATTGTCACCTCAGGGAATGGGTCCATTCCGAAGCGATGGATGGCGTTCAGCGCGCCTATTCCGAGGTCGCCGCGCAGATCGCAGCCAAAGTCATCGCCACCGAGGTACGGGAGGTGTTTCCGCTGGAAAAGGTCGGCGATGCGCTGCGCTGCGCCCTGCCGTTCCGATCGGGGGGGAAGGTGCTGCTGGCGTGATGGGCCGCCTTGGGATGAGGCTCTCTTGAGCGCGAGATACTTTACTTCTTCCTTCACAGGCGTGCCGCATGGCAACCCCCCTCTGGCCTGCCGGCCATCTCCCCCACAAGGGTGGAGATTGGCAGGAGGTTGGACCATCGCTCCCTTTCAAACGGCAGCGACAATCACAATGCTCAGTTGTTTGGGGAAGCCATCGCGCCCAGCCGATCTCCCTCCTTGTGGGGGAGATGGCCGGCAGGCCAGAGGGGGGTGCCACACGGCACGCCCTATCCACCCTCACCCCGAGGTGCGCGGGCCCCTGCGAGGCACCTCAGCAAGGATGAGGCTCTCTTAACCCGTCTCATTCCGCTGCCGCGCACTCATGATTTGCGGATGATTCCGCTCAGCCCAGCCGATCAGCGCTTTCATCGGGATCAGAAAGGAACGCCCCATCTCCGTCAGTTCATATTCCACACGGGGCGGAACCTCGGGATAGACGGTGCGGGTCACGAAGCCGTCCTGTTCCAGATGCCGCAATGTCTTGGAGAGCATCTGTTTCGAAATATCGCCGATCTCGCGCAGCAGTTCGTTGAAGCGCTTCTTGCCATCTTCCAGCGCCTCCAGCGTGAGCAGGCTCCATTGATCGCCGATGCGGTCGAGCACGCCTCTGACCGGGCACCCCGTCCCGGGCGCTGGTTTCGGCTCGTTCTTTTCCCCAGACATGCCCTCTCCTCGGTCATCGCAGGCTGACCTTGCCACCAAAACCTGCCTTCTTGCCCGCCGTGTCAGGCTTGCGTAGACCAGTTCTCATAGTCTGTTTTCTAGACTAGATCCCAGATCCATACCAAGGAGTTTAACGCATGACTTTTGGGAAATCGCTTTTCGCACTCGCCATCGTGGCAGGCATTGCCGCACCGTCAGGCGCTTTTGCCGAGTCGGCTGCTCGGGATCTGAAGGTCGAGGAAGCCAACCGCAAGCTGGTGGTGGAATTCTACGACAAGTTTTTCAACAAGCACGACGTATCTGCCGCCTCGGTCATCGCGGACGATTACCGGCAGCACAATCCTCAGGTTCCCGACGGCAAGAAGCCGCTCATTTCCTTCTTCACCGGCTTCTTCAAGGACAATGCCCAATCGAAGGCGGAGATCGTCCGCAGTGCTGCCGATGGCGATCTCGTCTGGCTGCATGTGCATGCGACGAACGGCGCGGCCGATCGCGGCGAGGCCATCGTCGATATTTTCCGCGTTAAGGACGGCAAGATCGTCGAGCATTGGGACGTGACCCAGGCCGTTCCGAAAGAGGCGGCCAACAAGAACACGATGTTCTGAATTCGTGCAGGTCATTCGCCCGTTCGGTCGATCCGATCCTCGGGGTGCACGCCGAATTCTGCGATCGCAAAGGAGATGACGCTGCGTAGTCGCGGCGTCATTCGCCGGTCGCGCTGGTATATGAGCGACATCGGCCGTTCGCGCAGATGCCAGTCGGGAAAAAGCCGGACGAGCATGCCGGAGGCAATGTCGCCATTGACCAGCATGGCCGGCTGCATGATCACACCCAGGCCGGCGCGCGCCGCCACGCGAACAGCCTGACCGCTGTCGACGCTGATCGAGATCCGCGGGGTGACCTCTACCGCCTCGTCGCCTTTCGATAATCGCCACGGCGACCGCATGGCAGGGGTAAACCCGACCGCGTCATGATGCGAAAGCTCGCTGGGATGTTCGGGACTTCCATGGCGGGCGATATAGTCCGGGGATGCGCAGACGACCATCCTGTAAGGCGAGAGCTGGCGCGCGACCAGGCGGCTGTCCGGCAGATCGCCGATGCGGAAGGCGATATCGAAACCCTCCTCGACGACATCGACGTTGCGATCCGTCAGGGTGATGTCGATGGTCACTTCAGGCGCGATTTCGCGATAGCGCTTCAGGGCGGGCATCAGGATTTCCGCGCCGAAGGTTGACGGCGCCGTCATCTTCAGCCGGCCCCGAGGCTTGACTTGCGATGCCTCGGCATCCGTCTCGGCAACGGCAACCCGCTCGAGAATGTCCCGACACTGCTCCACATAGCTCCTGCCGAAATCCGTCATGCTCTGGCGGCGCGTCGTCCTGTTCAAAAGCCGCGTCCCGAGCCTCTCTTCCAGCGCTGCCACATGCTGCCCGACCATGGCCGGCGACATGCCGAGCTTGCTGGACGCCGCGCTCATCGAGCCTTCTTGAACGACGCTGACAAAGACTTGCATGGAGCGAAAGAGGTCCATTCGATGCTTTTGCTTTCAAATGAATAAAATTTTCCGGCAATTATCGCTATGGCGCGATGGAATTACAACAGCCTCGCTGATGCAATCAAGGAGGCGCAAATGACGCAAAACAGATTTACGGGCAAAACTGTCTTCATCACCGGAGCGGGAACCGGCATGGGGCGGGCAGCCGCCCTTCGGCTGGTGAGGGAAGGCGGCCAGGTTGCTCTCATCGGACGCCGTCCCGAGCCGATCAACGAACTGCAGTCCGAGATCGAAGCTGCCGGAGGCACCGCGATCGCAATCGCTTGCGACATCGCGGATGAAGATGCGGTCGCGGCCGCTGTTCAGGCCACGGTAGCGCGCTTCGGGACACTAGACGCCGTCTTCGCCAATGCCGGCGTGTTGGGCGAATTCAAGCCTTTGGCCAAGACCACGGCTGATGAACTGGACACGCTGATCGCAACCAACCTTCGCGGCACTTTCTTCACGCTGCAACAATGCCTGCCCTTCCTTGCCGATGGCAGCATACTCATCAATGCGTCCTGGACGGCGGGCGGAGTGATGCCGGGCGCGGGAGCCTACGCCGGCACAAAGGGCGCCCTGCTCGCCATGATGCGTACGTTGGCTGTGGAACAAGGTCCCCGGAACATCCGGGTAAACGCGATCAATCCGGGGATCATCCTGACGCCGATGGCAGACGACGTCATCGATCCGGCCTTCGCCGCCCGCCTGGCCAGCCACACGCCTCTTCGCCGCAACGGCAGACCGGAAGATGTTGCAGGCACGGTCGCCTGGCTGCTGTCGGGCGACGCCGATTTCGTCACCGGACAAGAAATCACTGTCGACGGCGGCTTCACGATAGGTGGCGTTCGACTCTAACTTGACCCGACCGCAGTCATTTTCCGTCGGCGGCCGCCACGCAACGCTGGTGGAAATGATTGAGGCGCTGGAGGGTTAGCGCCGTCCTTTTGCCGGGATCAGGCGAGTGCCAGCTGCGTCGCGCACCAGTCCCACACCGCGTCGACGGCCTTTCGCGGCGATGATGAGCGTTTGCGGACGAGGTAGTAGTCGGGTCCGATGGTCGCCGTTTCGTCGCTCACCCGCACCAGCCGGCCGGCTTCGAGATCGGCCATGACGAAAGCGCGGCAGGCGAGCACGACGCCCCGGCCGGCGTGTGCGGCGTCGAGCGCCAGCGTCGTATGGTTGAAGGCGGCGCCCGGCAGCTTCTCGCGGGATTGCAGAAGCACCCGCCAGTGATCATGCGAGTCATGCAGAAGCGGCAGTTTGCGAAGCTCCTCGCCGGTCAAAGGCAGGGCGAGGCCGCTGACCAGATGCGGGCTTGCAACCGCCACCAGTTCCTGGCGGAACAGCAGCTGCGCCTCCAGATTCGCCGGAAAAGGCGGGCGGGTGAGGCGCACCGCGATATCGACCTGGTCGCGGTCGAAATCCGACAGCACCTCGGTGGCCATCGTCCTCAGATCGATATCGGGAAGGGCGGCGTAGAGCTCGGCGAGCCGCGGGATCAACAGCCTGGTGGCGACTGTGGGGGTGGCGCTGATCGTCACTATTTCCGGCCGGTCGAGAAGCCGCCAGGTCGCTTCGGCAAGCGTATCGAAGGCGTGGGTCACATCCGCCAGATAGGCCGTGCCATAGTCGGTGAGCGCGAGGCCGCGGGCAAGGCGTTGAAACAGTCTGAGGCCGAACAGGTCTTCCAGCGCGCGAACCTGCTGCGCGACCGCCCCTTGCGTGACGCCCAGTTCCTCGGCGGCGGCGCGGAAATTCAGCCTGCGGCCCGCGGCCTCGAAGGCGCGCAGGGCGTTCAGCGGCGGCAGCGTGCGGCGGGATTGGGTCATCGGTCTTCCAGTAGATTTTCTACAGTCTCGCAGCTTTCTTTCTCGCGCGAAAGTCCCGAAGGCATCTGCCATAATACTTTTGAAAATCAGCTATCGGAGGCCTCAAATGTCTGAAGGAAAAGTCGCTCTCATCACCGCTGGCGGGTCCGGCATGGGGGCGGCAGCGGCCCGCAAACTCGCCGCGGACGGCTATCGCGTCGCCATTCTCTCCTCATCAGGCAAGGGAGAGGCGCTGGCACGGGAGCTCGGCGGCGTCGGCGTCACGGGATCGAACCAGTCGAACGACGACGTGAAGCGGCTCGTGGATCTGGCGATGGAGACATGGGGGCGCATCGACGCGCTGGTCAATTCCGCCGGCCACGGCCCGCGCGCGCCGATCCTCGAAATTACCGACGAGGACTGGCACAAGGGCATGGAGGTCTATTTCCTCAGCGCGGTGCGGCCGATCCGGCTGGTGACGCCGATCATGGAAGCGCAGGGCGGCGGCGCCATCGTCAATATCTCGACGGCATGGGCCTTCGAGCCGTCGCCGATGTTCCCGACCTCCGCGGTCGCGCGGGCGGGCCTGGCGAGCTTCACCAAGATCTTCGCGGACACCTATGCGGCCAAGAACATCCGCATGAACAACGTCCTGCCCGGCTGGATCGACAGCCTGCCGGCCACCGACGAGCGACGGGACAACGTGCCGATGCGCCGCTACGGCACGAGCGAGGAAATCGCCGCCACCATCGCCTTCCTCCTGTCGGAGGCTGCGGGTTATATCACCGGCCAGAACATCCGCGTCGACGGCGGCATCACCCGTTCCGTCTAAGCGAGGCGCGCCGGTGGATCTGAGCGACATCGATGCTTCGGCATGGGCGGAACTCGAAACGGCTGCGGGAAACCCGCAGTCGGGTTTCCGCTATGTGAACCTCTGCTCGGTCGACGCCGAGGCGAGACCGCAGGCGCGCATGGTGGTGTTGCGGGCGGCCGATGGATCGGCGCGCAGCCTCGAATTCCACACCGATACGCGGAGCCAGAAATGGCTGGAGCTCTCGGTAAATCCCGAAGTCACGGTGCTCGGCTTCTGCCCGCAGGCCCGGCTGCAGTTGCGGCTTCAGGGAAGGGCCGAACGCCATGGCCCGGGAAGCGAAGTCGCCGACGCCGCGTGGGAGAGGATGCCCGACCGTACGCGGTTGACCTATGCGGGCGGCCCGCCGGGGGACGAGCGCGCCCTGGAGGCCATCGGCGAGTTGGCGGCACCTGTCGACGAAGCGGGAAAGGCACGCTTCGGCGTCCTCAGCTTCCGGGCGCGGACGCTGGACTGGTTCCAATTGCGGCAGCAGGACAATCGAAGAGCGTTGTTTGCCTACGACGAGACCGGCGCCCTCTCCTCTTGTCGATGGGTCAATCCGTAACCTGAAATCCCGGTGCGAATCCACGTTAGATGCATAGGCGCCATATCCGCCTCCATCCCGGCAAAAGCCGGACGGAGATCGCCGCAGGCCTTGCGGAGGCTGCCTCGCTACTCCCGATCGCCGCCGAACTGCTCGGCCAGCATTCGCCGAAAGCCGACGTTCGTCGCCGGCGGTAACGCGGAGGTCTTGTAAAATACACTTTATTGCGTGGGTGCGTCGCAAGGGCGAGGCTAGTGCGTCAGCGGCTAAGCAAGCAACGGCGTTGCCGACATGTCCTTCGAGGCTTCTTGCCGACACCTTCTCTTGGCGCGAGTGCTTCTTTGCTCCGCTACCGGTATGCCGTGCGGCACCCCCTGTCCAGCAGCTTATGCGGAAAGGCGAAGATGGCACCCTCCGCTCAAGTCAAATGTCGAAGGAGCTCGGCAGGATGACCATGTCGCGGATTGTCACGTTGCGGGGCCGGGTCAGCATGAAGACCACGGCTTCGGCGACGTCTCGCGGTTCGATCAAGGCGCCGGCCTCCCGCGCTTTGCGCAGGTTCTCCTCCGGCCAGTCCTTCAGCAAGGCGCTGATGACCGGGCCCGGCGAGACGGATCCAACGCGGATGCCGTTCTTGAAGAGTTGCCGCCGCATGGTCTGGACGAAGCAGTGCATCGCCCACTTCGAAGGGGAGTAGACCGGCTCCCATGGGACGGGGGCGTGGCCTGCGACCGAACTGGTCACGATGATGTCTCCCGTCCCTCTCTCGATCATGTGGGGTATGACAGTCCGGACGTTCTTTATGACCACGTTTACGTTCAGATTGAGCATGCGGTCGATCGCATCAAGGTCTGCGTCCGCCAGATCTCCGCCGATATAAGTGCCCGCATTCGCATGGAAGATGTCCAGCTTGTCGACCTTCGACAGAATGCGGTCGAGCAGGCCAGCGCACTCCTCAGGGTCAAGAAGGTCGAGCCGCAGCGCGATCGCCTTCTCTCCGAGCCTGCCGCAGGCCTCGTTCAGCGCCGCTTCGTCTCGATCGATCATCACGACCGAACCGCCCGCCGCGATTATCGCTTCGGTCGACGCCAGTCCAATTCCCGAGGCAGCTCCGGTGATAGCGGCAACCTTACCCTGCAAACCGTTCATATCAACTCCTCCCGTGTGTCGATCATCTATCGCATGCAAGCTCCATCGTGGCTAGGCGGAACGTGGCGTCGGGATGATGCCGCCCAAGCTCTGGGCAATCTTCCCATTCGGAGGCACTCAAACAAAAAAGCCCGGGCGCAGCCGAAGCTGCGCCCGGGCGAGATGCGAAATGCCTGCCGATCAGACGAGGTCGAAGCGGTCGGCGTTCATGACCTTGGTCCAGGCGGCGACGAAGTCCTTGACGAACTTCTGCTTGGCGTCGGCCTGGCCGTAGACTTCGGCGAAGGCGCGCAGCTGCGAGTGCGAGCCGAAGACCAGGTCGACGCGAGTGCCGGTCCACTTAGGCGCACCCGTCTTGCGGTCGCGGCCTTCATAGACGCCGTCCTTGCCGGCGGCGGGAACCCATTGCGTGGCCATGTCGAGCAAGTTGACGAAGAAATCGTTCGTCAGCGTCTCGGGGGCCGAGGTGAAGACGCCGTGCTCGGGGTTGCCTGCCTTCAGCACGCGCAGGCCACCGACGAGAACGGTCATCTCAGGACCGGTCAGCGTCAAGAGCTGGGCGCGGTCGACAAGCGCTTCTTCCGGCTTCATGAACTGATGGCGCTTGCCGTTCACATAGTTGCGGAAGCCGTCGATGCGCGGCTCGAGCGGCGCGAAGGAATGTGCGTCCGTCTGGGCTTCGGAAGCGTCCATGCGGCCCGGCGTGAAGGGCACGTTGACGTCCTGGCCTCCGGCCTTCGCGGCCTTCTCGACGCCGGCCGCACCGGCGAGAACGATCAGGTCGGCGAGCGAGATCTTCTTGCCCCCGGTCTGGGCGCCGTTGAAGTCCTTCTGGATGCCTTCGAGAACGCCGAGCACCTTGGCGAGCTGGGCCGGCTGGTTGGCTTCCCAGTGCTTCTGCGGGGCAAGGCGGATGCGGGCGCCGTTGGCGCCGCCGCGCTTGTCGGAGCCGCGGAATGTCGAGGCCGAGGCCCAGGCTGTGGAGACCAGTTCCTGCACGGTGAGGCTGGTCGCCAGCACCTTTGCCTTGAGGTCGGCAATGTCCTTGTCGTCGACGAGCGGATGGTCGACGGCCGGGATCACGTCCTGCCAGATCAGGTCTTCGGCCGGAACTTCCGGGCCGAGGTAGCGCACCTTCGGTCCCATGTCGCGGTGGGTCAGCTTGAACCAGGCGCGGGCGAAAGCGTCGGCGAACTCAGCCGGATTTTCGAGGAACCGGCGCGAGATCTTCTCGTAGATCGGATCGAAGCGCAGCGCGAGGTCGCTCGTCAGCATGGTCGGCAGGTGCTTCTTCGAAGCGTCATAGGCATCCGGAATGGAGGCTTCGGCGTTCTTGGCCTGCCACTGCTTGGCGCCGGCCGGGCTCGTCGTCAGCTCCCATTCGAAAGCGAAGAGGTTTTCGAAGAAGTAGTTGCTCCACTTGGTCGGCGTCTGCGACCAGGTGACTTCGAGGCCGGCGGTGATGGCATCCTTGCCGACGCCGGTGCCGAACGAGCTCTTCCAGCCGAGGCCCTGGTCCTCGATCGCGCCGCCTTCCGGCTCGACGCCGACCAGGGACGGGTCGCCGGCGCCATGCGTCTTGCCGAAGGTGTGGCCACCGGCGATCAGCGCCACGGTCTCTTCGTCGTTCATCGCCATGCGGGCGAAGGTTTCGCGGATGTCGCGGGCCGAAGACAGCGGATCGGAATTGCCATTCGGGCCTTCCGGGTTGACGTAGATGAGGCCCATCTGCACGGCGCCGAGCGGTTCTGCGAGCTCACGTTCGCCGCTGTAGCGCTCGTCGCCGAGCCAGGTGCCTTCGGGACCCCAGTAGAGTTCTTCCGGCTCCCAGACGTCGGCGCGGCCGCCGGCGAAGCCGAAGGTCTTGAAGCCCATGGATTCAAGCGCGACGTTGCCGGTGAGGATCATAAGGTCGGCCCAGGAGATCCGGTTGCCGTATTTCTGCTTGATCGGCCAGAGCAGGCGGCGGGCCTTGTCGAGGTTGGCATTGTCAGGCCAGCTGTTCAGCGGCGCGAAACGCTGCTGTCCCTGGCCGGCGCCGCCACGGCCGTCGGTGATGCGGTAGGTGCCGGCGCTGTGCCAGGCCATGCGGATGAAGAGGCCGCCGTAATGACCGAAATCGGCCGGCCACCAGTCCTGCGAGTCCGTCATCAGCGCGGTGAGATCCTTCTTCAGCGCGTCGAGATCGAGCTTCTTGAACTCCTCGGCATAGTCGAAGTCCTTGCCGAGCGGATCGGCGCGGCCGGAATTGTGATGAAGAATCTGCACGTTCAGCTGGTTCGGCCACCAGTCGCGGTTCGTCCGCGCGGTCGGAGCCTTGTGATGGGCAACAGGACATTTGCCTGCGCTGTCAGTGGGGTTGTCCATGATCGTCTCCTTCATTGCTTGATCTGTCTGCCGTCGAAAAAGATGAACCGGGCAGCGCCCTGCTCTCTCCCTGCAGTCTTCATATCGGAAGCGTTCAATAATTTTAAGTTGGATTTACTGATTGCTGCGATAAGTTGAACTTATGAAAAATCTTACCCTGAAACAGCTACGCTATTTTGAAGCCCTGGCAAGGGATGGCCGTTTCCGGCGCGCTGCCGAGGCCTGCGCCATCTCCCAGCCCGCGCTCTCCATGCAGATCAAAGAACTTGAGCAGGAATTGGGCAGCGAGCTCTTCGAGAGGAGCGCGCGCGAGGTAAAGCTCACCCCTTTCGGCCGGACCTTTGCGCTCAGGGTCCGCGACATCCTGCGAGCCGTCGACGAACTGGGCGAACTCGCCCGCGCCTCGCGCGATTCCTTCCTGACGCGGCTGCGCATCGGCATCATCCCGACGATCGCGCCCTATCTGCTGCCGGCCATTATAAACGATCTCAACCAAACCTTCGCCGGAATTCAGATCGAGGTGCGCGAGACGCAGACGGGCAAGCTGGTTCAGGAACTGGCGCAGGGCCAGCTTGATATGGCGATCGTCGCGCTGCCGGTGTCTGAGCCTTCACTCACCGAACTCGAGCTTTTCAGGGAGGAATTCGTGCTGGTCAGGCGGCAGGAGGATGGGGGCAAGCCCGTGCCCGAACGCGAGGCGCTGCGCGAGATGCGGCTGCTGCTGCTCGAAGAGGGCCATTGCTTCCGCGATCAGGCGCTGTCCTTCTGCAAGATCGGCCCGGCCCGCCCGCGGGAGATCATGGAAGGCAGCTCGCTCTCCACCCTCGTCCAGATGGTCGGCGCCGGCATCGGCATCACCCTGATCCCGGAAATGGCCGTTCCCGTCGAGACGCGCTCGGCGCATGTCTCGATCTCCCGCTTCCCTTCGCCGCAGCCATCGCGGACGATCGGCATGGTCTGGCGCAATTCGACGCCGATGGCGAGGCAACTGCGCGAGGTCGCCGAGGCAGTGCGGCGCTCGGCCGACGCCATGCGGGAGCGATATGGCCGCTGAGGAACCGCGGCTGACTGCCTCGGACTGCAAAAAAGACCCCTCCCCACAAGGGGGAGGGGTTAGGCCCCGGTTCCCGCTGCGACCAAAAGAGTGATCCTGCCAGTTGTTACTGTTCGGCCGATTGCTACGAAGGAGGATTACATGAGGCGGCGCGGCGCCTTAGCCCCTCCCCCTTGTGGGGAGGGGTTGGGGAGGCGTCTTATTAGCCGGTTAAGAGGCCGCGCCTCGCCTTACGGCCGCCGCTTGAATGTATGCTCGTCTGCCGGGAATTTTCGCGAGCGCACCTCGTCGGCATAGGCGGCGGCGGCGTCCGCCACGCGCTTGCCGAGCTCGTCGTAGCGCTTGACGAAACGCGGCCTGAAATCGTTGAAGAGGCCGAGAATATCGTCGGTGACCAGGATCTGGCCGTCGCAGGCCGAAGAGGCGCCGATGCCGATGGTCGGTATGTGGATGGATGCCGTCACCTCGCGGGCGAGCGGTTCCACCGTGCCCTCGACGACGACAGCGAAGGCGCAGGAGCCGCCGATCGCATGCGCGTCGCGCCGGATCTTCGAGGTCTCGTGTTCGGAATGGCCGACGGAGCGATAGCCGCCGGCGGTGTGGACGAGCTGCGGCATCAGGCCGATATGACCGAGCACGGGAATACCGCGCTTGGTCAGGAAGGCGATGGTTTCGGCCATCTCCTCGCCGCCTTCCAACTTGACGGCGTCGCAGCCGGTTTCCTGCATGATGCGAACGGCGTTGCGGAAGGCGATTTCCTTCGATTCCTGATAGCTGCCGAAGGGCATGTCGACGACGACGCAGGCATTGGCGACGCCGCGCATCACCGCCTTGCCGTGCGCGATCATCATGTCGAGCGTCACGCCGATCGTGGTCTCCATGCCGTAGAGCACCATGCCGAGTGAATCCCCGACCAAAAGCAGGTCGCAATGCTGATCGAGCAGCCGCGCCATCGGCGTCGTATAGGCGGTGAGGCAGACGATCGGCTGGCCGCCCTTCATGGCCGAGATGCGCGTCGGCGTCAGGCGCTTCTGGGATCCGGTGGCGCTCATTTCTTCACTCCCTTTCCCGGCTGGCCGGTCATTCTGTTGTCCCGGACGATTTTATTGTCTGCCGCAATCCGGATCACCCTGTTATCGAGAAGCCGCGTCGAGCCGATGCGCACGAAGAGCGCCACGACGACGGGCTCTTCGATCGAGGCGACCGTGGCAAGCGTCTCGGCGTCCCTGACGGCGACGACCTCGGGCTTTGCGAGCGGCTCGCGGTTCAGAAACGCCGTGAGCTTCGCCTCGAGTTCCCGTGCGTCGCTCAGCCCTTCGCCGACCAGGCGCTCGGCCTCGTCGAGGGTTTGGGGCACGATCACCGCGGCGCGTCGCTCCTCTTCACTGAGATAGACATTGCGCGAGGACAATGCGAGGCCGTCGCTGTCGCGCACTGTCGGTACCGGGATCACCTGCACCGGCATGGCGAGATCCTCTACCATGCGCTTGATGATGACGACCTGCTGGTAGTCCTTCTGGCCGAAATAGGCCGTCTGCGGCTGCACGATGTTGAAGAGCTTGGAGACGACGGTGGCGACACCGGCGAAATGGCCGGGCCTCACTTCGCCTTCGAGCTCGCGGCCGAGATCCGGAACGTCGACCACCGTCTTCATCGGGCGCGGATACATGTCCTCGACGCCGGGAGCGAAGAGGAAATTGACCCCGGCCTGCCTCAGCATGGCCGAGTCGCGTTCGAGATCGCGCGGATATTTGCTGAGGTCTTCGGCCGGGCCGAATTGCAGCGGATTGACGAAGATCGAGACGACGACGATGTCGTTTTCCGCCCGGGCGCGCGCGACGAGTTGCATATGGCCGGCATGGAGATAACCCATGGTCGGAACGAGGCCGACGGTGCGGCCCTGCCGTTTCAGCGCATCGAGCGTGTGGCGCAGCTCTTCAATTTTCGAGAAAACCCGCATGTATCCTCCCCTGCGGCCGGTCACCTCATCTTGGGCGCGGATAAGAAGTGTAATCCATGCGGGAGGTCAATGCATATTCCTCGATAAAAACGATTAGACGGAGCAGGAGCGCGGCGACGCCACGCTTTGACGCCGGGCTCTGCCAGCCGGCAGCGGCTTTTCGTCGCCGGGCTTGCGCGGGGGGGTGCAATGTGCGACCTGCGCCTCTATCTACCCTCTCCGTCAAGATACCATCACACTCGGTCGCTATGGAGGACGCATGGACAAACCCTGGAAAATCAGCCGCGGGCCGATTGCGGCGACCGAGCTCGACGTGGAGAAGGCGAACGCGATCAACACGCTGTTGATCCGGCCGGTCGGCGTGCTTCCGGCCAAACCAGGCGATCCGGTCCTTCCCTTTGCCGTCGGCCTGTTCAACGAGCTGCGCCCGCTGCTGAAGCCCGAGGCTGGCGTGACGACGCTGCGGCGCGCCACCGCCGCCTATGTCCATTGCCGTCGCTATTATTTCGCCAGCGCCCAGCCCGACTCCATGCGTCACGGCCTGGAAGGCGAACCGGTCGAGCCGTTGTCGGAGGAAGACCGGCTGGTCGCCCAGAAGCGGTTCCTCAGCCTCAAGCAGAGTGCGGCCAAGGCCGAAGCGCCCGAACCGCCGGCACCAGTGCCGGTGCCCCCGCCCGCGCTGAGCAAGAGCGAGCTGATCCGCGCCGCCCTGCTCGGCAAAAGGAACGCGGCTTCCTGACGCATTCCGCCGGGAAGCGTGCAGCGGTCATGCCCTATTTCAGGTAGCGGTCACGGCGACTTCAGGCGCGTGAAAACCTTCGCGCATTAAGCACCGGAGCGCGCGGGCTGCGCGCCTGCGATATCCCTCTTGACGTACGCGCGGTTTTCGAGATCGGTGAAGCTAACCGTGGCGGCTCGACCCGCCGGAAGGATGCTAAGATGGCTGATATTTCCGTGAAGGGCCGCAAACCGTCGCAAGCCATTCCCGGCGGCGTGTGGGCGCTGGGTTTCGTCTCGCTGTTCATGGACGTCTCCTCGGAGATGATCCACGCCCTGCTGCCGGTCTACATGGTCACGGTCCTCGGCGCCTCGGCCCTTTCGGTCGGCATCATCGAGGGCATCGCGGAGGCGACCGCCGCCATCACCAAGGTCTTCTCGGGCGCGATCAGCGACTGGTTCGGCCGACGCAAGCTGCTGGTGCTCGCCGGCTACGGCATGGCGGCGCTGACCAAGCCGGTCTTTCCGCTGGCGCCGTCGATCGACTGGCTGGTGGCGGCGCGCTTCGTCGACCGCGTGGGCAAAGGCATAAGGGGTGCGCCGCGCGATGCTTTGATCGCCGACATAACCGCGCCCGAAATTCGCGGCGCAAGCTTCGGGTTGCGCCAGTCGCTCGATACGGTCGGCGCCTTTCTCGGGCCGGCTCTTGCCCTGGTCCTGATGTGGTGGACCGCCGACCACTTCGCCACCGTCTTCTGGATCGCGGTCATCCCGGCCTTCGTGTCGGTCGGCATCGTCCTGTTTCTTGTCAAGGAGCCGCCCAAGGTGGCGGCAAGCAGGAGTGTGCGCGTGCCGCTGCGCAGGCAGGACCTGCTCCGCCTTCCCGCCGCCTATTGGCTGGTCACGATGGTCGCGGCAATTTTCACGCTGGCGCGCTTCAGCGAGGCCTTTCTGCTGCTCGATGCCGGGCGGCTCGGCCTGCCGGTCATGCTGGTGCCGCTCGTCCTCATCGGCATGAACCTCGTCTATGCCCTGTCGGCCTATCCGATCGGCATCCTGGCGGACCGGTTCGACCGGGTGACGCTGCTGCTGATCGGCATCTGCCTGCTGATCGCGGCCGATCTCGCTCTCGCCTTCGTCCCGGGCTTTATCGGCCTCGGTCTCGGCGTGCTGTTATGGGGTCTGCATATGGGCTCGACGCAAGGCGTCTTCGCGGCGCTCGTCGCGGACGCGGCACCTGCCGATCTGCGCGGCACGGCATTCGGCGCCTTCAACCTCGTCTCAGGGGTTGCGCTGCTGCTCGCCAGTGTGGTGGCCGGCGCCTTGTGGGAAGCGGCGGGGCCGGCCGTCACTTTCGCCGCCGGCGCGGCCTTCGCGGCGCTGGCGGGCGCTGCCCTCCTCGTCGTGAAAGCACCCATGGCGCAGAAGTCTTGAAGAATATTGCGCCGGGCAGGCAATGGAAGAATAACCTGCTCGTGTATTCCTCGGGATAAACTATTTCTCGTGCAACGTCAGGTAGTTAAAACTTGCTTGATATATTCATGTATTCCATGCTTTACCGAGATTTAACGCAATTACTCTAATTTAAGCGTCAGCTATTAAATATCGCTGGACGTTCTAAAACGATGCGTTTTCTGGTTGCAGCATCCCTCTTCGCAATGGCCGCAGCCCAGTCCGGCGCGGCGGCCGATCTTTCAGCCTACAAGCGGCCGCTGACGGTGCCTTTCGAGAAGGTGACGGCCTATTCGCCGCAGCTCGCGACGCTCGGCAAGATGCTGTTCTTCGATCCCCGGCTTTCCGGCAACAAGAACATGACCTGCGCCAGCTGCCACAACCCGTCCTTCGGCTTCGAGACGCCAGTGACGACGCCGATCGGCGCAGCCAATACCGCGCTTGCCCGCCAGGCGCCGACGGTTCTCAACGTCGCCTGGGTCTCGCCCTTCTTCTGGGACGGCCGCGCGCCGAACCTGGAGGAGCAGGCGGCAGGCCCGATCACCGCTTCGGCCGAAATGAACGGCAAGCTCGAAACCGCCGTCGCCGAAATGCAGAATATTCCCGATTACAAGGCCTGGTTCGGCGAGGTCTTCCCCGACAAGGGCATTTCAAGGGAAACGATCCTGACGGCGATCGCCACCTATGAGCGGACGGTGGTTTCCAACTGGTCGCCCTTCGACCGCTGGGTCGATGGCGACGAAAAGGCGGTCTCCGACAGCGCCAAGCGCGGCTTCGATCTCTTCACCGGCAGCGCCGGCTGTTCCGCCTGCCATTCGGGCTGGAACTTCACCGACAACAAGTTCCACGATATCGGCCTGCCGGACGAGGATATTGGCCGCTTCAAGATCGATCCGAGCAGTCCGAACAACCAGCACGCCTTCAAGACGCCGGGCCTGCGCAACACGCTCTATCGCGGCCCCTATATGCATGACGGCAGCCTGAAGAGCATGGACGAGGTGATCGCCCATTACGAAAGCGGCGGCGTCAGCCGTCCATCGCTCGATCCCGCCATGACGGCCTTCCTGCTGACCGACCAGGAGCGCAACGATCTCATGGCTTTCCTTGGAACCCTGACCGCCGAAAAGCAGGACATCCCCCTGCCGACGCTGCCGAACTGAGGTGCATGCCATGAAACTCTCCATCCGCATGCAGATCCTCGTTCCCATGGTGGCAACGATCGTCGTCGGCTTCGGCAGCGCCTTCCTGATCGGCTACCAGGCGGTCACCGGCCAGGCTCGGGTGGCCGCCGTGGTGCAGGAGGCGGTGAACGCCAAGCTCGCCTCGGCCCATATCGAGCAACAGTTCCGGCAGGCGACGTCTGTCGTCGACCGGGTGCTGTCGATGACGAATTTCGTGCCGGCGGCCGAGGTCAAGGCTGAATTCGACAAGAGCGACGGCGCGCTTTCGCAATCGCTCGACGAGCTTGGCGGTATCGATCTCGCAACGTCGCTGACCGAGGGTGTGCGTACGCTGCGCGAGGCGCATGGCGCCTGGGAAAAGGACGTCAAGGTCAGCCTCGGCCTGCAGCAGGCCGACGAAGTCCCGACCGCCGAGAAGCTGGCGCGCTCGCAGCAGGCGATCCTGGCCGGCATCACCTCAGTTAACGCCATCGTCGACAGGATCGCGACCGAGAGCGTCACTGAGGCCGGCCAAGCGCTGGAAACGAAGATCGAAACCGAACTGGCGCTGGCGGGCCTTGCCGCCCTCATCGGCTTCGGCATTCTCATTGCCATCGCGAGGCACGTGTCGCGTCCGATCCAGCGCATCACCCACTCCATGCAGGAACTGGCCGCCGGCGAGACCGACAAGGCGATCCCCTATGCCGGGCGCGGCGACGAGATCGGCCTCATGGCGGGCTCCGTAGAAGTCTTCCGCCAGAACGCCATCGCCCGGATCAGGCTGGAAAGCCAGGCCGACGAAAACCGGCGTCGGGCCGAAGCAAACCGGCTGGCCGACCAGGAGCAGGCGGAACGCAGCGCCGCAGCGCGGTTGAAGACCGCGACCTCGGGCCTCGCCGCCGGCCTGAAACGGCTTGCCGCGGGCGATCTCGCGTTCAAGCTCTCGGATCGCTTCGCGCCGGAATTCGAGCCGCTGCGGCATGATTTCAACGCGTCGGTAGAGCAGCTCGGTGGCACGCTGCTTTCGGTTTCCCAGAGCGTGTCGATCATCAACACGGGCACCCGCGAGATCAACAACGGCTCCAGCGAACTGTCCGGCCGGACCGAACGCCAGGCGGCGACGCTTGAGGAGACCGCCGCTGCGCTCGACGCCGTGACCGCCAAGGTGACCGAAGCCTTCAAGATCGCCGAAGAGGCGCGCAACGTTGCCGACAACGCCAATCGCAGCGCCATGGCCTCGGGCAAAGTGGTGGCCCAGACGGTTGACGCCATGAGCCAGATCGAAGAATCCTCGAAGCAGATCAACAATATCATCGGCGTCATCGACCAGATCGCCTTCCAGACCAACCTGCTGGCGCTCAACGCCGGCGTCGAAGCCGCGCGCGCCGGCGAGGCCGGCAAGGGCTTTGCCGTCGTCGCCATGGAAGTGCGCGAGCTTGCCCAGCGCTCGGCCCAGGCCGCCCGGGAGATCAAGGAGCTGATCGGGCGGGCCTCCGCCAAGGTCGCGAGCGGCGTCGAGCTGGTCAACCACACCGGCGCGGCGCTTAGCGACATCGGCCGTTTCATCGTCGATATCAACCAGCGTATGGAAGCGCTCGCCGCCTCGGCGCGCGACCAGGCGACCAGCCTCTCGGAAGTCAATTCGGCCATGGGCCAGCTCGACCAGGTGACCCAGCAGAACGCCGCCATGGTGGAGGAAACCACCGCCGCCAGCGTGACACTCGCCAGCGAAGCCGAGCGGCTGCGCGAACTGGTCACCCAGTTCGAACTGGGCGGGGCGGAGGCCGTCGCGCGGGGTTATCGCGACGCCGCGTGAGCGGCTCGGCGTAGCAGAGAGACGTGACGTTCAGGAGCTGTCAGCGAGGCTTGTTTCCAAGCGCATAGCCGTCGACATCCTCGCTCAGCGAGGTCAGCCGATCCAGCGCCGCGTTGCGTTTGGCGTCTCGATCCGCCTTGAATGCCGCAACATCCGTTGCTCTCAGGCGGCGATGACTGCCGACCATTTCCGCCGGAAGCTCACCCGCGTCGACCAATCGGACCAGATACTGCCGGGAAACATTGAGGATATCCGCCGCAGCCTGGGTCGACAGCATCTCTTCGTCGGGAAGCACCGTCACCGGGCGCCCTTCCGCGAGAAGCTTGGCCGCCTGATAGATGATCTCGGCCAATACATGCGGCACTTCCAGACGCTCCCCATCAGCGTCGATGACCTGGACGCTCCCCTGCTGCTTGTACGAACTCGCCCGCAGAAGCGATGCTATGCGCGCGGCGGCCGATCTTTCGGGTGCCGGAACGGCATTCAAGCTTTTGGCGGGATTTTCGGACGATGTGCGATGGGATGTGGCCATGCCGGCAATATGGCACGCAAACGCTATAAACACAACCAACCAATACAGAGCAATTGGAAAGCTCGCATGGGTGAATATGCTGGTCGCCGTACTTGATGCCAACGTGCTGTTTCCGATGCTGCTGCGTGACACGCTGCTACGCGTTGCGTCGGAAGGTTGTTTCCGGGCTCACTGGTCGCCTCGCATTCTCGAAGAAATGACACGCAACCTGATCAGCGATTACGGCATGGAACCATCCAGGGCAGAGGCGCTGCGAATGGCCATGGATGAGGCATTTCCCGAAGCGAACGCGGAAGGCTGGGAAGAGATCGAGCCTGCCATGCGAAATGATCCGAAGGATCGGCATGTCGTTGCGGCGGCGGTCGCGGCTGAAGCTGCAGTGATCGTGACGTCAAATATCCGCGATTTCGGCAATCTTCCCGACGGTATCGTCGCCTTGACCCCTGACGAATTTCTCACCGAGATCCTCGCGAAAAATACGGCGAAGGTACTGAGGGTGCTGACCATGCAGGCAGCGGCCTATCGGCGACCGACACTGACCACTAGTGAACTGATCGGAAGACTTGCACTCACCTCACCCCGGTTCGCCGAGCAGGCCCTCCAGGCGCTTGCCCGACGCTGACCTGCTCGCAACGACGCTCCCCGGCGAGTTCGCCCGCAACAGCGCCATCAGCATCGGGCCGAGCGCAAATTCACCCCGTTCGGCGCGCCGCGTCAGGTCCCTGAGATAGCCGCCGGCCGAGTTGATGCACCCTCCCCTTTGCAGGATGCAGGCCATGACGGTGGCGGCGGTTTCCGGCCCCATCACGTTTGCCGCCACCTCATAGGCCGATGGGCTGACGGCGAGCATCGAGCGTACGACGATGGCCGCCGTCATCAGGTCCCGCCAGGTGCCGATCCTGCCGGCCGGGCCGTAGTCGGCGATGTCCGGGCAGGCCTGGAGAACCGTGGCGAGCGGGAGGGATTTCAATTCGCCTGCCCTCGGCCGGGCGTCGAAGCGCGATCCTTCCCCGCCTTTTGTTTGCGCTTTCAGCCGGTCATTGTGCGGCTTCGTTCCCGGTTGCTGATCCCGGTCAGCCTGCCCTGCCGCCTTCGCCCCCTGCCCCGTTTCCAAGCCCGGTTCAGATTCAGATGCGGATTCGGTGTGAGAATTCTGTATGTGGCGCTCAATCTGGGATTCACTGGTGCTCGCCATCTGCATTTTCTCATGCAGTTCCAACAGGTTGACGATATCTCCGCGGATTGCCTCGAACTCTTCGAGGATGGGCGTGAGGTTTTCGATCGTCGCGGCTCTCGGAATGCGCTGCAGGATCGTCTGGAACATCGAGGACACGCGCTCCCAGTCGCCGGGAATCCCTTCCTCGACGGCGGCGGCAAGGAGCTTGGCGATGTCGCGCCGGCAGATGGTCAGTCGCTCCTTCATGGCGCGCAGCATCTGCCGGTCGGCGGTGATCCGCGCTGCCATCGTCTCGATCTCGCCTGCGCGGGCGAGAAGCGGGGCGAGGCTGAAGCCATAGGCCTCGTCGATGCCGCCTTCCCGGCCGCGGCGGGCATAACGCTTGCCGTTCGGGCTGTCCTTGCGGGAGATGAGACCGGCCTCGACGAGCACGGCGAGATGCCGGCGCAGCGTCGCGGCCGCCATGCCGCGGGCTCTGAGCGAAAGCTGCGCGTTCGAGGGAAAGACGACCAGCGGCTTTTCGCTTGAGAGTTCGTCCTCGGGATAAAATGTCAGCAGCGCATCGAGCACCGTCAGCGCCCGGTCGGTGACGTCGAGCCCTGCCCGGGCCTCGCAGACCGATCGGAACAATTTCCATTTGTTGCGCGTCGTCCCGGCCGCGATCGCTTCGCCACGCCGCTGTTTCAGCAGCAGGGCAAGCGTCATCGGCCGCCGCCCGAAGGGCGTCGTCACATATTCACTCTCCATTTCCTTCACCTCTATTCAGGCAAAAGAAATCCGCTCACCGAAACGATGCGAGGGTTGAGGGTGCTGCAGCGTCATTTATGCGTCTGAGAAGACGCCAGCGCGCTTCAGGACTCTTGACTGGGATTCGTGAAAATGCGATTCTCTGTCTTGCTTAAGGATGTGAGAAGGGCTTCCACGACTCGTTCGTTTGGGGGCCTTTTTCTTTTGCGGTTTCAGTCTCCTCGTCTGCCCTCCTCGGCGAGGAATTGCTCATAGAGCGCATCCAGCCTGCTGGAGAGAAATTCTCCGAAGCGGCCGGCATTCCTCGCCTTCATCGAGAGCGAGAACGCCTTGCCGTCATTCTTCATTTCCGCCTGGACCGCCTTATCAAGCGGTTGCCATTTGACCTTCCTTGCCACGACCGTTTTCTTGACCGGCCGCGCGCTTTTGTTGAGCGCCGCATAGAGCGCTTCGAAACGTTTGTCGGAAGGTAGCTGATGAAAGTTGTCGTCTTGCAGGACCTTGGCGACGCTTGCCGCGTTGGCCGATTTGCCGGCGAGTAGCGACAGTTCCACCCAGCGCTCGCGACCGACACCGGGCGCCGCGCCGATCGCCTGGACGACCTCTTGCGAGATGCGCTCCATGACCGACATCATCTTCGAGACAGAAGCCGCATTGGCGGCGAGCGCTACCGAGATGACCTCCCTGTCGTAGCCGAGCTCTTCCAGCCGCCGGGCGAAGAGCGCCCGCTCGATGAAGGTGAGGTCGGCGCGCGCCGAATTCTCCTGGCCCTGGGCGATGACATGGGTGCGATCATCCATCGTCTTGACGACGGCCCTGACATTGCGGCCGAGCTCGCGGGCGGCGCGCAGGCGCCGGTGGCCGAAGACGACCTGATAGCGCCCGTCGATTCTGCCGTGGGGACGTACCAGGATCGGCGTGTCCTGGCCGCGGGCGCGGATCGCTTCCACCAGCGCCCGGAAATCCTCGTCATCCTCCGACAGGCGGTCCTTGACGAAGGAGGCTTCGACGAGATCGGGGTCGAGATCGACGACCGCCTCGCCCTCCAGGAATTTCTCGGCCTGTTTGGCGAGCTCATCCAGCGAGCGGACGAGCGAGCGGCCTGCCCCGCGCATCGGATAATTCGCAGTGCCTGCGTTTTCATCAGGCATATCGGCCAGCCCTTCAAGCAGATTCTTTCGTGCCATCGTTTCCTCCGATTGCAGTCAGTCCATTGATTCGGTTCAAGGAAACGGCAAATTTGTCAGCCGACAAATTCATCGTCCCCATGCCTGGTGAATAAGGCCGGCGATCTCCGCGTTGACAGCGTCCATCGCCTCCAGCGCCCGATCATAGGTTCCCCGGTTCAGCGAAGCGCGCTCGACCTCGTAAAGTGTCTGCTTGGTGATGCCGGCATCCGAGATCGCCGTCGATTTGACCATCTGGTTCTTCAGCATGAACTCATGGAACATGGTCGACATGAAGCCGACCATCTGGGCCTGCGGCACGTCTGTTGGTTCGTAGCGGGTGATGAGATAGCGGTACCATGAAAGGTTCACTTCTGCGCCGGCGGCGCGGATCGGCTTCAGGATACCGCCGAGCATCAGCAGGAACTGGCCCATCGACATGACGTCGAGCATCTGCGGATGAATGGTGATCAAGACGCTGGTCGCCGCCGTCAGCGCCGTCAGCGTGAGATAGCCAAGCTGCGGCGGGCAATCGATGACGACGACGTCGTAGCGGGCGTCGACCTCGGCGAGCGCGCGCGAGATGCGGGTGAAGAAGGTCTTGCCGTCATTGGTCGATTTGTCGGCCATGGCGAGCGGCGTGTCGTACTCGTATTCCTGCAGGTCGAGATTGGCCGGCACGATATCGAGGCCGGGAAAGTTGGTCTTGTGGATGATCTGAGAGAGCGGCTTCTTCTCGCCGTCGTAGCGGATCCCTTCATAGAGCGACGAGGCCTGGTCGAATTCCGGCTGGAAGCCGTGCAGGGAGGAGAGCGAGGCCTGCGGATCGAGATCGACGGCCAGCACGCGGTGGCCGGTCAGCGCCAGGTGCTGGGCAAGATGGGCTGCCGTCGTCGTCTTGCCCGAGCCGCCCTTGAAGTTGACGACGGCGATCACCTGCAGCTTTTCGTGGCCGCGGCGGTGGGGAACATACATGCGGCTCTCGGAGCGGCCATGCGCATCGAGATAGCGCCTCAGCTCCAGCATCTGCTCGGCGCTGTAGGAACGCCGGCCGGAAGGCGAAGTCTGCGGGCAGGGGCCCTTGCCTTCGAGATGCAGCTTCTTCAGCGTGCTCTGCGACGCCCCGACATAATTGGCGACCTCGGCGAGGGAAAAGTTGCGCAGCGTCTTCTTCGCGTTCGGTGGAAAGCGCTGCACGCTCAAGAGATGCAGCTTCTTCGAAATCACATCGCCCTGCTCAAGAATCTGATCCTCGAAATGCAGCGGCGCGGCCTTCAAGGCGTTCGAATTAGCGTTCAT